>JAIKZG010000010.1 GCA_024682415.1 Prevotella sp.
TATTATCTTTCAATCTGGGCATAATATTTCTGTAAAATTAACCGCAACTTTACCTGTAGCAGATATGCTTGATGTAGTCTTTGCACAAAATGGTACAGCAAGTGATAACTCAACATCTAATTGGACATTGACATATAATAATCCACAAGTAGAATGGAACCCCACTTTCAAACGATACGAAGCGGTTTTTAATAATATTTCAACAGTAGGATCTTATTGCTATTTTACTTATACTTCATATGAAACTTTTCAAGATAAGATGAAAGATGGCTTTTCTATAGAATGCGTGATAAAAGCTGTTGCTCAACAAAATGGGCAAGATCAGAAGTTTTTTGGAGGAATAGAAAATGGTGGCGCTTGCTTAAGAGTTAGTGGTGCAAAAGCTCATGCCGTATTTTTTATAAATGATCAATATCGTATTGCAGGTTCAACATCTTCTTTGAGTCCAGATAAATATTATCATATTGTTGGTGTCTGGGATAAACCTAACGGAAAACTTTTGCTTTATTTAAATGGAGTATTAGAAGGTACTAATAATAATTGCTCTGGCAATTTTCGTTTTCCCAATGCTTCTGAATATTTAATTGGTATAGGCGCAGATCAAGCTGGAGGTATAACTCCTGAAAGCGATAATGGTTTTGCAGGAAGATTTGTTATAGGAAGAATTTATGACAAGATACTAACAGCAAATGAAGTGTTAAAATTATATAGTAGTGTAATGAGATAATACATTATAGTTATCCCCGAAAGATGTCCCAAAACTTTCGGGGATATTACTTTAATATCATCTGTTTTTTACTAAAAACTAATTACAGCTCTCGCAGGTCCTCGTGTGTATTTTCCGTTATCAGGACCTAGCAATGAATGCTGTCAATTGGGAGAAAACAAACTTATCTATGAACATACGTAGCCTTGCTTTTGGGCCGCAAAGTTACAAATTCAAGTCCGTTGCCTCCGAGAACTGCTCATAAAAGACTCTATTTCAGCGATTTCAAAGAACGATTAGCTCACTTTAACGGGACAGTAGTGTTTTATATTAAAAAGCGACGGCACAACGTATTGCATATTTGTCTGTTTTTGTGTTAGGATTTGTTCCCAATACACATACATGTTGGTGATTGTATAAATGTATATGAATTGGACTAGAATCATAAGCCTCTGTGCTTGACCAATAGTATTGATCACGTCCCCCTATTTCTTGATAGTCGTCCGTCTTCGACAGATAACTATTTATATTCTCATCAATTGTTTTTTCATTGGAAGTGCTATTTAAGAATATATCTTGTCCATATACATTAAATTCATATGGTTCAATTCCTTTTCCTAACACAGTAATTAAATGATGCCATTGTCCGACAGACATTAAAAACCATCCAGAAGAAGCCTTTGGTACAGGAACAGCATATGCGACTGCTGCAAAAAAGGCAGGACAATTGTCTGGTGTGTACGTACTATAATCAGTTACTCTATGCGTTTCAGAATAGCCATCATAATCAGTAAAGGCACTTTCGTATTCAGAATATGGGTATTGTATAGACATTATCAATGTTGAACCTAATGTACTCCATTGTTCTCCCTCACTTGCATTCTTTAATGCAACAGCGTATCCATGATTCCATCCTTTTTGTTTATCTTTTGTAGAGGTATTCGTAGAAAATACTAAAGCTACAGGAGTTATTCCCTTGGATTTTGCTAATGACAAATCATTGGGTTTTACAACAACTGCTTGTCCGTTATTTGCTAAAGAATAAAAATCACCAATAGAAATATTTGTTCCACCTCCATATACATTGACATTATCTCCATTTATTCTTACAGAAATATTATGCCCATAACCTGCTCTTAAATTCTTGCCTCCAGAGAGAGTTCCAGTGTAGTTTGTTCCACCTACATTTACTGTTACGGTAATATCTCCTGTTGATGACTTTGGAGCAACACACGCCTCGAAAGTTGCAGCGGCTGTAGTACCTGTTACGGTACTAGCTGAAGAATTGTACATCTGTACCGTACCTGTAGTGTTTGTTGCGGTCAGTGTACCATTGCTAAAACTTCCAGTAAGATTTACGCCAGAAAGTGTAACACTATTGATTGTGCTATTGAGGAGGTAATTAGCATTCTCTACAGTTACGTTTACAATGATTTTGGCTGTCTTGTGCGCAAACGTCAAATCGTTCCCCGTACTGTTCTGATTAACAGTGCAAGTAGCATACAACAAATCACTTGCATTATAGTTAGCAAGTGTGCGCTGATCGCCTTTTACAGAAAACTGTGAGAAAGCTGCACTGTATGGAAACCATGCAGCAACAGTTTGATCGCTCAAAGACGTGAAATAATAGGTAGAAGAAGAACTTAATACACCATTATTATCAACAGTGTATTTATAAACATTGCCTCCACCTATCTGCACAGCAACGTCTGAAGTGCTACGCGCACTCCACGAATCAGTACGAGTAAGAATTTGATTTTCAGGGAGAATAGTGTCCTTCTCTGCAAGAGTCATAGCCTCAATGTCGGGACTGGTAGCAAGAACAGATGCTCTTGTTTCCATTTTTACCGGGGTTATGGCACTGATGTCACTAGTAAATTTTAGCTCCTTTCCGCTTTGACCTTCGAGGTCGTCTGTCGAAGAGCACCCAGCAAAGGCCATAGCAGTGGCTGCCAGGATAATAATTCTATTATGTTTCATAACTTCACAAAATTTTATAGTTTATAGCCAAATTGTAGTTTTTAAAACGGCGCAACCTGTTTGTTCATACTCCTCTGCCAGCCGATTTTCACAAAGCGCGCAGGCTATGTAATTGCACCAACTACGCCACAAATATAAGCACATCACACAGAATAAATTGCCAAGATTTCAGAAAATTTTCATCATTTTGTTTTTCTTTGTGTCATGGCGGCTCTGTTTTCAAATCGCGTTTGGGCACGGAATGGCAAGGGCGTTTTACGTTAAATTTTGATTAAAAAGTAAATAGTAACTCATATTTTATTATTTTTGCGTGGAGAAAACGTTTATACAGATTTTAAACCATAAAGATATACTCTATAAATAATGAAAAAGATACTGATTGCAGCGATAGCTTTGCTGCCAATGGCTTCATACGCCCAAAGCGAATGGGAACTCCCCACACAGAAGCAGCAACAGGAGGAAGTGAAGGTTGTTGAAAACAAGAAGATAGCTGAAACTTATAAACCGGATCTTAGCCCTTATCTTGCGGGAGCTGTGCCTGAAGTGGACGGCAAAATTGTGTTCACCCGTGATATTGACCTTTCGGGAATGACGGCTCAGCAGATATATGATGGGGCGTATCAGTATCTTGATACATTGACTCAGGGCAGCCGACAGAAGCCGAATGGGGAAAGCCACATCGCGCTCGTAAACAAGAAGGAGCATTCTATCATTGCCGTGTGCAACGAGTGGATGGAGTTTAAGCACAATGTGATAACGCTCGACAGATCGGAGTTCCGCTATGTGATGATAGTAAACTGCAAGGACGGGCATTTAAATGCTACAGTGGGCAGAATAAACTATCTCTACGATGAGGGCCGCGCCACGGAGCTGAAGATTACTGCGGAAGACTGGATAAGCGATAGGAATGCGCTCAACAAGAAAAAGAATAAGCTCGTGAAATTGTCGGCAAAGTTTAGAATCGGCACTATTGACAGAGTGAAGCAGATATTCGGCGACTTGGAGAAGGCGTTGAAGAAAGCATAATTTCCCACATATATTTTATTTTTTATATGAAAGAGAAGGACAATAGCCCGATGGAGTTGCCAAAGATGCAGAGAGAGGGCAATAATTACGCGAAAGACGTGAAGGAAATTCGTGAGGCAAGAGAAAAGATGGAGGAAGTGGTGTATGGCTCTAATCGCTTCTTGGTGATAAGAAATGTGCTCAATCTCGTTTTTATCGTCTTGGCGGTGATAGGCGTGGCGGTGTATCTGCTGCAAAGCGAAACGGTTGGCACGGTGATTCTTATCTTCGCTATCATTCTCAAGTTTGCGGAAACGATTTTGAGAATTATGCACTAAAAAAATCGTGCATAAAAAAGAAAAAATTCATAGGAAACTTTTAAGAAATTGAAACAGATATTTTTTTTTCTGATGTTGCTGTGTGCTCCTTTCGTGGCGGCAACAGCTCAAAACACTATTCAAAGCCAGGACTCATTCAACCAAATGGATGAGGAGGGCAACATATCAAAAAGAAATAAAAAGACGCTTGCCGACTCGTTAGGCTCTGACAAGGAGATACCTATCGGAATAAAGGTGTGGACGATAGACCCACGCTTCGGCGACCGCATAATGGCAGCGCCCGACACTTTGTCGCACGGCTTTATGAACACGATTTTCACCACAGGAAAGTATGGAGAATATAATGCTACGGGAAACCTCGGCGCGCCACGCATAAGCAGAATATTCATTGACCGACCTACATCGACCGATCAGTTTATATTCACGCAGCCATATGAGGGATTTTTTATCACTCCTGTGGAGAAATTCCATTTCACAAACACGCTTTCTCCTTTCACCAACCTCACTTACCACACGGCAGGCGACAAGACTAATGGTGAAGACAGATTGAAAGCTCTGTTCGGAGTGAATGCCGGCAAGAGAATTGGTCTCGGCTTCAAGTTCGACTATATGTATGGCAGGGGTTATTACAGCAATCAGAACACGTCGCTTTTTGATTACACGATGTATGGCTCTTATCTCGGCGAACGCTATCAGGCGCATCTGCTGATGTCTACCAATCATCAGAAAGTTGCGGAGAACGGCGGTATCACCAACGACCTCTACATCACAAATCCTGAGCATTTTGATGATGATTTCAATACGGATGAAATTCCTACTGTATTGGAAAAGAACTGGAATAGAAATGATAATCAGCACATTTATTTCAACCATAGATATAGCCTTGGTTTCCGTCGCAAGGTGAAGATGACCGAGGAGGAAATAAAGGCGCGCAAATTTGCCATGGCTTCCGAAAAGGAAAATGCTGAGAAGAAAGCTCACCAGGAGGCTGCCAACAAGGCAAGGCAACAAGGCAGAGATACTGACGCGAAAGGCAAGAAAAAGGAAGTCGTGACTTATGGTGGACGACCTAAAGACGCTAAGATAGCAGGCGTAGAGCCTACTGCCGACGGAAAGAAGAATGAGCGCATCGCCATTAGCGATAACGCCATGGCTGACAGCTTGTTGGCAAAGGAAGAGAAAGCAAAGGAGGACACTTCGTGGCTGAAAACGGAGTATGTGCCTGTAACGAGTTTTATCCACACCGTAAGATTTGACAACTACAGACGCATATATCAGGCTTACGAAACTCCTGAGAATTACTATGCCGACACTTACAATACATTTAGCAAGTTTGGCGGAGATTCTATATACGATAAGACTCGCCACTATCGTCTGCAAAACACATTCGCAATATCTCTGCTTGAGGGTTTCAACAAATGGGCAAAGGCTGGATTGAAAGGCTTTATCACTCATGAGCTGCGCAATTTCAATTTGCCCGACTCTGTAGGCGGCACGGCTTCATATAAAGAAAACAATATCAGCATAGGAGCGCAGATTTCAAAGACGCAAGGCTCTATGCTTCATTTCAATGCCACTGCCGAGACATGGCTCACAGGCGAGGACGCTGGTCAATTCCGCATTGACGCTACGGCAGACCTCAATTTCCGATTGTTTGGCGACACTGTTACGCTCGCTGCCAATGGATTTATCCACAGAGATAACCCATCATTCTATTATCGTCATTTCCACGCAAAACATTATTGGTGGGACAACAGTAGTATGGACGCCATATATCACACTCGCTTAGAGGGGCTTTTCCTTTATCAGAAGACGAAGACCACTCTTCGCTTCGCGTTCGACGAGCTAAAGAATTACGCATATTTCTCTAATTCTTACGACATCACCAATTCGGGCGACTCTTATGGCAGATCTAACAACAGGGTGAACGTAAATCAGAGCAGCAGCGCGATAACATTGCTCACCGCCTCAATAAGTCAGGACGTGAAGCTCGGTCCGTTAAACTGGGAAACTATTCTCACTTATCAGAAAAGCACGAAGCAGGATGTTATCCCTGTGCCAGATTTTAATGTGTACACCAATCTGTATCTCAGATTTAAGATTGCCCATGTGCTCAAATGTGAGTTTGGTGGTGATATGCGTTATTTCACCAAATATGCTGCGCCTGATTATGTGCCTGGCATTGGAATGTATGCCGTGCAGGGAAATGAGACGAAGACAGAGGTGGGCAATTATCCGCTCATCAATGTGTATGCTAACTTCCATTTGAAGCACACTCGTTTCTTCATCATGATGAGCCATGTAAATTCTGGCATGGGCGACAAGAACTATTTCTTCACCCCTCATTATGTGTTGAATGACCGCATACTAAGATTCGGATTGAGTTGGAATTTCTTTAACTAAAATTCTGCATCATTCCGCATTTGTAATGGTGATAAGTAAGCACCTTTTATGATAGAATTTGGCGATTTCTTGCATTGTTAGCTTGCTAAGGCTCTTGCTTTGGGGTTAAGTTATTTATTTCTTGCTTGATATTGTAAGCTTGGCAATATTTATGGCACTTCTACGATAAGACTAAAAACATAGCATAAATTTTAAAACTGCATCAAGGATTAACATCGTTTTTCTTGATGCAGTTTTTTGTATATAGAGCGACCGATAAGTGCTTATTTTATTATCCTATTTTAGTCCGATTATGGGCATAATATTTCTGTTAGAAATAAATCGGAGGTAATAAAGATTTTCCTTACTTGATTTTATCATTTATATTTCTAAATGGTTTCTTCAAAGAATAAATTTAGAAATACAAGTGGCTGTTTCTTTTTCTATAAAATTTAAAGAACAAATAGTATGAGATACAATCCATTTTTTTATAAGTTTTTGAAGACTATTACAGTCTTCATGTTCTTTGTTTTTATTTCATGTAATAATGATGATAATAACGAAGGAAATATCTATGTAGAGTCTCAATTCAAAGCTTCAATTGGAAGTATGCCTGAGACTAGAATTTCAAAAGACCAATATTCAAAGGACAATGTTATCATAAGCATTGATTCTTTGACGACAAATAACACTAGAGCGTCTGTTGATAATACATGGGATGGTAATGAACAAATTTCCGTATATATCGACAACATGTTATATGATTATAACATAACGAATATAAATGGAAGTATGTCTTCTTCTAATCCATATTATTTCACAGATGTGAGAACTCATTCAATACAAGCATGGTACCCCAAAACGACTTCTGCTTTAACTTCATTTTCTGTAAAATCAGATCAATCAATACTTAACAACTACCAAGCAAGTGATTTGTTATTTTCTTCAAGAAAAAACGTAACTGCAGATCAGCAAGAATTAAATTCGTTTTCACACAAGACTGCAAAGCTGACAATTCAACTTACGATGCCAAATTATTTGAGTGATGCAAATACGATAAAAGTAAAATGCGGAACAACAAATTTCTGTCTGAATGGTATCTTCTCTATTAATAATGAAACTTTGACAGCAAATACAGCAGGACAAAAAGGACAAATAACAATGTATAAGTCTGGAGCAAATACTTATGTCGCAAGTCTTATACCTGGCCAAAAACTTGAACAAATACAAGTTCTATTAAATCAAGCAATTTTTACAGCAAAAGTAAATTGCAATATTGAAAGCGGGAAAAGTTATAGCTGCAATGTTTCTGTAAGAGATGGCGTTGTTACTTCTGGTACGTATCGTGGGCATGCTTATACAGATATGGGATTAAGCGTAAAATGGGCCACAATGAATGACGGAGCTACAAGCTATTTGGAATATGGAGATATGCTTAATCGAGATACTCCGACTGAGTCTTGGCCTGGTTGGACGTTGCCGACACCAGCACAAATGAGAGAACTGATTGATAACTGTGTATGTACATGGATTACGATATACAATAAAGATGGAATAACATTTAATACGTCAAACAATGGAAATACTCTAATTCCTGGCGGTACGAATCTAATTAATGGATTTTTGTTTACAAGTAAGATAAATGGCAATGCTTTGTTCTTACCTGCCGCAGGAATAGGAAACTGGAATATGAACATACATAATAAGTGGAATACACTTGGATGGTATGCAAATACTAATACATACCAAGAGGCATTAGCATATGGTCATAATACTAAAGTGGATTTGGCAGGAATGCTCTTCACTCAAGACTACTTACAATGCCCGACTCAAGCGGCGGCAACATTTGACGGACGAACGTGGCATGATAATGGCTTTTCAATAAGAGCGGTTACAAATTAAAATATAACGAATCTATAGTAGTATACTTTTATAAAATATTATGTGGCTCTGAAATGATATAACTTTCAGAGCTACATATATAAAAAAGTGATATATGATTGTTTTTTCTTTCAAACACATAATGCATTAATAATGGATATTATTCTTTGAATTTAGATGGTTTATCTTGTAAGGTTTGAATAGCAATACCAAATTCCATTAAGATATTTACAAAATTTGGATTATCCTTTCCTACAATATAGTTAACGACACTATCTATGCTAAAAGTATAAAATACTTCGCGATGTTTCGCTTTATAAACAAAATATGATGTTTTACTGTAATTTTCGTTAAGGATTACGCAATCAAAACACGAATACATAATAAAAGCGTTTCTCTTATTTAATCTCTTCTTTCAGATAATCATAAATATAATCGGGACTTTGTAAATAAAGTCCTGTGTTTGTATCGGTTAGCTTTTGATATATTTCTGAATTATATATACAACCGAAAGCATCAATAATTGAATAGCCATAATCTTGTCGCAGATATAATACTATCTGCTCAACGTCATTGTTGATTATGAATTGCAATTGATTCTTTGTTAGTTTCATATCCTTTTCAAATATTTAATGGCACGCTCCGTTCCGAAAAAGAATTGACGATTAAGTTTCTTGTAAGTCAGTTCTTTCACAAGACTTTCCATTGTTATAATATGCTGCATATATAGGTTTAATTGGTAAACCACGCCATCATCGGCAACAGGACCGATAACAATATCATAACCATGCATCTTTTTGCCACGCGCCTTTCTGTTCTTTAGTATAAATTCCGCCCACTCAACAGATACTTCATTGAATATCTTTACGTTGAATTTTTCAGAAGAAAACAATGTATCGTCGAATTCATACTTTAATACAATTGGCGTGCCCTCTTTGGCAAACTCGCATCGTCTAATTGCCATTTCCTGAGCCTGCTTTCTAATATCCGTCAAATAGAAGCCTTGTCCAAAATCTTTGTTTGGACGGCATTTCTTCAAATCTATCTTACGGAAATCAACGTTTGTACCGTGATATAAAATCATTATATAGACCCTCCGTTACGTCTGCAATAAACTTTAAGATCGCTTAAGGCTTCACTCAAAGACAATTGATGTTCTGCTTCATAGCATTTATCTAAGAATTCAAGTCCTTTATACTGTCTTAGATAATTATATGCCATTTGTGCCGACATTCGGAATTTCTTTCCAAACTCAACGATACACAGATTTATATATCTTACTTTGTTCATCTTGTTTTATATAGTGTTACACAAAGATACTAATATTTTTTTAATACACAATATTTGCTTTATTATCTTTCAATCTGGGCATAATATTTCTGTAAAATTATCTGCGAGTAAATTGAGTATATTCACAGGGTCAAGTATTGCAGTAGGTGACTATTATTCAATGGCAGCAAATGGTCAAGCGTATGTCGTTAATGCCGCAAACTTGACTACAGCAAAAGGAAAAGGAATAAATCCAATTGCTGTAATTTTTTGTACTACAACTTCAAGCATAGACAAAGCACTCGGTTTCAAAAATGGTTATGCTTTGGCATTAAAAGAGGCAGCAGGAAAAGGTAATAGATTTGCATATAGAACCACAGGATCTGGCAATGATCATCAACACCAATATCCACCATATAGTGAGGTTTCTATCTATAATTTATATCTACAAAACATGGACGGATATACCGAAACACTTGATATTTATGGAAAATCGACAAGAGCAAATTACCCTGCATTTATAAAATGCGTAGAATACCCAGTTATATACCCCAAAACAAGTAGTGGGTGGTTTATGGCATCAAGTGGGCAATGGTATCAAATCTTTATAACTTTGGGAGGTATGGAACCTAATGGCTTATCTATTGTTAATGAAACACAATTGATATGGAATGGAATGGCCAAAACAGCGGCAGACAATATTAATAGCTATTTCAAAAAGACAGGAGATGGAAATTATGATCTTATTGAAATTGGCTGTCATTATTGGATTTCATCTGAGTGGAATGATGAAAATGCTACTTCTGTAGATTTTGATTCAGATACACATTTATATATGTATGATAATTGGCCGGCTAAGAAGACAGCGGCAATTTGGGTGCGATCTTCAATTGCATTTTGAGGATGCAAGCAAATAAAAGAATAGCGATATTATATTATTAACATACAAGAGAGGGTGTGTTCAAATGGCACACCCTCATGTATTTATTCAAACTTAGAACGAAATAAATGGGCGCGTATAGAATGTGTTTGACAGTGTTTTTGAGTCGTCTGCATTCCAAAACCATATCTGAGCACCATAAGTTTCAAAACCGATAGATTTTGCTTCGTTTTTTTCAACACATGTCCATGTTCTAACAGTACGATCTTCTGGCCATGCTGTATAATAGCCTTCTCCTGCAGAACTTAAAAATGTACCCATGTTTCTATAGAAAGCTTGTGCATATGTATTATTTTGCCAACCATAATCACCTGCTTCATTTTTATAAGAAGCTGTTGTATAATCACCTGTACCACATGCTAGCAACATTTGATAGGTTTGTCCTGGTGCAGGTAAATACCATCCTGAAGATGTAGTAGGTGCAGGTACGTCAAAATTAATTGCTGCAAAAAATGCAGGATGTGTAGCTGCAGAATAAACATTATTATCTGTAATATAATGCGTACCTTCGTATCCATCTACATCTTTAAAACCATCTTCAGGAAGAGTAAACCTATGTGAAGATGATTGATATAATTTTTCTTCAACAGCCCATGCCTTGTTATCAAAAACTGCTTTCAAACTTACTCCATAACCATGTTTCCAACCATGATTCTTATCATTTTGACTTGGATTTAAAGAAATGACAACTGCTATAGGGGTAATTCCTTCAGCTTTTGCTGCTGCAAGGTTAGCAGCGCTAACGACATATGCTTGTCCTGTTGTTGAATAACAATAATAATCCCCAACTGCCATATTGCCTCCTCCATATACATTGACATTATCTCCATTTATTCTTACAAAAATATTATGCCCAGATTGAAAGATAATAAGATAGATGTTGCTCATTCAAAAAATAGTATTAACTTTGTGGCAATTAAATGTAGCAAAGATGGGAAATACAAGATATCCAATTGGAATACAGACTTTTTCAAATATAATTGAAGGACAATACATATATATAGACAAAACAAAATATGTATATGAATTGGCTAAAGATTATAAATACATTTTTCTGAGTCGCCCAAGACGATTCGGAAAATCTTTACTCACATCTACTTTTGAAAGTTATTTTGAAGGTAAGAAAGACTTGTTCAAAGGATTGGAGATAGACAATCTGGAAAAGGACTGGACAGAATACCCTGTGCTGCATTTTGATATGAGCGTCGCGAAATACAAGAAAGAGGAAGAATTGCACTCTGCGCTTTCATATCAATTGGCGAATTTGGAGAATAAATTTGGGGTAGAAAAGAATGCAGATGACGAGAATTTACGCTTAACAAATATCATCAATTCATGCTATACGAAATATGGCAAAAAAGTTGTAGTCCTCATTGATGAATATGACGCTCCGCTGCTTGATGTGCTCGACGACGCTGAGCAATTAAAAACACTACGCCAGATTATGCGTAACTTTTACAGTCCGCTAAAGGCTTGCGACCAATATCTGCGTTTCGTTTTTCTTACTGGTATAACAAAGTTTTCTCAGTTGAGTATATTCTCGGAACTCAACAATCTGAAAAATATAAGTATGATGCCTGAATATGCCGCTATCTGCGGTATATCAGAAGAGGAAATAACCTCTCAGCTTTCAGAGCCTATCTCGGAATTCGCTAAGGAGAACGGCATAACGAATGAGGAAGTAAGGCAAATATTAAAGGAGAATTATGACGGCTATCATTTCACATGGCCATCATCAGACATTTATAATCCTTTCAGCTTGCTTCAGGCACTACAAGACAAAAGTATAAATCCATATTGGTTCGGTTCTGGAACTCCTACATTTTTAATTAAGGAGCTACGAAAATTCAAAATTGACGTAGAGAATATTGATAACAACCGTGCGCTATCTTCTGCTTTTGACGCGCCTACGGAAACAATGACATCAATATTGCCATTGCTCTATCAAAGCGGATATATCACAATCGAGGATTATGACAAGATATTAAGATTGTATACTTTGCGCATTCCAAACAAAGAAGTGCGTATAGGGCTGATGGAATCGTTGTTGCCAAATTATGTAAAACCTCAGCGAAAGGATGAAACAATGACAACGGTCGCATATATGTATGACGCCATTCGTCATGATGATTTGGATAAGGCACTTACGCTGATACAGACATTTCTCGGCACTATTCCATACACAGATAACACTGATTATGAAGGACATTATCAGTCTTTGTTCTATGTAATCTTCTCGCTTCTTGGCATGTATGTAGACGTGGAAGTACGCACGCCTAAAGGTCGTGTAGACATGGTGATGAAAGCCAACGGCAGATTATACATTTGGGAATTAAAGATAGACAAAAGCGCTGACGGAGCAATGACACAGATTGATTTAAAACAATATCATGAGCGTTTCGTCATGGAAAATCTACCTATTACTAAAGTGGGAATAAACTTCTCTTCAAAGACTCGCAATATCACAGACTGGAAAATAATGGACATCTAAAAAATTGTTTGTTTCGCATTTTTGTAGTACCTTCGCAGACTGAAATAAAAACGCGGAGCAACATATTAATGAAAAAACTCATATTATACACATTACTGATAATCAACTGCTTCTCACTGAAAGCACAGACTGCGGACTCATTGGTAGTGAGCAGTCTGAAAAAGCAAGGAGTAAAATTCTCAAGCAATAACTCCGTGACGCTGTTGATGAGCGGTCAGGAAAAATTCGACGATTTATTCAAAGCCATAAAACAGGCAAAGAGTAGCGTGCATCTGGAATATTTCAATTTTAGAAACGACTCCATAGCACGCGAACTTTTCGCCATTCTGGAGGAAAAAGCTGCCGAAGGCGTGGAAGTGAGAGCGCTGTTCGACGCTTTTGGAAACGCATCAAACAACCGTCCGCTCAAACTGAAACACTTGAAAAAGATAAGAAGCAGAGGAATAGAAATATATAAATTCGACCCGATACGCTTTCCATGGGTGAATCATGTGTTCGCAAGAGATCATCGCAAGATTGTTATAATTGACGGACAGATAGCTTATACTGGCGGAATGAACGTGGCAGACTATTATATAAAAGGTAATGAACTCGTGGGCTCTTGGCACGATATGCACTGCCGAATAGATGGCGACGAAGTAAATACGCTACAAAACATATTCATAAAGGCATGGAAAAAGGTGACTGGGCAGGAGCTGCACGGAGCGAAATATTTCAGAGGACATAAGCCTGCCGACTATTTCCACGGACTAAAGCCCGACACTACAGCCACAGCCTACAAAAAGACGGTGGGAATAATCAACAGAGAGCCACGTACATCAAACAAAATAATAAGACAATTCTATATTGACGCGATAAACAGCGCAAAAGACAGCATAAACCTCATAACGCCTTATTTCGTGCCAACTCACGGCATAATAAAAGCTCTGAAAAATGCTGTAAAAAGAGGCGTAAAAGTAAATATTCTGCTGTCTATAAAAAATGATATTCCACTTACACCAGATTGTGGATTTTACAACGCCCACAGGCTGATGAAATCGGGATGCAACATCTGGCTTTACACGAAAGGATTTCACCACACAAAGATAATAATGGTGGACGGCAAGCTATGCACTGTAGGTTCTGCCAATCTCAACGCGCGAAGCCTAAGATGGGACTATGAGGAGAACGCCGTGATAATAGACAAATGCACGACAAGACAACTTGATGAACTTTTTGCCAGACAGAAAAATGACAGCTATTTACTGACAGAAGAAACATGGGACAAGAATCGCTCTACATGGAAAAAGTTCATAGGATGGTTTTCACATTTGCTTCTCGCGAAATTCATTTAAGCAATTATAAATCAAATTTTCTACACATTCGGGATATACACAATAACTATTTTTGCTAAATTTGCAATTGATGGACAATAAACAAGCTACATTAGAATTAGGAACAAAACCAGTAGGGGCGTTGCTTATGCAATATGCCTTGCCTGCTATTGTGGCGATGATGGCATCGTCGCTCTACAACATGGTAGACTCTATATTTATAGGTCAGGGCGTTGGCCCTCTGGCCATATCGGGTCTTGCCATTACATTCCCTTTCATGAACCTCTCAGCGGCATTCGGCGCTGCCATAGGAGTGGGAGCCTCGACATTCATTTCCGTGAAGTTGGGACAAAAAGACTATAAAACAGCACAAAACATACTTGGCAACTCCGTGACGCTCAACATTATTGTGGGCGTAATGATAACCGTGGTAGGAATTCTTTTCCTTGACGACATTTTGCGCTTCTTCGGAGCAAGCGACTCTACCCTGCCCTACGCACGCGACTACATGGAGGTAATCTTATGGGGTAACGTGTTTACTCATCTGTATTTCGGCATGAATGCCATACTAAGGGCTGCAAGCAAACCACGGATAGCCATGTATGCCACGATATTCACAGTGGTGCTCAACACCATTCTCGACCCACTGTTTATCTACACTTTTCATTTCGGAATAAGAGGCGCAGCATACGCGACTATACTCTCACAGATGACAGCATTGGTGTGGCAGTTTAAGATAATGAGCAACAAAAAAGAATTGCTGCACCTTAAAAAAGGAATATACCGCCTAAAGAAAGTTTTGGTGGAAAACATTTTGGGAATAGGCGTTTCACCTTTTGCCATGAATGCCTGCGCCTGTGTGGTTGTGATATTCATCAACCAGGGATTTGTAACCTACGGCGGCGACCTCGCGGTAGGTGCATACGGCATTGCCAACAAAGTGGCAACGATATTCGCGATGTTTGTGATGGGTATAAACCAAGGTATGCAACCTATCGCCGGCTACAACTATGGAGCGACAAAATATGACAGACTTATGCAAGTGATGAAACTTAGCGTGATTTTCGCTACGGTAATAATGACGATAGGATGGCTTATAGCACAGTTCCTACCCTACTATTGCGCACGCCTTTTCACCACCGACCCTACATTGATAAAGATGTCGATAAGAGGTATCCGTCTGGATATGCTTGTATTCCCTATCATTGGTTATCAGATGGTGGTTTCCAACTTCTTCCAGAGCATAGGAAAGGCAAAAATCAGTATATTCCTTTCACTCTCCCGACAGCTCACTTTCTTGCTTCCGCTGCTTATAATACTGCCTCCGATAATGGGCGTAGACGGCGTGTGGTATGCAATGCCTATATCCGACTCCATAGCTGCCATAGTGGCTGCATGGATGATGATAAAATATATGAGAAAATTTAAACGACATATAGCAGAACATGAGACTAATAATTAACATAGGTCGCCAGATAGGTAGCGGCGGACTGATTATAGCTAAGAAACTTGCCGAAGACTTCGGATGCAAGTTCTACGACAGAGAACTGCTCAACCTTGCAGCAAAGGAGAGTGGATTCAGCGAGAAATTCTTTGAGCAGAACGATGAGCAGAAGGGATTTTTCAAGCAGATGTTTCATCTGCACATGCCTTTTGTGAGCGACAATAATTTCTATAACAACAAATTTTCTCAGGAGAGTCTGTTTCAGTTTCAGAGCGACGCCATACGCAAGGCTGCCGAGGAAAACGAAGCATGCGTATTTGTGGGAAGATGTGCCGACTACATTCTGCGCGACGAGAAAAACATGGTGAGCGTATTCATAACCGCCGACATGGATCAGCGCATACAGAGAATGTGTGAGCGACACAACTGCGACCGCGCCACAGCTCGCAAACTGATAAACAACGGCGAGGAACAGCGCGCCACATACTACAACTACTACACAGGAAAAAAATGGGGACACGCTTCGTCTTACGACTTATGCGTAAACTCGTCAATCCTCGGAATGGAAGAAACGGAAAAATATATCGCTGAATTTATAAGAAAGAAATTCAATATGCAGTAAACAAATAGGGGCGCATTTTTGCGCCCCTATTTGTTTACTAACACTTTAAGACACGCAATATCAGCCACGCGTTCCCTTATCTTTCAATGACTCAACAATAAGGCTTGCAGCCTTGTCGGGCGCACCTGTCTCGCCTATACGACGATGCACTTCGGCATATCCTTCAAGCATTTTGTCGCGCTCGCTTCCTCCCGGGAGAATTTTGCCAAGTTCTGCCGTGATGTTATCCACAGAAAAACGGTCGGCAAGAAGTTCCTGCACTATTTCACCATCGGCAATAAGATTTACAAGTGAGATGTATTTCACCTTAATAATATGATTGAAAGCAAAGCGGATAAGGCTTGGCACAGGCGTTTCATAACAAACCACTTGAGGAACATCAAACAATGCCGTTTCAAGCGTAGCCGTACCGCTCGTGACGAGAGCCGCCACTGAATGAGCAAGAAGCGGATAAGTGTCGCCATGCACGATTTTCACATCTGCATCGCCCACATACTTAGCATAGTAATCATCATCTATGGAAGGCGCGCCTGCCAGCACCATCTGATAATCAGGATAGCGACTTGCAGCCTCAATCATAGCAGGCAGATTATCCTTTATCTCCTGCTTTCTGCTTCCGGCGAGAAGAGCAATTGTCTTTTTAGAAGAATCAAGACCGTTGCGCGAGCAGAAGTCATCATAATTTTCTTTATATTCCGCAAGGAAATCTGTCACCTCGTCGGCAGTAGGATTGCCCACGTAGTTTATCTTGTAGCCATGCTTCTGCTCATAAAACGGCACCTCAAACGGAAGGATAGAAAACATCTTATCCACATCTCGGCGTATGCTCTTCACTCGCCATTCCTTCCATGCCCAAATCTTAGGAGAAATGTAATAATAAACAGGAATATCCGTGCGAGCATGAACATACTTGGCAATGTCAAGATTAAAGCCAGGATAATCAACGAGTATCACTACGTCGGGATGCCACTCCACAATGTCGTGTTTACACATCGCCATATTTCTGAATATGGTGCGCAGATGCAGCAGCACAGGCACGAAACCCATGTAAGCAAGCTCACGATAATGCTTAACGCGAGTGCCGCCCTCAGCCGACATCAAGTCGCCGCCGAAAAATCTGAATTCAGCGTCGGCATCCTCCTTCTTTAAGGAGCGCATAAGACGCGAAGCATGCAAATCGCCAGAAGCTTCGCCGACAATGAGATAATACTTCATTGAAGTAAAAATTTTATCAATTAAACATCAAAGTCTTCCGACTTCATATTTTCAAGAAATTTATAATCGGTCACATCCATCGTCGTAGGAGTGATTGCCACATATCCGTGGTTGATTGCCCACTGGTCGGTATCCTCAGCATCAACCTCGTCGTTGCGGTAATGTCCCACCATCCAATAATATTCATATCCACGAGGATGTTGCATTGTTTCCACTTCCTTCACCCACTGTCCGTAAGTCATTCGGCACGCACGCACCCCTTTGAAAGTCTGTGCTTTCGGGAAATTTACATTAAGACATGTGCCTTTAGGCAAACCATTTTCAAGCACATTTTTCACAATCTTGCGCACATACCCGCGAAGAGGTTCGAAATCAGCGTTCTCAGAAGCATCGCACAAAGAAAATGCTATACTCGGAATATATTTCATGCAACCCTCCATTGCGACACCCATTGTACCGGAATAGTGAGAATTGACTGTAGAATTGTCACCGTGATTGATACCACCAATTACCAACGAAGGCCAACGACCGTCGCACAACTTATCAAGAGCAAGTTTTACGCAATCTACAGGCGTGCCAGTACAAGACCAAACCTCGGTATCGCCCATATTATGACGACGTTTCAAGCGAAGATAATCTACGGCTGAAAAAGCGCATGAAAAGCCAGAACGGGCTGATTCAGGCGAGCATACGATTACTTCACCTAAATCTTTCACCATATCAACAAGGCTCTTTATTCCCTTTGCGTGATACCCATCATCATTGGATATTAATATAACTGGTTTGTTCATATTTTCTTATATTTTATCTAAATATTTCTGTGCAAAAGTACGAAAAAAGGTTTAAAATATACATTTCTCGCATAAAATAAGTATCTTTGCAATCTATTATCGTGGTTAAAATCCATGATAGGAAAAACAATAAAAGAAAAGACCGATAATTACTAAGAAGATATGGGAAAAATCATTGCCTTAGCTAATCAAAAAGGCGGAGTGGGCAAAACCACGACAACAATCAACTTAGCAGCTTCTCTCGCTACGCTTGAGAAGACTGTGCTCGTTGTCGATGCCGACCCACAAGCAAACGCATCAAGCGGATTAGGAGTAGACATTAAGGAAGTGGACTGCTCCCTCTATGAATGCATAATCGATCACGCCGACGTGAGAGAAGCCATCTACACCACCGACATTAACGGACTCGACATTATACCGAGCCACATTGACTTGGTGGGCGCAGAGATAGAAATGCTTAATCTCGACAACAGAGAAAAAGTGATTAAGCAATTACTTGAGCCTATCCGTAATGATTATGACTATATCTTCATTGACTGTAGCCCTTCGCTCGGACTTATCACAGTGAACGCGCTTACCGCTGCCGATTCCGTGATTATCCCTGTGCAATGCGAATATTTCGCGCTTGAAGGTATCAGCAAATTATTAAACACGATAAAGATTATCAAAAGTCGTCTCAACACAAAGTTGGAGATTGAGGGATTTCTGCTCACGATGTACGACAGTCGTCTGCGCCTTGCCAACCAGATTTACGATGAAGTGAAAAGACACTTCCAGGAATTGGTTTTCAAGACAGTGATACAACGAAATGTCAAACTCAGCGAAAGCCCAAGTCACGGATTGCCTGTAATCCTATACGACGCAGACTCTACAGGCGCAAAAAATCATTTGGCTCTTGCCAAGGAAATAATCAACAAAAACGAATAATGGCAGTACATAAGAAATATAACATGTCGGGCAAAGGAAATGCCCTCGGTCGCGGTCTTGACGCGCTGATTTCAACCGAACCGGTGAGAACGCAAGGCAGCTCCAGCATAAACGAAATTTCTCTTGATGAAATCGAAGCCAATCCAAATCAGCCTCGTCACGATTTTGACCAAGAGGCGTTGCAGGAATTGGCTAACAGCATAAAGGAAATAGGCATTATTCAGCCAATAACCTTACGTCAGCTCTCTTCCAACAGATTTGAGATTATAGCAGGTGAACGTAGGTGGAGAGCATCGAAATTAGCAGGACTACAGACCATACCTGCCTACATCAGAACAGTAGACGATGAAAACATCATGGAGATGGCTCTCGTGGAAAACATTCAGCGAGAAGACCTCAACGCCATAGAAATAGCTCTCGCATACGAACAGCTGATGGAAAAGAGCGGAATGACACAGGAAAAAGTTTCGGAACGTGTAGGCAAAAGCCGCACTGCCATAACCAACTACCTCAGACTATTGAGATTGCCAGCACAGGTGCAGATGGCATTACAAAAGAAGGAAATAGACATGGGGCATGCCCGCGCGCTTCTTGCCATAGATAGTCCATCGCTGCAACTAAAGCTTTTCAACGAAGTGGTTAAAAATGGTTATTCTGTACGCAAAGTTGAGGAAATGGCACAGCAGCTGAAAAACGGCGAAGACATACAGACCGCCAAGAAGACCATCATGGCGAAGACTCAGTTGCCTGAGGAATTCAAGATGTTAAAGGAAAAACTCTCCAGATTTCTGAATACAAAAGTCCAATTATCATGCTCTGCGAAAGGCAAGGGCAAGATAAGTATTCCTTTTTCAAACGAAGAGGAATTAGAACATATAATGGCGGTATTCGATAAGATGAAAGCAGAATAAGAAAAGAGATTGTGACAACAACAAGATACATAAACAGTAAGTTTATCGGTTTGATGCTGGCATGTATGCCTGTCGCGGTAAACGCGCAAAACGTAACACCGAAAGGCAGTGTAGAGATGCAGAAAAGGTCAAAGGTAATGCCTACTCCAAGGAAACAGCAGGAAACCAACGACACGATAAATGCCGACAGCCTGATGAAGGCGATGGGCGCGATTGCGACAGAAAAGATTTCATTCGACGCGATAAAACAACAGACCGAAGCTCAAGACTCTACGACAACAGCGACAGACAGCATAACCGATAAGCACAAGAAACGTGACTGGAACACATGGAAACCAGAACCGAAGCGCGCATTGTGGCTTGCATTGGTTTTGCCAGGCGCTGGTCAGATATACAACAGAAAATATTGGAAACTGCCTATAATATATGGTGGAATGGTAGGCTGTGCTTACGCCATGAGATGGAACAATCAGATGTATCATGACTATTCGCAAGCCTATATAGACATAATGGATGACGACCCCAACACGCATAGCTACGACCAATTCCTTCATCTTGGAAAGAAGATTGACAACACAAATATGGCAAGATACCAAGAATTGTTTCGCAAGCGTAAGGACAGATACCGCCGTTGGCGTGATTTAAGTTTCTTCTCGCTTGTAGCAGTCTATGCCCTATCGGTGATTGACGCGTATGTAGATGCTTCATTGTCAGAATTTGACATTTCAAAAGACTTGAGCTTGCATGTAGCGCCAGCCGTAATCAACGACAAACAGCATCGCAATCCCCTCGATGCAAACGCAATAGGATTACAATGCAGTTTGAACTTTTAAGCATTGATAATATATAGAACTTTAAAATAAACAACAAATAGTATAACAAGTCGATTTAGAAAAAATATATGTGTGAACTTTTCTTTCCGCGGAAAGAGAAGATAGAGAAGACAAGATATGAAAAGAAATACGATATTAGCAGCAATGATTATAGCCTTTGCTTATTCGGCACAGGCACAAGTAAACGAGGAAGAAATTACAGTAAAAGACTACAACGGAAAAGAGGAAACCATACAGCTGCCTTCGGGAATGGAAACAGATGTAGACAGTTTGTTGCACCTCTATCATATAAAGACATATCTGCGTCCAGACACGAGCTGCACGATGCCTGACATCAACCCTGTATATGAACCAAGCGTATACAAGGAGCGACTAAGCAGAATGCCGACAGTAATAGAGATGCCATATAACGATGTAGTACAGAAGTTCATCGACAAATATAGCGGTCATCTGCGTCGCAAGGTAAGCGTGATGTTGGGTTCATCCAATTTCTTTATTCCTATCTTTGAGCAAGCGCTTGAAAGCTATGGTTTGCCACTCGAATTGAAGTATCTTCCTGTAATAGAGTCAGGACTCAATCCTAATGCAGTATCAAGAGTTGGTGCGACAGGCCTGTGGCAATTTATGATTGGCACAGGAAAGAGATATGGACTTGAGGTAAACTCTTTGCTTGATGAGCGCAGAGATCCTGTGAAATCATCTTATGCTGCCGCTCACTATCTAAGCGACTTGTATAAAATATTCGGTGACTGGAATCTCGTAATCGCGGCTTACAACTGCGGTCCTGACAAGATAAACAGAGCGATACACCGCTCAAACGGCGAGAAAGATTATTGGAAGATATACCCATATCTGCCAAAAGAAACAAGAGGATATGTGCCTGCATTCATCGCCGCCAACTACATAATGAACTATTATTGCGAGCATAACATCTGCCCTATGCTGACGGACTTACCAGCAAAGACTGATACCGTAATGGTAAACAGAGATGTTCACTTCGCTCAGATAGCTCATGTGTTGGGCATAGATGAAAGCAGACTTGCGGAACTCAACCCTCAGTACAGACGTTCAATAGTAAACGGCAACAACAAGCCATCGGTATTGCGTCTGCCAGCTACTTTAATCAACAAGTTCATTGATGAGGAAGACTCTATTTATGCTTACAATACAGACGATTTGCTTAGCAAGCGCAAAGAAGTGGAAGTGAATGATGAAACGCCATCTTACACACCTTCACGCAGCAAGAAAAGCTCAAGCAAAAAGAGCAGCAAGAAGAGTAAGAAAAAAGAACGCTCAAAGAGCGTAAGCATACGTGAGGGCGACACTCTTTCTGAAATCGCGGAGCGCAACCACACAACAGTTAAGAAACTTAAGAAACTTAACAAGATTAGCGGTTCAAGCATTCGCGCCGGAAAGAAGATACGCGTAAAATAAAAACAACATCCCTAAAAATCAATAAGACTATGGCTACAGAAGAGGAGATGAACAAGGAACAGGTTGAGAACAAAATGGTGGACGATGCTTTCCATCACCTACTCAACTGCTACCTCGCATCAAGACACAGAAAGAAGGTTGATATAATAGAAAAAGCCTTCAACTTTGCAAGACAAGCCCATAAAGGCGTGAAACGTCTTTCGGGCGAGCCATATATCATGCACCCTATTGCAGTAGCACAGATAGCGTGCGAAGAAATGGGATTAGGCTCTACGAGTATATGTTCGGCTCTTCTTCATGATGTAGTGGAAGATACTGACTACACAGTAGAAGACATAGAAAATATCTTCGGCTCTAAGATTGCGCAGATTGTTGATGGACTGACAAAGATTTCAGGCGGTATTTTCGGAGATAAAGCATCGGCTCAGGCAGAAAACTTCAAAAAACTACTGCTCACCATGAGCGATGACATCCGCGTAATCCTTATAAAAATATGCGACCGTCTGCACAATATGCGTACGTTGGAATCACAGCCGGCTAACAAGCAATATAAGATTGCAGGCGAAACACTATATATCTACGCCCCTCTTGCCAACCGTCTGGGATTAAACAAGATAAAGACAGAGCTTGAAGATCTCAGCTTCAGATTTGAACATCCTGAAGAATATCGCAATATCACTCAGAAATTGTCGATGAGCAAAGAGCAACGCGACATTCTTTTTGATGAATTTACCGCTCCTATACGCGAATCTCTTGACGCGATGGGAGTGAAATATAAGATAAAGGCGCGCGTGAAGAGTCCTTATTCTATATGGAATAAGATGCAGACAAAACACGTCACCTTTGATGAGATATACGACATCCTTGCCGTTCGCATAATCTTCAATCCACAGGAAAAAGAACAGGAGATTAACGAATGTTTCCGCATATATGTAGCTATCAGCAAGATATATAAATCTCATCCTGATCGTCTGCGCGACTGGCTCAATCATCCTAAGGCAAATGGCTATCAGGCATTGCACGTTACACTGATGAGCAAGAAAGGCAGATGGATAGAAGTGCAGATACGCTCATCACGCATGGACGAAATCGCGGAGCAAGGATTTGCCGCTCACTGGAAATATAAAGATGGAGGTGGCGAATACAGTGAAGACGAAGGAGAACTCGGCGACTGGCTAAGAACGATAAAGGAAATCCTTGACGACCCACAGCCAGACGCGATGGACTTCCTCGACGCTATAAAGCTAAATCTTTTCGCTTCTGAAATATTCGTGTTCACTCCTAAAGGCGACATCATAACGATGCCGACAGGATGCACAGCATTAGATTTCGCGTTTGAAATACACACATTCTTAGGCAGTCACTGCATAGGCGCGAAGGTGAACCACAAACTTGTTCCGCTAAGTCATAGACTAAAGAGCGGCGATCAGGTGGAGATTATCACCTCTAAGGCGCAGCATGTGCAGCCATCATGGATAAAGTTTGTTTCCACAGCCAAAGCCAAGAGCAAAATCATGGCTATAATCCGCAGAGACAATCGCGAGGCACAGGCAAAAGGAGAGGCTATATTGTCAGAACTTCTAAAGAAGAAAAATGCCGACATGACTACTCCACTCCTCGACCGTCTTTGCAGAAAACAAGGCTATCAAAAACACGACGAGCTATTCCTTGCGTTGGGCAATCGTTCGCTTATCATGACCGATAAGGATATTAACGATTTGCTCACCAACAGCAATGATAAAAAGAAGCAGTCAAGCAACAACAGCTGGTTAAGATATGTGCCTTTCATAGGAAGCAACAAGAAGAAAACAGATGACGACGAATCACAGGAAATAATCGCTCCTGCCGGTGAATTGTATGTAGTGGATAAGGGTTTCAACAAGAAGAAACCTATTATCATAACGGAAAACAACATCAACTCATTTGTGTTCCCTTCATGCTGCCACCCAATACCTGGCGACGACATCTTAGGCTTTATAGACAACAACAACCATATTGAAATTCACAAGCGAGTATGCACCGTTGCCAACAAGCTGAAAAGTAGCTACGGCAACAGAATTCTTGACGCGAAATGGGATATGCACAACCGCCTGTTCTTTGATGCCACGATAGAAATCAAAGGTATCGACAGAAAAGGCATGCTCATGGACGTATCAAAAGTAATCTCAGCTCAGTTGTCGCTCAACATTCATCGCATAACTATAAACAGCGATGAAGGCATATTCGACGGAACGATAGAACTGCGTGTGCACGATCAGAATGAAGTGCAAGTGGTAATCGACGCATTGAAAGAAATCAAAGGTTTGCAGGAAGTGCAATATATAATGTAAGGCGAAAATGAAGAAAATCGGCATTATAAGTGATACTCATGGCTATTGGGACAACAAATATCTGAAATACTTTGAGCCATGCGATGAGATATGGCATGCAGGCGACATCGGCACGACAGAGATAGCCGACCGCTTTGAGGATTTTCGCCCATTCAGAGCTGTATGCGGCAATATCGATGGCGGTGATCTTCGCCTAAGATACAGAGAAATATTGCGTTTCAAATGTGAAGACGTAGACGTATTGATGAAACACATTGGCGGCTATCCAGGCAATTACGACAGAAGCATTCAGGGCATGATTTACGCTTCACCGCCACAACTTTTCATCAGCGGTCATTCACATATTCTAAAAGTGAAATACGACAAAACGCTTAATTTGCTTCATATAAATCCAGGCGCAGCAGGACAATCGGGATGGCAAAAGGAAAGAACCATCGTAAGATTGACAATAGAAGGCAATAAATTCACCGACTGCGACGTTATTACTTTGAAAGATTAAGCATAACATATCATTTCAAAACAAGCATTTTTCATTAAATCAGAACATAACATATAAATAATAAAATATACATGAAAACTTATCTTGTTACCGGTGCGGCAGGCTTCATCGGCTCAAATTTCATAAAATACCTGCTCAACAAGAAATACAAGAACGAAGACATTAAGATTATTGTGCTCGACGCACTCACCTACGCAGGCAACTTAGGCACAATAAAAGAAGATATCGACAACAAGCGTTGCTTCTTTGTAAAGGGCGACATCCGCGACAGAGAACTTGCTGACAAACTTTTTGCTGAAAACGACATCGACTATGTAGTAAACTTTGCAGCAGAAAGCCATGTAGACCGCTCTATTGAAGACCCTCAACTTTTCCTTTCGGTTAATATCCTCGGCACACAAAACCTTCTCGACGCTGCTCGCCGCGCATGGGTAAACGGCAAAGACGAGAAAGGTTATCCTACATGGAAAGAGGGAAAGCGTTATCATCAAGTAAGTACCGACGAAGTGTATGGCTCACTTGGAGCAGAAGGATTCTTCACCGAGGAAACTCCACTTTGCCCACACAGCCCATATAGCGCGTCAAAGACAAGTGCCGATATGTTTGTAAAGGCTTATCACGACACTTACCACATGCCTATCACAATTACACGTTGCTCTAACAACTACGGCCCTTATCATTTCCCAGAAAAACTCATTCCGCTGATTATCAACAACATCTTGGAAGGCAAGAAGCTACCTGTATATGGTCAGGGCACAAATGTGCGCGACTGGCTTTATGTAGAAGACCATTGCAAGGCTATCGACATGGTTGTGCGTGAGGGTAAGGACGGCGAAGTTTACAACGTAGGCGGACACAATGAGATGAAGAACATCGACATCGTGAAGCTTACTATCAAGACCATTCACGACATGATGGCTGCCGACAAGAATTTGCGTAAGATATTGAAGAAGCAAGAAATCGGCGCTGATGGTGAGATTGCCATTGACTGGATAAACGAAGACCTTATCACATTCGTCACCGACCGCCTCGGACATGACCAACGCTATGCCATAGACCCTACAAAGATTAAGAACGAGCTTGGCTGGTATCCAGAAACCAAGTTTGCCGACGGCATAGTAAAGACAATAAAGTGGAATTTGGAAAATCAAGCTTGGATTAAAGACGTAACGAGCGGTGATTACACCAAATACTACGAGCAGATGTATGGCAACAGATAAGCCAACATCCGCAATTAGGAATTAGAATTTTTTCTGATTTGAATTTTGCATATTATGACCGATTTAGAATCAGAACTACAAGAATATCTCATCACACTTGGGAAAAATCCCAAAAGCGTGAGCGAGCGCATGGAGCATTACACAGAGCATTTGCTCCATCTGCTCGCCTACGACACCGAGAATGTGCTCAAACAATATTACGGTTTGTTCGACACTCCCGTCACATCATTGGAAGACCTCGCCTATAAGCGAAGAATTTCCCCCGAAGTGATGCGAAGCGTAATCGACAAAGCCCTGCGCACACTCGCCATCACTCCGGAATGGCAGATGATGAAACAGTTAATCTAAAAATAGAGATTAACATAATATTGCCCCGAAACATTAATTACTAAATTATAAATCAAAAAAATTCCCCTCAAGAATGAAAAAAATCATGCTCCTCGGCTCAGGCGAATTAGGCAAAGAATTCACTATTGCCGCTAAACGCGCGGGCCAGTATGTCATCGCATGCGATCGTTACGACAACGCGCCGGCCATGCAAGTAGCCGACGAAAGAGAAATCTTCTCAATGCTCGATGGCGACGCTTTGGAAAAAGCAGTACGCAAACACAATCCCGACATTATCGTGCCAGAGATTGAAGCCATCCGCACAGAAAAACTGTTTGAATTTGAAAAGGAAGGCATACAGGTAGTGCCAAGCGCACGTGCCGTGAACTACACCATGAACCGCAAGGCCATTCGCGACCTCGCTGCCAAGGAATTAGGCTTGCGCACCGCTAAATATTTCTATGCCAAGACATTTGCGGAGATGCAGGAAGCTGCCAGCAAGATTGGCTTCCCATGCGTGGTAAAGCCATTGATGTCATCATCAGGTCATGGTCAGAGCGTGGTGAAAAGTGCCGACGACCTCAAAACAGCGTTTGACGCTGCGATGGAAGGAGCACGAGGCGATGTAAAAGAAATCATCGTAGAGGAATTTATTCATTTCCAGAGCGAGTTTACCCTTCTTACCGTCACTCAGAAAAACGGCCCTACCCTTTTCTGCCCACCTATCGGACATGTGCAGAAGAGCGGCGACTATCGTGAGAGCTGGCAACCATTCCAGATGCCCGACGACGCTTTGCGCAAGGCAGAAGACATGGCAGACAAAGTAACTAAAGCGCTCACCGGTTATGGCATTTGGGGTGTAGAGTTCTTCCTTACGAAAGACAAAGAAGTAATCTTCTCTGAGTTGAGTCCACGTCCGCACGACACTGGTATGGTAACACTCGGCCACACCACCAATCTAAGCGAATTTGAGCTTCATTTCCGTGCCGTAATGGGATTGCCTATCGCCGGCATACATCTGGAACATTATGGTTGCAGCGCAGTAGTTTTAGCTAAGGAAGACGCTGACCACGAACCGGAATATAATCTCATCGACGCATTAAAGGAAGACCACACTCGCATTCGCATTTTCGGCAAGCCTGATCAGCACGTAAACCGTCGCATGGGCGTAGTGTTATGCTATGGCGAGAACGGAAGCGACATGGATGCTCTGCGCGACAAAGCAAAGCGTCTTGCCGACACGATTATAAAATAAAGCACAATGTTAGGAGAAATTATCGAACTACCTAAAATTGTTGATCCAAGAGGAAATCTTACAGTGGCGGAGGGCAATGACAAAGTGCCCTTCGCCATTGCTCGTGCTTACTGGGTGTATGATGTGCCGGGAGGAGAATCGCGCGGTGGTCATGCTCATAAAAAATGCAAAGAATTAATTATCGCCGTCAGTGGCAGTTTCTCCGTTAATCTTTCCAACGGACATGAGAAGAAAACTTATCTGCTCAATCATCCATGGCAAGCCCTGCTTGTAGACACAATGACATGGCGCACCCTTGACGACTATTCATCGGGCGCTGTCTGCCTTGTGCTTGCATCCGAGCCTTTTGAGGAAGAAGACTACATAAGAGATTACGATGAATTTTTAAGTCAATGTTTGAAATAAGACCTTACACCGAAGATAAAGAACAAGAATGGAATGAATTTGTAGAAAATTCAAAGAACGGCACCTTTCTTTTCAATCGTAATTACATGGATTACCACCGAGATAGATTTAATGATTATTCATTAATGTTTTATCTTAAAGGCTCTCTTCATGCCGTTCTTCCTGCCAACAAGCAAGGCGACACTTTATATAGTCATCAAGGACTTACTTACGGCGGACTTATCCTAAACTCCAAGGCAAAAGCAGGAACTACGCTCACTCTATTTCAGGAAATGAACGAGTATTTGAAAACCCGTGATTTCAAACATATCATCTACAAACCCACGCCATGGATATATCATTCCATCCCTGCCGAAGAAGATCTCTATGCGCTGACCAATATCTGCCATGCCCGAATTATAGCGCGAGAAATATCTTCCACTATATTTCTTAAAAATAAAATCAGATTTTCCGAGCTTCGTCGCCGATGTGTTAATAAGGCACATAAAAACGGAATTGAGATACGCCAAAGCGACGACTATACAACCTTTTGGAATATTCTCAATAATAATCTTTATTCCAAATACAACGTTCATCCTGTTCATTCACTTGATGAAATCTATCTTCTTGCCCATAGATTTCCACGCGAGATAAAGCTATACATGGCATATAAAGACGATAAAACCATGGGAGGAAGCGTAGTTTTCGTAATGAAAAATGTAGTCCACACGCAATATATCTCTGCCTCGGAAGAGGGCAAGCGCATCGGAGCTTTAGATGCCCTATTCGATTATCTTATCAATAGTGATATTTTTGCCGATAAAGAATATTTTGATTTCGGCAAATCCACGGAGCAAAACGGACAACTCTTAAACAACTCCCTTATTTTCCAGAAAGAAGGCTTTGGAGGCAGAGGCGTTTGCTACGACCATTATATGTGGGATTTATAATCCACAAACCAATCATTCCCAACATTTTAATATGATAGAATATCTCAACCTGAAAGCCATCACGGCTATGCACGCCGACGAGATAAAGGCAGCCATCAACAATGTTGTAGACAGCGGTTGGTATCTCAAAGGCAAAGCTACGGCACAATTTGAAAACGACTACGCCAATTATATCGGCTCGCGCCATTGCATCGGTGTGGGCAATGGTCTCGACGCTCTCACAATCATTCTCCGTGCCTACAAAGAGATGGGCATACTAAATGACGGCGACGAAGTGATAGTGCCTGCCAACACATATATAGCGAGTATTCTGTCGATAACGGAAAACAATCTCAAGCCCATCCTCATTGAGCCAGACATCAACACGCTGCAAATAAACGACAGCCTTATAGAGCAAGCCATCACCCCACGCACACGCGCCATAATGATAGTACATCTGTATGGCAGATGCGCCTACACGAGCAAGATTGGCGCACTATGCAAGAAATATAACTTAAAACTCATTGAAGACAATGCACAGGCTCATGGCTGCACTTTTACTTTCACAGATAACAGACTATCAGCCGAAGCCACGCACCATAAATCCACAAAGCACACCGGCAGCTTAGGCGATGCAGCAGCCCATAGTTTCTATCCCGGAAAGAATTTAGGTGCACTTGGCGATGCAGGCGCGATCACCACCAATGACGATCAGCTTGCAGCAATGTGCAGAGCCTTAGCCAATTATGGTTCTGACGAGAAATATGTGTTCCCATACAAAGGCAAAAACTCACGCATCGACGAGTTGCAAGCTGCCGTGCTCAGCGTAAAGCTGCGCTATCTTGATGAGGACAACTCACGCCGCAAGGCCATCGCCCGATATTATCTGGAAAACATCACCAATCCTAATATCATTCTGCCCCATGCCGACGACACGGACAATGTGTATCACATTTTTCCTATCTTGTCGCCACAGCGAGATTCCCTCGCCCGAATATTGCGAGAGAAAGGTATCGGCACAATGATTCACTACCCTATTCCGCCACACAAGCAGAAATGCTACAGCGAATGGCACTCCCTCTCGCTTCCCATAACGGAGCACATCCACGCCCAAGAACTCAGCTTGCCTTGCAATCAAACCATGACCGATGATGACGTGGAAGCAGTAGTTGAAGCATTAAAAAGCGTGGACTGACATCAACGTCAATCCACGCTTCATTAATTATAAATGCTTGTTGCAATCTTAAAGCCGATTACAGAGCAGGAGTCAGCTCAGTTTTCCCTTCATCTGAGCCTTTGCCGTTGTCTGCCACAGTGTCACCACCCTTCTGAGGATTTTCCCTTTGATTATTCTCCTCCTTCTCAGGCGATTCATTCTGCGTATCCGAAGGCTGCTTCTGCTGTGGTTCAGAAGGCTGTTGCTGATTAGCTTCCGGCTCATTCTTCTTGTCATCCTTATTATCAGGAACAAGCTTATCAGCCTTATTCTTATCATCAGCGTTAGTCTTCTCGCCCTTGTGCCACTCATTGCTGCGACGCAACACCACTGTTCTCTTTGCGTCGTCAGCCACCTTTCCAAGCGTTCTGGCAACCTCATTCACACTCTTGTCGTCGTTCATATCCTGATATGAATTCACGCGACGATACAAATTTCTAAGAGCCTCAATAGCCTCATCTCTCATCTTATCCACATGCTTCAACTTATTGAGCTTATCATTGGTGCGCTCAACATTCAAAGCATATAGTTCCTGCGTCTTGACATTAAAGGCATTAGCTTCCTCCGTCAAGCCGAGAGCCTCTATGTCGGCGGCATTCACTCCGGTAAACGCCGTTGCCAAAGTATTATACTTAGAACGACGCTGACTATCGTTATCTCCCGAAACCGACGGCTTATTGTTTTTCACCACAAGCGCAAGATTCTTTGCCGCAAGCTTCTTAGTGGTCACCACCGACTTTGCTGAACCAGCTATGATGTCTCTGCAACAAGCGAAGAGACTATAGCAGACGTCGTCGGTCTCATTATACTTCCTTGCCTGTTCCGGATCTACTCTATTGGTAAAAGCGTCGCCCAAATTGGCTTCGCTCTTAAGAAGAGCATCCAAAACTGTCTTAAACTCTGGCTTTTCAGCCAATCCATTTGCTGCATTTACTGAATTTGCGAGCAAATCTTTCAAACAATTGTTATCAAGAGCATCAAAGCTCTGTTCTGAATTAATGAAATGCTTCATATGAATCAACTTTAAATTTTTATATTGAGTCAAGCCACAAAGATGCAAGTTATTCTTTTTTGCGCATCTTAAATTGCAGCTGACTTTGTTTCTCTGTCTTGATTTCCCCTAAAGGCTACGAATTCCTCAAAATATCACTTCCGCCGTGCACTGCTTATGTGTCCTTATCCCTTGGATAATCGTTACCTTTTTCATAGAACTAAAATACCGACCAAGACATAATCGGAATTTTCTCGCCACGAGCACATTTCTCCGTATTTTTCCTTATGCTCACAGTATCGTTCTCTCTATACAATCTTTTTTTTATAGCGGTTCCTTACTCCGCTTTCTTATAATTAATCAAGTAAAAGATCTCTATGCAAAACGCTCATAATATTAAGAAATATAATCTCTCTTAAGTTTTGCGTTACAAAGGTATATAATTTCTTTTAAAATAAAAATATTTGGATAACTTTTAATAGTGTTAAAAAGTCTAACCATTTGTTTTTTAACGATTTACAAAATATTTTGGAAAACTTTTCTATAAAATAGACAAAGTTTATTTGTCATTCGTTTATAAAATTTCTCTGAAATATCATCATTTTATTCGCAGAATAATTATACCTTTCATAAAAGGTATGAAAAAAAATCTCAATAGACATTATTATGACTATCGAGATTAACATTATAAGCCTATTGATTTGCTCATCTCATTCATAAGGTGAGCAAAATCTTCAATCACAAGATTAGCGATTTTTTATCTTTACTATGTCGCCTAAGTGATATTCTATCACCCAATCAGCAAAACCATCTCTGATATTTTCTGCCCTCACCACAATATCCTTCACATTAACGAGCAGTTCATCACGATTCTTGGCATAACCCACAACCAAACGCAGCTGCTTATATCGCAAAGGAATAAATGGGAAATTACCATTATTATAATCGTTAAGATAATAAAGTTCGCCTTGAAGCGTATTCTCAGGATTAAGCAAAGGATTGCCAGATGGTGTAGAGGCAAGATATTTTCCTGCCGTGCTCTCCTTTATCTCTCTATGCTCCACTATCTTCTTGCCACTAAGAATGGCATTAAAGTTTTGCTGAGTAACAGGCAAATAGAGTATTTCATTTTCTTTTGCTTCTTCCGTATTCTCTGCAATAGGAACGTTTCCTTTATCCATCGGCTCTGCTGAAGAACACTGCGCACGCACCACCGTAACATCGCTGCCTTTGAAACTTAGTTTTGGCAGTTTGCCTACGATTTTCATTGTCTGAATACTCACATTTATAAGGCGAAGCACAAGATCAAAAATATAGCTTGGATTATTATGCTCACGACACCAATCATTAGGATCGTTTTTGATAAGGCTCTTCTTATCCACCGTAACCGCATAACGCTCCATAATCCATTCGATGGCACTTTGCCCGTTTACTACATATTTATATGCTTCTTCCGGAATATTGCGAATCGTGATATATGGATTATAAATGATAGTATCCTTCTGCCCTTTCTTTGGAAATTTCATCTTATCCACATGATAGTGGGCGAATTCATCATTGCCTGTGTAGGTATCTTCTATTTCGCAGCCATCGAAAGGCTCTGCCGTTTCATAATTCAAATGCAATTTAGCAAGCCTGCGCCCTGCCAAGCTGAAATCTAAGAAAGCATCTCTATCTGTAATGATTGGCAGACGAGGCAAGGACTTCTTCAAATCCACCGCAAACGTTTCTCTGTAATCAGGAGAATGCAGCAAGCCATAGACATAATAGAATATAGTTTCCTTATCTATAGTCCTATCGCCCAAGCGACTGCGCACTTCATTCATTATCCAGTCGCTCACGCCATCATGACGTTTATAATTTGCCTTTTTATCTGCTTCTGTATCAAAAAGAGAAAGCTGTGTTTTCTTCACTTCTTCATACCAATATAGAGGGAATAACTGTGTATCTCCTATGCAATGATAATCAGCTAATATATCAGACAAGCCAACACTTAATCCTTTAGTTGAACCATAACATGAAACGCATAATTGAAGATTACCGCTATACGCCTCTGAAAAGAAATATCTTTGCAGGCCAGGACTCTCTACAAAATCATCTGAATAATATATATTTTGCTTAACATAAGGACGATAAACAATTTCTCTTGTTTCCTCGCATTTCAAATCAATTGATTTATTCTTTTTAACCGCATTCCTTAAAGCTCTTGTCCAACTTATCTTTGTAGGATTACCATCAACGAAATCAGCAACATCTTTATTACCACCATTCTTTAAATATTCTGCATAAGACTTACGCTGTTGATTATAATTATTAATCATGTTGCCTACATTTTCAACCAATGACGTATTTGAGTAATTATATACCCAAGAATCACGACCTGTAGCTATAGCCGGACCATTAACAACAAAGAAAGCATTATCGCCCTTTTCAAATTTCTTTTCAGGAGCAAGAGGTATCAAATCAGAAAATCCTTCATTACGAAGATTAATCCAATCGCCATGCTCATTAGGATGCAAAACCTCCCATTCAAAAGCATTTGTATCAATGCTTTTGAATTGCTTAACCAAATCAAGCTTTTGTTCACGGCTAAGGTAGTCGCCAATGTCATGATAATAAATCTTTGCCTTATTATCTTTTGGCATATCTGGTTTTGCCACGAGCAATGTTATTGCAATAGGAGTACGCGAACCACTACCAAATATTTTTCCTCCTTCTTTTCGACTTAATTCGCCACGAGAACGTTGATCACCACGAAGATTCAATACATATATTGAAGAAAATTCTCTTTCAAGACATTTTCTGAAACCATCTTGAGCATTACCGTCAATCCATCCACCATTACTAATAAAACCAATAATACCTCCTTCCTTATTTTTATGCAGTCTATCTGAAGCCCAACGGAAAGCCTTTATATAAGTATCAAATGTAGATTTATTAAGACCAGCTTCTGAATCAGCCACATAAGTAGAACCGATATGAGCATCTAATTTAGGATAACTCATATTTTGAGCATTATCATTAGCCGACTTTTGCCCACCAGAATATGGAGGATTACTACAAATAACACGAATAGGAGCTTTCAACTGCTTTTCCACTCCTTTGGCATTTTCCGGAAACCAAGTTTTATCTATCACTTGCTCGTCAATCTCTGTAGTTTGGAATGTATCGGTAAGGCAGATTCCATCATAAGGAGTGTATGATTGAGGGCTCATTAGAGAATGGAAAACACTCTCAATATTCACATCTGCAATATAATAAGCAAGCAATATGAGTTCATTGCAATGTATCTCATGAAGATATTTGCGCATCATATCTTCTTTCTTGATTATGCCGCTCTGCAAAAGTCGGGTGACAAAAGTGCCTGTACCCGTAAAGGGGTCAAGGAAGTGAACATTCTCATCAGTAAGACTGCAATTAAACTCTTTATTCAAAAGTGATTCCACTGAATGAAGAATGAAATCCACACACTCCACGGGAGTATAGACAATACCCAGTTTCTCCACAGTGAGCGGGAACGCGCCTTTAAAGAATTTCTCGTAAAGGGTTTTAATAATCTGCTGCTTGCCAGCCAAATTATCAATATCGCCGATATAGGCACGGATATTTTCATAAAAATCAGCCAATGCCTCTGTGTCTTTCTCAACGTCTTTCTCGTCGATTATGTCAAGCATGCGCTGCATGGAGCGAGAAACGGCATTATTGTTGATGAAATGATAATCTTGGAAAAGTGCATCAAAGACAGGACGAGTAATCATGTGCTGAGCAAGCATTTCTACAGCTTGCCCCTCGCTTATGCTTGGATTAAGATTCTGGCGCAGTCCTTTCAGAAATTCCGAAAATTCCTCACTGCCTTTTTCTTCCTTAGTAAGCACAGAAATACGATATATGAATTTCTTCGCAATATCACCGACTTTCTTTGCCCAATTTTCCCAATACAGGCGGTCGCCGACTTTATCCACAAGCTTGGCATAAATCTGCTTCTGCTCTGTCTTAAACTGAAATTCCAATTGTCGCTGTAGTTCCTCATGATTTTGCTTATCAATGTCAGCCTGCTTAGCTACATCAACGCCAGGATCACCCTGACGCATACCAAACGAGCCAGCCATAGGAACGCCACCGACAACTATCTGTGTAGGCTTCTTATTATTAAGATTTATCTTGTTTACCGTAGCTTCAAATCTATCATCATGTGCGCGCAAGGCATTAAGCACACTCCAGACCACTTTGAAACGGTCGTTTTTATCCATTACCTTATCAGCCTCTGCTAATGGAGGAACAACCACTGGGATAATGATGTAGCCATATTTCTTTTCGTCGGTCTGTCCTTTGTGGAAAGTGCGCATAACGCGTCCCACCGACTGAACAACATCTACCTCGCTTCCTTTTGCCGTAACAAAAATAACGGCATCAAGAGCAGGCACATCTACGCCCTCAGATAGACAACGCACATTACTCAGCACACGACAGCAATTAGGATTATCAGAATCATCTTTCAGCCATTGCAAAAGTTCAGCTCTGTTGTCGGCATTCATTCCGCCATCCACATGGCGACATTCCACATCTACGACTTCTTTTCTTATTTCAGCATCTATTATTTCATGCTTCTTATAATAATCTGAAATTTCGGGGAAAGAATCGGCAAAATCCATAGACGCAATGCCATTGCTCTTTTTAGAATGTCGGATTGTAGAACAAAAAGCTACAGCACGACGCATCATGCCAGGATCTTCTGCCTTGGTTGCTCCATCATCGCCTATAATTCTTTTGCTGAGTCCATTAATACATCCGATAAGTTTGGCAAGATCATCTGTATCAATTTCATCATTATCTTTTATGTGCGCTTTCAAATCTGATGAAAGTTTATCCTCACTTACGGTAAGCACCAAAACTTTATAATCAGTAAGCAATCCACGCTTTACAGCTTCGCCGAAGCCTATATGATAAAACTCTTCACCATAGATATTAGGGTCGTCCATCGACCAAAGAGTAATATCTTTAGCCTTTACCTCCTGCTTTGTGTTCTCGCTATAATAACGAGGAGTAGCGGTCATATACAAGCGCTTGCGCCCTGAGATATACTCATCGTTGTGTATTTTGGTGAAATTGCTCTCGTTCTTATTTTTGCTTTTAGCACCAGTAGTGCGATGGGCTTCATCACAAACTATAAAGTCAAACTGCCCAAATTCTCCATTCGTTTCCTTTAATAACTGCTTTTGAGCCTGTGCAACGACATCAATACTTTGATATGTACTGAACACAATAACAAGATCTTTGAAATTACGATAAAACTTCAAATTTCTTACTATAGATTTTACATCCGTGGATGCAGGGAAAGGAGAATAATCACGACTTACATTGTCATCATCGAATTTTGAAGCACTTGCGTCAGAACAAATACAGACAGCTTTTATCTTTTCGTTTGCATCACTACACCAATTATTTAAGCCCTGACCAAGCAAAGCAATACTTGGCACCATATAGAGCACAAGTCCATGACCTTTAGTTTCTTGCTCGATTATACGCAGAGAAGTAAAGGTTTTACCTGTGCCACAAGCCATTATCAATTTGCCTCTGTCGTGGTTTTTATAATAGCGATGGGCTTTATCAAGCGCGATACGCTGATGTTCGCGAAGTTGCTTTTTAGAAATCTGTGCGTCAGCACCATTTTTGCCACTAAGCAATTTGTCCCAATCAACAGCTGATTCACGAAGCGTCTGCATACTTATCACCGTAACAGGTAAATCCTGATTACGAAGTGTTTCCTCTGCATTACTTCCCCAACGGCTACACGTACTTACCCATATCATGCGACTAAAAGAAGCCGTTTTGCATTGGTCGTCACGAAATTGCCGATGAGCGGTACTTATAAATGAATCTACCTTTGATTTGTCTATGGTTGCTTTTGCGTCATAACATTTACATTGTATTGCCCAAAATTCGCCCTGCTCTGTCTGCGCTACTAAATCTATTCCGAGGTCTTTGCCTCCCAAATCCTTTCTATATGGGAAATCATTCCATAGCCATATTTGATTTATAACAGAGCTATAAGCTGCATCGGTAAGAAACCAATGAAGCATAAGTTTTTCAAACTTTGCGCCTTTTTCTCTTTCTGTAAAAGATTCTCTGCGAAAACTGCTTAATACGTCGTCAAATGTCATTTATGTGTTTTCTTTTCGACAAATGGCAAAAAGAAAGGTGTGGACTCCCTTCGCTTATTTCCAGGTATCGCCAAACACCCATACAGCTACGAAGGAAACGCCCACACCAATACTTATATCGGCGCAGACGTTTACCTTCCTTAGAGCTGTATTCTTTGAAATTTGGCGATTTCGGAAATAACTCTTGGAAAGTAAACGCTTTCTTTTATTTATGTCTTGTTAGTTTTTTCTTTTTATTCTGCACCACCCTCTACATTATTATATATAGTGGGCAGTTTGCTTAATTATGTCGTTTTTACGGTTATCGGCAGAGGAAGATGTTAATAATCTGCTTCTCCACCTTTAATTTTAAAGGCAAAGTTACGAATAAATCTTCATTCAAGGCGAAGTAAATCAGGAAAAATTTAAGACGAATGGCAATTATAGCCGTAGAAATAGCTTCTTATTAACATTCTGTTACAACTATAACCATAGTTTCACTATCTATTAACAATCTGCTACGACTATATACATAGTTTCACTTTCCGTTAACAATCCGCTACAACTATAAACATAGTTTCACTTTCTTATTAACAATCTGCTACAACTATAAACATAGTTTCACCTCGTTGTTAAAAAGGATTAATGGCCACATTTGCGTTTTTCGCTTCTTTCGGCAAGATTATAAAAGTATGGAAGTGGCAGCTGTTTCTATTTTTGTTTAATATACCAAACAAAAACTGTTAAAACATGGATTTTGTTTGGTATATTAAACAAAATCCTTGTTTTAGGACATAATTAAAAGGAAGTTATGGGAAAATCATAGTTTTTTGAAATAAAAAAATAGCCCCAATCAAAATGATTGAGGCTAAATGTATTCATTATTTATCAGCATCGGGCATAAAAGGGATTATGCCGAGCTATATATTTATCACGTTACAATGAATAAGAAAGACCGAAAGAGGCGTATTCCTTAAACTCCCAGTAGCCATGATGGAAATCGCGCTCACGGCTGTCGTCGAAACGAGGATAGATGAATATCTTTGTGGCAAGATAACGGTTGAGCTGGAATGTAAATGTGTTTTCAAACTCCATTTCCGAACGCTTATAAGTGGTGTAAGCATAGATGCGACCGTCCCATTTTACGTAATCATTGAATGTCCATGAAAGGTCGGCAGAGAGAGCGGAACCCACATCGTGAAGGAAATGCTCGTTCTCATCAAGACCGAAGCTCTTGGCAAGGTCGCGACGCTCCACATATTTGAAGTTGTAAGCCAAAGGAGCGAAATGTACCGTTCCCTTCAGGCGCTTCTTAAACCACTCAAGATTGTAATCCATACCGACAGAGAGATTGACGGTGAGCGGAGAAAGGAAATCGGAATAAACATAGCTGTCGTTGGTCTTATAGCCATGGGTGAACTGCGTAGAAGCAATCATCTGAATGGTGTAATACCATTTCTTTGAAGCCTGCAAACCGAGCTTTGTGGTGTAGCGAAGAAGGTCTTCGGAAGCCTTGAAGCGATGAACGGTGTCGCCGCGCGAGGTCTGATAGCCGAGCTTCATCTCAAGCTTGTTGTCCCACTTCACTTTCTGCTTATTATTATAATTGTATTGCATGGTGATGTTGCCCACCATTGAATAGTTGCTTTCACCGCCCTTATACCAGTTGCTGGAAACATAATTTTGCAGGAACTGTAAATAATAATCGCCTGAGAAGGTCCAGAAATTAGGACGCTCCACCATGATGTTGGCAGGGATATATTCAGGCTCTTCCGCCTTAGGAGCGGCATATTCCACGATGTCGGGATTTACTTTTATCGCCTTTGGCTCTTTGGTAAGCTTCTTGTCGGAGAGATTAAGCTGCGACTCGCCATAGCGCACGAGGTCGGGGCGATGTAGATACACATGGAGCAAGGCGTTGTTGATGCGCGAGCTGAGGGAAAGGCTGTCGGCAGAATAGCCAGAGCCTATATTGAATACGCTACGCGAAATATCATTATAAAAGGTGGTAGGCACAAAGAGGCGGGAGTAAGCGCCGTCTACCATTACGAAATCATGATTTGCGGAATCCTGAAGCGCACGGAAACGCGCGAGGGAATCAGCGTAAGCAGCTACGAAAGACTGCTCACGACGTGACGACTTGTGATTTCTGCTTCGCTGCGCAATGCCGAACGACGGTATTGACAAAACGACAGCAAAAAGTAGTATCTTAGAGATTTTTGTAACGTTAATTTCTTTCATGTCGGCAAAGGTAACAATAAAAAATGGAAGTTGCTTGCTTGTTTCGCTTTTTTATGCTATCTTTGCACGATGTATTTTTGGATGCACATTATATAATAATGTAGGACGACATTATCATATAATTAAAAACGCAACAAAAATTCCATTCACGTTTTTTGCGAAAACAGGAAAAGAAATAAATAAAAAATAAACATTAAATTTATACAGAAGTGGCTGAAACAAAGTACATTTTCGTTACCGGCGGTGTGGTTTCTTCGCTGGGTAAAGGTATTATTTCATCTTCAATCGGCAAACTATTACAGGCCAGAGGTTACAACATCACGATACAGAAGTTTGACCCCTATATCAACATCGACCCAGGCACGCTGAATCCTTACGAGCACGGCGAATGTTATGTCACGGTAGACGGTATGGAAACCGACCTCGACTTAGGTCATTATGAGCGTTTCACCGACATACAGACCACCAAGGCTAACTCGCTTACTACCGGCAGAATCTATAAAGCCGTTATCGACAAGGAACGCCGTGGCGACTACTTAGGAAAAACCATTCAGGTGGTGCCTCACATCACCGACGAGATAAAGCGCAACGTGAAGCTACTCGGACAGAAATATCACTACGACTTTGTAATCACCGAAATCGGCGGTACTGTGGGCGACATCGAGTCTACTCCATTCCTTGAGGCTATCCGACAGCTGAAATGGGAATTCGGCAAGCGCGCCTGCTGCGTTCACCTCACCTACGTGCCTTACTTGAAAGCGGCACAGGAGCTGAAGACAAAGCCTACACAGCACAGCGTGAAGGAATTGCAGAGCATAGGTATTCAGCCTGACTTGCTCGTTCTACGTACTGAAAAACACTTAAACGAGGGCATACTTAAAAAGGTTGCGGGCTTCTGCAACGTTGATCTCGACTGCGTAATCCAGAGCGAGGATATGCCAAGCATCTACGAAGTGCCAATCAATATGCAGAATCAGGGTCTCGACACAGCCATCCTAAGAAAGATGGGCGAGCCTATCGACAAGAAGCCTTCACTCGGTGAGTGGCGTCAGTTTATCGACCGTCGCAACAACGCCAAGGAAGAAGTGCGCATCGGTCTTGTGGGCAAATACGACTTGCAGGATGCCTATAAGAGTATTCGCGAAAGTCTTTCACAGGCAGGCACTTACAACGACCATAAGACAAAGATTACATTCATCAACTCTGAAAACCTCACTGAGGAGAACGTGGCAGAGCAGCTGAAAGGTCAGGATGGTATCGTAATCTGCCCGGGATTCGGACAGCGCGGAACGGAAGGCAAGATTATCGCTGCCCACTATGCACGCGTAAACGATATGCCTTGTTTCGGTATCTGCCTCGGTATGCAGATGATTGTTATCGAGTTTGCACGCAACGTATTGGGATATAAAGACGCTAACAGCCGTGAGCTTGACGAAAAGACTACTCACAACGTGATTGACATCATGGAGGAGCAGAAGAACATCACCAACATGGGCGGCACAATGCGACTCGGCGCTTACGAATGCAAGCTCGACGGAAAATCAAGAGTATTCAATATATATAAGAAAGAATTTATTCAGGAGCGTCATCGCCATCGCTATGAGTTCAACAACGACTACTTGCAGGAATATGAGAAGGCCGGCATGAAGTGCGTGGGCAAGAATCCGGAGAGCGACCTCGTGGAAATCGTTGAGATACCAGGCTTGAAATGGTATATCGGCACACAGTTCCACCCTGAATATCAGAGCACCGTTTTGAAGCCACATCCACTCTTCGTGGACTTCATCAAGACAGCAATTGAAAATCAAAAGAAATAAACTTATTTTATGGATAAAAACACTATTACCGGCTTTGTCCTGATAGCGCTTGTATTGATAGGGTTCAGCGTCTACACCCAGCCTTCTGCGGAAGAAAAGGCTGCCATGGCGAAACAGGACTCTATAGCTGCCGTGGCTCGACAGAATATTGCCGAAAACCAGAAGAAGGCAGCAGTGGCAAAGCAGGAAGCAGCCAAAGCGAAGGTATTAGCCGACACTACAGCCTTGTTTCACGACGCTCTTACGGGCAAAGCTGAGAACATCGTGCTGAGAAACAACAAGGTGGAACTTACATTGTCTACCAAGGGCGCGACTGTAGAGAAAGCCGTTATCAAAGGCTATAAGAGCAACAACACTGGCAAGGACGGTATCATTCTTTTTGAAGGTAACGACCAGCAGCTCAACTATACATTCGCTGCCAAAGAAGCTAACATCGCGACACAAGACCTTTACTTTAGCCCGACTAACGTAACTGACTCTACAGCAACGTTTACAGCCGACGCAGGTAACGGCAAGAATATCGTGATAAGCTATACTCTCGGCAAGGACTATATGCTCCACACCAAGATGCAGATGAACGGAATGGCAGGACTTTTCGCGCCTAACACTACTACAATGAATGTAGACTGGAGCGACAAGTGCAAGCAGCAGGAGAAAGGTTACTCTTTTGAAAACCGCTATGCCACCCTCACCTATCATTACACCGACGGTGGAACAGATCAGCTAAGCGAGACTTCTGACAAGACAGAGACTATAGACGAGAAAACAGACTGGGTTGCGTTCAAAAATCAGTTCTTCTCTGCCGTGATGATAGCAAAGAACGACTTCGCAGAGAATGCCATTCTAAGCTCTACCCCACAGGAAAAGGGAAGCGGCTACTTGAAGCAATACAATGCTCAGCTGAAAGCTTTCTTCGACCCTACAGGAAGGACTCCTACAGAGCTGGATTTCTATTATGGCCCTAACGACTTCCGCCTTTTGCAGAAAGCCGACGCTGCAAGCAATTTCGGCAAAGACCTTGAAATGCAGCGCCTTGTTTACTTAGGCTGGCCTTTGTTTCGCATCATCAACCGCTGGTTTACTCTGTATGTATTCGACTTCCTCACACAGATGAACATCAATATGGGTCTTGTGCTTATCCTTATCACAATGCTCATGAAGCTCATCACTTATCCAATGGTGAAGAAGAGCTATATGAGTTCAGCTAAGATGCGCGTGCTGAAACCGAAACTCGAAGAGGCTACAAAGCAATATAACAAGCCTGAAGACCAGATGCAGAAGCAACAAGCAATGATGGCAGAGTACGCTAAATATGGAGTAAGCCCGCTGTCGGGATGTCTGCCAATGCTTATTCAAATGCCTATCTGGATCGCCATGTTCAACTTCGTGCCTAACGCTATTCAGCTGCGTGGCGAGAGCTTCCTCTGGATTAACGACCTCAGCACATACGACCCTCTCTTTGAGTGGAGCAATAACTTATGGCTTATCGGCGACCACTTGTCATTGACATGTATCTTGTTCGTTGCGGCACAGTTGCTCTACTCTTGGATCACGATGCGTCAGCAACAAGATCAGATGGTAGGTCAGCAGGCTGAGCAGATGAAGATGATGAAATGGATGATGCTGTTGATGCCTCTCATGTTCTTCTTTATCTTCAACGACTACTCTGCCGGACTTAACTTCTATTATTTCGTCAGCCTGTTCTTCAGCGCAGCCATCATGTGGACGCTTCGCAAGACTACCGACGACGAGAAGTTGCTTTCTATTCTTGAGGCTCGCTACGAAGAGAACAAGAAGAACCCTAACAAGATGAGCGGACTTGCGGCACGCATGCAGGCCATGCAGCAACAGGCAGCGGAGATGCAGCGTCGCCAACAGGAAATGAACAATAGAAAGAGATGAATAAAGCAATCCTAATAGCAGCTGCCACCCTCATGATGGGTGGCAGTTTTGCGCAAGCACAAAACGAGAAAGTGAACATAGGAAAGAATAACATCACGCTGAAAAGCAAGCTCATGACTCCGGAGGCTCTCTGGGCAATGGGACGCATCGGCGGAACTGCCGTTTCACCCGACGGCAAAAAGGTGGTTTATCAAGTGGGTTACTACAGCGTGAGCGAAAACCGCGGTCATCAGGTGCTCTACATAATGGACATCAATGGCAAGAACAAGCAGCTGCTCACTAAAGACGCAGAAAGCGAGAGCGACGCTGCGTGGATAGACGGCGGAAAGAAAATCGCTTTCCTGCGTGAAGGTCAAGTGTGGAGCATGAATGCCGACGGCACAGGCAGAAAGAAGCTCACAAATGATGCAATAGATATAGAGGGATTTAAGTTTTCACCTGATGAAAAACACGTAATCCTCATCAAATCATTGCCTTATCACGGCTCAATAAAGAAGAATCCTTCTGACTTGCCAAAGGCATCGGGCATGGTAATCACCGACATGAATTATCGCCACTGGGATCACTATGTAGAAACGATTGCTCACCCATTTGTTGCTGATGTTACTGCCGACGGAATAAATGCCGGCGAAGATATTTTGAAGGGTGAACCATACGAATGCCCTATGGCTCCATTCGGAGGCACAGAGCAATTGAACTGGAGCAATGACTCTCAAAGCATAGCTTACACTTGCAGAAAAAAAGAGGGCGTAGAATACGCTATCTCTACAGACGCTGATATTTATCTATATAATATAGGTACTGGCGAGACAAAGAATCTCTGCAAGCCTGCCGGATATAAAGAGCCAAAGATTGATGCTTCAAAGAGCATGAAGAATCAGGCTGTAAACCATCAGGGAGAGGATGTAAATCCTGGTTACGACGTAAATCCACAGTTCTCTCCAGACGGAAAATACATCGCTTGGCAGAGCATGGCTCGCAACGGATATGAGAGCGACAGAAACAGACTCTGCGTCTACGAGCTTGCTACAGGCAAGAAGCAATATGTAACAGAGAAGTTCGACTCAAATGTAGACGAATTTGTTTGGGGCAAAGACTCAAAGACATTCTATTTCACAGGTTGCTGGCACGCCACAGTGCAGGTTTGGAAAACCGACTTGCAGGGCAACGTGATGCAGCTCACCGACGGATGGTATGACTACGCTGCTCCACAGCTCATAGCAGGCGGAAAGAAACTGCTTGTAAAGCGTCATTCTATCTCTCACCCTGACGACATATTCGTGCTCACTCCAAACAAGAAGGAGAAGCAGAGCGAAGTGGCTCAGATTACAGACGAGAATAAGCACATCTTCGATCAGCTTGCTGTAGGAAAGGTGCAGGAGCGTTGGGTGAAGACCACCGACGGAAAGAAGGAACAGGTATGGATTATCCTTCCTCCAAACTTCGACGCTACAAAGAAATACCCTACTCTGCTCTACTGCGAGGGTGGCCCACAAAGCCCAGTTTCACAATTCTGGAGCTATCGCTGGAACTTCCAGATTATGGCAGCCCACGGATATGTAATCGTTGCTCCTAACCGCCACGGATTGCCAGGCTATGGTCAGGAATGGAACGAGGAAATTTCTGGCGACTGGACAGGTCAGTGCATGGACGATTATCTTGCAGCTATCGACGACGCTACCAACAACTTGCCTTTTGTAGACAAAGACCGTCTTGGCTGCGTAGGAGCTTCTTTCGGCGGATTCAGCGTTTACTATCTCGCCGGACATCACAACAAGCGTTTCAAGGCTTTCATCGCTCATGATGGTGCTTTCAATCTGGAGTCAATGTACACCGACACAGAGGAAGCATGGTTCTCTAACTGGGAATATGAAGACGCTTATTGGAACAAAGACCGCTCTGCCAACGCTAAGAAGACATACGAGAACTCTCCTCACCGCTTCATCGACAAATGGGATACTCCTATCCTCTGCATACATGGCGAGAAAGACTATCGTATCAATGCCAACCAAGGCTTCGGCGCATTCAACGCCGCACGCATGAAAGGCATTCCTGCCGAGTTGCTTCTCTTCCCTGATGAAAATCACTGGGTGTTGAAGCCACAGAATGGTATCCTCTGGCAGCGCACATTCTTTGAGTGGCTCGACAAATGGCTCAAGAAATAAAACGATTAGAAAACATAAACACATATAAAAACATATATGACTGAAATTATTCAAAAGAAGCTCAGCGATTCTGCCGGAGCTCGCTGGACAGCCCTCGTGATTGTGGCATTCACAATGATGATGGGATATTTCATCACCGACGTGATGTCACCACTTGAAGTTATCCTCACCGCATCAGCCGACCAAGGCGGACTTGGCTGGAGTTCTGACGACTATGGATTCTTCTCAGGTTCTTACGGACTTATCAATGTATTCCTGCTCATGCTTTTCTTCGGTGGTATCATCCTCGACAAGATGGGCATACGCTTCACCGGTATCATGAGCTGCGCATTGATGGTAATCGGTGTCGTTATCAAGTTTTATGGTATCACAGCCGATTTTGCTGGCGAGGTGTTCAGCCTTCAGAGCATTGGAATAGACTTCTCTTTGCCAATGTCGGCAGCCGTAGCTTCATTCGGTTTTGCCATCTTCGGCGTAGGCTGCGAGATTACAGGTATCACCGTGAGCAAGGTCATCACAAAGTGGTTTACAGGTCATGAGCTTGCGCTGGCAATGGGATTGCAGGTTGCTCTCGCCCGTCTTGGCACAGCAGCTGCAATGGGATTGAGCCTTCCTATCGTTAAGGCTATGGGCAACGTGAATGCCTCTGTTCTTCTCGGCTTGGTATTGCTCATCATCGGCTCAATAGCTTATCTCGTTTACTGCGTAATGGATAAGAAGCTCGACGCGTCAGCACAGGCAGCAGAAGAGAGTTCAGAAGACGAAGGTTTCCACTTTGCCGACCTCAAACTCATCTTCACCAATCCTGGCTTCTGGCTTATCACATTGCTTTGCCTGCTCTTCTATAGCGGAGTGTTCCCATTCCTGAAGTTCGCTACAAAGCTGATGATTGCCAACTACAATGTGCCAGAGGGCACAGCAGGACTTTTGCCTGCTATGATTCCTTTCGGCACAATATTCCTCACCCCACTCTTCGGAAGCATTTACGACAAGATTGGTAAGGGCGCTACATTGATGCTTATCGGCTCAGTAATGCTTGCCTGCATCCACATCGTCTTCGCAATCCATATTTTGCCTTACGGATGGTTTGCCGTTATCATCATGATTTTGCTTGGTATCGCTTTCTCACTCGTTCCATCGGCAATGTGGCCAAGCGTGCCAAAGATTATCCCGATGAAGCTGTTGGGATCTGCCTATGCCATCATATTCTATATTCAGAATATCGGTCTTTCACTCGTTCCTATGCTTATCGGCAAGACCAATGGTGCTGATCCAAGCTACACATTAAGCATGACAATCTTCGCTGTGTTCGGCATAGCTGCAATCGTCATCTCTGTCATCCTTATTATCGTAGACAAGAAGAAAGGCTACGGCTTGCAGGATGCCAACATCAAGAAATAAGCGGTAAGCGATTTTATTCGCTAAATAATAAAGATATAAAGGCTGCGTCACAGTTTGTGACGTGGCCTTTATCATTAAGGGGCGATACCTACATATTATGAAAAGCCACGAGGGAAGAAATCAGCATTTTTAGGTATTGCAGATGTTTATGATTGACCGTAAATTTGCATCAGGAAAAAGAACGTATTTAATCTAAAATAAAAGAAATGAACACAGTTGTAATTTACGGTTCCACAACAGGAACTTGCGAGGCAATCGCACAGAAAATAGGTGAAAAATTAGGTGCTGAGGTTGTAAACGTCAGCGATATTACCGACGACACAATCAACAATGCCGACAACCTTATCCTCGGCACTTCTACATGGGGTGCTGGCGAGATGCAGGACGACTGGTATGACGGAGTAAACACATTAAAGGGCTGCGATCTCAGCGGCAAGGTGATAGCTTTGTTCGGCTGCGGTGATTCCGATTCTTATTGCGACACGTTCTGTGGCGGTATGGGTGAGCTTTACAATGAACTCAAAGACAGTGGCGCGAAATTCGTGGGTGCTGTTTCACAAGACGGCTACACATTTGATGCATCCGACGCTGTCATTGACGACAAATTTATCGGCTTACCTCTCGACGACGTAAACGAGGAAGACCAGACCGACTCTCGCATCGACGCATGGATAGAAGCTATCAAGGGTGAACTTAAATAACTCTGTCTAATATCCTTCAAACACAAAAAAACGAGGCTTCCCCGTAATAAGGAAACCTCGTTTTTATTTCTTGCATATTTTATGCTTAATACTTAACACGTGCCTTTACATTCGGCAGGCCTTATTGAGCAGATAGTTATCCAATATCACCATTGCAGCCATATCTTCCACGATAGGCACGGCACGAGGAACAACGCAAGGATCATGTCTGCCTTTCACTTCAAGTGTCGCACTGTTTCCATCCTTATCCACCGTAGGTTGCTCCATAAGCAATGTGGCAACAGGCTTGAAAGCCACACGGAAATAAATATCCTCGCCATTGCTTATTCCGCCCTGTATTCCCCCACTTCTGTTTGTAGCGGTATGAATACCTTTCTCGTCGCTCACAAAGACATCGTTCTGCTCACTTCCTTTGGCTGACACTCCGGCGAAACCGCAGCCATACTCAAATCCTTTCACGGCATTTATGCCAAGCATTGCCGCGCCAAGCTGCGCATGAAGTTTGCCAAACTCTGGCTCACCAAGCCCAACAGGGCAACCTTTAATCACGCAAGTAACGATTCCGCCTGTGGTATCGCCATCAGCTTTGAGTTTAAGAATAAGTTTCTCCATCTGCTGCGCTTTCTCCAAGTCAGGACAACGCACAGCATTTGTTTCCGTCAAAGCCAAATCAAGATTCAGATAATCTTTATCCACAGCTATATTGCCTACCTGCGAAGTATAAGCCTGAATGGAAACGCCAATCTGCCTTAAAGCCAATTTCGCCAATGCTCCACCCACGCAGCGACTTATCGTGACGCGCGCGGAAGAACGTCCGCCACCTCTATGGTCGCGAATGCCATATTTGCTGTAATAAGTGAAATCGGCATGCGAGGGACGAAACACATTTCGCAAATTATCATAATCATTGGAATGCTGATTGGTGTTGCGCACCATAAATCCTATGGGCGCACCAGTAGATTCCCCCTCGAAAATACCGCTGAGAAACTCCACCTTATCAGGTTCTTTACGAGATGTTGTTACCTTGCTCTGTCCGGGGCGACGACGGTTAAGCTCCGCCTGAATAAAATCCATGTCGATATCTATGCCTGCCGGCATTCCATCAACAACGCCCCCTACAGCTTCACCATGGCTTTCGCCAAAAGAAGTAATCGTGAATAATTTGCCAAATGTGTTCATCCTCTCTTAAAATATTAGTTATTCGATTATGAATTAATCGTTGTCGTGGCAGTGGCAATGATGTTCACCGTCTTCGCTCTCATGGTCGTGGCAATGGCATTCATGCTCACCCTCGCCATGATGATGTCCGCCACAGCAATGATGTTCGCCGCTTTCGCCCTCATGGTCGTGGCAATGGCATTCATGCTCGCCCTCCTCACCATGATGATGTCCGCAGCAGCAATGATGTTCACCACCCTCACCGCTCATTGCGTTGATGGCATTCTGAATTTCCTCGTTTGTAGCGTCACGAGTTTCAATGATGTGACCTGCGAAACGTATATCTTTACCCGACAATGGGTGATTCAAATCCATCTTCACCTTGTCGGAAGTGATTTCAAGCACCTTGCCCATGAAGCGGTTGCCGTCTTCATTCTGCAATGGCACTACTGCGCCCACAAAGATGTTATCGCTGTCGAAATGACCGTTGATAGAGAAAATCTCTCTGTCCATATCGATAACATGCTTCTCATCGTAGTTACCATAAGCCTGCTCAGGAGTGAGAGTGAAGTCAAACTCATCGCCATCCTTCAAGTCGATAAGATTTTTCTCAAAATCCTCAAGCGTGAGTCCGAAGCCAGTCAAAACAGTAAGAGGCTTCTCGCCTGTCATCTCCTCTATCTTTGTCTCCTTGTCGCCCTCCTCTGTATAAAGAGTGTAAGTGAGGGTAATAATCTTTTTCTTTAATTCCATTATTTTTATCTTTTCCTATATATTATTATAGGTGCAAATTTACAAAAACAATATCACATAGCCAAAGATTATGACTAAACCTAAAAAATGGCGAAGCGATATTTGGGCGTATTAACTCTTTCATTCTCCTAAGCTCAACGACAACCTCACAAGTCCCATCGTCTGCGCGTTGCCGTCGCTGTTGTCAATAATCAAGACAGGCTGCACCGTGAGCGCGCCAAACCTGTGAGCATAATTTATTTCAAGCTGCGTATCGTCGTAAGCGTCTTCATATTTTGCTACGGTGCCGACAACGCCCAATGATTTTTTCTTATCAAAATTATAAAGTGCGCCCACAGCACCGAAATATCTGCAAAGATAAGTTTCGCCATCGTCAATATTGTTGTTATCAGCATATCCGAAATACCTTCCAAGCTCACCTATCAAGCTAAGTTTATGATTGATATGCTCAATGTCGTAGGCATAGACAGAAGTGCCATGGCGCATCTGATTGTCGCGCCCCGTAATCTGCCCCACCTCAAAAGAGCGACTATCAGAACAATAGTTTATCGCGCTCATATATTTTAACCCTCCGCCAAGGCGAAACTCATCTTTAAGCCTGTCGCCGCTCTCCCCGTTATACAGCGTGTTGGTCAGTCGACAATTATCATTTATCTGCCATGTTATCTGCGCTGTGAGCGCCGAAGTTGGATAAGTTGCTACGTCGAAATTCTCGGTTATCACCGGGTGAATGCCATGAGCGCTGCCTGTGAAGAAGTTTATTTCATCCTCCGTGAAATAATCCGGCACAGTGTTTCTCACGCCTGCAAAGAAAGTAAACGCCCCTACCTTCTGAGAAAGCCCCAAAGTAGAGAAGCGAAACAATCTCGACTGCGTATCGAGATTAGAAAACACCAGCTTATCCACGCTGAGATAATCCTCATCATGCTGCATATATGTAGTAAGAGCACCGACATTTAGCTGCGCCCCCTTCCACAGATTTACGTTCACGCCATAATCAAGCATTGTGGATAGATTCCATCTCCCATTATCAGAGTTAAACTGCTCTTCCGCCACAGCATCCACATGCCAGCTATCTATTTTCTGGGCACGCAGATTTGCGGAAAGCGTACATATCGCAATTAATGTAAAGGAACGTAACCTTATCATACTACTAAATGTTTTATATGTTATTAAAAAGGTATTTTGTTTAATTATCTTTTAAGCCTTAATTATAATCATCTGTAAAAATACAAAAATCATTTGAATATAACAATTATTCAGAACAAAAAAGCGGTGTACTCACTCTCACGAGCTGCGCTTACTGCTGCGCTTGTATTGTCAATCAATACACCTTGTCCATTAGCGTAAATTCCATAGAAATTGCCAATATCCATGGTTGTGTTGCCTTGATAAAGGAATTTGCTCGTATTGATATTGATTGTGGCTGTGTAGACATTATTCGCTGCGTATGTACGCAAATCCACGGCATTAGAATTATAAGTAGTTCCGCCTACATTTACTGCAAAAGTAAGTTCCGCCGATTGAGGAATGATGCAAGCCTCATATTCTCCATTGCCCTTGGGGTTCATGGTAATTTTTCTAATCCGCAAGCGATTTTCAAAGAAAAATGTGCTTCAAATGTTAAATGTCGATTTATTAAAGTCTTGTTTTTTACGTAAAAACAAGACTTTTACTAAATTTGCCGAGCAAAATAATACATTATACAAACTTTCATGCTATAACTATACTCCTACAATGAAAATAACTATGCTCGGCACGGGCAATGCGCTCGTATCAGAAATATTCAATACTTGCTTCGTAATAAGCGATGGGGATAAACATCTGCTTGTAGACTGCGGAGGCGGAAACGGCATTCTCACGCAGCTGAGACGCGCTAATCTCGACTGGAAAGATATGCGACACATCTTTATCACTCATAAGCATATCGACCACTTGCTTGGAGCGATATGGATGATGAGAATGATTACTCAGTTTATGGCTGCCGGAAAATATGATGGCGAGGCTTACATCTATTCGCATCAGGAAGTAGTAGAAATACTGAAATCACAGGCGGAGACCTTGCTTCAGGCTAAGCAAGCAGCATTTATCGGCAAGCGCCTGCATCTTGTCAGCGTTAATGACGGCGAAACAAGAAATATCATGGGGCATGACATAACTTTCTTTGATATTCATTCCACCAAGGCATTGCAATATGGTTTTCGCATGAATATCGACAATGGGCGCACACTCGCCTGCCTTGGCGATGAACCTTACAACGAGGCATGCAGAAAATATGTGGAGAATGCCGACTGGCTAATGCACGAAGCATTCTGCCTAAATGATGACGCCGACATTTTCAAACCTTACGAGAAGCACCACTCCACTGCTCTTGATGCGGGGCGCGATGCAGAAGAATTGTGCGTGAAGAATCTCGTTCTCTATCACACGGAGGAAAAGACTCTTGCCACAAGAAAACAACGATACACGAAGGAGGCGCAAAAGGCATTCCATGGAAATGTTTTCGTGCCCGATGATTTAGACGTGATAGACTTATAACATATACATACACATACCGAAACAATTCTATAAATTTAATATACACGAATGAACAAGAAAAAAATTATCTTAAACTTAGTATTACTTACTATTTCCATTACAACTTATGCTCAGACAATATGGTACAACCACCCTGCGCATCAATGGCAGGAGGCTTTGCCTATAGGTAATGGTCGCATCGGCGGAATGGTTTACGGAGGCGTCAGCACCGACGAAATTCAGCTTAACGAGGAAACGGTTTGGGGCGGAGGCCCTCACAGCAATGTGCGCGCTGTGCCTGCCGACACGCTTGCAAAGGTGCGCCGACTAATCTTTGAAGGCAAGGAATATCTGGCTCACAACATGGTAAACGCCAACTTCATGTCGGGACAGAACGGTATGCCTTTTGAAACCGTAGGCTCACTGATAATCAAAAGCGAAGGGGCGAAATTTGGTGTCAATGGCTACCGACGCTCATTGGATTTGTCGCGCGCCGTTGCCACTACCTCTTATAATATAGATGGTGTAAACTACAAGCGCGAAATCTTCACATCGTTTGCCGACAATGTGCTAATAATGCGCATTTCGGCTGACAAACCTGGCAAGATTTCATTTTCAGCAGGATATAAATCTCCACTTCTGCACGATGTAAAGCTCGACGGAACGCAGCTCGTAATGAACGGCAAAGGTGCCGACCACGAAGGCATTAAGGGCGTAATCCGCGTGCAGACGAGAATGGCTATCAAGAACAAGGGAGGAAAGCTCACAGCTAAAGACAACTGCCTAAACCTGAAAGCAGCAGACGAAGCCATAATATATATAAGTATGGCGACGAACTTCGTGAACTATAAAGACGTAAGCGCCGATGAGAAGAGCCGTTGCTCGTCAATGCTCGCTGCTGCCATGGCTAAGCCTTTCGCTTCTGCCATCAAGACGCATTCTAAGATATTCGCTCAGCAGTATGGCAGAGTAAATCTCAACCTCATAAAGGCAGACAATGCTATTCCTACCGACTCTCTGCTCTACAAGGTTACCAGCAGCCGCGACGACTCTCCACTTAACGCCCAGTTGGCACAGACTTTGTTTCAATATGGTCGCTATATGCTCATCTGCTCTTCTCAGCCTGGTGGACAGGCAGCAAATCTGCAAGGAATATGGAACGAGAGCATGAAAGCGCCATGGGACGGCAAATACACCATCAACATCAACACGGAAATGAACTATTGGCCTGCCCAGATTACCAATCTTCAAGAAACGGAATACCCACTGCTTCAGCTCATCAAAGATTTGAGCGAGACAGGCAAGGAAGCAGCCCGAAAGATGTATGGCGCGCGTGGCTATATGGCGCATCACAACACCGACATCTGGCGCACCACGGGAATGGTAGACGGGGCAACTTGGGGAATATGGCCTCACGGCGCGGGATGGCTCAGCACTCATGCTTTTCAGCGTTATCTTTTCAATGGCGACAAAAGTTATCTGCGCAGCGTCTACCCTCAGCTGAAAGGCGCAGCCGACTTCTATCTCACTGCTATGGTAAAAGACCATCGTAACAATTGGCTCGTAATCGTGCCGAGTATCTCTCCAGAGCATGGCCCTAAAGGCAAACCTGCCGTTACCGCTGGCTGCACAATGGACAATCAGATTGTGTTTGATGTGCTCAACGACGCTCTCACTGCCGCCCGTGTGCTTGGCGAACCTCAGAACTATATCGACAGCCTCAACAATGCCATTGCGCTGCTCCCTCCTATGCAGATAGGCAAATACGGACAACTTCAGGAGTGGCTTTCCGACAGCGACGACCCTAAAGATCAGCACCGCCACATTTCTCATGCCTATGGTCTATTCCCAAGCGCACAGATTTCCCCACTCCGCACTCCAAAACTTGCTTCTGCCATCAAGACCACCCTTCTTCAGCGTGGCGACGAGGCTACAGGCTGGAGTATCGGTTGGAAGATAAATCTCTGGGCACGCTTGCTCGACGGAAATCATGCCTACAAACTTGTGCGTTCGCTCATGAATGTGCTCCCTGCCGACTCCGTGCAAGGCAGATATCCTCATGGCAGAATGTATCCTAACCTCTTCGACGCTCACCCACCATTCCAGATAGATGGCAACTTCGGCTTCACTGCCGGCATGGCGGAAATGCTTCTCCAGAGCCACGACGGAGCTGTACAGCTTTTGCCTGCCGTACCTGATGTGTGGAAACAAGGAAGCGTGAAAGGCTTGTGTGTCCGTGGCGGTTTTGTAGTAGACATGACATGGAGCGACAACTGCCTTAATCAGGCAAAGATAACATCCAAGCTCGGTGGCAACCTCCGCATTCGTTCATATACTCCTTTGAAATGCAAAGGCTTGAAACCAGCCAAAGGCAATAACCCTAATCCGCTTTTCTATGTACCAACGATAAAGACTCCTATAGAGAACGGCACGGCAGAGGCATTGTCTGTTCGCAAAATCTACGAATACGATTTGAACACCGTTGCCGGCAAGACCTATACGTTAGAATGTTGTCGCGCCTTCATGGTGCTTCATCATAAATAAGATCTCTTCGAGGGTGTGTCAAAAATGGCACACCCTCTTCATTATGAAAACAAGATTACTTTATTATTTTCTTTCCATTACGAATGTAAAGCTGCCCTTTGGAAGGATGTGCCACTACTCTGCCCTGCAAATCATAATACTTGTTATCGCGTTTCGCGTTTATGGCATTGGGAACAGAATTTATGTCCGTAGTCCTGCCGCCGTTTTCTGTATACTTAAACTGCCAACCCATCTTTGCGGCATATAGCCGACTTGTAGACTTCAATGCGAGGAAAGTGATGTCGGGCAATGTGCCGTCGGCCTTGCGTGGAGCGGTAAGTTGCTCATAATCTTTCACTTCCTCAAAATCACGACTGCTAACCGACTGCTGAACAGGGAGGAATGAGTTGTTGATGAGTTTGCAACGGCTCTGATTAATCTGCGAATAATATCCCTTCGCGCCACGAAGCGACACATTATTAATAAGCACATGGTCGTAGCCATCAACATCATCAGCCACATCCCATGAAGACTGGTTCACCATGCAGTAATCATACTTGTTGAGGTAGGCGGTGTTGTTATACCAGTTGTTGCCGCCAAGATGATGGTTGGCATAGAAGCCGTTGGCCTTGTTGCGATAGGCTATGCAATTCTGAATGGTGTGGCGAGGACATGCAAAAGCCTCTTTCTGCACCTGTTTGCCATATCCGCCTGCCTTGAAACCGTTGCCGTCGCCTGGAGTGCTCTCCGCAAAAGTCTTATAGCCATTGAACAATGCCCAGCAGTTGTCAAACGTGACAGGAGTGAAATCATTTATAAGGTCGAAACCGTCGTCGCTGTTGCACCACGCACGGCAGTTGCGGAAAACGATGTCGGAATCACTCTTGCGACAATGCGCGCCGAAGCCATCGCTGTTGCCGCCCTTTCCATCCTCGGAAACGGAGTCGAAGTTGTTGTAGGCATCGCAGTTGAGCACAAGCACATGGCTCGCCTTAGTGAGATAGAAGCCAATGCCCATGCCGTCGTGAGCAGCGATATTCTCCAATCGGATGTTGCTGTTGCCACGGCGAACGGAGAAGTTCTCGCTCTGCGTGTGCGTCTTGATAGTAACCTGCAAACCCACGACATCGAAATTGCGCATATACACATTGTCGGCATGGATATAAAATCCCGACACGCGACAGCCTTCAGGCTTCACCTGCGACAGGTCAAAGACAGGACGCTCGCCCGGATAGCCGAAATAACAGGTAGGCTTGTCGGGATTGCTGTTACGCTTGTTGATGTGGAACACCACGGCATAAATATTCTCTTGCTTGTCGCTGTAATTCGTGATAGTGTATCTGCCGCCGCGAATCATAAGAGTGTCGCCTGCCGCCATCCTGCTCTGCGCATAAGGCAGAGTAGCGAAAGGAGCGTTGATACTACCATCGTTACCATCATTTCCGTTGGTTGCCATATACCATGTCTTGGCATCTGCGCCGAAAGAGTGCAAACATAGGGCAATAACAGCCAAATAAGTTTTTAAAGTCATTTTTTTGTTTATTAGTTTTGTGTTAGAATAATGATTTTCTCAAAGAAAAAGTAAATCGGCGCAAATGTAAACAAAATTTTTAAGACGAAGAAAGAAATGAGATGAAAAGATTTTAATCTCCTTATACAATAGCGGTTATATTATTCTATTTTGCCACTAAGTCGTATAACTTCTGATAAGTCTTCACCACATCGTATTTCACATCTCCAGCCTTGCTGATAGCATTGAAATGCCTGCGAGCACACTCTATCTTGCTCTCTTCCACTCCGCGCAACTCCGATTTTATCTCGTCGTTACCCTTTGTTTCTGCCACGAAATAGATGTGCTTCGTCGCGCCCTCATTAAACACTATCGCCCAGTCTGGATTGTAATGTCCCATAGGAGTGTTTATGTAGAATCCGCGAGGCAACTTCGTGTAAACTTTCACATCGCTCTCTTTCTCCAGCTCTTCAGCGAAATGTTTCTCTGTGCCTTGGCTGTCCACCACCACTAAATCATATAGTGATTTTGATGACTCTATGGCATTCACGCCCAATTTTCCACGAATGGTAGCTTCGGTGAATATGTCGGTATCAAACTTCTGCGAAGTCTTCTCATATCTTATTTGCTCTATCACGGCAGAGGCCTTGCAGTCGTTTATTATCTTTGAAATCTTGATGATAAACTCCTCCGGATTTTGCCTATACATAGCAAACTTCTGCGTGCTTATGCCCTTCAGTATCGTTACAATCGTGCGCCTTGTCAAGCCTGTAGCCTCAACAATTCTTCCCACAAGGTCATATCTCACGCTGCCTCCCACGCTTTCCTTCATATCTATTCTGCGCATCTTAGCGTCGGTCATGGCAGTGCCGTTTTTCAAGCTCTCCTTATCGCGTATATTTTCCAGACTTCCGCTTCCCACCATCATTCTTATCACCGTCACGCTCAGCATATCGTCAATATCCTTTATGGCTTTCTTTATCAAGTCTTCCGACTTGAAATCCACGGTATAGACAGTTCTGACGTTTATGCGATTCCACAAATCAATAAACTCGTTTTTAAACTTCTTTTCATCAAAATGAGCCTCTCGCGGTTTGCGTCCATTGTCGAATGGGATGCTGCCTGGATCGAACACGGTGTCGAGCACCCTCACAATATCATTCTTCATATTGTTTAGCTCGCCGAAATCAAGCCTGCCGTTTTTCTTGTCGTCGAAATACTTCTGCGTGAGCTGACCTTTCATGTCGATGTATTGATGAAACACCAGCACATTGTTTATCTCCACAGCCTTGCCCACACTTATCTTTTGCTCACTTCCATCCTCCATTACAAACACACGATCAGCAAACAGCGTTGGCGTAACCACCACCGGGCGATCGCCACACGCATCGGCAATCTCTGTCTGCAACTTCTTTGCAAACTGGTCATAGCTTTCACTTGCGATGATAGTCAATATATTGGTATCAAACACTGCGTCGCCCAACACTTCCGCATCTTGCCTTTCTCCATCCTTGTTTACGCACAAGCGCATTCCGCGCCCCACCTCCTGACGCTTCTTCGTTTCATTGTCAGAGTTTTTAAGCGTGCATATCTGAAACACGTTAGGATTGTCCCAGCCCTCTTTCAGTGCCGAATGAGAGAAGATGAAGCGCACTGGCTCATCAAAACTCAGCAGTCGCTCCTTGTTTCTCATTATCAAGTCGTAGGCACTTTCATCATCACTTCCGCCATATTGTTTTTTCTCTTTCGAGTCGATGAAATGCCCCTTCTTGTCTTGAGAGAAATAGCCGTCGTGCACATCTTTAGCCTCAAATCTGCTCAAATATTTGGCGTATGCCGTTTCAGCGAAAGTGGGAGCAAGCTCGCCCACCACATTTTTGTATTCCTCTTCAAATATGTCAGCCCATTTGCCATTGCTCGTGCTTCCGCTCTCATATCGGCGATAGTTTTCCACATGGTCTATGAAAAACAGCGACAGCACTTTTATGCCCTTGCCATATAGCTTGCGCTCTCGCTCCAAATGGGTGCGAATAGTTTCGCGTATCTGTATGCGTCGCATCAAGTCTTCGTTCACCTGACCTATGGCATCGCCCTCATAAAGTTCAATACCATTCACAAAGCACACCTTTCCCTCAATGCCGTCAATGCGCTCCACTATGAATCCATTCTCATATTCAGCCAGCTCTCCGCTGTTATCATACAGATTATATCCCTCGCCCACCAATCTTGTGGTCTGCTTTGTGGTGCTTGCCGTCTTGATGTCAAATCCGAGTCGCGCCTGTGGGTTGCCTTTGCTTATCACTATCTCTTCCAGATACAGATAACCATTTGTGGCAGTAGTGCCCACTTGCGTAATGCCTTTCACCTCTATCTTCTTCACCAGCTTTTTGTTGTAAGCATCCATAGCGTCGAGGCGATACACCATATTATATATATCGTCCTGCCTGTGAGTGGCAGAATAAAGCAGCGAAAATAGCGGATTGAAATGTTTCAGATTCTTTCGTGTGGAGTTTTTCTTGTTAGCTCCAAGCACGCTCTGCGGCTCATCTATAATCATTATCGGATTTGTCTTGGCTATCACGTCGATAGGCTTTCTGTAGCCAAAATCCTCACACTCCGAGAAAATCTTGTTGGTGTCTTTATTCTTTTTATCCTTGTCAAACGAGTTGTTGAAAGCCTGCGTGTTGATTATCATAACGTGCATTCCCGCGTCGCTTGCGAAGTTGTCTATCTTAGTGAGCTGCTTAGAGTTGTACACGAAATACTGCATTCTCTTGCCATACATATCGGCAAAATGCTCCTGCATGGTTTCAAAACTCTTCATCACGCCCTCTCTTATGGCAATGCTTGGCACCACCACAATAAATTTGCTCCATCCATACAGCTTGTTAAGCTCATACATCGTTTTGATGTAGGTATAGGTTTTTCCCGTGCCTGTTTCCATCTCCACGGTGAGCGTCAGCGAGTCAGCCCCTTCCAGCTGCTCTATCGGCTTCAGCCCCTGCTCCATCTGCACCTTGCGAATATTTTCTGTTATCGCCGTGCGGTCTATGTTTATCTTAGCATTGCCGAAACCAGTTCTTCCAAACAAAGCCTGCTGCGCGCCTTGCTCTCTGCCCATATCCATCATGTAGTCATAGGCATCGCAATATTTCTGCCCGGCAAAAGCCCTCGTCACGCATCGCGCGGCATCCGTTTGAAATCGCTGTTGCTTAAACTTCAGTTTCATCCCGTTACTCTAAATCACTCTTATATTGTTTATCGCCTGGTCGTCGTTCCATTCCAACGCCTGCTTAAACTTTTCAAACACATTTATCTTCTCATCATCTCTGCCGAAGCAGCTATCTCTGAAAAGCACTCTCACCGGCTCCATCTCCGCCATTCTCTCTATCACTCTTTCTGTGATGCTTTCGGCAAAGCAAGCCACGAGGTCGTTACCGTTTACAGAATAGATTTTGCATCCGTCTACTTCCTCTGTCGCCATTGGCTGCGACAGCGCGAACTCCATGCCCCAGTCTATCATGCAGCCAAAGAGCAAATCGAGGTCATTGCGATCGGGCTTAATGTTGTCGAGGAACAAATCCAAATCCCCTTGATTCAAATCTCTTGGCGAGCGAGCCACTTCCACCTTGTTGCTATCATCCACGCGGAACACTCTAAACCCTGTATCGCCATTCCAATCGGGATTTTCCTCCTTAATCTTTTTGCCGGCACGGCGAATACGCTCCTTGCCTATCTCGCAGATATTCTTATATCCAGCCTTGTAGGCTTCGCTCTTCTCATCGGTGAGTTCTGGCCACTGCACCATAATATATTTTCTCTTTCCTCCGTCTTCCGCATTTAGCTGCATCACTGCATGAGCAGTTGTTGCTGAGCCAGAAAAGAAATCGAGAATAACATTACAATCCTTGATAGAATGTATTGTAACTCCTTGTATAAAATCCTTAATAAGGGATACGGGTTTGGGATAATCAAAATATTTATCTAATTCCATTTTTTTTAAATCCAAAACACCATTCTTATTCAAAGACTTTAAAATAGTATAAAACTTAGAAGTATCATCAGCGACCTTTCTATATCTACCTATAATATGTTTATTGTCACGAGGGATTAAAACATACTTACCTTCCTTTATGCCTTCATCAATTTCATTCTTTTTCCCTTCATTATAGAATTTAAGAATGTCTTCATAATGACATGTTCCATATTTACCAAAGACTTCTCTAAACCAATCTGTTTCAATCCAATATTTTTCACCATCTTTCTCTACAATTTTTCCTCTAATATCTTTAGGGCGACCTAATGGCAAGGCATTTAATATATTTTTGGCATATACAACCATATAATCATGACCTATTACAGCCCTTTTAGCAAGTCCACCTCCTTCTGAACGTACGATAATAAAACTTGCATAGAAATTAGACTCTCCCATTATTTCATTCATCATTTCTATTAAATTCGTACATTCATTATCATCAATAGAAACACAGATATATCCATCCTCGCTAAGCAATGTGCGAGCCACCTGCAAGCGAGGATACATCATAGAGCACCAGTCAGAATGAAAACGACCATTGATATCGGTGTTCTTTCTAAAACGGTTGCCCTCTTCATCTTTGTTGCCTGCAAACAAATCATATTCATCTTGGGTTTCAGCAAAGTCGTCATGATAAACAAAATCATTGCCTGTGTTGTAAGGTGGATCTATGTAAATCATCTTAATCTTGCCAAGATAAGACTTCTGCAAAAGCTTCAATGCCTCAAGATTGTCGCCCTCGATATATACGTTCTCCGTATTATCCCAGTCGGAGCTATCCTCCACCACAGGGCGCAGAGTTTTGCTTATAGGCTTGGCAGCCTCGCGTCGGGCATCAAACTTGCCCGGCCATGTAAACTCATAATATTCTTTTTCGTCCTCCACGGCATCATCGCCAAGAAGCTGGCGCAATGTCTTGAAGTTTACCACACGACGCAGCTCTCCCGTCTGCTCATCCCTCACCTCAGTGAAGCACGACGGAGCCACCTTGCTAAGTTTCTCCATCAGCAGCTGAGTGCCGTCTGCCGACTCATTCGGCAAATGATAGGGTTTATGATTTTCCATATATAGTTTATTTTTTAGTTTTCTTGTTAAAGTTCGCTTATTTGGCGTTTCACCTCTTTCAACATCTTGTTTATTTCCACTTGCTTATTATATTGACGTTCAGAGCGTAACGACTTTTTCAAGCTTGCTGCCTGCGCATTGAGTCTTTTCAGCCTGGCGCGCTTTTCTGCAGCCTCACCATAGCTCACGGCACTGCCTATGCCCAAGCCCGAAACAAGTCTCAGCAACCCTACATAAACAGCATCCATATCATTGCCTTCGAGCCTTACATCAGTTTCGCTCAAATCTACATCACTCAGCAACTCGGTGTCGCCACATCGCCATTTTTTCTCGCCATGAGCATCAGTATAAAGCTCTTTATGATGAATGAGCAAACTCACACTCTCGCCCCGCCTTACTACAAACATAGTGTGGCGTGGCAGCAACGAGTCGATAGCCGCAAATTGGCGCAAATCTATCTGCGCACTGTCTTTACATTCTATAAGAAACACATCTATCTCATGAACTTTTGCGCCATCAGCCACATTCGCTGTTTTATCAGTGAGTTTATATAGCCACGTTATCGCCTCCACGCTATGAGTGAGCCAGTCTTTCAGTCTTGCCCTTTGCTCGCCACGCGAATAGAAAGCCTTTTTAGCCACATTCTTATTCACCACACACGACTGCGGAAAGCCTAATATGTTTTCATCAATCATCGCGATACAGATTCTTTTTTATTTTATTACAAGGAATGTGATAAGCTCAAAATCATCAAGCCCGGATATTTCGCCCACGAGAGCCGAAGTTTCACCCTCGGAGAATAGGCTATCAATGACGCTCTCCTCCTTTACGTCGATAATATTCTTTATGGCACTCTGCAGGAGCTGAGAATAATGCTTCATGTTGCAGCCGTCACGCGTTTCCCGATTAAAGGCGCTGCACAGCGGCATTATAGGCTCATTTCTGCCGGCACAGGCGGCACGCATATAATCGAGAATCTGCT
>JAIKZG010000028.1 GCA_024682415.1 Prevotella sp.
AATCGACTGCAAAAGTATGGGGTGATTATCGGGTGAACAAGTGAACCTGCGGTTAACCCGAATCAGCGGGTGAAAATCTACCACGTTTCACCAAAATCGGGCAGAGGGTCGTTCCTATGCAGAACGGGAATGGTGGTGACATGGTCGGTATTGGTGAGTTTGGCAGCAATGGAATGTACATGCTGCCCCTTGGTGTAGGCAGGGAAGCAAGCCTTGGCAAAGGTTGCTATCTGATAGATGTTCTTTCTGGTGACAGTATGATTACCGATGGCATGACACAGGTGCGTGATGTCATAGAGATTGAAATCATCAAACTTGTCCTGCATAACGGGGTGGAGTTCTTCATTCTTGTCGAAGGAGAAGATGATGATGTTTTCTCGGATGAGAGACCTTTCATCCTGGGACAGGTACTGACCAATATAATGCATCGTGTAGTTGAAGACCGCATCGATGGTCTTCAATTCTCTTTCTTCCCTTTCTTTATATATAATAAGGTGGCCGTCATCTTCATCTGAAGGGTGACTATCAGTTTCTTTTGATATAACAGTCTCCTTGGGGGAGATTGAGCCAGCAAGGACTCGTCTAAAACTATGGTAATAGAGAAAGGACAGAAAAGATGAGTTGAAGACTAATCCTAATAATGAGGCAATAACATCAAGTTGGACAACATTGTGCAAACCGATGTAGCATACCATGGATTCACCTGCAAGAGCAATGAGTGCGACTTGGTCATATACTGTGATTTTTCTCATATATAGCGATTGATATTAATCTGAATTGCGGTACAAAGTTACTCCAGTATATCTTTTCTGCCAAATCGCGTTAACATTCTAAAACATTCACATTCTGCACGTTAAATGAGCAGAACGAGTTTTTTTGAAAATTTCGACCTCAATTTTTTTTCACTTGTTTTCATTTTCCGCATTTGGCTATTTCTCTTCAATAGAAGATTTAACATAAATTAAGGGCAAAAATGACGAGTTTGTCATCTTCGCCCCTTAAAATCGATGAATAACGGTTAACAAAAGCTACTATTTCAGTGTAATCTTATCGACAGTTGCCCTCTTCTTTTCGTTGACGAGGTCGGCGTATATCTGAGTTGTAGAAACGCTCTTGTGAGTAAGCATCTTTGAAACTGTATAGATGTCTGTGCCAGCTGCTATCTGAAGTGTGGCGTAGGTATGTCGGAAACAGTGGAACGTAATGTGCTTGTTTTTGATGCCAGCTTCTGCAAGCCATTTCTTCAATGGAACTTGTGTCCAGCATCGTTTGAGACCCTTGAAGACCTTTCCCTCACCACGCTCACCAAGCAGCTCGTATGCCTGAAATCCGATAGGAATAGTCACGTCTCTATCTGTTTTCTGAGATGTGAAGCGGAGGCAGTAGCCTTCATCGGGAGCCATCTGAATGTCTTCCCATCTCAACTTCAGGATGTCACTGATACGCAGACCTGTAAGACAAGAAAACAGAGCAGCCTGTTTTAATACAGGGTGTCCGCATGGGGTGTTGGCTAGTTTAATGACCTCCTCCTGGGTAAGATACTCCTTATGTACATCTTCTTTTTTGAGCGCACTAAGGTAATCGTTGATATTCTCACGCAAGTACTTGTCGAGGTATGCCTTTTTCAGCATGGCTCGGAACGTAGCCCAAAAGGCTGCCACAGAATTTTTACACATCTTCTCGTTTGGACGTTTGAGAGGTGCGGCATCAACAAGGTACAGTTGGAACTTCTGGCAAAATTCAACTGTCAGGTCACCGAAAGTACACTTGCCACCACAAAAGTTGTAGAAGTGCTTATAAACGGAAATCCATTTATCGCCCTTCTTGTCAGAGTGCTCTTTGAAGTATGGCAAGAAGTCCATCTTTTTTTTGTTGTGATCCATGAAACCAAGATCCTCGTTGATGAGTGCCGTCTGACGCATGCAACAGATAGCGAGAGCTTTCTCGCGGATTTCCTTGTTGTAGGCAACAAGGGCATCACAAGTTGGTTTGGCATACAGATACAAACCAAGATATTCACGGCGTGTTTGTTTCATCGTCTTTGGGTTACGGATAGGTGGATAGTAATCCAGATAAAGTGCGATATGACCAGTCTTCTCATAAAGACGCTCACGTAGCGTCACTTTTACAAATGTATGTGCAGTGCTCATAATGAATGTGATTATAAAATGGTAAATAAATGAATTACTGATTAATATTGAATTGCGGTACAAAAGTACCTGGTGAGATTCGGGTGAAAAAGTTAATATGTGGTTAACAGATTTTCAACCAAAGGAAAAGGTCTGCTTTATATTGATGGAGGTGCCAAGGCTGCGTCAAGCTCTCGTTTGTTCATCAACACGATGCGACCTTCCATGTGCTTTGACACCTTGGCTTTCTTAGCATATTTATAAATTTGGTCTTCTGTCATACCAAAGTGCTGAACGGCTTCCTTCATTGTGTAGAACTCCTCTTTCGGTTGTTCGTTGAAGCCCTTGGCGACATCTACATGTTGCTTGCTGTAGAAAACCAAAGATTTAACTTTCTTCTTAGGGATGTTGAACTTCGACACAAAGCAATAGACGGCAGAAGTTGTCATATTAAACTTTGTCATCATGTCTTGCACGGAATACCATTCAACGATGGTATTGTTCTCGATGTGTTTGGCAAAATGCTTTTCGACGTGCTGCTTACTCCAATAAGTCTTACCATGGTGGAGAATCTTCGGAATATTCTTCTCCTTGCCAATCTTGAATATCCATCCTTCAGACACGCCATACTTCTCCTTGATTTCTGTAGTAGTGTAAAACTCGGTGATAGGTTTTCGCTCAGGCTTTATCTTTTTCTTGTAAACATGACCTTCAAACATCTGTTCGATGTCTGTTCTCCTAACAATGGTCATTCTGCTGGTCAGTTTGAATGCCTGAAGAACTCCACTGTATATAAGGTTATAAACGCTTCGTTTGGTGATGCCAAACAAAATAGAAGTGTCCTGAAGAGAAAGGAACTCCTTAGTTCCCACCTCTTCAATAGATTTTTGCAGAACTTTTGATTCTGCTTCAATGATTTGTTTTTGCCGCCTTCGTTGTTTGTAGGCGAGCTCATTGCACCGCTTACTACAGTAGCGAGTACTGACCTTCTGTGCATAAAATTCCTTGCCACAGAATTCGCATGTCCTTAGGACTTTGAACTTACTTGTTGCCATTTTTGCTCGTTTATGTTAATAATATGTGGCTTACAATGGACAATGACAACGGACTTTATCGTGCATCATCGTGAACCATCGTGCACCATCGTGAAATTCCTCTACTTTCTCGCTAACTTCCGCCACTATAAAAGTGGCTATATAAGAATCAGCGGTACAAGAGCGGTACAAAAAAACGAGCAAAAACGACTAATTGCGAACTTTATATAAAAAGTACACAAAAAGAAAAGGCGCTCATAATGAACGCCTTACGTGATATTTTGTAATTGATTGTAATCGATGCTAATCGGGATTTACTTTCCCACGCAGAAATGCTTAAAGATATTATTTAAGGTTTCTTGCGATGTAACTTCGCCGCCTACGATTTCGGCAAGCTCATGAATGCAGGCACGAAGGTCTTCGGCGATAAGGTCACCGCTGAGGTCGCCTTGCAGCCCGAGGATTACTTGGGTGATACTCTTCTTGGCGCGTGTGAGGGCTTCGTAGTGGCGCGCGTTGCTCACGACGACATCGTTATCGCTTATCTCTGGAATGTCGGCAGCTTTATATAGCAAGTCTTCAAGGGCAGTAATCCCTTTGCCATATTTTGCGCTGATAGCAATCTTTTCATGTGCTGAGGCTTCTGTGCAGATGGCAGAATCGTTGTCTGTGGTGTCCTTGTCTATCTTGTTTCTTACGATGATAAGCTTCTTGCCTTCACAACGCTTTTCCATGAGCGAGAATTCCTCCTCTGACGGGCATGCGTCTATAAGCCAAAGCACAATGCGGGCTTCGTCAAGCTTTTGATAAGCACGCTCAATGCCAATCTGCTCCACTTTGTCGTCGGTGTGGCGAATACCGGCAGTATCAATGAAGCGGAAGGTAATGCCGTTAATGTCGGTGGTGTCTTCTATCACGTCGCGCGTGGTGCCATGAATGTCGCTCACGATGGCTTTCTCTTCGTGCAGCAACTGATTGAGCAGGGTGCTTTTGCCTACATTTGTCTTGCCCACGATGGCTACCGGTATGCCTTCCTTCATGGCAATGCCTTTTTCAAATGATAGGGCAAGAGAGGTGATGCGCGCATCAATGCGTTGAGAAAGCTCAAGCAGCTCCTTACGGTCGGCAAAGTTCACATCCTGATCGCTGAAGTCAAGCTCAAGTTCAAGCAGTGAAGTCATCTTCAGCAGTTGCTCACGCAGGCGTGCTAATTCGCTGCTGAAGTTACCCTTTAGCTGGCTGAGCGCCATTTTGTGCGAAGCCTTGTTGTGAGCTGAGATAAGGTCGGCAACGGCTTCTGCCTGGCTTAAATCCATCTTGCCATTCATAAATGCGCGCATGGTGTATTCACCACGTTCTGCCTGTCGGCAGCCGTTGTCGATGAGCAGGCGCAAAATCTCGTTGATGATAAATCTGCTGCCGTGGCATGAAATCTCGGTGCTGTTTTCGCCTGTGTAGCTGCGTGGGGCACGATAGACGCTTACCACAACGTCGTCGATAAGCTCGTTCTTAGCATTTCTTATTTCTCCGTAGTGCAAAGTCTGCGTCTTTGCGTCGTGCAGTGAATGATTGCCTGTCGAGTTGAAAATCTTCTCTGTTATGTCGATGGCTTTTTCCCCTGATACTCTAATAACGCCAATGGCGCCTCCCACAGGAGTCGCCAAGGCACATATTGTTTCGTTGTTTATCATCTCGTAATGAATGAAATGTTTCGATATGGTTTTTGTGTTGTGTGAAAATAAATAGAAGACAAAAATCAAATTCTGTCGAGCACCTTCTGAATAAGTCCGTCGATGCTGTTCTTATAGTTGGCGTTGGCTTTTCCTGCCACGCGATTGGCTATCACCATGCAGCAGGTCATTGCCTTGTGACCCATCAAGCGCGACAGACCGGCAAGGGCGCTGCTCTCCATCTCGAAGTTGGTAATGCGCAGTCCTTTGTATTCAAATGCTTCCACCTTCTTGTTCTGCTCTGGGTCGGCAAGCGGTATGCGCAGCTCTCTGCCCTGAGGACCGAAAAATCCGCCGCAGGCTATGGTTACGCCGCGCACCATGTCGTTGGCAGCTATTCTGTTGAGCAGTTCCTCGTTGTTGTCGATTACGTAAGGCTGGCAGAGCAACGGATTCCAGTTCATGTGCTCCTTAAACTTCTTCTCAAAGTCGAGGTCGCACACCTCATTGCGTCCGGCATAGAAGTTGAGCAATCCGTCGAAACCTATGCTCTTCACGCTTGCCACGAATGTGCCTTCGGGAGTGTTAAGTTGCAAACCGCCACATGTGCCTATTCTCACGAATGAGAGTGAGCGCAGCTGGTCTTTCTCAGTGCGTGTGGCGAAATCAATGTTAGCCAGAGCGTCCATCTCGTTTACCACGATGTCTATGTTGTCGCATCCGATGCCTGTGCTCTGCACTGTTATGCGTTTGCCCTTGTAGGTGCCGGTGATGGTGCGAAATTCACGGCTTTCCACCTCGCATTCCTTAGTGTCGAAATGAGAAGCTACCAAACTGACTCTTCCCGGGTCGCCCACGAGGATTACTTTGTCGGCAAGAAATTCTGGTTTCAGATGGAGATGGAAAATGCTTCCATCAGGATTTATTATCAGTTCTGATTCTGCGAAATGTTTCTTCATTGTTTTATAGTTTTGTTTTTATAGGCATATTTTGATATGCCCGACAGGTTGTTTTTAATTATTCTTGTCTACAAAGATACACAAAAAATGCTGAAACAGACGATTCCTTTCGGAAGATTAATGCGAATGCGGGTCACTTTAAGTTCTATTCGAAGTAGGGTAGGCGTTAGTCGTTATCACTGCCGTCGTCGTCCTTCACTTTTTTCGGACCTCTCACCTTTTCGCCTATCTTTAATCCTTTCTTTATTTCAATGTTAATGCCGTCGCTAAGGCCTGTGGTGACGTTGCGGCGCTCGTAAGTTTTCTTGTCGCCTTCACCTTTTATAATATATACATACGCCTGTGAACCCTCAAAGCTGACTGCGCTTTCAGGTATCACGACAGCGTGTTTTGCCGATGCCAACACTATCTCCGCATTTGCGCTGTAGCCGCTTCTTATGCTCTTGCCACTCACATTGCGCACGGCAGCCTTGATTTCAAACTGGTTGGCGCCGTTAGATTCCACTGCCTTCGGCGAAATATATTCCAAAGCAGCTTCCAGCTTCATGTCCTGCAGCGCGCCTACGGTAATTTTCATTGGCATTCCCGTAACGAGTCGTCCCACTTCTGTCTCGTCGATATTGCCACGAAAAATGAGGTCGTTCATGTTGGCTACGGTGGCGATGGTAGTACCGTCGTTGAATGTATTGCTAAGAATTACGGTGTTGCCCACCTTTACAGGAATATCCAGAATAAGACCGGTGATGGTAGAACGGATGAGGGTGCTTGAAGCGTCGGAATTGTTTTTGGAAACTCCGTCTCTCACTACTTCCAGATTGTCCTGAGCAGCTCTCACTTCTTCTTTCTTCTGATTATAGTCTTGCTTGATTTTGTCGTATTCGTCGGCAGAAACGAGGCCTTTGTCAAAGAGCGTTTTCTCTCTCATGTAGTCGGTCTTAGCCTGCTTCATGTTGATGTCTGCCAGTCTTACTCTTGCTTGGGCGGCGCTGAGCTGATTCATGTCGGGCACTACTTTCACCTTAGCTATAATCTCTCCCGCGGTAATCATCTGTCCGGCTTCCTTTGTGATTTCTGTTATGATGCCCGAAATCTGAGGTTTTACGTTCACCTCGTTTCTTGGCTCTATCTTTCCCGTTATGATACTCGTCTTGCTGATGTCGCCGTAGCGGGTGGTAAATTCGTCGTAGACAACGGGTGCTGCCTGACCTTGGAAATAAAGGAAAACGAATGTTCCGATGAATAGCAGAGCAATGCAGCCTGCTACGATAAATTTGATATACTGTCTCATTGTTATTTTGATTTTTCTTTTGTTAGTTTAGTTATTCATTCATCTCTCATCGCGTCTACTGGCTTTACGCTCATGGCGCGCAGCGCAGGCGGAAGTCCTGCCAGCATTCCCAAAATGCTTATCATTATGGTAGCTCCGATTGCCGTCCAAAAGCCTATTTGGTAATGCACCGTCACCATGCCGTTTTCCATGCTGCCCATTTGCAACATCTGCAATAGCATTACGGCAAACAGAATGCCACTCATTCCTGCCACAGCGGTAAGGAGCAGGCTCTCTGTCATTATCTGGCTTAGAATGTCTTTGGGCGTAGCTCCTATGGCGCGGCGAATGCCTATCTCGGTGGTGCGCTCCCTTACGGTGACGAGCATGATGTTGCTCACTCCTATCGCTCCGGCGAGCAGTGTTCCTATGCCCACGAGCCATATCAGGAAATTCACTCCGCCGAACAGCGAGTCTACCATGCCAAACATTTCCTCCGTATTTATAAACATTATGGCTTTCTCGTCTGTCGGGTCTACGTTGTGAGCCTTTCCTATAATCTGTCTTATGCGTGGCGCGAGTTTCGTCATCCTCTCGCCGTTCTTGCCCGTGAAGCATAGCAAGTCTATACGGTTGCCTTCGTTGTAGGCCTGCTGCATAAGCGTGAGCGGAATTATCACTTTCTGGTCTTTTCGTCCGCCTATGCTCATGTTGCTTGTTCCGAAGTCTACGCCTACTATTTTGTAGTATATGGAGTCTACTCTTACTAAGTCGCCACATGGATTGCCGCCACTCGGATACAGGTCGTTGTACACCTTTTTGCCTATCACGCATACTTTTCTTCGCTGCCGCATATCCATCTCGTTGAGGAAGCGACCATAGCGAATGGATGGCGCTTCAATGCTGTTGTAGTCGCTCAGCACGCCGTTGATAGTGCAGCTTGCCTTTTTGTCGCCATGAATTATACTGCCGTTAAAGTGCATCAGCACAGGCGTTACCACGTCGAGTTCGTAAACGTTTGATTTCAGTCTTTCCACGTCGTTGTATTCCAGCTGCCATGTTCTTCCTTTTCTGAAGCCTTTATATGGCTTCGTGGTGTTAGAGGGGAATACAAATCCTGAGTTTGTGGCAAAGCCCTCAAAGTTCTTTTGCAGGTTTTCCTTCATGCCATTGCCGCCTCCCATCAGGAACACGAGCATGAATATGCCCCAAAACACTCCGAAACCCGTAAGCAGCGATCTCGTCTTGTTTCTTGTAAGCGTGTCAAGAATTTCCTTATATGTATCTAAATCCAGTCTCATTGATTCTTGATTGTTTTATTCACTTCTTAATGCCTCGATAGGTCTTATCTTAGCCGCCTTTCTTGCTGGTATCACTCCGGCAAATGTGCCTGCTATTACCATTACCAATGTGGCTTCTATGCAGACATCAAGCCCTACTGTTGGGTTTACAAACATCTTGGCTTTGCCCACGCCTATATCCGCCTGCTTGTTGCCTATCGTGGAGTTCATATACTCATTGGCGGCAATGCCTGTCACCATGCCCACATATCCGAACATCGTTGTTATGATAATGCTTTCTATTATTATCAGCCTAAGTATCTGGCTCGGTTTCGCGCCAATGGCTTTTCTTATTCCAAATTCGCGCGTGCGTTCCTTTACCGTTATAAGCATGATGTTGCCCACGCCTACGATTCCGCTTAGCAGAGTGAACAATCCCACTATCCATAGAGTCATTCTTATTATGCTCATGCCGGTAGCCATCTGCATGGATTGCGTAAATCTGTTCCATATCCACACGGCGCTTTCGTCATCGGGCGCGGCGTTGTGGTTGCGGTTAAGCTTTTCTTTCAGATTTTTTTCAAAAGCCTCGTTTTCTTCCTCCGTGTTCAGTCCATGGAATGAGAGCAATATTTCGCCTACCTTATTTCCTTTGGCATACATCGTTCTTATAGTAGTGAAAGGAGAGTAAAACTCGCTGCCCATTGAGCTTTCGTCGTTTTTCGCTATGCCTACCACTTTGAAGGCTAAGTTGCTTATCTTCACATGTTGCCCGATGAGCTGAGTGTAGTCGTGTGGCATGAGTTCTTTCGCGTCGCTCTTGCTTATTACTACCACTTTGCGTTGCTCCTTCAGGTCGTCATCGTCTATGAATCTGCCATGCAGTATCTTCACTTTGTTGATGGTCATAAAGCTTGGATACACACCGTAGACAGACCCCGATACATAGTTTTCGCCCAAACTCATTGTCTGTTCGCCTTGCACAATCTGTGCGCCAATATCGTCTATGTGAGCTACGAATGTCTTCTCCGTAGTTTCCACGTCTTTGTGTTCCAGCTCAATGTATCTGTTTTCCTTGTATCCATTGTGCGCTTTGCCCGTGAAGCCTCCTCCTATTATCATGGAGTTTGCCAAAACGTCGTTCGAGTTTTCTTCCAGCGCGTTTATCAGTCCGTTGCCGGCACCGAGCAGGAATATTATCATGAATATACCCCATGCCACGGCAAAACCTGTAAGCGCTGTTCTAAGCTTATTCCGCTTCGAGGTTGCCCATATCTCCTGTAAAATGTCTCGCATGTTTTTTGAAAAATATGTGCATGACTTTTATAAAAATCATGCATGATTTTTTTATTTCATCAATCCGTTTATTCCAAACGGACTTGCCTTGTGATTTCTGTTTTCTTCGATGTTGCCTATAAGACCGTCTTTTATATGCACGATTTTATCCGTTGAGTTGGCTACACCGCTCTCATGTGTTACTATTATTGTCGTGATGCGTTCTTCCCTGTTTAGCTTAGTAAGAAGTTCCATTACCTCCAAGCTCGTCTTTGAGTCGAGCGCGCCCGTAGGCTCATCGGCAAGTATTATTTTAGGCTTTGAAATAAGCGCTCTCGCTATTGCTACTCGTTGCTTTTGTCCGCCGCTCAGTTCGTTAGGGTAATGGTCAGCCCATTCCGTAAGGCCAAGTCTTTCGAGATATTCCATTGCCAGTTGATGGCGTTTCTTTCTGCTTACGCTTTGGTAGAACAATGGCAATTCCACATTCTCTACAGCCGTCTTAAATCCAATCAGATTAAACGACTGGAAGATAAATCCTATCAGCTTGTTTCGGTATTCAGCGGCTTTTGTCTCGCTCAGATTCATAATATGAGTTCCGGCAAGCGTATATTCTCCGCTGTCGTAATTGTCGAGAATACCAAGAATATTAAGCAGTGTAGATTTTCCAGAGCCTGAAGCGCCCATTATGGAAACGAATTCTCCCTCTTCAATATCGAGATTTATTCCTTTTAAAACATGCAGCGGTTGCGCGCCGAAGTATGTCTTGTTTACGTCTTTTAAATGCAATATTGGCATATTGTTATTGTCTTAATGTATAATTGTGAGCACGAAAATAGCCATTCTTGTTGAGACTGCCATGTATTCGTTACCCTTTTGTCATGGATTAGACGCATTAATTATATGATAAGTTGCAAGCGTATTGAAAAATATGTCTTTTTGAATACATTTTTCATAGTGTGCCGATAATTATAATATAGATTTATATGTAAAAGAAAAAGGTTTTCCAAAATTGGAAAACCTTCAACTTGTTGGGGTGGGGGGTGGGACTCGAACCCACGACATTCAGAACCACAATCTGACGCTCTAACCAACTGAACTACACCCACCATGTGTAATGTTTGCTTTAAAAGTGTCGCAAAAGTTTTATATTTTGTTGTTCCTTAAAAGCGAGTGCAAAGGTAAGAGATTTATTTGAATCTTCCAAATAAATCTCCTACTTTTTTATGATTTTAGTTGTTTTTTGCTGGTGTAACAGGTGTTTTTACTGCATTTTGACCATCTGCAGCACCCTGCTTCTGCTGAGCAGCACCGAAACCTTGCGCATTTGCGGCATTAGTTTCCTGAGTTTCGATAGCAGAATTTTCCATTACGCTCTGCTCTGTCTGAGAAACAGGAGCAACGTATGCGCAAACAACACTGAATACTACCATGGCGCATGCTAAGGCCCATGTGCTCTTTTCTACTATATCAGTAGTCTTGCGCACACCCATAATAGAATTAGATGATGAGAAGTTAGATGCCAAACCGCCACCTTTTGACTCCTGTATCAGCACGATGCCGATCATGAGCAGAGAGGCTATGACAATGAGAATTACGAATAAAGTGTAAATCATTTCTTTTATTTATTTTTTTTGTTATTATATTCTTCGTTTAATTTTAATTTCTCCAAAAAACGAATTTGGTCTGCAAAGTAAGCATTTTTTTTCGGATAATTCAAATTTAATCGCTTAATAATTTCGATTGCTTTTGAATATCTGCCCTGCTTCACATAAATCTTTGCCAATGTTTCAGTGAAATATCCCTCGTCAAGGCTTACTCCGTCTTTATCTTTTGCTTCTTCTATCTGTGGCAGATATTCAGGTTCTTCCTGAAGCTGAATTTTTCCGCCGTCTTTGTTTATGAAGTCGTCAATCAGGCTCTGGCCCTTCATTGGTGTCGCCTCTTTGCCTAATGTTTGTTCCTCGCTTTCGCTTTGAATCATGTAGCTGACATAATCTATTGCAGCGTCAGCAGGAGTAGGCCTGCGTTTTGCCTGCTTGCTCTTATCATGCAGCTTTTCTTCTCCAGGAATGGAGTCGAGGAAATTATCAATGAGTGATATTGTGCGATCCTTGTTATCTTCTTTTGGCTCGTCGTATTTCTTATTCCTGTTCTGCTCAGTCCTTATTTGGTAATGTGGTCTTTCCACAAGATTGAAAAGGGCAGTGCGATCAGTAATATAGACTGCTGCTCTGCGTAATTCCTCGTCAAAAGAAGGGTCGTGGAGCAGATATAGATTTTGCAGCATAAGCAGTCTTGCCGTTTGATGGTATGGATATAATGCTATCAGACCGCGCAAGTCGTATAGCGTTTCTTTGTCCATCAATTCAGGATGCTTTATGAGTCTTGTTAAATCCATATTGTGAATGTGAAATAGTTGTGAGTATAGGAAGATATCAGGTCTTGATTTATTACCAGTTGGCAACAGTAGCGTTGAATATTTGTTCAGTCAGGTCTTTTACCATTGCCTGAACCAATTCTTCCTGAACGGAAGCTAAGCTTTGGGTTGTTTCGTATGTCTGTGTAGCTGTGAATTGACGCTCAAAACTTTCATTTTGGTTCACGGTGTTTGTGAATCTCACGTTTACAGTCATCGAAAGCTCTGTCTGTGCTGAGTAACCTTCGCTTGAAACGCTCTTGTTGCGTTGAGAATATTGCGTGATTTCACCTTCCACCTTCAAGTCGCCGTTGCGTTTCACCTGTGATAATCGGGTGTGGTTGGCATAAATATCTTTCAAGGCATTGTTAAACATTGGTGCCATAGGTCCCCATACATAGCTTGAGCGGATAGGGAAGTCGGCTATCTGAATAGTTTTTGTCTTTGTGTAGTCTATACTTGCGCCGTTGAAGCTGAAGCTTACTTTGCATGCCGACAGCGTACATATAGAAATAAGACAAACTAATGCCATGATATATATATATGTCTTGCGTTTCATTTCTTGATATTATTATACTTTATATATATGTAGATATTGATATTCACGTTTTATTCAAGTCCGTATTCTCTCAGTCGGCGATAAAGGGTGCGAGGAGAAATTCCAAGCTCACGGGCAGTCTGGAGTTTGTTTCCTCCGTTCTTGTTAAGTGCCTGCACAATCATTTGCTTTTTAATATCGCCAAGGTCGAGAGCTTCAATATCATTGATTTCCTCTGCGTCAGCGTCCTCAATGCCGTCAGCTTCTACAATGCTTGTGCGTCGTGTATTCTTGTGCGTCGTCACAGGCGCTAATTGCTTGTTGGTAAGTGTCGTCAAGTTGTTATCAATGCCTGCGAATCCGTTGTTAGTGGAATTGTTGGCATTACCATTAAGCTGTTTGCGCATATCGTCTATCTGACTACGCAGCTCGCTTACATTTCCTCTCAGTTCATATAGAATCTTATATAATATCTCTCGCTCGCTTTCGTAAGAGTGAGAACCTGTACTTGATGTAACCGCAAGCTGAGTGCTGTCTGGGTCTCTCGGAATGTATTGGCTTAGAAGTTCAGCGTCAATCTCGCGCTTCGGACTAAGTATCGACATCTGCTCCGTTATATTTTTCAGCTGTCGCACATTGCCCGGCCATTTGTAATGCAACATCAGTCGGCGCGCGTCTTCTGTAAGCGAAATCTTCGGCAACTGATATTTCTCCGACATCTGCATGGCAAACAGGCGGAAAAGGAGTATAATGTCCTCTCCGCGCTCTCGCAAAGGCGGTATCTGTATAGGAATTGTATTAAGACGATAATACAAATCCTCGCGGAAGCGACCTTCGCTTACCGCTTTCAGCATGTTTACGTTGGTTGCCGCAACTATGCGTACGTCTGTCTTCTTTACTTCCTGTCCGCCTACGCGTATATATTCACCTGTTTCAAGCACACGAAGCAAGCGTGCTTGAGTAGCAACGGGAAGTTCGCCTACTTCATCAAGGAATATCGTGCCTTTGTTTGCTATTCCGAAATAACCTTCGCTTTCACCTATAGCACCGGTGAAAGACCCCTTTTCATGACCGAATAGCTCTGAATCTATTGTTCCTTCCGGAATAGAACCGCAGTTGATGGCAAAGTATTTCTCACGTTTTCTTGGCGAATTGTCGTGAATTACACGTGGGAAAATCTCCTTGCCGACACCGCTTTCGCCTACAATAAGCACGCTCAAATCGGTATTGGCAACTTGCAATGCCACGTCTAACGCTCTGTTAAGACCGTCGCTGTTTCCTACGATATTATATCTTTGCTTTATTTTTTGAAGTTCAGATGTATTCATCTTTTACGGAGAGAAACAATAAATCAAATAACCTGATTATTATCAGTTTACAAAGTTACACATTTTTTTGCGGATTATGCTTATGCCTGTTGATTTTCTCTTATAGAGAGTCCACTTCCGCAAGCCATAGAGTTGAGTTCGCGTCGCTTGGCATACGCCAGTCTCCGCGAGGACTTAAACTTACGCTTCCCACTTTCGGACCATCAGGCAGACAGCTTCTCTTAAACTGCTGAGAGAAGAATCTGCGGCAGAATGTCTTCAGCCATTTTTTTATTGTCTCGTCGTCGTATTTTGTGCCTTCTCCTGTTCCGTCGAATGCTTTTTGCGCAAGCATATATATCTTTCTCGGGCTGAAACCGTAGCGCAAGAAATGGAATATGAAGAAATCGTGCAGCTCGTATGGGCCTACTAAGTCTTCCGTCTTCTGCTTTATGTTACCGTTCTCGTCGGCAGGAATGAGTTCCGGGCTTATTGGAGTGTCGATTATGTCCATCAATGTGGCACGTGCGTTTCCGTCTACTTCGTAATCGGCTACATAGCTTACCAAATGGCGGATTAATGTCTTTGGAATGCTTACGTTTACTCCATACATGCTCATGTGGTCGCCATTATATGTAGCCCATCCCAAGGCAAGCTCGCTCAAATCGCCTGTTCCTATTACCAGTCCGCCTTCTTTGTTGCTCAAATCCATTAGAATTTGAGTGCGCTCTCTTGCCTGTGAGTTCTCGTATGTAGTATCATGAATAGAGGCATTGTGACCAATATCCTCAAAATGTTGCGTCACGCTTTTGGCAATGCTTATTTCTCTGATGTCTACACCCAATTCTTTCATCAGGTTAATAGCATTATTGTATGTGCGGTCGGTTGTTCCGAAGCCTGGCATTGTAACTCCGATAATCCATTTGCGTGGCATCTTTAATTTGTCGAATGTGCGTACGCAGACAAGTAAAGCCAATGTCGAGTCCAGACCACCGCTTATGCCGACGACCACACGCTGACTATTTGTGTGAATCAGTCGTTTTGCTAATCCCATCACCTGAATGTTGAATATTTCCTCACATGAACGACGCATATCATTGGTCTGAGGAATAAATGGGTGAGGATTAATGTTTCGCTCCAACTTAAACTTATGCTCAAATGCCTTTGGCAGCTGACGTAGTTCTACTGCTGTGGAATTTTGCTTTTGCGCGCAGCTGAAAGTTGTGTTGCCCATGCGTTCCGCACGCAGCATTTCTACGTCTATTTGCGCTATTACCACCTGCGCTTCAGTGTCGAATCGTTTGCTCTCAGCCAATAATTTACCGTTTTCATAAATTAAGGCATTACCACCATATACAACATCCTGTGTGCTTTCGCCAAATCCGCAGCTGCTGTAAACGTATGCGGAAATCGTGCGCGCGCTCTGTTGAGAAAGCAATGATTTCAGATAGTCATGCTTTCCTATCAGTTCGTCACTGGCAGAAAGATTGAATATTATGTCAGCCCCTGCCAATGCGAGAACATTGCTTGGTGGAGTAGGCGACCAGACATCTTCGCATATTTCCACTCCAAACTTTATGCCTTTCTTTGTTCTGAATATTTGTGGCTTTGCCGAAAGAACGGTTTCTGCCTGTTGGTATTCGGTGCCGTTAATGTTAATATCGGCAGCGCTGACAAACCATCTTTTCTCGTAAAATTCACCATAGTTGGGCAAATAAGTCTTAGGCACGATGCCGACAATCGCGCCACTCTGTATTACGATGGCGCAATTCAGCAGCGCGCTGTCTATTTCTATTGGAGCGCCGACGATAATAGTTATACCTTTGTTTTGGGTATAATTTCTAAGCAGCATTAAAGCCTTGTCGCTTTCCTGCAATAAAAGTTGCTGGCGGAAAAGATCCTGGCATGAGTAGCCTGTTATCGAAAGTTCAGGGAATACAGCTATTTCCACGTCGTCTTTCTCCAGTTCATCGATATGCTTTATTATCTGCTCTACGTTATATTTGCAGTCAGCCACGCGCACTGATGGAATTACGCTGGCTACCTTTATATATCCGTTCTCCGGTGTCATATATTTATATATGGTTTGTTACAGACTTTATTTTATTGTCACCTGTGTCGCGCCATAGCCATATTCCTGGAATGATGCGTCCTGATAAGTATATTTCTTATATCTGTATCTCAGGTCGTTGATTATCGCGTTACGCAACACGCCCTCGCCTTTGCCATGAATGAAAATTATGCGCTGACCTTTTTTGTCGGCATTCTCATTCAATGTTTCTCTGAACTTCGTAAGCTGATAATTCAGAATATCAATAGGCTGCATACCATCTGTCGTGTCAAGTAAAGCGTCGGCGTGCAAATCTACTACTATTTCTCCTGTGTCTTTGCCTTTCGCCTTTTCTTTTCTGGCAGGTTGCTTCTGCTCTCTGTCATCGTTGCGCTTATACATCTCTTCTTTCAGAGCTTTGGCGTTTATCACCAAAGGGCGAGCCATTTCGTCATTTTCCACAATGGTATACATCAGTGCAGGCTGATCGAAGAAATCATTCTCCTGGAAAACGTGTAGCTTATAGAATTTCACTCCGTCGATGCTGAACTGAACGTCTATTGCAGGCTTTATCAGGAAGTTCTTATCTTGTTTATAAGCGAATGCCTGAATTGCCACGTGCGCAATCTCGTCAAGAGATTCTCTGCCGAATTCTTCTATAAATTCTTTCGTGTTAGGCTCTATTATGCTTGTCTTGCGCAGCTTCCAGCTGTTGCCTTCGGCCGACAGATAAGAATAATTGATGTAATAATTAGAGTCGTTTACGAAATAAGCTTCAAAACGGGTGTTTGTAAGTTCTTTCGCGTCGATAGGCACAAATACTAAATATGCTGACAACTTGTCGCCTCCTTTGCGTTCTTCAACAGGGGCTTTGAATGTTATCTCCATTTCCGATGGGTCGTAGTCCTCACCAGCTTCCACGTCGGCAGCTTCTTCCGTGCCTTCCTGTAGAAGTGATTTTATGCTCTTGTTGCCGTCATGGAATGATTGCGCGGCAGCATCTGCTTTTTTCTTTCCTTCTACGATGCGTGATGTTTCATAATTGTCGCTTTGTATCAGCGCTACATCGCGTGCCTGCATAGGTATTTCGAATCCGTCTTCGTCTTCTACAACAACTATGCCGTTTGGCTTGACGGCTACAATCTTGCCACCGCCTATCTCGTTTAGAAATCTTACTTTATCTCCTATCTTCATTTTGTTTCTTTTTTATTTGTTTTCCCTATTCGGTTATGGTATGAGCAAATTGCTGTCACCATAACTCAGGAAGCGGAAATCATGCTCCAGCGCATAGTTGTACACCTTCTTCCAGTCGCCATGTAGGAATGCGCTTACAAGGAGCAGTAGTGTGCTCTGTGGCTGGTGGAAGTTGGTAACAAGCATTTTTACAATCTTGTATTCATATCCCGGAGCGATTATAATCTGCGTGCTTGAATGCAAAGTATTGATGCCATGACGATCGAGGAATGCCAAAATCTCCTTCATTGAGTCTACAGGGCTTAATGTAGGATTTGTTTCGTATGGCTCCCACTGGTTTATGTGAAGCTGCTCTTCTGTCAAGTCAGGATTGTTATGTAGGCGTACGCCCATATAATACAAACTCTCCAATGTGCGCACACTTGTCGTTCCCACGGCAATGGCTTTGCCCTCGTGAGCTATTATCTTCTCCAATGTGTGGCGATGCACGCTGATATATTCCGTGTGCATCTCGTGTCCTTCTATCTCTTCACTCTTTACAGGCTTGAAAGTTCCTGCTCCTACATGAAGGGTGAGTTCCTCACGGTCAATGCCGTGCGCGTCAAGGTCATTCAGCACCGCGTCGGTGAAGTGAAGACCTGCTGTCGGAGCTGCCACAGAGCCTTTAATCTTTGAATAAACAGTCTGATAAGTTGTCTTGTCGCTTTCTTCCGTCTCGCGATTCAAGTATGGTGGGATAGGCAGTTCGCCCACGGCTTCCAGTATTTCCGCAAACGACACTTCATCGCTGTCCCAGTCGAAGTCTATCCAATGGCTTGTCTTGCGTTCTTCGCCTCTTGTGGCTGACAATGTGAACTTATGTCCGTTTATATTAAATTCTCTTTTCAGTGAGCCTTGCTTCCATTTCTTCAGATTGCCCACCATGCACAGCCATGAACAATGTCCCTTGGTTTGAAACATTAGCTCGTAGTCAGTAGGATTGGCTGGCTCAAGAAGGAATACCTCAATGAGCGCGCCGCTTTCCTTATGGAAATGAATGCGTGCCTGTATCACCTTGGTGTTGTTGAATATCATCAAAGCACCTTTCGGCAGATACTTTGGCAGATTGAAGAATTTATCATCGCTTATCTCGCCATGATTGTATATCAGCAGTTTTGAGTGATCACGCTCCTTTAACGGATATTTCGCGATACGTTCATCAGGTAAAGGGTAATTATAATCACTTATTTTTATATGTTTTGTGTCCATTGTTTTTTATATATGAGTTTGTTTTTGTTCTTAATATTGCATGATGGCTATGAATACCGAGCACAGTATTGTTGCCGTCATTATGAGTATCACTACGTCCAGACTTCCTAACGCGTAGCCTGTGGAAGTGAATTGTGTGGAAATGTAGTTTTCATTCGGAGATATGCGCTTGTATATGTGATGATATAGCAAATATACGCTTATTCCCACAATAGCTCCCCAAATCAGTCCTACGCAGATATCGATAGGATAATGTAATCCTAAATACATTCGTGTGTAGCAGTTGAGAAGCGACCAGCCTACCATAAACACTGTGAACAGTTTGTTTCTTACCAATAGCGAGAAGAACATTGCCAGTGAAAAGGTGTTTGCCGCATGAGCGGAAAAGAATCCGTATTTGTTAGCTCTCAGTCCGTCTACGATGTCTATCGTATATTTGAAAATAGGGTCGTTGCTTGGTCGCCATCTGCCTACAAGAGGCTTTACTATTCCGTCGGCAAGACCATCGGCAAGAAGAATACATAGCAGAACACTGCCTATAGTGAGCAGAATCTGAGCCATTGTCTCATTATTCTTTATCACTATATATATTAATGTGATGTATAGCGGAATCCATGTGAATCCCTGTGTCAGTGTCATCATCATTGAGTCGAGAAGCAAGGATGATGAACCATTTATGCTACTTAGCAGCTGTCTGTCTAATTCTAACAGTGTATTTATGTCCATTAGATTTCTTCTATTTGCTTTGTTCTGATCCAGCCTTCGCGTCCGTCTTCAAGTCGTATGTTGCGCCATCCGCTGATTGTCTTGTCGAGAATATCAACGCGCGTTCCTTCATGGATTACGAATTCATCAGCATTACCTTTCGATGGCGTTTTCTTTACGCCTGCCGACGGTGAGATTACAATTGCGCCAGTCCTGTTCTCCAGTTGTGTCTTCTGCTGATAGGCGAATATGTTGGCAATAAGGAATACCGCCATACTTGCTACAGCTCCATAAAATCCCACTTTGCGCAGATTTATGCGTGAGCTCATCAGATATACCATTATCAGCGCAAGCGACAATATAAACGCGAATACGGAAGTCTTCGCCCAATTATCCACGCTTGTGTAATTCACTATCTGCTTATACCATGTCACGAAAAACATCTCGCTTTCTGGCGTTATCTTGTCGATAGTCTTGCTGCGCGCGAACTGCAGATTGAATTTTATGTCTTCATCGCCAGGCTGCAACATCAATGCACGCTCGTATGCCAAAACAGCCTGCGTGATGCTGTCGGTGCGGAAATAGGCATTGCCGAGATTATAATAAATGTCGGCACTTACGCCTTTTTGCAATATTTCCTTGTAGTCTTTTATTGCCTGCTGATAGTTGCCTTTTGTATATTCAGTGTCAGCGTTTTCTTTCGTTATTCCGAAACTCTGCGCCGGAATGAGCGTCATCAATAAGATTACGATAGCTTCTATCGTAGCGTGCTTTCTTTTCTTTCTCATTTTTAGCGCGTTTTCTATATCCATTATAGCCGTCATCGCCGAATTGAAAGTCTTGCTCATGTTGCCGGCAGGGTCTCCCGGAGCATAGCGTTCATATTCGCATTCATCAATAGCTTCGATAAATGTCTTAATCGTTTCTGTGTCCACATCGTGGGCAGAAAGATTTTCCTCAATGTTCTCACGCGACAGTTTTTCAGCCGGCATATTCAGCTTATCGCCTACATATCCCCACAATGCTTTAAGCACTTCATCGTAGAATTCTCCATGCTTGCCTTTCTGCATCAGTGAGTTGGCTTTCTTCAATCTCTTTGCTGCCACTTTGTTGGCCTTGCCCGCGCGCATCTTTACGATGTCGGCATTGTTGAGCGCGCGTTTTCTGAAGAAGAACACTAATACAGCGAATATTATCAGAGGAATGATAATACTTGCCATGTAGCTGCCGCTTCCGTAGAAGAAGTCGTTCACGTCGTGAAGTGTAGTGTTGCCTTTCTTCAGTCCGATTATGTCGTTGCGCTTCTCGGAATAGTCGTCAATGTCACCGCTCTTGCCATCGCCTTTTTCCACTGTTATGTTGAATGGCTTGGTCTTTATGGTCTTGTAAGCATTTGCCTGAGTGTCGTAATATGTGAACTCTACAGGAGGCAAAGTGTAGCTGCCCTGATTGCGTGGCACAATCAGATAATCATATATCATGTTGCCCTCCAGACCATTTGCCGTGAGCTTTGTCTTGTCTGTTATCTTAGGGTCGTATGAGTCGAAATCCTTAGGCAGATTAAGAATTGGCTGCTTGATAAGTTTGAGGTTGCCGTTTCCGCCTATTACTATACGCATAGATATAGGATTGCCTGCCTTTACTGTGGCATGGTTAATCTGTGCTGAGATATTGAATTTACCTACACCGCCGGAGAAGTTTGTCGGGCGTTGAGGCAGAGGGTCTACCTGAACTGTTATGCTCGGAGCTTTCACGTTGTGTTTCACTTCCACATATCCTGAGCCACCGTTGAAGAATGCTTCAAACGGGTCTACGCTTCTGTTTTGCTGCACCACTATTCCCTTGAATGTAATGCTTGGGATGGTGAGCTTGCCCGTCATCTGCGGATACATCACATACTGACTCCATGTCACGCAGCGATAGTTTCTTCCGCCCACTTTCTCAATGTGGAAACTCTTCTGCTGTGGTAATGGAACTTCCTGTGTGTGGAAACCTGTCAGATCAGGCATCTTGCCTTCAAGCTGTGTCAGGTCTACGAGAGTGTAGACCTTGTATGTAAGTAATATAGGCTCTTGCTCATGCACTCTGCTCTTGTTGGCACTCACCTTTATGAACAAATCTTTGCCGGTAATCTTTGAGCCGGCAGTCTTCATCTGTGGCTCGTTTTCCTCGTCGTCGTGCATCTGTGGCGCTCCGCCGTGGTTGCTGGTTCTGCCTGCCACGCTTATGTTAATGCCTCTTGAGTGTATCGTCTTTCCTCCAATTTTTGCCGTTGCGCTTCCTATGGTGTAGTTTCCGTTCTTTTCAGCATATATTATATATGTATATGTTATTGATGATGAACTGCTTGTATGGCCGTTCACCATTTGGAAACTTGATTGCTGAGAGGTGTAAGGGCCTGCAATCACTTCCAGTCCGCCCGGAACTTTACCTATGCGAAAGTTGTCTACATCCTGAGTGTTCACCGTATATGATATACGGAAATTCTCACCTGCCGACACCCTCGAAGGAGCAGATACCGAAATGCTTTGCGCACCTACACACAAGGCAATTAAGCATAATAGAGTTAAGAGTATATATTTCTTCATTTTATGATATACAAAGTTCTTTGTCAGTCTTTTATTTTATGTAGTCAGGATATTTTCCTCAGTAGATATAATTACCAGTTCTTTTGCAAGCGGCGTGAATTTGGCTGCTGCATAGCTTTCTTCAGTCTTTGCTGAGTAGCCTTCTCGTTTTGCATCGCGGCGTTCAGAAGTTGTTCGGCATTGTCTTTGCTCATCTTCTTCTTTTGCTGCTGTTGCTTTTGCTGCTCGTTCTTCTTTTGGTCTTTATCCTGCTTATCTTTTTTCTTATCCTTGTTTTTGTCCTTATTATCTTTATTCTGCTGATTTTGGTTCTGATTCTGAGCTTTGTTGTTGCGCTTGCAGAGCACGAGATTATATCTCGTTTCATTGTCGTGCGGATTGTTTCTCAGGCTCTCCTCGTAAGCTTTTATTGCGTCGCCATACATAAGGTGCTTCTGGCATATCACTCCGATGTTGTGATACACTTTTGCCTTGCGCATCTTTGTAGTTTCCATTTTCGCAGCCTTTTCAAACTGAGTGATTGCTGCCGAGTCGCGCTGTTGTGCCAACAATACGCATCCCAGATTGTAAAGAGCTTGTGGGTTGCTGCCGTTCTTTGCCAGTGCCTTTCTGTATTCCACTTCAGCTTTCGCGTAATTCTGCTGATGGAAATACTTGTTGCCTGAACGAATGAAGTAGCGGTCGTTTTGAGCCATTGCCCCAAGCGCCGTAATACACATTATATATATAAGGAGTATTCTCTTCATATTTTTGTATTGTCGTCTTTTATTTGCTTTCTTTCTTTTTAAACAATCTGATATTCTTGGTGACGGGGTTTTTGCTTTCCATCACGCACACTTCTATTATCAGTAATAGAACAACGATTATGCCGAAAGCCTGAAACTGCTCGTCATATTCACTGTAGACCACGCTTTCCGTTTCGCCTGTCTGCAATTTCGTTATCTCCGAGTTAAGCTTTTCTTCCGCGTCGCTTGTGTTGGTCACATGAATGTATGTGCCGCTTCCTGCTTTCGCCACTTTCTGGCACATCTCCTCATTCAATGCTGTCATTACTTCCTGTCCGGAGTTGTCTTTCATGTAGCCTCCGCCTTCCGTTGGGATAGGCGCGCCCTTAGTGTCGCCCACGCCGAGAATAAACACGTTAATGCCTTTCTTTCTCGCGGCGGCAGCAGCTTCTTCTGCTCCGCCCTCATGGTCTTCGCCGTCGGTAATCAGAATTATCGCGCGTCCTATCTTGTCTTGCTTTGTGAAGCTTGCCGACGCAAGGTCGATGGCTCTTGCAATATCTGTGCCCTGAGAAGCAATGAGCGAAGGGTCTATTTGTGAAAGGAACATCTTAGCCGAAACATAGTCGCTCGTTATAGGCAACTGCACAAAGGCGTCGCCTGCGAATACTATCAGCCCGATCTTGTCGTTGGTGAAGCGATTGATAAGGTTTTCCACCATCATCTTGCTTTTCGACAGTCGCGACGGCACTACATCCTCGGCAAGCATTGAGTTGCTTATGTCGAGGCATATAATTGTCTCAATGCCGTTGCGCTTCTCGTTTGAAATCTTCGTGCCCATCTGCGGGCGTGCTATAAGAAGTATTATCATGGCGAGCGCGCCCATCATGAGCCAGAACTTTACCGTCGGGCGGTATTTTGAAACGTCGGGCATCATGCGCTTCAAAAGTTCGGGGTCGCCAAACTTTCTTATCTTTGATATCTTTTGTCTCCACACTATGAATCTTACCGCAGCCATGATGGGCAACAGCAATAACAGCCAGAGATATATAGGGTCTTCAAATCTAAACATTTTTGTCTAAACAAATATTTTATGCTTATCGTGACGGCTTTTATTTTACGGAATGCGTCGGAGCACTATAGTTCTGAGCACCATTTCCATGAGAAACAGTATCATCGCAGCAATTGCGAAAGGCTGATAAGCCTCATATCGCTTGGCGAAATGCTTAACGCTCATCTTCGTCTTTTCCAGCTTGTCAATATCTTTATAAATCTGATTCAGCTCTTTGTTGTTGGTGGCGCGATAGAAATTACCGTCGGTTTGCGCGGCAATGTCGCCGAGGGTCTTCGTGTCTATTTCCACCGGCATATTTATATATTGCACTCCGCCTGCCACCGGCATAGGGTAGGGAGCCACCTTGTTAGTTCCCACACCGATAGTGTAGACTCTTATTCCCATGCTCTGCGCTATCTGAGCTGCAGTCATAGGAGAGATGTCGCCCATGTTGTTGCTGCCGTCGGTAAGCAGAATTACCACTTTGCTCTTTGCCTTGCTCACCTTTAGTCGGCTTACGGCGTTGGCAAGTCCCATGCCCACTGCCGTTCCGTCGGAAATAAGTCCGCGCGCAGCGATATCCGTTCTCACATTGTGGAGCAGATTAAGCAATGAGGCGTGGTCGGTCGTCATAGGGCATTGAGTGAATGCCTCGCCGGCAAATATGGTAAGTCCGATGTTGTCGTTAGGTCTGCCAGAGATAAATTCCGCAGCCACATTCTTAGCTGCCTCTATTCTGTTAGGCTTCAGGTCTTCGGCAAGCATTGATGTGGAAACGTCCATGCAGAGCATGATGTCGATGCCTTCCACATTCTTGTTGTCCCATGAGTTATGAGTCTGAGGGCGTGCCAATACTATTACTATCAGCGTAAACACAACGCAGCGCAGAATCATCGGCAGATGAATTATGCGCATTCGCCAACTCTTTGGAGTGAATCTATACGCATAAGTGTCGCTCATGCGCATTGTCGGTTCGCTCTTCTTGTTGTATAGGCAATACCACAGAATATATGGTATCAGCAATAGCAGAAGCAGAAAATATATTTTACTCGCAAATTCCATTATTTCTTTTCATGCGTGCGCTTTGGAGGCGCGCGCATTTACATTATATTAATAAATATAAGTTGTAAACTACATAGACGAGCAGCGCTATAGCTGCCACGATGCAGCCCCACATCACCCATTTTATCGTAATGCGACTCTTGCGCGCCTGTTGCTCTCCCTCGCTCAGCTGTGGCACGATGCGCTCCTCTGTAGGCAGGCTGTCGGTCTTTGTCTGGTCGATAAAGTTTACAGCATTCACAAGGTTGAGGTCGTTTTCGTTTATCAGCGTAGAGTATTTCGCAAACTTCACGAGGTCGGCAGTCTGGAAAAGCTCCGTAAGCTCGGCAATCATTTTCTGGTCGCCGCTTTCCTTCAGGTGGAAAATGATGTCGGAACTTGTCATCTCCATCGCTCTGAATCCGAATCGCTCCTCAATGTATTGTCTGAGAGTGTCGGTAAGTCTTGTGTAGTAAGTCTTTTGGTCTTCCGATGTCTGCATCTTCTCCTCCTTTATCTTCTCTATGGCGTTGAGCGCGCGCTGATGAGGAGGAATATGCTTCACAATCTTTATGTGAGTGATGATAGGTTTGTTCTGTTTCAGGCGAATATACATATACATGGCAGCGCCTATGATAAGTATCATCAGCATGCTGAGCCAGAACATTCCGCTCCATTCGCTCCAGAGGAAAGGATTGTCCTGCACATCTTTTGGAGGGAAGAATTTGCCGGGATGAACGGTGTCTACAGGTATTGTTATCACTTTCAGCGCCAACGTGTTAGTCTTGTATGTCTTGCCGTCCACTTTCACGCTCATTGCGGGAATGGCATACAGATGCTCGTCGAAACTGGTGAGAGTGTAGTGCATCGTCATCTTCTTCATGTCGTTGTCAGCGTCTACGGTGTCGCCCGTCTGCTCCAGCACTTCCACTCCCGGAGTGATATATTGGCTTGGCTTGAATTTCGGGAAAATGACTTTGCTGCCTTCCTTTGCCGTAACCGACAGATTAAGGCGCGTCTGCTCGCCCACGAGTATAGCGACAGAATCAACATTGGCCTCTATCTGCACCTGTGCCGACAGAGCCAATGTTGATAATATCAGTTGTATAAATAAAAGAAATCGTTTCAAATCCTCGTCCTTTCTTAACTTCTTTGCGCGAAGAGCATCATCATCGCCTTCACATAGTCCTCATTGGTGGCTATGCTTGTCCAGTCTACATTGCTCTTGGCAAAAGTGTTTCTTAGTTCCTGTTCGCGCTGCATCCAGTAAGCGTTGTGGGCACGACGCAGTTTCTTGCTGCTCGTGTCGATTATCATTTCGTGTCCTGTCTCGGCATCCACTACTTTCATCAACCCTACATCGGGCAGCATTTTCGCTCTCGGATCGTATATCTGAATAGCCGCGATGTCGTGCTTCTGATTAGCTATCTGCATCTCTTTCAGGAAATCTTTCCTTGTGTAGAAGTCGCTTAGCAGAAAGGCGGTGCAGCGGCGTTTCATCATTCGGGTGAGATAAGCCACAGCCATTCCCACGTCGGTCTTCTTGCTCTGTGGGTGGAAGTCGAGCATTTCTCTTATTATGTAGAGAATGTGCTTTCTTCCCTTCTGTGGCGGAATGTATTTCTCTATGCGGTCGGAGAAGAATATCACGCCCACTTTGTCGTTGTTTTGTATCGCGCTGAAAGCAAGCGTGGCGGCAATCTCCGTTGCCATCTCGCTTTTGTATTGATGTGTGGTGCCGAAGTCAAGAGAACCTGATACGTCGATAAGCAGCATGACAGTGAGCTCGCGTTCTTCCTCAAACACTTTCACGAAAGGCTTGTTGAATCTCGCCGTCACATTCCAGTCGATATCCCTCACGTCGTCGCCAAACTGGTATTCTCTTACTTCAGAGAACGCCATTCCTCTGCCTTTCATCATTGAGCGATATTCTCCGGCAAAGATGTTTTGGCTAAGTCCGCGAGTCTTTATTTCTATCTTGCGTACTTTTTTTAGTATCTCAGATGTGTCCATCTTTCTTGTCGTTTCCTTTTCTTCCTTTTCTTTATGGCACTTCCACCTTGTTGATTATCTTGCTGACAATCTCCTCGCTCGTCACGTTGCTTGCCTCTGCCTCGTAAGACAGACCAATTCTGTGGCGCAACACGTCGTGGGCTACCGCTCTCACGTCTTCAGGCACTACATATCCTCTGTGCTTTATGAAGGCGTAGGCTCTCGCTGCCTTTGCAAGGCTTATGCTGGCACGAGGTGAGCCGCCGAATGTTATCATGTCTTTCAGCTCAGGCATTCCGTAGCGATCTGGATAACGGCTGGCGAACACGATGTCGGCAATGTATTGTTCTATCTTTTCGTCGATGTAGACTTCGTTCACGATTTCGCGTGCCTTCATTATCTGCTCGGCAGTGGTTACGGCCTGTGTCTTAGGCATTCCAGAGCCTGCAATGTTTTCGCGGATAATCTGCTTTTCTTCCTCCAAAGTAGGATAGCCTACCACCACTTTGAGCATGAATCGGTCTACCTGTGCCTCTGGCAACTGATATGTGCCTTCCTGCTCGATAGGGTTTTGCGTAGCCATCACGAGGAATGGATTAGGGAGCTTGAATGTGGTGTCGCCGATTGTAACCTGGCGCTCCTGCATTGCTTCCAGCAGCGCGCTCTGCACTTTCGCCGGAGCACGGTTTATCTCATCCGCCAATACGAAGTTGGCGAATACAGGGCCTTTCTTCGCGTTGAATTTCTCTTCTTTTTGTGAATATATCATCGTGCCGATAACGTCGGCAGGCAACAAGTCTGGCGTGAACTGCACACGGCTGAAACTTGCGTCGATGAGTTCTGAAAGGGTCTTGATTGCCAAGGTCTTAGCCAGTCCTGGCACACCTTCCAATAAAATGTGGCCACCGCTAAGCAAGGAAATGAGCAGAGAGTCAATAAGATGCTTCTGCCCAACTATTACGCGGTTCATGCCCGTAGTAAGGTCTGTGATGAATCCGCTTTGTTGTTCTATTCGCAAGTTAAGCTCACGAATATCAAATGATTCTGCCATAGTTTATGATTATATATATGCTATTTTGTTGATTTACTATACCTGTTTGCTGTTTTAGCAACGCAAAATTACAATAATAATGTTTGAGCACCGAAAGATATAGCCTAAATTATATTAAAAATATTTTCATCAGTTTTAATTTTAAGGAAGTTAAATACAATTTGGCAAAAAGCCTGTATAGCGAAACCTTGATGCTTATTCAAACAAAAAGCCTCCCGAAATCGGGAGGCCATGTAAATATTAAAGTCGTTTCCTATTAGGTTGAAATCTTTTCAGTATGGTCGAAATTTTTCCTTATCTTACATCATCTTCATCAGGGAAGTAAACTTTCTCGCCTGTATCAAACAGAGCGCGGAAATTCTCGATGAGAGACTCAACGCCCGCAAGCAGATTAGAATAGTCAGAAGGGTTGAAGAACTGCTGCAGAGTAACAGCTTTTGAGCCGTCGTAGAAGTTGATCATCGGGCGAATGCTCCAGCCTTCAGAGTCGTAAGCCTCCATGGTGAGCTTAGCCTGCTCCGTAGGGTCGTTATTGTAATACAACTTCAAATCAAGATTCTCGTTGAATTTGTTGGCAATCTGCTTGATTTCTGCTTCATTGATTTCTGCTTCGTTGATTGCTTTTGGTGCGCTTGGTAAGAATGTCTGAATAAGTTCACTTGTGTTGTTTGTGTGACCTGCCACCTGTACCTTGCCGAGAAGGTCGATAAAGATGTTGCCCTCGTTGAGCTTATCAAATGATTCTGTGATTGTGCCAGCCTGTGTAGCCTTCATCGTTACGAGGTCTTTGCCGTTCTTCTTCAGCTCAAGCTCTACGTTAATGCCTGCGCCCGGAGCGTAAGAAAGTCTGTCGAGCTCTACCTTATAATTTCCTACTGTAAGCTCAGCTTCGAAACTCAGCTTGTCGGTAGTGAAATTAGGATTGGCTGTAGCCAAAGAAAGGTCGGTTTCGATATCAAGCTCCATAAGTGTTCTGCCGTTGAGAGTGAGTGTTGCCTCTACGTCTTCCGGCACTACCAATGTGTTGTCGAAAGGAATGTTGAAGCGTCTGAGATAGATAGGACCGATGTGAACAGGGGTCTTCTTGCCTTTTAGTACTACGCTGAGGACGAGGGTGTTGCCCTTAGAGTCAGGATAAACAAATCTAAGGTCGTTAGCCTCTTCCATCACCCATTGCTTCTTTGCTCTGTCGAGAGTGAAATGACCTGTAAACTGAGAGAAATCCCACAAAGCTTCTGGATAGCCGCTTTT
>JAIKZG010000029.1 GCA_024682415.1 Prevotella sp.
ATCAGGTGGTCTGAGCGGTGGTGTTCCACCTCTTCCCATTCCGAACAGAGAAGTTAAGCCCACTTGCGCCGATGGTACTGCAATGCAATGCGGGAGAGTAGGTAGCCGCCTCCTTTTAAAGAGAAAGAGTTCTGAGCATAAAGCCCAGGACTCTTTTTTCGTTTTATGATTATTCGAATTTTTTCAATATCTTTGCAGATAAATGCGTTTCATATATAATATATATGGTGTCAGATTTATCTTGGGCATTATAGCTTTTGCTTTAGTGTCTTTGTCGCTTGTGGTCTCTCATATGCTGATCAGGGATATGGCAAGCGAGGAGCATGGCAAGATGGAGCTGTGGGCAGAGGCTATGCGCTCGTTTAATAATGCCGATGATAACACTGATATGAATTTGGTGTTGAAGGTTATCAATGAGAATAATTCCATTCCTGTAATTGTAATGGATGAAAATGATATTGTTCAGACTTATAGGAATGTAGATTTTGTGGCAGATAATGCCGTTGATAGCCTAAAAGCTGTTACCTCGATAGGAAAATCGTTAAGAAGAAAGGGGAAGTATATCCGAATAGGCGTTGATGAGCAATCTTCAAAGCCAAGCTATATATATGTCTGCTATGATGAGTCGAAGACGTTAAGACGTTTGGCTGTGTTCCCTTACATACAATGGAGTGTAGTCTTGTTCTTTGTCGTCGCTGTGATGTTTGCCATATTGGCTTCCAAGAAGGCTGAGCAGAACAAGGTGTGGGTAGGACTTTCTAAGGAGACTGCTCATCAGCTTGGCACGCCGATTTCCAGCTTGATGGCATGGGCGGAGATATTAAAGGAGAGTTATCCCGATGATGAGTTGCTGGGAGAAATGCAAAAGGATGTAGACAGATTACGTCTTATCGCTGATAGATTTTCTAAAATTGGTTCTGTGCCCGAACTTGCGGATATAAATATAATATGTGTATTAAACAGAGTCGTGGATTACATGGACCGACGTACATCCGCCAAGGTGACTTTCATTAAGCGTTACGAGGTAGATGAAATGATTGTCAGAGCAAATGCTTTGTTGTTTGAGTGGGTGGTAGAGAATATATGCAAGAATGCAGTCGATGCTATGAGCGGCGTAAATGGCGTGATTACGTTTGATGTGTTCCGTGATAACGGATTTAATGTAATTGAGATTTCTGATACAGGAAAGGGCATAAGAAAGAAGGATATAAAGAATGTGTTTAAGCCTGGTTTTACCACTAAAAGACGTGGCTGGGGCTTGGGTTTATCTCTTGCACGCCGTATTATAGAAGAATATCATAATGGAAAAATATATGTGAAGTGCTCTGAGGTGGGTAAGGGTTCTACAATTAGAATCGAACTTTTATGACAAACCGAAAAAAAACTAATTTTTCATGTATTTATTAGGCTATTCCATTAATAATGAGTAACTTTGCAACTCGTTCAAAAGACGAGTGATTGGAAATTAATAAAACGAAATAATAAAAACATCAAAGATGAAAGTTTCATTTGAGAATCCAGACAAGGTCAATGGTAAAATGACTATTGTCGTAGAAGAAAATGATTATAAAGATGAAGTCGAGAAAGCTTTAAAGTCTTATCGCAAGCGTGCTAATGTGCCAGGTTTCCGTCAGGGACAGGCTCCTATGAGTATGATCAAGCGTCAGTTTGGCGCAAGCGTTAAGATGGACGCAATCAATAAGTTGGTAGGTGACAATATCTATAAGTATGTTCAGGACAACAAGATCCAGATGCTTGGTCAGCCTCTTCCTGCAAAGGAACAGGAGCCACAGGATTTGGAGAAGGAAGCTCCTTATACATTCAACTTCGATATAGCAGTTGCTCCAGAATTCAAGGCTGAATTGACAAGCAAAGATAAGATTGATTATTATACTATCGACGTTGATGACAAGTTGGTAGATCGTCAGGTAGATATGTTCGCTCAGCGTGCCGGCAAATACGAGAAGGCTGAGGATTATCAGAAGAACGATATGTTGAAGGGTGATCTTCGTGAGCTTAATGAGGATGGCACAGCTAAGGAAGACGGTATCGTTGTAGAAGGTGCTGTTATGATGCCTGAATATATTAAGGTGGAAGATCAGAAGAAGCTCTTCGACGGTGCTAAGCTTGGTGATGTTATCACTTTCAACCCACGCAACGCTTATCCTGATAACGATACTGAGATTTCTTCTCTCTTGAAGATTAAGAAGGAAGAGGTAGCAGAGCACACAGGCAACTTCAGCTATCAGATTACTGAGATCAGCCGCTTCACAAAGGCTGAGGTTAATCAGGAACTCTTCGATGGTGTATATGGTAAGGACGAGGTTAAGGACGAGAAGGACTTCCGCAAGAAGATTGCAGAGGGTATGGCTGAGCAGTTCAAGACCGACAGCGACTATAAGTTCTTGCTCGACTTGCGCAACTACATGGCTGAGAAGATCGGTAAGTTGCAGTTCCCAGACGAGTTGTTGAAGCGCGTTATGGTTCTCAACAACAAGGAAAGAGGCGAGGAGTTTGTAAATGCTCACTACGACGAGAGCATCAAGCAGTTGCAGTGGCAGCTTACTCGCGATCAGCTCGCTAAGGCTAATGATATCAAGGTGGAAGAAGCCGATGTTAAGGCAACAGCTAAGGAGCAGGCTCGTGTTCAGTTCGCTCAGTATGGTATGCAGAATGTTCCAGAGGAATATCTTGAGAACTATGCTAACGAATTGCTCAAGAAGCAGGAGAATGTTAATAGCCTTGTAGACCAGACAATTGACATGAAACTCGTTGCTGCTGTCAAGAAAGTTGTTAAGCTTAATGAGAAGTCTGTTTCTCTTGATGATTTCAATAAATTGGTAGAAGCAAAATAACGATTTTTTAAGAAAAAAACTCCAATATTAGGGAGGTTATCGACTTTTTTGAGTATCTTTGTATCTACAAGGATTAACGAAAAATGGGGTCGATAACCTCTTTTTTATTCTTATATACTTATATATATAAAACATAGAAGGAAAAAAACATGTATAATAGTGATTTTAGAAAGTTTGCCACCAAACATCTTGGTATGAACGGCATGGTTCTTGATGACGTTATGAAGGCTCAGGGACAATATCTGAATCCGTATATTTTGGAAGAACGACAGCTTAATGTAACTCAGATGGACGTGTTCTCACGCCTGATGATGGATCGTATTATCTTCCTGGGTACTGAGATTAATGATTATACAGCAAATACATTGCAGGCACAGCTATTGTATCTGGATTCAGTAGATTCAGGTAAAGATATTTCTATCTATATCAATTCTCCTGGCGGAAGCGTTACTGCCGGCTTGGGTATATACGATACAATGCAGTTTATAAATAGCGACGTGTCTACTCTCTGTACCGGTATGGCCGCTTCAATGGCTGCCGTGTTGCTTGTGGCAGGACAGGAAGGCAAGCGTTTCGCCTTGACTCATAGCCGCGTGATGATTCATCAGCCTTTAGGCGGTGTTCAGGGTCAGGCTTCGGATATCGAAATTGAGGCAAAAGAGATAATGAAGTTCAAGAAAGAACTTTATACGATAATTTCAAATCATTCTCATACTCCGTTTGACAAGGTCTGGAACGATAGTGATCGTAATTATTGGATGACGGCGGATGAAGCACAGGAATATGGTATGATTGATAAAGTGTTGGCAAGAAAATCACAGGCTGCCGATGAACCTAATGTGTAAATTAGGATTTATCACATATATAGAATAAGGATAATAATGGCAAAAAAAACTTGTAATTTTTGTGGTAGAAGCGAAGATGAAGTTAAGCTGTTGATAAGCGGTGTTCATGGTTACATCTGTGAGGAATGTGCCGCTCAGGCTTATGAAGTAGTTAGAAATTCAGGATTAGTACCACAGGAACAGAAACAGCAACCACAGCCTACAAATACACAGCAGGGACAGAATAACAATGAAGCTCCTGCGCTGAAGAATGTACCAAAACCTACTGAGATAAAGGAATATCTTGACCAATATGTAATAGGACAGGATGAAGCGAAACGTGTGTTGGCTGTCAGTGTGTACAACCATTATAAGCGTTTGCAACAACCTGTTGACGAAAATGGTGTCGAGATAGAGAAAAGTAATATTATAATGGTGGGAAGCACTGGTACTGGTAAGACTTTGCTTGCCCGTACTATTGCAAAACTGCTTGACGTGCCTTTCACTATTGTAGACGCTACTGTGTTTACAGAGGCCGGATACGTGGGTGAAGATGTAGAGAGCATATTGTCACGCCTACTACAGGTGGCTGATTATGATGTCGCTGCTGCGGAGCGAGGAATAGTATTCATCGACGAGATGGATAAGGTGGCTCGAAAGAATGACAGCCCATCTATTACAAGAGATGTCAGCGGCGAGGGCGTTCAGCAAAGTATGTTGAAATTGTTGGAAGGAACAATAGTAAACGTGCCGCCAAAAGGTGGAAGAAAGCATCCAGAACAGGATTTCGTTCATGTGAATACAAAGAATATTTTGTTTATTTGCGGTGGTGCTTTTGATGGCATTGAACGCAGAATCGCTCAGCGACTGAACACACACGTAGTAGGTTACAACTCTGTTCAGAACAACAAGAAGCTGGATAAGGATAATATGATACAATATATCCTTCCGCAGGATTTGAAATCATTTGGATTGATACCTGAAATAATCGGTCGATTGCCAGTGTTGGTTTATCTGAACCCATTAAGACGCGATGCTTTGCGCAGAATCTTGGTAGAACCGAAGAATTCAATTATCAGACAGTATATGAAGATGTTTGATATGGACGGCATTAAGCTTGAATTCGACAATGATGTTTATGACTTTATCGTAGACAAGGCATTGGAATATAAGTTGGGAGCTCGTGGCTTGCGCTCAATTGTGGAATCAATAATGATTGACGCGATGTTTGAAATCCCTTCTAAGAATGTCACTTCTTACACTGTAACTTTGGATTATGCCAAGGCGCAGCTGGATAAAGCAAATTTGCAAAAACTGGCATCTGCTTAACTAATATATATCCCCTCCTCATAGTGAATGGGGAGGGGTATTAACCTTTGATATATGACTACAGAAATTAATCTGACAGAAAGACTGAAGCATTACTTTGGATTTGATAAATTCAAGGGAAATCAGGAAGCTATTATCCGTAATTTGCTCGACGGAAATGATACTTTTGTTTTGATGCCTACTGGTGGCGGAAAGAGTTTGTGTTATCAGTTGCCTTCTTTGTTAATGGAAGGTACGGCTATCGTCATATCACCGCTTATCGCTTTGATGAAGAATCAGGTAGATGTGATAAATGGTATGAGTGACAACGATGGCGTGGCTCATTATTTAAATTCATCATTAAACAAAAGTGCTATAAATCAGGTTATGAGTGATGTGCGCAATGGTCTGACTAAATTGTTGTATGTCGCTCCAGAGTCATTAAGTAAGGAAGAAAACATTGAATTTTTAAAGAGCGTAAAAATTTCTTTTTATGCCATAGACGAGGCGCATTGTATCTCGGAATGGGGACATGATTTCCGTCCTGAATATAGGAACATTCGTCCTACGATAACAAAGATAGGCAGCGCGCCAGTTATCGCATTGACGGCAACGGCTACCGACAAGGTGCGTTCTGATATTAAGAAAAGTCTTGGTATAATTGACGCGCAGGAATTTAAGAGTTCTTTTAACAGAGCAAATTTGTATTATGAGGTTAAGCCAAAGACAAAGGATGTTGATAAGGATATTATTAAATTTATAAAACAACGTCCTGGTAAAAGTGGAATCATATATTGCTTGTCGCGCAAGAAAGTGGAGGAACTTTCAGCGGTTTTGCAGGCAAATGAAATAAAATCAGCTCCTTATCATGCTGGTTTGGATTCAGTTACTCGTTCGCAGACTCAGGATGATTTCCTGATGGAACGTATAGATGTGATTGTCGCTACAATCGCGTTTGGAATGGGTATTGACAAACCCGATGTAAGATTTGTAATCCATTATGATATTCCAAAGAGCCTTGAGGGATATTATCAGGAAACGGGTCGTGCCGGTCGTGATGGCGGAGAAGGCTACTGCCTGGCTTTTTATTCTCGTAAGGATATCCAGAAAATGGAAAAGTTTATGGAAGGAAAGCCTGTAGCCGAACAAGATATTGGTAAACAGTTGCTTGTGGAAACAGCCGCTTACGCGGAGTCTTCTGTTTGCCGTAGAAAAATGCTTCTTCATTATTTTGGAGAAGATTATGAGAAAGACAATTGCCATAATTGTGATAATTGTCTGCATCCTAAGCAGAAATATGAGGCTAAGGATGCTTTGGTGCTCGTGCTGAAAGCGGTAAAGGCCGTGAAGGAGAATTTCCGTCAAGACTATATAATAAATGTTCTTGAGGGAAATCAGACGGATGATATAACATCTCATAAGCATGACGAATTAGAGGAGTTTGGTTCTGGTGATGACGTTGATTCTAATATGTGGAATCCAATAATCCGTCAGGCCTTGATTGCAGGTTATCTGAAAAAGGATGTTGAGAATTATGGCTTATTGAAGCTGACTTCGGCAGGTAAGCGATTCATGAAGACTCCTATTTCGTTTATGATTGTGGAAGATGGGGATTTTCCAGATGTAGATGAAGAAGAACCGCAGTCTGGCGGCATAAACTCTGTGCTTGACCAGGAGCTTTATGTGGCATTGAAGGATTTAAGGGCAAAGAAAGCTAAACAGAAGAATTTGCCACCTTATGTTATATTCCAGGATGTTTCTATAGAGCAAATGGCAACGATGTATCCTATCACCATTGAGGAACTGAAGAATATACAAGGTGTCGGCGACGGAAAGGCAAAAAGATATGGTAAGGAATTCCTGGATGTTATAAAAAAACATTGTGAGGATAATCAGATAGAACGCCCGGCGGAACTTCGTGTAAGAACTGTTGCGAAGAAGTCTATATTGAAGGTAAAAATTATACACAGCATAGATTTACAGACTCCGTTGGATGACGTGGCAAATAACTTAAATATAGAGTTTGAGGATTTGCTGTCGGAAATAGAAGCTATTGTTTATAGCGGAACGAAAATAAATATTGATTACTTCCTGGATGAGGTCGTAGACGATGATCATATAGATGATATTTATGAGTATTTCCGTGAAAGCGAAACGGATAGTCTTGACGTTGCGATGGATGAATTGGGAGATGATTATTCTGAGGATGAAGTACGTCTTGTCAGAATAAAGTTCCTATCAGAAATGGCTAACTAAAAAATATAAAAAAAAGCGTGTGGATACAGTCTATATGAAATATTATTGCTATATTTGCACGCAATAAATTTTTAAGTTATATGTCATCATTTGTTGCAGATAGAATTGTAATGGACGGTCTAACTTTCGATGACGTCCTTTTAATCCCAGCTTATTCTGAAGTGCTACCAAAGACGGTAGAGTTAAAAACTAAGTTCTCGCGTAATATCGCGTTGAACGTTCCTTTCGTTACGGCAGCGATGGATACCGTGACAGAATCTTCAATGGCTATCGCTATTGCCAGAGAAGGTGGTATCGGCGTAATTCACAAGAATATGCCAATAGAGGAACAGGCACGACAAGTCGCTATAGTAAAGCGTGCTGAGAATGGTATGATTTATGATCCTGTCACCATTCGTCGTGGAAGTACTGTCAAGGATGCTCTTGATATGATGCACGATTACCATATAGGTGGTATTCCTGTCGTAGATGGAGAAAATCATTTGGTAGGTATCGTGACAAATCGTGATTTGCGATTTGAGCGTCACATGGATAAGAAGATAGATGATGTCATGACCAAAGAAAATTTGGTGACAACACACCAACAGACAGACTTGACTGCTGCCGCACAGATACTACAGGAAAACAAAATTGAAAAACTCCCGGTTGTTGATAACGCAAATCATTTGGTAGGTCTTATTACATATAAGGATATAACAAAGGCTAAGGACAAACCAATGGCATGTAAGGACGAGAAAGGTCGTCTGCGTGTAGCAGCTGGTGTAGGCGTTACTGTAGATACTCTTGACAGAATGCAGGCTCTCGTAAATGCTGGTGTTGATGCTATCGTAATCGACACTGCGCACGGACATTCTAAGTCTGTCGTAGAGAAACTTGTACAGGCTAAGGCTGCTTTCCCTAACATTGATATTGTTGTAGGTAATGTGGCAACAGGCGCAGCTGCCAAAATGTTGGTAGAGAATGGCGCGGATGCAGTTAAGGTAGGTATCGGTCCTGGTTCTATTTGTACGACTCGTGTCGTTGCCGGTGTCGGTGTTCCTCAGTTGAGCGCTGTTTATGATGTGTATTCAGCATTGCAGGGCACAGGCGTTCCTTTGATTGCTGATGGCGGTTTGCGCTATTCTGGTGATATCGTTAAGGCTTTGGCTGCTGGTGGTAGCTGCGTAATGGTAGGTTCTTTGGTCGCAGGTACAGAGGAAAGCCCAGGCGAGACCATCATCTTTAATGGTCGTAAGTTTAAGAGCTATCGCGGTATGGGTAGCTTGGAGGCCATGGAGCAGAAGAATGGTTCTAAGGATCGTTATTTCCAGAGCGATACAAAGGATGTGAAGAAGCTTGTTCCAGAAGGTATCGCCGGTCGTGTTCCTTATAAGGGAACCGTTCAGGAAGTAATATATCAGCTTGTTGGCGGCTTGCGCTCAGGTATGGGTTATTGCGGAGCAGCGACAATTGAGAAATTACATAATGCGAAATTTACTCGTATAACAAATGCGGGCGTGCTTGAGAGCCATCCTCATGATATTACTATCACGAGCGAGGCTCCAAACTACTCTCGTCCAGAATAATTTAATATATATGATAAAAAACGTAATAGCGGCAATCTTTTTGTCGTGCAGTGGATTAGCAAATGCCCAGAATGATCCGACAGTGATGACAATCAATAGCGTCCCTGTCTCTCGTTCTGAATTTGAATATTCTTATAATAAGAATAATGGTGAAGGTGTAATCGACAAAAAGACTGTCGCTGATTACGTTGATATGTTTATAAACTATAAACTTAAAGTTATTGCTGCGAAAGAATTAAAGTTAGACACTTTAGATTCTTTTAAAAAGGAGTTCGCCTCTTATCGTGATCAACAAATACGTCCTACAATAATTGATGATTTGGATATAGAGCGCGAATCTCGTAAAATATACGATGATGCCTGCACGCGAATTGATAGCCTTGGCGGATTGACTAAGGCATATCATATTTTAGTTATGCTTAATCAAAATGCCTCAAAAGAGCAGCAAAGTAAGGCAAAGGCGCGTGTAGACAGTTTATATAATGCCCTTTTAAAAGGCGCGGCTTTCAAAGATGTTGCATTGAAGTATTCTGATGATAAGGGTTCTGCTGAGAAAGGTGGTGAACTGCCGTGGGCATCGAAAGGACAATTCGTGCCTGATTTCGAGAAGGTGCTTTATGCTACTTCCAATGGCAAGATAAGCAAACCATTTCTTTCTCCTTACGGTTATCATATCGTGATGGTGAAGAAAAAGAATGTGCCTTTTGAAAAGGTTTATCCTTATGAAAGTCAGAAAAAAGATATCATGAAGTTTATTGATATGCGTAATCTTCGTGAACGTATTATTGATGAAAAGATAAATTCAATATCAAAGAAAGAAAATATATCACCTGAATCGGTTCTGGAAAACAAATGTAAGGATTTGACAGCAAACGATTCTAATTTGAAGTATCTTATCCAAGAGTATTATGATGGCTTGTTATTATTCGAGATAAGTAATCGTGAGGTTTGGGATAAGGCAGCGAAAGATGATGCTGCTTTGAAACATTTCTTTGATAAAAATAAGAAAAAATATAAATGGAATGGACCTCGATTCCGTGGAATTGCTTATAAGACACGTAGCGCAGAAGATATTAAGATGGTTCGTAACGTGTTGAAAGGTATTCCGTTTGTAGAATGGGCAGATTGTCTGCGTAAAAAAGTCAATAATGACAGTGTGCGTGTTCAAGTAGAAAAAGGCATTTTTAAGAAAGGTGATAATGCTCTCGTTGATAAGTATGTTTTTGATAAGGATACGACTTGCGCTTCAACAAAGGATTTCCCATATATGGCTGTGTATGGAAAGAAAATAAAGAGTCCAAAAGAAATGCAGGATGTTCGCTCACAAGTAGTAGCTGATTATCAGGATGTGCTTGAAAAAGCGTGGGTTGAAAAACTTCGTAAAAAATATAGAATAGAGATATATCGTGATGTATTGGATACAGTGAACAAACATTGATGATTGTTTAGTTGTCTTAATATTAAGCGAAACAAAATAGCGAATTTAATATATGAATAAAAATAAAATTTTCTTTGGCTTGTCAGCGCTTATGCTAATTGTCGGTATGAGCGCAAATGCCGGAAAGATAGCAGGTAAGAGCTCAGCTGCTGACTCTGTGAAAAGCAAGACTGATTCAGTAGAAGAGGTGTTGGCAAAAGTGCCTGAGAGCAGCATAGTTGATGAAGTGATATGGGTAGTCGGAGATGAGCCAATCTTGAAATCAGACGTAGAGGCAATGCGTTTGCAGTCTGATTTGGAAGGCGTAAAGTGGTCTCGTGATCCGGATTGCGCTATTCCTGAGCAACTCGCTGTACAGAAATTATTCCTACATCAGGCAGCGATAGACTCAATTGAGGTTTCAGAGAGCGATGTGGCATCTGGTATTGACCAGCAGGTGAATTATTGGATTCAGCAAATCGGTTCTCGTGAGAAATTGGAAGAATATCGTGGACAGAGCATAACGCAGATTCGTCAGCAGATGCACGATGATTATAAAAATCATCTGTTGATACAAAAAATGCAGCAAGAGATTACTAAAAATATAAAGGTGACTCCTGCTGACGTGAGAGCATATTTTAAAAATATGCCTGAAGATAGCATTCCTTATGTTCAGACAGAGGTAGAAGTAGAAATTATAACTCGTAATCCGAAGATTCCTCAAACAGAAATTAATCGCGTAAAAGATCAGTTGCGAGAATTTACAGATCGTGTGACAAAGGGTGAAACTACTTTCGCTACGTTGGCTCGTTTGTATTCTGAGGATCCAGGTACGGCACGTCAGGGCGGTGAACTTGATTATACAGGTCGTGGTATGCTTGATCCAGCTTTCGCGAATGTGGCGTTTAATCTTACTGATCCGAAAAAGATATCAAAGATAGTAGAAACAGAATTCGGATATCATATCATTCAGCTTATTGATAAGCGTGGAGATAAGATAAAGGTAAGACACATTTTGCTGAAACCGCAGGTGTCACAAGAAGCAATGGCGAAAGCGGAGGCACAGCTTGACTCTATTTCAAATGATATAAGAGCAAATAAATTCTCTTTTGCTGATGCTGCTTCTTTCTTATCGGATGATAAGAATACGAAGAATAATCATGGCTTGATGTATAACTCGAATAGTTATGAGCGTACTTCTCGCTTTAAGATGAAGGATCTGCCTACAGAAGTAGCACGCCAGGTGGAGAACATGAAAGTCGGCGAGGTCTCAAATGCGTTTGAGATGGTTAATGACAAGGGTAAAAAGGTATGTGCAATAATTCGATTGAAGAATCGCACAGATGGTCATAAGGCAACGATTTCAGGTGATTTCCAGGTGATGAAAGCTGTTGTAGAAAATAAAGAAAGAGAAAAGGTTATTCATGACTGGGTCGTAAATAAAATAAAAAAGACCTATGTTAGAATGGATGATCGATATAAAAATTGTGATTTTGAATACGAAGGCTGGATAAAGTAGTATTTAATGATAAGGAATAAACGATATAAAGAGATATTAATCGGGCACAGAATCGAGGTTTTTGCGATTCTGTGCCTGTTTGGGCTATGCCTGGCAAATGCTTTTTCTATATCAAAAAGCCGTAAACATAGACCAAATACTCAGGATGAAAGGATTTATCTTGTTCATTCTGACGAATTGAAATATGATATGTATGGAACAGTTCCTGATGCGCAGATAGCAAAGGGACATGTTCGTTTTCGTCATAGGGGAGCAACCCTTTCTTGTGATAGCGCATATTTTTATCAGCAGTCAAATTCAATGAAAGCCTTCGGGCATGTTCATTTTTCACAGGGTGATACTTTGTCTTTGAAATGTGACAGAGCATATTATGATGGAATGGAACAGCAGATGGAGGCTCGCAATAATGTAATGCTGAAACATAGAGGACAGACATTATTGACAGATTCTCTTAATTATGACAGACTTTATGGATATGCGTATTTCTTTGAAGGTGGAAGAATAATTGACGGTAAGGATAAATTGTCTTCCGACTGGGGAGAATATCATCTTGATACAAGGCAGGCTGTGTTTTATTTTAAGGTGAGATTGAGAAGTACTGACAGACTTATAGAAGGTGATACATTGTATTATGATATGCGTAAGTCTACAGCTCATCTTGTGGGCCCTTCAAAGATAACTCAGGGAAGTAGTATTGTAAATACATCAAATGGATATTTCAATACGAAAACAGATAAGGCTCAGTTATATGGTCGCTCAACAATCATTGATAAGCAGAAATCGATAACAGGCGACAGCTTGTATTATGATAAAAAAACAGGTTGGGCAGAAGGCATGGGTAATGTGATCTATACGGATAATGAAAATAAAAACCGTTTGGATTGCGGGTATATGCGATATAATGAGCAGACAGGTTATGGCTTTGCGACAAATCGTGCCTTAGTGCGTGATTATTCACAGAAAGATACTTTGTATCTGCATTCTGATACGATGTCTATTTATACATTTAATATAAACACGGATTCTGTTTATCGTAAGATACATTGTTATGACCATGTTAAGGCATATCGTGTAGATATGCAGGCAATATGTGATTCTTTGGTGTTTAGCTCGCAGGATTCATGTATGACAATGTATAAAGACCCTATAACATGGAATGGCGGACGCCAGTTGTTGGGAGAGCAGATAAAGGTTTATATGAACGACAGTACTATTCGTATGGCAAAAGTGATAGGGCAGGCATTATCTGTGGAAAAGGTGGATGATAAGAATCATTATAATCAGATTTCCTCAAAGAATATGGAGGCTTATTTTGAAAATGGTAATTTGAAAATGAGCACGGCTATAGGAAATGTGAAGGTGATTTTTTATCCGCAAGATGATAAGGACAGTACTTTAATAGGACTGAATTATACGGAAACAGATACAATGAAAATGTATCTTACCGCGCAGCGACAGCTTGATAAAATATGGATGCCTAAGGCGCAAGGTACATTATACCCAATGACTCAAATACCACCTCAGAAATATAAACTTGAGGAATTTGCGTGGTTTGAGGATTTGCGTCCGATAGATAAAGATGACGTTTTTGAATGGCGAGGAAAGAATAAAGGTGAATTGTTGAAACAACAGGTCAGACATAAAGCTCCTTTATTGGAAATAGAATCAAAGGGAGTTAAAGAAGAATAGAGCGTAGCATGCGATATTTTATAAATAAAAGACCTAAAGGATTTCAGCATAAATATATTTATGCGGACGACAGGGAGAAATATAAACCAAATTTCAGGCAACCAAGAAGCAGGAAAGGAGGATATGGCTTGCGCCAATTCTTTTGGAATGTTATAGTGCCATTGTTTGTTATTTTTATCCTGGTGATGATTATAGTATTCGTAATTTAATAATAAGTATGAGTGATATAATTCAATTGTTGCCAGATTTTGTTGCTAATCAGATAGCAGCAGGAGAGGTGATTCAGCGACCTGCAAGTGTGGTGAAAGAATTAATGGAAAATTCCATTGATGCGGGTGCAAAGAAGATTGATGTGATTATCGTAGACGCAGGAAAGACTCTTGTACAAGTTGTGGATGATGGCAAAGGAATGTCGGAAACTGATGCAAGATTGTCATTTGAGCGTCATGCGACATCAAAAATTCATCAGGCTGATGATTTATACGCTCTTCATACAATGGGCTTTAGAGGAGAAGCGCTTGCTTCTATCGCGGCCGTAGCAAAAATTGATCTTCAGACAAAACAGGAAGAAGATGACTTGGGCACACGTTTAGTCCTGTCTGGTTCAGAAATAGTAAGTCATGAGGCATGCTCATGTTCTGTAGGATGTAATTTTAAAGTAGAAAATCTGTTCTATAATGTTCCTGCCCGCAGAAAATTCCTAAAATCGAATACAACAGAACTTAATAATATCGTTCAGGCATTTGAACGTATCGTGCTCGTTTATCCGGAAGTAGCCTTTACATTATATCATAATGGCTCAGAGATGTTTAATCTAAAGTCGGGTAGCTATAGACAACGTATTGTAGATGTCTTTGGTAAACGTATTAATCAATCGCTGCTGCCTATTGAAAAGATAGAGACTTCGATGTGTACATTACATGGCTTTGTCGGTAAGCCGGAATCGGCAAAGAAGAAAGGCTCACACCAATTCTTCTTTGTGAATTCTCGCTATATGAGACATGCTTATTTTCACAAAGCCATTATGAGCGCATTTGAGCGTCTTGTGCCTATAGGTGAACAAGTTTCCTATTTTATTTATTTCGAAGTTCCGGCCGAGAACATTGATGTTAATATACATCCTACGAAAACGGAAATAAAATTTGAGAATGAGCAACCAATATGGCAAATACTCTCTGCTGCCGTGAAAGAGTCTATCGGTCTTTTCAGCGATGTGCCTTCTATTGATTTTGATACAAGCGGACGAGTAGATATGCCGGTATTTAATCAAGGGCAGGCTGAAGAACCTTTAAAATCAGACGCTCCGAAAGTAGAAATCAGCCGAAGCTATAATCCTTTTTTAGATGCCATGCCAAAGGCTGCCCCCATTTCTCAAGATTGGCAGCAGCTATATAGCCAGGAACCTTCAAAGCCGGTGAGTGTCAGTCCGATTTCTTCAAATGATATACAATATGAGTCTAAATTATCAAAGCTGTCTGCTTGTCAGGATGATGAGGAAGAATTATTTAAGTCGAAGGTAGATAGTCAAATTCATAATGACATCTTTGATGATAAATCGCCTGTACATTATCAATATAAAGGTAAATATATCATGACTTCGGTAAAATCCGGACTTATGATTATTGATCAGCATCGTGCTCACGTTCGTGTCTTGTATGAGAAATATATGAATCAGATACGTGAACGTAAGTTTTCTTCTCAAAAAACATTGTTCCCCGAAACGATAGATGTACCTGCAGCGGATATTATTTCTTTTGAAAAAGTTTTGCCGGAATTGCAAAATATGGGATTTGAGCTTACTCCTTTCGGAAGAAATAGTTATGCGATTAATGCGATACCTGCCGGCTTGGACGGCATAAATATCGTGGATTTGGTTAACGACATGATTGCTTCCGCGCTTGAAAGTGATTGCGATGTGTTGGATGATATTTATCATTCTTTATCGCTTAGTCTTGCGCGAAATGCAGCGATTCCGGAAGGGCAGGTATTAAGTAATCTTGAGATGGAGGGGCTGGTGGATGACCTCTTCTCTTGTTCGGATGTAAAACATACTCCAGATGGAAAAAATATTATAGGTGTTTTACGCCAATCTGATATAGAACGCTTGTTTTCATGAAGTTACTGATAAAAAATAATGTCTTTAATTTTGTTAAATGTGCATTTTTCTTTTCGAAAAAAGACATTGTTTAGATTTTATTATTAACTTTGCACAAAAATAGCGTTGTGTGCGTTATTTAATTCTCTTAAATAGAGAAATCTATAAAAAAGTGAAAAATTTATTCGATTAATTTAAATTATAAGGTTATGAAAAAGTTAATGATGGTATTAGCTTTCGCTGGTGTTTCTTTGGCTGGTATGGCTCAGGAAGCAGATCCAACGGAGAAGTACAGCGTTGCTACTAATTCATTTTGGAGCAACTGGTTCATTCAGGTAGGTGCTGATTGGAATGCTTGGTACTCTGATGAGGAGCATGGTCAGAATCTTTCTACAAGCCCATTGAAGAAGTTCCGCGCAAATCCAGGCGCATCTGTTGCAATTGGTAAGTGGTTTACTCCAGGTCTTGGTCTTCGCACAAAGTTGCAGGGCATTTGGGGTAAGACAGTTACAGATGGTAACAACTATGGTAACAGCAACAAGTATTGGATTTTGAATGAGCAGGCTCTTTTCAACTTGAGCAACATGCTTTATGGTTACAATCCAAATCGTGTTTGGAACTTCGTTCCATTCGCAGGTGCTGGTATCAGCCGTTCTATGACTTACAATCACTATGGTGTAGGTTTGAGCTGTGGTATCTTGAATACATTCCGTGTAAGCAAGCACGTAGGTGTTAACTTCGAGCTTGGTTGGAACTCACTCGGTACAGATGGCGATGGCATCACTTCACCAAAGAAGACTGGTCGTGGTTGGGATTCTCGCGACAATCAGCTCTATGCTGAGGTTGGCTTGACATTCAATCTTGGTAAGGCTTCTTGGGACAAGACTCCAGATGTTGACGCAATCAAGGCTCTTTCTCAGTCTCAGATCGACGCTCTTAACGCACAGCTTAACGACGCAAATGCTGAGAACGCTCGCTTGAAGAACCTTCTCGCTAACCAGAAGCCTACAGAGGCTAAGAAGGAATACGTTGCTACTCCTATCTCTGTATTCTTCAACCTTGGTAAGTCTGCAAAGGTAGCTTCTAAGAGAGATCTCGTAAACGTTGAGGCTCTTGCTAAGTATGCAAAGGACAACAATGCTAACCTCCTTGTAACTGGTTACGCTGATAGCGCAACAGGTTCTAAGAACTTCAACCAGAAGATTTCTGAGAATCGTGCAAACACAGTTGCTGATCACCTCGTTAAGATGGGTGTAAACCGTGACAATATCAAGACTGCCGCTAAGGGTGGTGTTGCTGACTTGTCTCCAGTTTCATTCAACCGTCGTGCAACTGTTGAGGTAGCTGAGTAATTCTGAAAATTACTTTAAGTTTAAAATAAAAGGTCTTTCCTTAGTGGAAAGGCCTTTTTTTTATTACCTTTGCATTCCGACATAATTCTAACAAATAGAAAAAATAATTAGACGAAATAATATACTAAACTATATATGGGAAAAATTATTCTTACAGGCGATCGTCCTACAGGAAAACTTCATTTGGGTCATTATATAGGCTCTTTGCGTCGTCGTGTACAATTGCAGAATGCCGGCGATTATGATCGTATGTTTGTGTTTATGGCAGACGTACAGGCTCTTACAGATAACGCCGATAATCCGGAAAAAATACGTCAGAGCATGATACAAGTCGCTCTTGATTATTTGTCAGTGGGGCTTGATCCTACAAAGTGTACTTTGTTTATGCAGAGTCAAATACCTGAATTGTCGGAGCTTACAACTTATTTGATGAACCTTATTACTGTATCTCGTGTTCAGCGTAATCCTACGGTAAAGACTGAAATAAAGATGCGTAATTTTGAGGCAAATATTCCTCTGGGATTTTTCTGCTATCCTGTAAGCCAGGCTGCGGATATCACTTTGTTTAAAGCTACGACCGTACCGGCAGGTGAGGATCAGGAGCCAATGCTCGAAGTGACTCGTGAACTCGTGCGTAGATTTAATCAGACTTATGGAGACGTTTTGGTAGAGCCGAATATCCTTCTTCCTGAAAATGCTGTTGCTCGCCGTTTGCCTGGAACAGATGGTAAGGAAAAAATGAGTAAGAGCTTGGGTAATTGTATTTATCTTAGTGATTCAGCTGACGACGTATGGCAGAAGGTTCGTTCTATGTATACAGATCCTAACCATTTGAATGTAAGCGATCCTGGTCAGGTTGATGGTAATGCGGTCTTTACATATTTGGACGCTTTCAGTACAGATGAGAGTTTTGCTAAGTTTTTGCCTGATTATCAAAATCTTGATGAAATGAAGGAACATTATCGTCGTGGAGGATTGGGCGATATGAAGTGTAAGAAGTTCTTGAATAGCGTTATTAATGAAATGCTTGAGCCTATACGCGAACGTCGTTCTGAATTTGAGAAGGATATTCCTGAGATTTTCAACATTTTGCGTAAGGGCACAGATTCAGCGCGTGAGGTTGCTGCTAATACGATGAGTGAAGTGCGTCACGCAATGAGAATAGATTATTTTGATGATCAAGCACTGATTGCCGAGCAAAGCGAGAAATTCAAGAAATAGTAATATATTCTAAGATTATATGTAAATGCCTATCCCATAAAATGGGGGTAGGCATTTTTGTATGTATAGCCTTTCAAATATTTATATGCAATAGAAAAATTATTAATCAATATTTTTTTCTATCTTTGTAAGCATTAAAAATCCAACCGATAACGCTATAACTAACTTATAAATATTTATAACTAAAGAGAATGAAAAAAATAAGTTTATTATTACTCGTTGTATTGTTCTTCTTGCCTCAAATGGGGTTCGCGAAGAAGAAAGTACAACAATCTGATCGTGAATATTGGTCAGCTCTTGCCTATAAAATGGCAAAGCCTATATTGGAAAATATGGCAAAAGGTAAGTTGCAGAAGAATATGCAGATTGAGGTAAGCCCATCTTTTGATAATCGTGATAAACGTGTTACTTATATGGAGTGTTTCGGTAGACTTATGGCTGGTATTGCTCCATGGCTTTCTCTGCCTGATGATGGAACGGCAGAAGGTAAACAGCGTGCTCAACTTCGTCAGTGGGCTTTGGCTTCATATAAGAATGCTGTCGATCCTAAAAGTCCTGATTATTTGCTTTGGCGTAAGGAAGGTCAGCCTTTGGTAGACGCTGCTTATATTGCTGAAAGTTTGATTCGAGGTTATGACGCTTTGTGGTTGCCTCTTGATGATGTTACAAAGAAACGTTATATTGAGGAATTTACGCAGCTACGTCGTATTGACCCTCCATATACCAATTGGCTTTTGTTTTCATCAACAATTGAAAGCTTTTTGGCTAAGGTTGGCGCGCCATACGATCAGTTTAGAGTGAATACGGCAATCAGAAAGTGTGAGGAATGGTATGTCGGAGACGGATGGTATAGTGATGGACCTACATTTGCTTTTGATTATTACAGCAGTTTTGTTTTCCACCCGATGTATCTTGAAACTTTGCAGAATATGATAGACGCGAACGCAAGAACGCGCCTGGATTACAAACAATATAAGGCCCGTGAGTTAAAACGTGCTCAAAAGTTTGCCATAATATTGGAACGCTTTATTTCTCCGGAAGGAACATTCCCTGTTTTCGGACGCTCTATACCATACCGTATGGCATGTATGCAGCCATTGGCAATGATGGCTTGGCAAAAGCAATTGCCTGAAGAATTGAGCAACGGACAGGTAAGGGCAGCTCTTACAAAAGTGCTCCATCGTATGTTTGACGGTCAGGAAAACTTTAATGAGAAAGGTTATCTTACGATAGGTTTTGTCGGCCGACAGGCTAATGTGTCAGACTGGTATACCAATAATGGCAGTCTTTACATGACTTCTCTCGCCTTTATGCCTTTGGGATTATCTGCTTCTGATCCATTTTGGACAGCTCAGGCTGAAGAATGGACTCAGGTGAAGGCATGGAATGGCAAACCATTCCCTAAAGACCATGTATGGCGCGACAAAATAAAAATATACGATTTGTTTTAGCATAATTACAATACTGAATTTAATATGAAGAAATCCCTATTACTTATTCTTGCCATTATAGCTATGCTGTGTGGCAAGAATGTTTGTACACATGCGCGTACATGGACAAAGAGTGAAGTTATAGACGTAATTCACAAAGTGAATGGATATTGGCAGAGTAACAATAGGGCTGAGGTCCGTTCTTTTTGGGATAACGCTGCTTATCATACGGGAAATATGGAAGCATATTTCTTAACCGCTAATCCCGAATACCTTGCTTATTCAGAACGATGGGCAGAATATAATCATTGGATGGGAGCACGTTCGCCGTTTCCTTCTACATGGGAATATCGTAGATATGGAGAGGATCATAAGCATGTGCTTTTTGGCGATTGGCAAATATGTTTTCAAACCTATATTGACTTATATAATATAGCTGTTAAGGATAAAAAGAATAATCTTGCCACATCAGAGCAGTCCTATCGTATTGCCCGCGCTTTTCAAGTGATGGATTTCGAGGTAGCTTCTGAAATGAACGATTTCTGGTGGTGGGCTGACGCATTATATATGGTCATGCCTGTATTCTCTAAGATGTATAAACTTACGGGTGATGAAAAATATCTGGATAAACTATATGCCAATATTCTCTATTCCGACAGTATTATGCTTGATAATGAAACCGGGCTATATTTCCGTGATGGAAAATATGTATATCCCAAGCATACTACGGCAAGCGGAAAGAAGGATTTCTGGGCTCGTGGCGACGGATGGGTATTGGCTGGACTTGCGAAAGTGTTGAATGATATGCCGACTACATATAAACATCGTGATTTCTTTGAGCAGAAGTTTGTCCGTCTCGCGAATGCTGTGGCTAAGTTGCAGCAAAAGGATGGATATTGGACTCGCAGTATGATGGACGCAGAGCAGGCACCAGGGCCGGAAACGAGCGGAACAGCATTCTTTACTTATGGTATATTATGGGGAATTAATAATGGGCTGCTTTCTGAAAAGAAGTTTGCGCCTGTTGTTAATCGCGCATGGAAATACCTTTCAACTACTGCATTGCAGGCAGATGGTAAGGTAGGTTATGTGCAGCCTATAGGAGAAAAAGCAATACCGGGGCAGATGATAGACGCGAATTCGCAGGCTAACTTCGGTGTCGGGGCATTTCTTTTGGCTGCTTGTGAGTATTCTCGATACTTAAAGGAATAGGCATAAAAAAAGACCGGAGCACTCTCGCTGAGTCGCTCCGGGCCTAACACACATATATATAGAACCTATTGAAGTTGTATTCTTTGTTTTTAATGCTATGCAAAGGTAAGCGATTTGGTTATTCTATATGGTAATAAATCATTCTTTTGGAGGATAAAAATCATTCATGGTAATATCTTGAATAAAAAATAACTATAAAAAGACATGTTTTTGCTATAAATTGACACATGAAGTCTTTATTTATTTCATTTCTTATTAATTTCGCACTTGAAAACGAAAAAGAGATGAAAAGAACCATATTTCTGCTGTTAATAGCCTTATTTTCTTATAATATTAAGGCGCAGACCAATTTTAGTAGCAATAAGCATGCTGTTTCGCAATCCGACTGGCAAGAACTTTTTAACCAGTTGAAAGATGAAGAAAACGATGAAAATGTAACATGGGGAGAAGTTTATGAAACATTGAGTGAAGTTTTTGCCAATCCAATTAACATAAATCAAGCCACGAAGGAGTCGCTTGAAGAGATTCCATTCCTTAAAATTGCCCAAATTGATGAGATTTTGAAGTATTTGTATTACCATGATGGAATGAAAACAATTCAGGAGCTTCGTATGATTGAGTCTTTAAGTCGCACGGAATGTTCATTGCTAATGTGTTTCGTTTATTGTGGCGACAAAGACAAAAACGATAAACTTCGTTTTAATGATATTATGAAATATGGCAAACATAATGTAGTCTTATCGGGTAATGTGCCATTTTATGATAGGGAAGGAGATATAAAAGGATATGAAGGCTATAAATATCGTCATTCGTTTCGCTATACTTTTAATTATTCCAATCGTGTGAAGTTTGGATTTATCGGTGCACAGGATGCTGGCGAACCATTCTTCTCCGGGAAGAATTCCTTAGGTTATGATTTCTATTCATTCTATTTGCAGATGAAAAACTTCGGCAAGATTAAGAATCTTGTCTTAGGTCGTTATCGTCTTTCCTATGGAATGGGTTTGGTGTTGAATAATGATTTAGAATTTGGTAAATATGCCACGATGCTAACCCTCGGTCAGGGTAAGAACATCATTCGTGGACATTCATCACGTTCGTCAGCTAATTATTTGCAGGGTGTTGCCGCAACACTATCTTTGGCGCGTAATCTTGAGCTAAGTGCCTTTGCTTCGTATCGCAAGTTTGACGCTACACTTAATAGCGACGGAACGATTTCTACCATACTACAGACTGGCTATCATCGCACTCCGACAGAGTTTAAACATAAGGATAATTCTTCCCATGTAATGTTTGGTGGTCATCTGCAATGGGATTTTGGCGGATTGCATTTGGGAGCTACTGGTTACTCTATGAAATTAAATCGCCCGTTAAGTCCGAATAAAGACATATTATATAAGCGTTATTATCCTAAAGGTTCTGATTTTTGGAATGTCGGCATAAATTATTCATATCTCAATTCCAAATTTCAAATAGCTGGCGAAACGGCAACTGGTGCAAGCCATAGTGTCGCTACGATTAACAGCGTTTCATGGATGCCATCTTCTTCGTTCTCTCTTTCTGCCATTCAGCGATATTATGGTTATAAGTATTATTCTATGTTTTCGCGCAGCCTGAGTGAGGGTGGGAGAGTGCAAAATGAAAGCGGAATGCTCGTTTCCGCTAATTGGAAACCTTTTCGTTGGCTGTCTTTAATGTGCTATTCCGATTATGTCTATTTTCCATGGGCACGTTATTACACTTCCGCTTCTTCTCATGCTTTCGACAATATGGCGCAGGCTATGCTTTTCTTGGGAAAATTCACTATTGAAGGTCGTTATCGTCGTAGGGATATTGAGAAGGATATGAAAAATGATGATAATACAGTTCGTAAAACAGATATTCAAAATCGTGCGCGTTTTCGTTTCTCTTTCAATGATGATAGATGGAATCTCCGTACGCAATTTGATTTCGTGAGCAGCTCTTACAATGATAAGAGCAATGGTTATATGATTTCACAAAATATTGCTTGCGCTGCTTTGCGTCGTTTATCTCTTTATGGCAATATCGGCTATTTTAATACCGACGACTATGCGAGCAGAGTGTATACTTATGAGCACTCAATGCTTTACTCTTTCTCTTTTCCCTCATATTTTGGCGAAGGCATACGTTATGCTATAGGTACAAAAATAGATATCTCTCGAAATATTATTGCCGAGGCAAAGTTTGGCACAACAAAGTATTTCGACCGCTCTTGCATCGGCAGCGGACTTTCGCAAATCAATAAATCTTATAAAAACGATTTAGAGCTACAGCTTCGCGTTAAGCTGCCCTGATAGATATTCTCTTTTTATATGTTTGTATAAAAAGTACATGGCAGGGATAAGGAATAAGTCGGCAGCAATCCATGCCATAGGGTCGCCATAGCATACTCCGAGGAAATGGAATGTAGGTACAAGCCAGATACTTACTGCACACCTTGCTATCATTTCCGCCACGCCGCTGAATAATGATAATTTGCCATAGCCTAATCCCTGAATGCTGTATCTCAGAATAACAAGCAATCCTAATACAGGGTAGAAATAGTTGGCAATGTGCATAAACAAAGCAGCGTTGTATATAATGTCTTTTTCGCTCGGGTCTACAAATATCATCATCATGTCGTCGGCAAAAGGAATGATAATAGCTAATGTGAACAAGAAATAGATAATCATTATTTTGGTAGAGGCAAACAATCCCTGCTTGATTCTTGAAATTGCCCCAGCTCCGATGTTCTGTCCGCAATAAGTAGCCATTGCCACACCGATATTCTCAAACACGCAGGTGAAAAGATATTTCACTCGCATAGAGGCGGTGAAAGCCGCTACATAAACTGTTCCCAAAGCATTATTCGCGCTTTGAAGCATGATAATGCCTATGGCTGTGATTGAGAATTGCAGCCCCATAGGTAAGCCGTTGTTGAGCAGTATGCCTGATAAGTTTTTATTGAATTCCTTCTCCTCATAATTCTTTGGTAATAGTTGTGGCATTCGCTTTCTGATGTAAATCCAGCAAAGCAGAGATGCGAATGCTTGTGAAATCATTGTCGCTATTGCAGCACCTGCCACTCCCATGTTGAGAGCGAGAATAAGCAGAAGATCGAGCGCGATGTTGATAAAAGAAGAGAAGATAAGGAAATAAAACGGTTGTTTGGAATTTCCAAGAGCACGTATAAATCCCGAAAGTACGTTATAACATATAGTGAAAGGAATAGACAGGAAGTTTATCAGCAGGAATAGCCATGCGTCGTGAAATATGTTGGCAGGCACATTAAGCATTTTCAGAATAGGCGCGCATAGCATAGCTGTTGCTATTGTCAATACCACGGCTATTATAGCCGCCAATCTGATAGCGTTGCTCACATAGGAGCGCATTCTTTTATAGTCTTTTGCTCCGAATGCCTGAGCCACAGGAATGGAAAATCCTGAGCAGCAGCCATTGCAGAACCCCATTATGAGAAACATTATTGATGCCGATGCTCCTACCGCTGCCAATGCATTCACGCCGATAAATCTGCCTACTATGGAAGCGTCTATTATCAGATACATTTGTTGCAGAATGTATCCGAATATCAGCGGAATAGCGAATTTCAGTATGCCTTTGGTAGGTGAACCCACCGTCATGTCATTAACGTTGCTCATATTCTCCTTTTCTAAGTGTTTCTTCTTGTGTAGATAAGGGATTTGCTAAATCCCGATGAAAGTAAAAAGAGGGCACCTTCGTGAGAAAGTGCCCTCTGAAATATGATTGAGAGTTTTGATTATTCTCCCTTCTCCATCTTAGCCTTGAGGTCAGCGAGAACGCCGAGATCACCAAGACTTGTACCAGCAGCAACATTGTTGATCTGTGCAGCAGAATCGTTCTTTCTGCCACCGTTGTTGTGCTTACGAGCTGGCTTGTAGTCGTCCTTAACATCCTCGAATGTGCGGCTGTGGCTCAAGATGATGCGCTTAGCGTCCTTAACGAACTCAAGAACTCTGAAGTCGAGCTCCTCGCCCTTCTGTGCCTGGCTGCCGTCTTCCTTAACAAGGTGCTTAGGAGTAGCGAAGCCTTCACCACCCTCGTTGAGAGTGATAACAGCGCCACGATCCATAACGTCGGCGATTACACCCTTGTGGATGCTGCCTGGAGTATAGATAGCCTCGTAGTTATCCCAAGGATTCTCTTCGAGCTGCTTGTGACCAAGGCTCAAACGACGGTTGTCCTTGTCTATTTCGAGAACTACAACGTCGATGTCAGCACCAACTGTTGTGAACTCTGAAGGATGCTTAACCTTCTTAGTCCATGAAAGGTCGCTGATGTGGATCAAGCCGTCAACACCTTCCTCAAGCTCTACGAAGATACCGAAGTTAGTGAAGTTGCGAACCTTTGCAGTGTGCTTGCTGCCTACAGGATACTTAACCTCGATAGCCTCCCATGGGTCTTCCTTGAGCTGCTTGATACCGAGGCTCATCTTGCGCTCCTCGCGGTCGAGAGTCAAGATAACTGTCTCAACCTCATCGCCTACGTGCAAGAATTCCTGAGCTGAACGCAAGTGCTGGCTCCATGACATTTCTGATACGTGGATCAAGCCCTCTACGCCTGGCTGAATTTCTACGAATGCGCCGTAGTCAGCGATAACAACTACCTTACCCTTGATGTGATCACCAATCTTGAGGTTAGGATCAAGAGCATCCCATGGGTGTGGAGTGAGCTGCTTCAAGCCGAGAGCGATACGCTTCTTCTCGTCATCGAAGTCGAGGATAACAACGTTGATCTTCTGATCCAAAGCTACAACCTCGTGTGGATCGCTTACGCGGCCCCAAGAGAGGTCAGTGATGTGGATCAATCCGTCTACGCCACCGAGGTCAACGAATACACCGTAAGATGTGATGTTCTTAACGGTACCTTCGAGAATCTGACCCTTCTCCAAGTGGCTGATAATTTCTTTCTTCTGTGCTTCCAACTCAGCTTCGATAAGAGCCTTGTGAGAAACAACAACATTGCGGAATTCCTGGTTAATCTTAACAACCTTGAATTCCATTGTCTTACCGACAAAGATATCGTAGTCGCGAATTGGGTGAACGTCGATCTGGCTACCTGGCAAGAATGCCTCGATGCCGAAGATATCAACGATCATACCGCCCTTAGTGCGGCACTTGATGTAACCCTGAATGATTTCCTCATTCTCAAGAGCTGCATTAACACGATCCCAACTCTTAGCGAGACGTGCTTTCTTGTGTGAAAGAACCAACTGACCTTTCTTGTCTTCCTGGCTCTCTACGTAAACCTCTACCTTGTCGCCTACCTTCAACTCTGGGTTGTAACGGAACTCTGAAGCTGGGATAAGACCATCGCTCTTGTAGCCGATGTTTACTACAACTTCCTTCTTGTCGACAGAGATTACAGTTCCCTCTACGACCTGCTGCTCCTGGATGTTGTTCAAGGTTGTGTCGTAAGCCTTTTCCAACTCTTCGCGAGAAGCGCCTGCTGCACCGTTCTCAAACTCGTCCCAATTGAAGTCTGACAATGGTTGTACGTTTTTTAAATCTGACATAAAATAATAATTTGTTTTTTAATTAATAAAGTTAGACTTTATGTTCGTAATCGACCTCTCCCCGTTATCCTATATATAATAATGTATAAGGGGCGATAGTCGCAAATCGGGTGCAAAGGTATTGATATAAGTTGAGTTACGCAAAAAATAGCTCTCTTTTTTGCTGTTTTTCTTTGCCCATGCAACTACTTTTAACAATTCGTCGTAAGTAGTTGATATTGATAAAATTAGTTTGAATGTAGTCTACATCGGCGTATTGGCGCTGTGTTTGCCATTCTTTAAAGGAAAGATTTGGTGAAAGACAATAAATAATGTAATTTTGCAGCGTTAAGGTTTTGAAGAGAATAATCATCATATCGCTTTTGTTGCTGGCAATAATCCGTAGCTCCCTTGCCAATAACAATGTTATTACCGAGCATTACACAATGAACAGCGGACTTGCCAATGATATTGTGAACTGTTCGGTCAAAGATAATGATGGATTTCTTTGGTTTGGCACGTGGTATGGATTGTGTCGTTTCGATGGCACTGAGTTTCGCACATTCAACCGTGCCGAAGTGGAAGGCTCAAGCCAGCCACCGCGCAAGGTGGAAACCATCGTGGAGGATGAGAATGGCGACTTATGGCTCAAAACCTTAGACTGGAAACTGTCATTCTTTGATAAGCACAAAGAGAAGTTTTATTCCATTTACGATGAGATAAAACCCTATTCACGCAACATTCAGATTATTAAAATTCAGCGCGCGCCATTCGGCGGCATATTGATTTTGACCAAAGATAAGACATTGCTTTGGGCAAAGGTGGAGCGCAAGCTTGAAAAAAGCGGATGGTTTGGCAAAGACAAGGTAAATCAGAAGCTTGTGGTAAAACTCCTTGCCGACAATCATCGCGACATCAATTCTTTCTCTTCGGCTCTGCTTCGCAATGCCGTGCGCGAAACTCCGGGCTTTATCAGCTATGTGGGCAAGGATTTCTCGCTTGTGGCAGCTCGCAAGCTTACGAGGAAAAAGCTCGTGCCTCGGGGCGTGGCTTTTTCTTCTGCCGCCCATGAAGGCAATTATTTCTATTTAGGCTGCAACGACGGGCGACTGCTCATTATTGATGTTTCTTCAGGCAAAGTAAAGATGATGAAGATGGATTCCGCGCCTGTGCGCATATTGCCTGTAAAAAACGTGCATGGAAAAAAACTTTTTGTTGCGACAAAAAAATATTATTCTTGCATAGATTTTTCTGCCGGTAAGCAGTCGCGTTTGGCTTTGGAAAATGATGGCAGCGAAAACGTAAGATTGTTTACCGATAAACATAACAATCTGTGGACATATCAGATTGATGGCTCTTTGCGCAGTTATAATCTCGCCACTAAAGCCACACGCCGATATTCCCCATCTATCTTCGGTCATTTAATGGAGCCGAAGCTTGTGGATACAGGTTCGCATGGCATTTATTTCCTCACCTCGGCAGGCGAAGTTATGCACATCGGCAACGACGGAAGCCCTCAGCCAGCTCTCGTTTCTGATAATCCTTTGGAACAATATCAGCGATTCTTTGATATTGATATTGATAAGGACGGATTGCTTTGGCTTTCTTCCACAGGCAATGGCGTTTATCGCTTCGCCTTTCCTTCAAGTCAGTTCCGTCTGTTGCGTCTGCCTTTCAGCGACGCTAATGGTCAGTGCGTGCGCTCCATTTTCCAGATGGATAACGGCGATGTATGGGTGGGCACTCGTTCCAAAGATTTGCTTCTTCTCAATGCCGATGGCGGAGTGAAGAAGATTTATTCTTATGCCGATTATCACATTGGCAGCGTCTACTACATAATGAAGGATAATCGCGGACGCATCTGGTTTGCCACTAAGGGCGACGGACTGTTTATGGTAACCCCAAAGCCTGATGGCGATTATTCATTTACCAAGTTTGCCCACAATCCTTCCGACAAGCATTCGCTTAGCGGCAACAGCGTCTACACCATATTTCAGGACAGCAAAGGTCGCATCTGGGTGGGCACTCTCGATGGCGGACTAAATCTTCTTCAGGAGCATAACGGCAGAATATCATTCCTCAACAAGCAAAACGGCCTTGGCATTTATCCTCGTTATGGTCTTTATATGGAAGTGAGAAACATTTCGGAAGACCGTTGGGGCAGAGTGTGGGTAGGCACTATCGACGGATTGATGAGTTTCCCCGTGGATTTCACCGACCCTCATAAAATCAAGATGGAGATTTACCGCCGCCGTGGGCTTTCTACCATTGCCAACAGCGATGTATATGCCCTTTACACTGATTCGCAGCGCGATGTGTGGATGAGCGCGTTCGTGGGCGGACTGAATAAAATCACAGGATATGACGCCGATAAGCATGCGCCTATATTCAACACCGTGAGCACTCTCAACGGACTTCGCAGCGATGTCATTCTTTCTATCGTGGATGATAATCGCGGCACACTATGGCTTGCCACAGATAAGGGGCTTTCATGCTATAACAAGCTGAAAGGCACGGTCACCAATTATGATAATTACGATGGCTTCCCCGATGTGCAGATGGAGGAAACGGCTTCCATGTGCAGCCGAAATGGTGATATATGGCTCGGCACTCGTCAGGGGCTGCTCATCTTCAATCCTCGCCGACTGAAAATAAATGATACCGACTGGAATACATATATAATAAGGTGCGCCGTAAACAACAAAACGCTTTACGACAAGGCATTGCCTTATGCCGACAAGATAGTGCTGAAGCATAACGAGGATATGTTTACGCTTGAATACGCAGCCCTCAATTTCACAAGCCAAGATCGTATCTCTTATCGTTATATTCTTGAAGGCTACGATAAGGCTTGGCACAACAACGGCACCAATCGTATCGCCTCTTACACTAATGTGCCCCCCGGCACATACACATTCCGTGTGCAGACTTTGCGTGGCAACGACAGCCGACCATCGGAGCGCACGCTTGAAATTGAAATCCTTCCGCCATGGTGGGCAAGCACATTCGCCTACATTATATATATAGCACTGCTCATTTGGGCAGCGTATGGTGCATTGCGTTTGATACTCTATATCATCAGAATGCGCAATGCCGTGTATATCAACAATCGCCTGGCAGAGCTTAAAGTGAAATTTTTCACTAATGTATCTCACGAACTTCGCACTCCTCTTACTCTTATTCAGGGCGCGATTCATGAGCTTCGCGGAAAAGAGCAGCTTTCCGATGCAGGCAATGAATATCTTGCCATGATGGAGAGCAACTCCAAGCGAATGATTACGCTTGTGAATCAGATTCTCGACCTAAGAAAGATTCAGAGCGGACGCTTGAAACTTCATGTTTCTCATGCCGATGTGTGTGCCGTAGTTGGCGCGTTCAGAAGCGAGTTTGGCGTTTTGGCAAAGGAGCGCAAAGTTAGCTTCCGCTTCATTTTGCCCGATGATATAAAAGTGTGGATGGATACGGAGCGCATAGGCATTGTGGTGCGCAACATTCTTTCAAATGCCTTCAAGTTTACTCCTGTCGGCGGCGAAATCGATGTAATGGTTGAGGCTGTAGGCAATGACGAGTGCGTTATTTCTGTGGAAAACAGTGGCAGCAGAGTGCCGGAAGATAAGTTAGAGGAAATCTTCACACGTTTCTCTCAGGCCGACGCGCCTGTAGATACCAATGCCAAGGGCACAGGTATAGGTTTGGAACTTACGCGTGAAATCGTAAGGCTGCATGGAGGAAATATCTCTGTGGAGAACACCGACAACGGCGTGCGCTTCATCGTTTCGTTGCCAATGTCGCGTGAGCATTTCTCTTCTCTCGATGTGGAGTTTGAGGAAGAGCCGACGGAAGTTGCAGTAGCTCCGTCGCCGATGACCGATGCTCTCAACGCCGACAAGCCTCTTGTGCTTTTCGTGGATGATAACAACGACCTGTGCCGAATGCTCACTTTGCAGCTCAGCGACAATTATCGTGTGCTCACCGCTAATAATGGTGAGCAGGCATTGGCTGATATGCAGATGCAAGAGCCAGATATTGTCGTTACCGATCAGATGATGCCGATAATGGACGGCATGCAGCTTCTTTCAGAGATTAGGAAAAACTTCTCCACTTCTCATATCCCCGTTATCATGCTCACCGCAAAGGATGACGACGAGTCGAAGACGGAAGCCATGAAGCGCGGAGCTAACAATTATGTTACCAAACCTTTCAGCATTGAGTATCTCAAAGCGTGCGTGGAGCAGTTGCTGTCGCAGCGAGAGCTGTTCCGTCAGCGCATTGTCGTTGAGGAAGAAAACTCTTCTGATGAATACGCCCGCCAGCTCGACAAGCGCGACCGAGGCTTCATCTCAAGCATTCACGACATCATCGATCTGCACATAAGCGAGAAAGAGTTTAATATGGATTCCATAGCGCAGCAGTTGGGCGTGAGTCGTTCGTCGTTCTTTAAGAAAGTGAAGAGCCTTACCGGTTATTCTCCTATGGATTTGCTTAAGGAATATCGCATGAACAAGGCAGAGAAGCTGCTTCGCACCACTGAGCACACTATCAGTTCCATTGCTTTCCAGTCGGGCTTCTCCGACATCAGTTATTTCGGAAAATGCTTCCGCAAGAAATACGGTGTTTCTCCAAAGGAATATCGTGAGAAAATGCGCTCATAAGCGGATTAGAGATAACATTCGCAATATGATTTGAATTTGTTAATCTTATCAATTTGTGAAAGTTCCTTTTCTTCGGGATATAAATAAGCCGCGTTAGAATAAGCATAAGTATCAATCCATTGCAAAGCTATTGTTTTGACTGTATCTTCCAAAGTCTTACCTATAAAGGAATCCTCGTGCTCGCAGCGTTCCAATATAACACGGAAATAGAAACCTTCCTCCGTTTTATAAATCATATTGTATTCAAGCTCACGGAAATCCATAGAAATAACATGCCCTGGTATCTGCCCCAAAACATCATTCACCTTTTTTAATATCTGCTTTTTCTCTTCAAGAGATAGTATATCGTTAATATCTGCCGTTGCTTCCATTCTTTTTTATTGCTTTGTTGCAAAGTTAATATTTATTTTTTACAGATAGAGAATGAAACTTTCTTATTTCGCTCTTTTTTAATGCCTTAAAAAAGCTACGATTTTTATAGTCGTTTCTATTTTATTACCAACTTTATTACCAACCTTAAACAAAATCCATCATTAGTATGTAGCGAGCATATCTATTGATAAAGGGCTTCATCGTTAATCTGCCGTGAGCATATCTATTGATAAAGGGCTTCATCGATAGTTTGCCGTGAGCATATCTATTGATAAAGGGTTTCATCGATAGTTTGCCGTGAGCATATCTATTGATAAAGGGTTTCATCGTTAGTTTGCCGTGAGCATATCTATTGATAAAGGGCTTCATCGTTAATCTGCCGTGAGCATATCTATTGATAAAGGGTTTCATCGATAGTTTGCCGTGAGCATATCTATTGATAAAGAGCTTCATCGTTAGTTTGCCGTGAGCGGATATTTAATTTTTCTTCTTTTTTGCTTGTAGAATCAAAAATAAGGTTTATATTTGCA
>JAIKZG010000019.1 GCA_024682415.1 Prevotella sp.
GTCATATCATCATTATTAATCAAAGATATATACAAACGCAGCCCTCTCGATTTCGGGAGGGCTGCTTGGCTATAACCATAATTTGAAATTATGATATTATAAAGCTATTCTCACGAACAGCTGAAGTTTCTTTTAAAATGCAATGACGGGGCGACAATAATGTCGATCTTTTGTTTTAGGTCCATGATCAATCCATACACTATATGAACTTAAACCCGCACTCGTATCAGATGCATCGACATCATAAATTCTTGTTGCGCTTTGCTCTGTTGATGTCCAATAATGAACGCCAGAAAGAAATTCATGATAAGAAGCATATTTTGTTACTGATCTTAAATAATTGTTCAACTCAAGGAAAGATTCACTATACGCATTATCTGTTGTAGTCCATGTTGTTGACCCATTATTATTAGTTGGAGTAAATTTAGATAATGATGTTAGATTTTGAACTATATAATACCATTGCATATTAGAAGGAAGATACCAGCCACTTGATGTCGCAGGAAAACTTACACCATAATTAATGGCATAATAGAACGCCGGGTAATTCGTCGCATTAAACGCTTGCTTACTATTATTTTTTATTGTCATTGTTTCAGTATAACCATCCGCAGTCCATGTAGAACGATTACCTGTTATATTTGGTAAATTCTCATCAACACCAGACGGTCCCCATGCACAAAATTCATTTCCATTTGAATTTTGCAAAGCCAAAGCATAACCGAGTTTCCATCCATGATTTTGATCTGTAGTACTTGTGAAAGTATTAAAGACCACAGCAATAGGTACACACCCATAATTTGTATTAAATGATGACATATCAACGAGTTTTACAACCCATGCTTGACCACTTGTACTTGTACAATAATAATCGCCGACTTCAATTGTATTGCCTGATGATATATACACTTTCGCAGAATTGACATTCACTGTAAGTTCATTGCCTTTACCTGCTGTAAATGTTTGAGCAGAACTCATATTAGCTGTATATGGAACTCCACCTATATCAAGAGTAAGACTCAACTTTGCAGATTGCGGAGGAATCTGAGCTACATAATAAGCCGTAGTAGTGTTGTTAGATGTCGAAGAACTGAGCTTATACATCGTCACAGTTGTAGTCGTTCCTCCACTCGCTGTCATATCACCTGATGTGCTTACACTTGAAGCAAGTTTTGCACCCGTGAATTTTACAGAATTTACGACACCGTTATTCAACATATAATTAGTATTCGTAACTACCACTTTCACTATCACTCTTGCCGTTTTATGTGAATAAGTGATTGAATTTGCAGCATTTCCCTGATTTGTAGTTGTAGATGTACCAAACAAAAAATCGCTCTTTTGCAGATTTGTAATGCTTGATTGGTCGCTCTGCACGGTAAATCCTACGCTGTTTATTGCAGACGAAGTATAAGGATACCATGATTTCACTGTGAAATTATTAGCGGTAGTGATGTAATATGGATTTTCACTCGTAAGTTTACCTGCTGCGTCTACACTATATTTATAAGGTGCATTGCCATCGCCAACCTGCACGGCAATATCACGATTGCCATCAATGCCTGCCCAGTTGTTGTCATTCACAGGCGTGCGAGTTTCTGCCGAAAGAGTATACTCACTCTCTATAATGCTATCTGGATTCTGTGGAGCAGTGGTAAGCATTATGCCACGCGAACTCATCGTGACAGGTTCTACATTTTCTAATATGCCGCCATTCAAAGTAAGAGCCTTGCCTGGCTGATTTACGCCGACATCATCAGAAGTGCATCCCGCGAAAAGACAAACTGCCAATGCGGATGCAACGAATACATAATTGCTAAGTTTATACATACCCTTAAAATTTTGTTAGTTTATAGCCTCATAAAATCTCTGTAGGAAAAAAATAATATCACTGCTAACAAAACTTGTTTTTCATATAGATACTTATTAAACGAAACGTAGGCATTTATCAGTATCTATCTGTAGAAAGGTTCTGGAATACCCACAAATAAATAGATACGACGATGCCTACGCTATACGCAGACATTACCCATTATCTTTTGTCTTATTTGTTTTTGAATTTTCCAGATTCTTCTACAAGAACAAGATAATAGCTAATGCTATATTTTTCACCAATAAGGCACGCTACACCAATACATAAGGCGCTACGCACTTTCTCTACTTGCAAATATAAACCTTATTTTTTAATCCGCAAGCGATTTTAAATAAAAAATGATGTTTATAAATCTACATCATTATCAATATCTTTAATTTTCTTGGCAGGAACGCCACCGACAAGAGTATTGTCGGGAACATCATTGGCAACAACGGCACCAGCAGCAACTACCACATTATTGCCGATGGTGACACCAGGAAGTATAGTAACATTACCACCAATCCAAACATCATTGCCTATGCGGACAGGCTTGGCAATAGCCATATAATTACGACGACCGGCAGGCGAAAGAGGATGACCAACGGTAGAGATAAGTGTGTTAGGCCCTATCATCACATTGTTGCCTATCCACACTTCACGAATATCGAGAATGGTAAGATTGAAATTGCCTGTGAAACAGTTGCCGATAAAGACGTTTTTGCAGCAATCACAATTGAACATTCTGGCAATCCACACCCTGTCACCCACAGAGCCAAGCATCTTCTTGAGCTGTAGGTGCTGAGCTGCGTAATCATCTTCAGGAATGTCATTATACTCACGACACCATGCCATTGCCTGTTCCTTACGCTTAATCAGCATAGGGTCGGCATAGCAATATTCCATGCCTGCATTAAGTTTTTCCAATTCTTTCATATATGATACTTTTTACTTCTCTGTTATCAATCCGTGGCGATAAGCATAAAGGAGCTGTTCAAGGTCGATAATCTGCTGACGAAGCTCCGCACCGACATCAGTATCTGCGACAAGCAGTCTGTGGGCACTAAACTCTACCATCTGAGTGGTGCTCTTAATATCAGTCTCATTCTTTACCGCTTCTTCTTTGCTCGTAAACGGCTCGTGCTGAACAAGCTGGAGAGAACGGCTGTGATAAACAAGAGTGTAGCCGGCAATGCCTGTTTCCTTGTGGTAAGCCTGAGAGAAGCCACCATCAATGACAAGCAGCTTGCCGCCTGCCTTGATAGGATTTTCACCACTGCCCACATGAACAGGCACATGACCATTTATGATGTGGCGATTAACTCCCGTAACTCCGAAAGCGTCCATTATGCCATCAACAACATGTTCATCATCGCGCAGCTTGAAATAGTTGCCTTTACTCTCATGCCATGTTGATTTGTCGGCAATGAAATAACGCTCAAAGGTAGCCATCTTTGATTTGTCGAACAGCGGTGAATCCTTTCCGCACCAAAGATAAGCGAAATAATCTATGGCATAGGCTCGCTCATCGGGATCGCTGTCGTTTTGGAACGCGCTGCGAATGAGCATTCCTATAGCGTGAAGCAACTTCTTGCCAGAATATTTCTTGCCGTAAACCTCCACTTCCTTCAGCGTGCCGTCATCATTGAGCGGAACAGAAGCATGAAACAAGAGATTGTTGTTACATATATAATACATGCAGCCGTGTTGCAACATCACTCCTATATGGCGACGCAACTTCTCGCTGACAGTAAACGAGCGATGAAGTTTTTCCATAAGTCCCTGTTCCTCGGCGGTGAGCACATCGGGGTGCTTCGGGTCGATGGTAGGGAAATGGTTGCTGCACAAAGGATATTCCACTCCGTCAAGCATTATTGTGCCCTTGGCATAATCCACTTTATGAAGAATACTGCGGTCTGCCATATTCCACTCTGGATATTTCGCGAAAAGCTGACATTCAAGCTTAAACTGAATTACAGCTATCGCCTTATGCATCATTGCCGTAAGACGTGCCATCTTATCATCAATGTCGGCATTCTCACCCGTAAGATGGGGAGCAAATTCCTCACATGGGTCGTCGCCATACACATCGATGGCAAACGTGGTGAGTGGCACAAGGTTTATGCCATAGCCTTCTTCCAATGTAGTGAGATTGGCATAGCGCAAAGAGATACGCAGCACATTGCAGATGCAGACATCATTGCCAGCGCTCGCTCCCATCCACAACACGTCGTGATTGCCCCACTGCATATCCCAATGATGATAACTGGCAAGGGTATCCATAATGATATGTGCACCAGGACCACGGTCGTAGATGTCGCCAAGAATATGCAGTTGGTCGATTGCTAAGCGCTGAATCACATTGCTTATGGCAATGATGAAATCGTCGGCACGACCTGTATCTATAATAGTGCGGATAATGGTATTCACATAGGCAGCCTTGTCGCTGTCGTCGGTGCGTTCATGCAGAAGTTCCTGAATGATGTAAGAAAACTCATCGGGCAAACTCTTGCGCACCTTTGAGCGAGTATATTTGCTCGACACGTCCCTACACACTGAAACAAGACGCAAAAGAGTGATGGAATACCAATCACGCAAATCTTTTTCCACTTCTTTCACCAGCACAAGTTTCTGCTCCGGATAATAAATGAGCGTACACAATTCGCGCTTCTCGCTCTCACGCAAAGAGTTGCCGAAAAGCTCGTTCACCTTACGCTTGATGTTTCCGGAAGCGTTTTTCAGAATATGCTGAAATGCCTCATATTCACCATGAATATCGGCAAGGAAATGTTCTGTGCCTTTTGGAAGATTTAGGATAGCCTGTAGATTGATTATTTCAGTACTCGCGTCGGCAATCGTGGGAAACGACTGCGAAAGAAGCTCCAGATAACGCAAGTTGTCTACTATTTCAGAGTGTTTTTTTGTTACCATGGTTTCATTAAGTTTTTTGTATATAACTATCTTTAGTAATCAGTTATCATCTCTCTGATTTGCCTGGTCAGCTTATTATCCGTTGCCGGCAGTGGCATAAATCCTTCCGTAAGTGTGGATTTCTCACTTGCCACCTGAAAGAGTGATGAAGCGAAGTCGGCAATGCCGAGCGATACGAGCAATGCGCAGAAATCATCTTCATTATAGTTCAATCCCGTGAGCTGCTGCGACAGGTCGTAGAGCAGACGCTGCGGAATTCCTCCCCTCACATAATGATAATGCGTGTAAAGAAGGATTGTGGCTATCTGCTTCATTGCCGAATCATTGCAGCCTGCGCCCTCTATCCTTGCCTTGATGTTGTCGCGTTCCTGCTGGTCGTGCAGCTCAATGATATGTCTGTACTGCTCAAAAAGCCCCTTAGTCATTTCCTCAGCGGAAACGCGATTTGTGGTAACGCAGCTTCTGACAAGAAATACGTTGTTGTTCCAACTCAACTTCTGCAACTTTGTCAGCTCCATCTTATTAAAAGCATGGACAGCCGACGCGAGCCTCACGCTCTGTCGCTCCTCACGAGCGCCCATAGCCTTGCTGCGCATATTCCACGGCTGCAATCCGCTAAGCGGCGACAATACAACGGGAATATGTTTTTTGTAAGACGACTCTATAATGGAACGTACATGAGCGTTCCATGAGCCGAAAGCATGAATTATATCGGGATTTTCATCAGTTAGGATTACATCTTCTCCCACAATACCTTTATTAGCAAGGCATTCGCTAAGCACAGCCAACACGTCTGCGTTGGCTTTCACCGCTTTAATTTCCTTTGGCATCAGAAGTTGTAATCTCATAGATTTCCTTTAAAGTTTATGACTTGTAAAATCATTCTTATCTGCGCATTTGTAATGCATCACATAGCTGACTCTATGCAAATATACACCTATTTCATAGAAAATGATACGCCAGACAGATATTTTTGCATCAAAAAATTTCAATGCCTTGTTAGCAAAAATCGTACGCATGATTATAGTAATAAGCAGTGCCAATACGCTGCTGCCAAGCAACATCCATCGCTCTGTAAGCCCTGCAAACACCATAGAAGCTATAATCAGCAGATAGTTGGCATGAAGAGTAAACGTATCGAAACGCACTAAAGCCTTGTGCCAACCACCACGGGAAAGCAGACGGCGAGTGCTTATATAATAAAGATGACGATTAAGCCACTCCTTCTTTGTAGGTTTCTGCTCAGTAAGCCATGCGTCAGGCTCTACGGCAATGGCACATTCTCCCTGAACGGCATACTTGTTTACCAAGAAATCATATTCGCCACGAATGTCCTGCAAGCTACCACGGAATCCTTCCTGCTCAATAAACTTACTCTTGCGGAAAGCGATGTTGCGTCCCTGAGTGCGATAAGGATTGCCTTTCAAATCCTCACGGAAAAGATAATAAGCCATTTGCACACGCTCGAAACGCTGATATTGACGCGAATCATCAGCATAGTTACTATAGCCTATCACCATACTTGTGTTATCACTTATATGGCTTGCCATGCTACTGAGCCAATGGTTGCTGTCTGGACGACAAGTAGCGTCGGTAAGAATCACCCATTCTGTCTTCGCTGCCTTCACGCCAAGCGTTATCGCCAATTTTCTGCGACTCATGTAGCGCGACGACTGCGGAATAAACGAAACATAAAGATGCTCATTGCCTTTCAATCGTTTAAGGACATTTTCCGTAAGCGCGTCGCCCTTTTCGGCAATGACGATGACACGGTATTCTCCTTTATACTCCTGATTGAGCAGAACAGGCAAATTTTCCTCAAGCTCCTTATCGTTGTCATGAGGAGCAATCACTATTGATATAGGAACATCAGCATGCTGCAATGAGCTTTCATTCTCATTTGAGGATTCTTCAATCATTCGTCTTATTTTCTTGCCTCTGAAGAAAGGATTAAAGAAAGGAGTCAGAAATGATAGGAGCAACAATGTTGCCCCTATTATTATAGTCAGTGTGTCAATAGCCATAATTTCGTGTTAATCACCAAAAGTGTTTTTAAGTTTTTATCGTTTGTTTTTGATATATTTCCTTATAGCTCGTCGGATGTGTAACCTTTAGGCAATGGTCGGCAATTATAACCGCTTGCCATTATCTCGCCATAAGCTCCTGCCGAGCGCAACGCTATCAAGTCGCCACGATAACATTTATTCAAATCAATGGCTTTTGCGAAAACGTCGCTCGACTCGCATATAGGGCCTACAACATCATAGGTTTCATTTTCTTCATCGCTTGATATATTCTCTATCTTATGGAAAGCATGATAAAGAGCAGGACGAATGAGATCGGTCATTCCCCCATCAACGATACAGAACTTCTTATGAGTGCCCTGCTTTACATACAGCGTCTTTGTAATTAAGCTGCCCATCTGAGCGACAACTGCCCTACCCAACTCGAAGTGAACAGATTGTCCCTGACGCAGATGAAGATGGTTAGCATAAGTATCGAAATAAGCCGCAAAATCGGGCACTGGCTGACGATTGGGGTGGTCGTAACTTACGCCTAATCCTCCGCCCACATTGATATTCTCTATCTTCACATGGCGTTTATCCATAAAATTCTGAATATCATTTATCCTGTTGCAGAGAGCCTCAAAATCACCCATATCAAGAATTTGCGAACCGATATGGAAATGCAAGCCTTTGAACACGATGTTCTCCATCTTGCTTGCTTCCTCTATAACGTTTTCAATGTCGCCAAGGGCAATGCCGAACTTGTTCTCAGCCAAGCCTGTAGTAATGTTGGCATGAGTGTGAGCACCTACATCAGGATTTATGCGGAACGCCACATTTGCTTTCTTGCCTTTCTCCCCGGCAAGCTCATTGATGATTTCAAGCTCAGGGATACTTTCTACATTAAAGCAGAATATATCATTATCAAGACCGAGATTTATCTCCCAATCACTTTTTCCTACACCGGCATACACAATCTTGCTTGCCGGGAAGCCAGCATTGAGGGCTGCGCGTATCTCGCCACCGCTCACACAGTCGGCGCCGAAGCCAGCCTGAGCGATAATGCCGAGAATCTTAGGATTGGCATTTGCTTTTACTGCATAATGCATGATAAATCCTTCATGCTTTGCCAGCTGCTCACTGATGATGCGAAGAGTATCTCTCAGCAACGCCGTATCATAATAATAAAACGGCGTTGCCAAGGTCTTAAATTTATCTATAGGAAATATACCTTTCATATTATTGTTTGTGTTGTCATTATATGATTACTTTCCGTTGAAGATAGTGTCGCTAAGGCTCTGCAAAGCACGCTTCTTATCCGACTTCTTTATAAGGAAAGATATGTTGTAGTTGCTGCCGCCGTATGAAATCATGCGCACAGGTATATTCTTCATCGCGTCGGTGGCAAGAGTTTCAAAGCCTACGTTGCTCCAATCCAAATCACCTACTACGCAGACGATGCACATATCAGAATCGACAGTCACCGTGCCATATTTCTTCAGCTCATCAACGATCTCATTCAAATGAGAATCATTGTCGATACTCATGCTCACACCTACCTCAGATGTTGCAATCATGTCGATAGGAGTCTGATAGCTCTCGAATATTTCAAATACCTTGCGGAGGAAACCTGTTGCGAGAAGCATTCTCGACGACTTAATCTTTATGGCCGTGATATTATCTTTTGCAGCTACCGCCTTAATCTTGCCTTTCACGTTCACGCTGTCGATGATAGTACCCTCAGCCTTAGGATCCATTGTGTTCTTCAGACGAACAGGGATACCGGCGAACTTGGCAGGCTGAATACATGTAGGGTGAAGAATTTTCGCGCCGAAATAAGCAAGCTCGGCAGCTTCCTCAAAATTCAGCTGACGCACTGCCTCAGTCTTGTCTACCACACGAGGGTCATTGTTGTGCATACCATCAATGTCTGTCCATATCTGGATTTCATCAGCAGGCAGAGCAGCACCGATAAGAGAAGCGGTGTAGTCTGAACCACCACGCTGCAAATTGTCAATCTCGCCATAAGCGTTGCGACAGATGAAGCCCTGAGTGATATACACCTGATGTCCCTCATTATTCTTCATTATAGCCTGCAACTTTTGCTTGATGTATTCAGAGTCAGGCTCTGCGTTTTTGTCTGTGCGCATGAAATCGAGAGCAGAAAGCAGACAAGCGTCAAAGCCCTGCTCCTGCATATAATTAGTCACCATATTGGTAGATATAATCTCGCCTTGCGCTACAATGCTCTTCTCCTCAAAGCTTGTGAATAGCTCCTTTGTGAAAGAGCGCAGATAAGCAAATTCCTCGCTTAGGAATTCATTCGTCTTCTGTTTATATTCATCAGTGGCGTACAATTCATCAACAACGGCAGCATATTTCTGCTCCAAGCCATTGATTACCTCGTTAGCGCCATCAGGATTTTTCTTATACAAATAATCGGCAATCTCTACAAGTGAGTTTGTCGTACCGCTCATTGCCGAAAGGACAATAAACGTAGGCTCGCCAGACTCTGTCACCAAAGAGGTTACGCCCTTCATTCTCTCAGCTGAACCTACAGAGGTTCCTCCGAATTTCATTACTTTCATATTCTGCGTCCTTATTATTTAAATTAAATAGTTTCTAATCTTCTGTCTGAGTTTCTATGGCATCGGCATAGTAAGAATTATCTTCTTCTGAAGCCTCTCCTTCTTCCGTCAAGTCAAGACGATTAAACTCATTAGTCACATCTGTTAATTGTTGGTCTTTACAACGATATACTATGCCAGGGAATTTATCAAGCATCGGAATATTATGAGTAGACATTATCACTGCCGTTCCTGTCTGAGTGATATCCTTCAACAGAGAAACGATTCTGTTAGCCGTCTCCGGGTCGAGATTGCCCGTAGGCTCATCAGCGACTATCATCTTAGGCTTGTTGAGCAAAGAACGCGCGATAGCTATACGCTGCTGTTCACCGCCCGACAATTCATGAGGCATACTATCCTTCTTGTCGAGCAAGCCAACATCTTCAAGCACTTCATCAATGCGTGCCTGAATTTTTTCCTTATCTTTCCATCCCGTAGCTTTCAGCACAAACTGCAAATTCTTATTGACAGTGCGGTCGTGGAGCAACTGGAAATCCTGAAAGATAATACCCATTTCTCTGCGCAGGGCAGGAATTTCCTTTCTTCGCAGAGTCTTTATATCGCGTCCTAAAACCTCAGCCTTTTCAGCCTCGGTAACATCCAGCTCTTCATAAATGGTTTTGAGCAAAGAACTCTTGCCAGAGCCTACCTTACCTATAAGATAAACAAATTCACCCTCATCTACTTGAAAATCAATATCTTTAAGTATGAGTTTATCTCCTTGATATACGCTTAATTTCTGATAGTCTACTAACATAAATTACACATTCTTAATGTTTTTGCCAATTAGGGTCGTGGCGCACCTGCAACTCCTTGGCGATATCTTCTATTCTCATGCCCTTGCTCGTAAGCAGAACTATAAGATGATAGAACATATCAGCTGCCTCATAAACGAGACGTTCATTTGTGCCGTTTGTAGCTTCAATTACTGCCTCTAATGCTTCCTCGCCCACTTTCTGCGCCATGCGGTTAAGTCCATCTTTAAACAAACTTGTGGTGTAGCTGCCTTCCGGCATTTCCTCATGTCGCTTGTCGATGAAATTCTGTAATTCCGTAAGGAACAGCAAAGGGTTTGCTTCATTTTTCTCGCCCCAACAAGTATCAGTGCCCTTGTGGCATGTAGGGCCATCGGGGATTGCCTTTATGAGCAGAGTGTCATTATCGCAGTCGTTCTGAATGCTTACAAGATTAAGGAAATTGCCCGAAGTTTCACCTTTTGTCCAAAGGCAATTACTAGAGCGACTCCAGAAAGTAACCTTTTTCGTTTCCACAGTCTTTTCGTAGGCTTCCTTATTCATAAAGCCGAGCATCAGCACATTTTTTGTGCGAGCGTCTTGTATAATAGCAGGCACTAAGCCATTCATCTTTTCAAAATCTATCTCCATTTTATATTCTTACGTTTATATCTTCGTTTCTTAAATATCTTTTCAAATCAGCGATTCCAATTTCTCCGAAATGGAACACGCTTGCAGCCAAAGCAGCATCGGCATGACCTATGGTAAAGGCATCTCTGAAATGCTCCATTGCTCCAGCGCCTCCACTTGCTATGACAGGAATATTCAGTTCGGCAGCGAGCTTTGCAAGAGCGTCATTGGCATATCCTGTCTTCACTCCGTCATGGTTCATACTCGTGAAAAGGATTTCACCAGCGCCACGTCTTTCCGCCTCCTTAGCCCATTCAAACAAGCCAAGCGAAGTGCGCTCTCTGCCACCTTTCACATAGCAATGCCAGCCATCATCATCGAGTCGCGCGTCTATCGCGCATACGCATACCTGACTGCCATACTTGCTTGCGATCTCATTTATCAGTTCTGGGCGACGGATTGCCGAAGAATTCACGCTTACCTTATCAGCACCGGCATTCAGCAGTCTGTCCACATCATCAATGGTGTTTATTCCCCCACCCACGGTGAAAGGAATATTTATCTCGCGAGCCACACGGCTGACCATCTCCGTAAAAGTCTTTCTTCCCTCAAAGCTTGCCGTTATATCAAGGAACACCAATTCGTCGGCACCAGCCTCGCTATATATCTTGCCAAGCTCCACAGGGTCGCCAGCATGGCGTAGGTTTACAAAATTTGTGCCCTTTACCGTCTCACCGTCCTTCACGTCAAGACATGGAATAATGCGTTTTGCCAATGAGCTTTTATGAGTATTCTGTGAGTCAAACAATTTCCTCACATCAATTTTTCCCTCATAAAAAGCCTTACCAAAGACGACAGCCGGAATGCCGGCAGCAACCAGTCGGTCAATATCATCGTTGCTTGACACGCCCCCCGACGCAATAAGATGTATATTCGGGAAATGCTTCATTATGTCCTTATATAAATCCACATTAGTGCCGGCAAGCGTTCCATCTTTACTTATATCCGTGCAAAGCACATTTCTGATACCTCGCTCTACGTATCGCTTCAAGAACGGCATCAATTCTAGGTCAGAATCTTCCTTCCAACCATTTATTGAAATTTTGCCATCTCTCACGTCAGCTCCGAGAACAATATGCTCTGCGCCATATTTCTTTATCCATTCATAGCAAAGCTCAGGATTAGTAACTGCCAAACTGCCTATCGTTACCATCTCAGCTCCTGCCGCGAATGCTTTTTCTATGTCGTCTTCAGTTTTTATTCCGCCACCGAAATCCACGATAAGATTAGTTGCGGAAGTGATGGCTCTGAGCACATCAAGATTCACCACATGGTGGGATTTCGCGCCGTCCAAGTCTACCACATGCAGACGCTCGAATCCCATTTCCTCGAAATGACGCGCCACATCGGCAGGATTGTCAGAATAGACTTTTTTCTGACCATAGTCACCTTTAGTCAAACGTACCAGCTGACCATTTATTATATCTATAGCAGGAATAAGCTCTATCATAACTTTAAATCAAGGAAATTACGTAATATTTTCTCTCCCACGCTTCCGCTCTTTTCAGGATGAAACTGTGTGGCATAGAAGTTATCTTTATGCAATGCCGCGCTGAAAGGCTGTATATAGTCTGCCTTAGCTATAGTGTAATCGCATAAAGGCACATAATAACTATGCACGAAATAGACATAATCACGGCTACCGTTTTCGCTGATATCATTAAATAAATCAGTCTTTGCGTCGTATATCATGTTCCATCCCATAGCAGGCACTTTATCCTCATGTCTTTGCGGAACAAATCTTTTCACGTCTACAGGAAAAATACCAAGACAATCAGTATCTCCCTCTTCAGAGTGACGACACATCAGCTGCTGCCCCACACAAATGCCAAGCACCGGCTGCTTCAAGCCCATGATTATCTCGTCGAGCCTGTGCTCACGAATATAGCTCATTGTAGTGGAAGCCTCTCCCTGTCCGGGAAACAACACTTTGTCTGCCTTAGCCAATGTTTCGGCATCATCGGTGAGGATAGGCTCTACGCCCAGTCGGCGAAGAGCATTTACCACAGAAAAGATGTTGCCTGCATTATATTTTACTATCGCTAAATTCATTTTAGCTAAATATGATTGTCTTATTATTATATGTAAGGATTTTGCGCTCAATATGCTTGGTTACGGCACGCGACAAAACAATTTTCTCCAAATCGCGACCTTTCTTTACCAAACTGTCAGGAGTGTCCTTATGAGATATTCTCACTACGTCCTGTTCTATTATCGGTCCGGCGTCAAGCTCTGCGGTTACATAATGGCTTGTCGCGCCAATTATCTTCACTCCGCGCTCATAAGCCTGATGATAAGGCTTCGCGCCCACAAACGCCGGCAAGAAAGAATGATGGATATTAATAATCTTATCAGGATAAGCCTTTATCATGTCGTCGCTGATGATCTGCATATAACGAGCCAAAACGATAGATGTAATCTTCTCTTTCTTCAGCAATTCCATCTCCGCTTTTTCCACTTCGGCTTTATTTGAATGGTCTTTCTTTATCGACCACACATAATAGGGAATATTAAATTGCTCGGCTACATAGCGCAAATCCTCATGATTGCTCACTATGCAAGGAATGTCTACCGCCCATTCGCCACTCTTATATCGAGCCAGCAAATCATACAGGCAATGACTCATCTTGCTCACGAATATCGCCATGCGAGGACGCTCGTCGTTGAAATAGAGATGAAATTTCATCTTAAACCTTCCGCCATACAGAGTTTCGATTATCTCTCCTATTTTTTCGCGAGGAATGAGGAATTTGTCAATATCCCATTCTATACGCATAAAAAACATACCATCCTCATGGTCAACATATTGGTCAAGATACTCAATGTTGCCATTATTATCTGTAATGAATTTAGTAATCTCCGTTATAATACCTTGCTTGTCAGGGCAATGCAAAAGTAATATAGCTATAGGTTTCTTCATCTCCATATAAAATATCTATATATAAAACGTCGCAAAAATACGAATTTTCTTCGTACTTTAGAAATAAAGTATCAATTTAATACATTTTTCTATGATTTCATTGCAAAGTGTAGGCATATTGGCTGTATATAAATTATTTTGCAGCTCTTAATATCACCGTTGTGGCACCTATAGTAAACAGCGCTCCATCCTCTATCACTCTGCGCTCTCTGTCGCCCAAAATCTCATTATCCACAAACGTGCCCGTATTGCTCGGTCCATCTCTGAGCACATATTTCAGATTGCCTCGTTTGTCTCTTGAAACGGTTATCACGCAATGAGTAATATCAATGCTTGGGTCGTTAGTCTCAATGGCGCAGTTGTTATCCACGCCTTTCATGTATCTGCCGATAACGTTTTCTCCGAAATGCAGAGGAATTATCTGTTTGTAATGAAACACATTCTCTATAACTACTATTGAGCCGAACTCCTCGTCGTTCTCATGCTCATCGAGTTTTTCCTCTTTGCGAGTGTCGCGGAGCTTAGTTGTGCCCAGACGCACTCCAAACTGCTTATTGCATGAAGGGCATACAAAGACGAGCGTCTGACCTGCCTGATATTTGGTCTCATCAAAAGTTATAAAGTTATCACATTTAGGACATCTTACGCGTTTCATTGTTTCTAAAAATTATATTCTTATGTGAAAAAATCAGATATAAAAAATGGGTTACTTTTAGTAAACCTTAGTAACCCAGCAATCAGCAAATATTTCTCTGTTATTCAGCTTGTTCATCACGGCGTTGGCTCTGCTCCGAGTCTCGTATCTGCCGTAAACTACTTTGCTGCTGTTTCCATTTGCCAGCACATGGGCTTCATCATATCCCTGTTTATGAAGTTGATGGACATATCGGTGAGCATTACCACTTGGCACCTTACTTGTCAATACCACGCTGAAATAAGGTTTATGCTCGTCGGCCATCTGTCCTGCTTCCTTTTTTTCCTCTTTCTTTTCCTTCTTCTCAGCTTTCGCTTTCTTCACCGATACGACTTTATGCTCCGAATGTTTGACATCCGAAGTATGAGGCATCACCTGATGAAGAAGATTTGTGTCGATAGCGCTCTGATTTACCTTATTATTGCTATCGCTCAATGAAGAGGGGAATAAAAGAAAAGCTATGAGCATCACGGCAGCGATAAGGATATTGCGTGCCACGCTCATAGGTATTGTTATCGTCTGCTGCTCTTTCTGCTGGGCAGACTCTTTGATTTCAGCTGTTTCCACTTCTATCGTGACAGGCTTCTGCTCCGCATGATGTTCCTGAGAGAAAGTGTTGTCGGCTATATATTCAGCTTCCTCTTTCTGCTGTTCCAACGCAAGCTTTGCCTGACGCTCCGCCTTCTTCTGCGCTAAGGTCTTCATCTCAAATGAGCCGAAACCATAAAAAGAAGGAGTAAGAAGTCCTGCCTCGCAAGGCTCGAAATCATATTTACCCTCATCAGTAAGGCGAAGCGTGCCCACACCATTCAATGTATATTCACCTTCATCCTCAATAGAACCGCGCAGCATAGCCACATTCTGCTCTATTCTGCGCATTGCTTCAGGGTAACTTATGTCGTAAGCCTCAACAAAAGATTGAGCCAACACGGAATCATTCAGCTTCAACTGCGGGTTGAAACCGATGGTTCTCAAAGGCGGTAAGAAAAGGTTATCGCTTTCAGAGTATCTTGCGTCAGAATGATGTGCCACAAATCCCCCGAAATTAGGAACTATGACGCAGTCATTGCTGAGAAGCAGTATCTCAATATGTCTTTCCAACTCAATCATCAATTGCAAAGATACAAAAAAATTCGATACACGCAACTATATATTAGCAAATAAATGAGTAAATTTGCACCTCATATAGCACGCCACACTATATAAATAAGGTATATAGTGCCTGCATAAGAAAAAGATTAATCAAGAAAGGAATATATGAATTTAGAAGAACTGAAGGATAAAAAGATTGCGGTTTTGCTTTCCGGCGGTGTGGATAGCTCAGTTGTAGTTTATGAATTCGCGCGCTTAGGATTGCATCCTGATTGTTTCTACATAAAAATCGGCCCTGAGGAAAAAGAGGCATGGGACTGCACCTCGGAGGAAGATTTGGAAATGGCTACTGCCGTAGCTGCTAAATTCAAATGCAAATTGCAGGTTATCGACTGCCATAAGGAATATTGGGATCAAGTTTCCAAATACACTATGGACAAGGTGCGTGCCGGCTACACTCCTAATCCTGATGTAATGTGCAACCGTCTTATCAAATTTGGCGCTTTTGATGAGAAGATAGGTCATGAATACGACCTTATCGCGACCGGTCATTATGCTCAGACGGAAATCATCGACGGGAAGAAATGGCTCACCACAAGTCCCGACCCCGTAAAAGACCAGACAGATTTTCTTGCTCAGATTTACGATTGGCAGCTAAAGAAAGCCATCTTCCCAATCGGGCATTATCAGAAAGGCGAAGTGCGCGAGATTGCTGAGCGTGAGCATCTTATCAACGCCAAGCGCAAAGACTCGCAAGGCATCTGTTTCCTCGGCAAGATAAACTATAATGAATATATCCGTCGCTATCTCGGCGAGAATCCTGGCGACGTGCTTGAATTGGAGACAGGCAAAAAGATAGGTCAGCACAAAGGTCTTTGGTTTCACACCATCGGTCAGCGTCATGGTCTTGGTTTTGGCGGAGGCCCTTGGTATGCGGTAAAGAAAAATGTAGAGAAAAACATTCTTTATGTAAGCAAAGGCTATGAGCCGTCTACAGCCTACAAAAAAGATTTCCCTATTCATGATTTCCATTTCCTCACCGAGACGGTAGACATGCAGAAAGTAACATTTAAGATTCGCCATACTCCCGACTATCATCCCGCCATATTAGAAAAGACAGGCGAAGGCAAATACATCGTTCATGCCGAAGAGATGATTCAAGGTGTCGCCCCTGGTCAGTTCTGCGTGGTTTATGATGAAAATCACCACGTATGCTTCGGCTCTGGCGAAATCACAGTATAGGAAACATTGTTATTACAACAATACGCAAACGAGTGCACTTCAATCATGAGGCGCACTCGTTTTTTGTGTGTTTGGATGAATTATTTTCCCAGCAGATAACGATCTTTCTTCACAAGAAAATCAATCATATAGATTGGGAAATATGTATATTCACCTGACGTCTTCACATTTGATATACAAAACACATAAGCTTCATCAAGATTATAATTAGAAGTTTTCATCATATTATCAAGCGCTGCGTGAGCATTATAATTCTTTCCAGACTTAACTTCTATCGGAAGTACACGTCCTTTGTATTCTACAAGGAAATCTACTTCACCTTTCTTCTTGTTATTGAAATAAAACTGCTTCTCAAATCCATGTATCAGCATTAGCTGAGAACAGAAATTTTCAACAATCGAACCATTATTGATACTAACGTCACCGCTCAGAATCGCAGCTTTAACGTCAGAATCCATCAATTCGTTAGTCAGAAGCCCCACATCTTCCATAAAGAGTTTAAGCGTAGTGCGCTCCTTGTTTATCTGGAGAGGTATCACAGGCTCTGTAGTATTGTAAACAGGAATGGCGACTCCTGCGCTCTGAAGCCATTTAAAACTTATATTAACATCATCGCCACGTTTCAGTCCTTCAATATCCTTCAACATGAAACGTTTCGACTTGCTGTTCAGTTCTTCAGGAATAATATCAAAAATCTGCTTTATGCTCAGTCTTTCATCTTCGGCAGCATATTTGGCTATATCTTTTCTATTTAAAGATTGTATAGCCCTGTGAGCCAAAGTCACCTGATTAAAATCACTTGTTTCCACAAACGCATTTACCGCATCAGGCATACCGCCTACCAACAGATAATTCTGAAACATACGCATAAATTTCTCATGGATATAATCCTCAAGGGGTATTCTCTTTTCAAAGCAGTAGCGCGCATGCTCTATAAGACTGTCGTTTACATCATTCGCCCACAGAAATTCCTCAAAATCAAGCGGATACATTGTTTCACACATAAGATATCCCACCGGCCATGACTTTGCGTCTGTCAGTTCCACTCCAAGCATAGAACCCGATAAGATATATCTGTAAGAACCATCATCCACAAGAAACTTAATTATTGTCACCAAATCAAAATTCCGTGTCAGCTCCTGAATTTCATCAAGAAATATTACAGTATTACCTTTTATGAAAGGACGATCCACCAATGCAGACAAACGCATTAGAAAATCTTTCGTATCTGACGCTAATGAAAGCACCGACACTGCGTTTTTATTTTCCAAAAGGTTTAAGTATATTGATGACTCAAAGTTATCATCAGCATACTTTCTAAGTATATACGTTTTACCCACCTGTCTTGCTCCGTCGATAAGCAGAGCCTTTTTGCCCTCCTTCCAAATCCTCAACAGATTTTCAACCTTTCTTCTTAACATAATCAAAATTATTTAATTAGAGAATACGACTATAAATATTCCTGCACATTTTCAAATATCAGAACATCAAAATTTTGCATATTTTCAAATCCAGAATAGCCGCATTATGCATATTTTCTAAAGCAAATATAGCTATTTTTGCACATTTTCCAAAACTACACGCGCTAAATTCTGCACATTTTCCAAAACATTAACTCATTACAAAGCAAAACAGAGCGGCACTTTCATCACGAGAATGCCGCTCTTTCTATTTATAATATATTTGTGAAGTAAGTCGCCAAATATCATTCATGCACTCATGAATAATCTGCTATTTTGTAGGCGACCATAATAGAATAATCAATGCCCCACTAACTCCCCCCAAAATGGGGGAGAACTATAATATGTGTATTTAGCTAAAATGCGAGAACAGGACGAACAAGAAAATAAGAATTACTTTTCAAGTCCGTGTTGTTACCATGTACCGCGACATTACCGATGCTGGCAATTGCGCTTGAAGCAAAAGCATTCATTATATTACGTTCTGTGCTTGTCCAAATTAATTGTCCGTCAAAGAATTTTGTTGTTGTCGTATATTGGTCTACTGCCGTTAGTAAAGCGTTTATATTATTTATATAAATGTTTACATAATAATCAAGGCTTTCTTTTCTATCGTGGCTTGCACTCCATACAATATCATCATAGGCTTTTTCACCTCCAGATGTCGTATAACTTGGAGTTTTGGACATACCACCTATCTTGTAGGCTATGTTATATAATTGTCCGTTGCTTGGTAAATACCATTTACTTGATGTTGGCGGTGCGGCTACCGTATTATTGTAATTTATTGCATAATAAATTGCTGGATAGGCAGCGTTATTTCCTATCGTCCATGTGTCTGTATATCCATCTATGTTTAGTGCCCATGTCGTGAGTGGAGCACCATCGTCCCAATTGGTCAGAGGGGTGTCTGTATCACTCGGTCCCCATACGCAATTTGCATTTACGTTATTTGTCGGTGCAGTTCTTAGTGCCATAGCATAGCCTAAATTCCAGCCATTTGCTTTGTCTACCGCACTTGTTGAATCAGAGAAAACTACAGCAATAGGTGTTGCTCCGCTATTGTATGCAGTAGCAAGATTTGCTGCCTTAACGATAGCAGCCTGACCATTTGCGAACGATGCGTAATAATCACCCACAGCAACGGATTCTTCACCATAATATAGAAGTTTACTTGCCGATATGTTTACTATTGCTGTATAAACATTGTTAGCTTCGTAATCACGTGGATTAACTGCTTCCGCAGTATAAACAGCTCCGCCAACATTTACTTTGAAAGTGAGAGAAGCATTTTGTGGAATAATGCAAGCTTCAAACACTCCGTCGCTTAATTTGTGCATTGCTATATCGCTTGCGTCACCAGTCGCTGTCAATGCGCCATCTGCAGCAACATTACCGCTGCGCTTCGTTCCGCTCAAAGTAATGCCGTTAACTGTACTGTTGTTAAGATAGCTTGGATTTGCTACATTTACAGTTACGCGCACTTTCGCAATCTTATGGCTAAGACTGATGCTGTTTGTAGTATTGGAATGAACGACAGAAGCACTGCCATACAAGAAATCGCTGTTCTTGAAATTAGCGTCATTGTTCTGCGAAGCACTCACTGAATGTGTTGTGCCAACAACAGCGCCATCGGTAGAAGGATACCATGCGTTGGCAGTGAGGGTATTAAGATTTGTGAAATAATAAGGAGCAGCACTCGTTAGTGTTGAAGAAGAGCCACTTCCACCTATCGTGTATTGAAAGAATCTGCCATCTACCTGCACTGTAACGGCTTCGCCACCTACCCATGTCGGAGTATCATCAAGGGGAGCGCGAGAGATTTCGCCCATGCTTACTTCCACCTCTTCCTGGTGCATCACGCCAGCAAAGATAGTGTCGGTATCAAATCTTACGCTGCGAGTGTCAATTTCCATTGGGCTGACGGCATCTAAGCCAACTGAAAACGTCAGAGCTTCGCCTTTTGTAGATGATAGAAAAGCGTCATCAGAAGCGCACGACGCAAAGAGGCACGCCACCACTGCACATACCATTCCTATCGGAATTAATCTAATCTGTTTCATAACTTCATCTTTTTATGTTTATAGCCTTTGTTTGTTCATTCACTTTAGTTTGGTTCGCTTGCCAAACTTATTTTCCTATCGGTCTTAAAACATAGTATTTGCTATAAACTTGCGATAGATATAAAAACGAGGCGTGGGCAATAATCTTTATATCTATCTACAACTGGCTCGTGGAAAGCCTTGCAACAAATAAATATAGATTATGCCCACGCTATACGCAGACATTAAACCATTATCTGTTGTCCTTGTTGCATTGAATTTTCCACGATTCGTTGTAAGAACAAGATAATAGCTAATGCTATTTTCTAAACCAATAAGGCACATCACATCATTACAGAAGACACAATGCACATTCTAATTGCAAATATAAACCTTATTTTTAAATCTGCAAGCGATTTTAAAGAAAAAGTTGAATGTGAACGCAACAACGCTGTGACGAAACCCACATCTTGAAATGTGAGCACCAAAACACGCTGACGAACCGCACATCTTGAAATGTGAGCATCAAAACACGCTGACGGAGCGCACATCTTAAAATGTGAGCACCAAATTGCGCTGACGGAACCCACATCTTGAAATGTGACCACTAAATTGCGCTGACGGAGCGCACATCTTAAAATGTGAGCATCAAATTGCGCTGACGGAGCGCACATCTTGAAATGTGAGCACCAAAACACGCTGACGAACCGCACATTTTGAAATGTGAGCATCAAAACACGCTGACAGAGCGCACATCTTGAAATGTGAGCATCAAAACACGCTGATGAACCACACATCTTGAAATGTGAGCATCAAAATGCGCTGACAGAGCGCACATCTTGAAATGTGACGGCCAAAACACGCTGATGAACCACACATCTCAAAATGTGAGTAAGAGCAAAACAAAAAAAAGAAATCCTAAAAACGAAAAATTCTATATAAGTCCCTCGCTTATTTCATCATCAATTTCCTCATCATCCATTGGCGTTTCCTTCAACGACTCATAACTGCCTTTGAGAGCCGCAAACGGAGCGAACTGCGCAGCTCGCTGCCTCATCGACATACGTGAATAATAGCGTGGTTCATGATGAGGCATATTGATAATATCATCATATTTATCTGTCGTTTTCATGCTTTGTGCCCTCCTATCTGCATATTACGCTCAATGGCAGTTGCGCCCTCCTCAAAATTCAGACCTTTGAGAATGGCATTCTTGCCGAATTTGCGTTTTATGGCAAGTCTTGCCGACTGCAATCGGCGTTCTTTGTCCTGTTTTTCCTTGTCTTCCGTGTTATCATTATCAGTGTCGGCAAACAAATCTAATTCCACAGCGTGGTTTTGCCTGCTGAGTTTTTCCTCCGTCATCACATTATTCGCGGTAATGGTGATTCGCCTTATCAGCAGATGCGGATTTACTATTCTATCGTAGAGATTAACAACGGCATTGATTATTACGTTGGACGATGAAGTAAACTGATTAAGATTTGCAGAGCCATGAGCATGCTTCGGCACTAAGCGTCCGTAACGGTCGGTAGTAGTTTCGCCATGATACTGCTCTCTTATCGCCGGATTAATAAGATTTTCCACATCATAGCCGATGGTAAGCACTATCTGATTGGTAGCCATGCGCTTAGAAAACAAATCAAGAGCGATGGCGTCTGCCATCTCTTTCAACACCACCTTTGCTTTATTAAATGTGTAAGCACACTGCAACACCTGTCCGCTGCTGAAAGAATTGCTCTCGGGGCGATAAGCCTTTATCTCGTCCATGGTGCAAGGCTCCCAGCCCCAGGCATGGTCGATAAGCAGCTCTGCGTTTATGCCGAAAAGTTTATAAAATAGTTCCTCACGGTCTATCGACATACGAGCTATCTTGCCCATCGTGTCGATTCCGTATTTTGCAAGCTTGTCGGCAATACCTCTGCCCACGCGCCAAAACTTGGTGAGCGGTTTGTAATCCCACAGCTCTCTGCGATAAGACATTTCATCAAGCTCGGCAATTCTCACTCCATCCTTATCAGCCTCCTTATGTTTGGCCACGATGTCCATTGCCACCTTTGCGAGATAAAGATTAGTGCCTATGCCTGCCGTGGCGGTGATACCTGTAGTATGCAGCACGTCGCGAATCATTTTCATGGCAAGCTCATGAGCCGTCATCTTGTAAGTCCACAGATAACTTGTCACATCAATAAACACTTCATCTACGCTATACACATGAATATCCTCAGGCGCGACATATTTAAGATAAATGTTGTAAATGCGCTCGCTTTCTGCCATATAATGCGCCATGCGCGGCTTGGCAACGATATAGTCAAGCTCTAAATCTGGATGCGCGAGCAGCTCAAGATTATCACACGACTTTCCTCTCATTCTCCAGCCTGCCCTCTGCCTTCTCACATAGTTTACGGCCTTCACCCTCTGCACCACCTCAAACAATCGCGCGCGCCCTCCTATTCCGTAAGATTTAAGCGAAGGCGAAACAGCCAGGCATATCGTCTTTTCCGTGCGGCTTTCATCTGCCACGACAAGATTTGTCGTCAGCGGGTCGAGCCCTCTGGCGACACATTCCACAGAAGCATAAAACGACTTCATGTCTATGGCAATATACGACTTTTCAGTTTGCATCATTACAAAGGTAGTGAAATCTCAACTTGGGAGCGACATTTCCGAAAGAAAAATGTTTTTTAACACACGCGAGAGCCTTTTTTGTAGATTAGATTTGCCTCGTTCGTTTTTTTTAGTTTACTTTGCAAGGACATTAAACTAACTAAAGATGTTTTTAGGCGACACATCGCCACATTTATATAACTAAAGATTATAACGACTATGGATACGAGCAAAGCAGAAAACTTATGCGGCTTGAAAAGAAAGGATTTTCAAGCTGTAGTGGATGGTAAAAAGACAGACCTCTTTTTCCTCACCAACAAGAATGAGAATGCTGTGGCTATAACCAATTATGGTGGCGCGATTGTGGCTATAATGGTGCCCGATAAAAACGGAAACATGGCAAACGTAATTCAGGGACATGACAACATCAACGATGTGGTCAATTCTCCGGAACCTTATTTGAGCACGCTCATCGGCAGATATGGCAACAGAATCTGCAAAGGCGAATTCCAACTCCATGGCAAGACTTATCATCTGCCCATCAACAACGGCCCTAATAGCTTGCATGGAGGCAAGAAAGGCTTCAACGCAAGAGTTTGGGACGCATTGCAGATGAACGACAATTCTCTCGTGTTGAAATATGTAAGCCCATACGGCGAAGAGGGCTACTCAGGCGAAGTGAAAGTAACCGTGGTCTACACTTTCAACGACAATGATGAGCTTATCATCGAATACATGGCGACAACCAACAAGAAGACTATCATCAATCTTACGAGCCATGGATTCTTCTCTCTGGCAGGCATTGCCAACCCTACGCCGACAATCGACAATCTAATATGTCAGATTAACGCAGACTTCTATCTTCCTATCGATGAGACTTCAATCCCAACAGGAGAAATCCGCTTCGTAAAAGGCACTCCTTTCGATTTCCGCGAGCCAAAGGCCGTGGGCAAGGACATCGATGCCGACAACGAGCAGATAAAGAATGGCGCTGGCTACGACCACTGCTATGTGCTCAACAAGAAAGAGGAAGGCGAGCTGAGCTATGCTGCCAAGATTGTAGAGCCAGTGAGCGGACGCTCAATGGAGGTGTACACCACAGAACCAGGCATGCAGCTCTACACCGACAACTGGGCCGACGGCTACAAGGGCCAGAATGGTGCCACATTCCCTCGCCGCAGCGCGATATGCTTCGAGGCACAGCATTTCCCCGACTCTCCTAACCGTCCTTACTTCCCATCGGTAGTGCTCAACTCCGGTGACGTGTATAAGCAGAAGACGATTTATAAGTTTGGAATAGAAAAGTAAACATAACAACAGAAGATAACTAAAAAAATAACGATTTAGAAATACAAAATGAGTAACACTAACAAACAGAATGGACGTATAATAGCAATAGTGACTTGCATGTTCCTATACGCCATGATTGCATTTGTGACCAACCTTGCCGCACCTGTAGGCAATGTATGGAAGAACCAAGAAGGAATCGATGGTTCCAACATGCTCGGCATGATGGGTAACATGATGAACTTCCTCGCCTATCTCTTTATGGGTATCCCTGCCGGCAAAATGCTGAAGACAAAGGGATATAAGACAACTGCCCTCATAGGCATTGCTGTAGGCTTCGTCGGAGTTTTAATTCAGTTTATCTCCGGACTTGGAGATATGGGCAAGATAGCAGGACTGCCTACGGCATTCTTCGTTTATCTGCTCGGAGCATTCATCAGCGGTTTCTCCGTTTGTCTGCTCAACACAGTTGTTAACCCTATGCTCAACGTGATTGGCGGCGGTGGCAATCGTGGCAACCAGCTAAACCTCGTGGGCGGCACGCTCAATTCTTTGGCAGGAACATTGACTCCAATGCTTGTTGGTTTGCTCGTAGGCGCCGTAACGAAAGATACGGTAATGGCAGACATCAACATGGTGCTTTACATCGCTATGACAGTATTTGCCGCTGCCTTTGTGGTATTGGTTTTCATTCCTATCGAAAACCCTACGTCAACGGTAAAGGAAACTGTAATGGAACATTCACCATGGGCTTTCCGCCACTGTATGCTCGGCGTTATAGGTATATTCTTCTATGTAGGTATTGAAATCGGCATTCCGGGCACTTTGAATTTCTACCTCACCGACCCTGATACAGGCGCGTTTAAGATTCTCGGACTTTACCCTGAGTCGGCAGCGAGTATCGCGGGATTTGTGGTAGCTTCTTATTGGCTTTTGATGCTCGTGGGACGAATGATAGGCAGTTTCATCGGAGGAAGCGTTTCAAGCAGAATGATGCTTGCCGTGACCACCGCCACTGCCATCGTGCTCATCATAGCAGCAATGGCATCGCCTATGCAGACCACAGTGCCTATGCCTGTATTTACGGGGTCTACTTTCGAAATGGCAACAGTGCCTGTAGCTGCTCTTCTGCTCGTGCTCTGCGGATTGTGTACATCAATCATGTGGTCGAGCATATTCAATCTTTCTATTGAAGGTTTGGGCAAATACACAGAGGCTGCGTCGGGCATATTCATGATGATGGTAGTAGGTGGTGGCATCATGCCGTTGTTGCAGAACGCCGTAGCCGATAAGGCAGGATTCATGGCATCTTACATCGTGCCTGTTCTGAGCCTTGCTTATCTGTGCTTCTACGCTCTCATCGGAAGTAAGAACGTAAACAAGGATATCCCTGTAGAATAAGAGAAATTTGTATAACATATATTCAAAACTAACTAAAAATTTAATAATATAATATGGACATAGAATTCGTAAGAAGCCGCTTCATTAAGCATTTCGATGGCAAGACAGGAAATATTTATTTCTCTCCTGGTCGTGTAAACCTCATCGGTGAGCACACCGACTACAATGGAGGATTCGTATTCCCTGGTGCTGTAGACAAAGGAATCATGGCAGAAGTAAGACCTAACGGAACTGACACCGTAATGTGCTACTCTATCGACCTGAAAGACAGAGTGGAATTTAAGGTAGACGATCCTAACGGCCCTCACACTTCATGGGCAAGATATATATATGGTATAGTACAGGAAATGAAGAAACTCGGCGTGCCTGTAAAGGGCTTCAACATCGCTTTCGCAGGTGATGTGCCATTGGGCGCAGGAATGTCTTCTTCAGCAGCCATGGAGAGCTGCTTCGCGTGCGCTCTCAACGACCTTTTTGGCGACAACAAGGTATCTAAGTGGGATATGGCGTTGGCTGGTCAGGCTACAGAGCACAACTACTGCGGAGTAAACTGTGGAATTATGGATCAGTTCGCAAGCGTATTCGGCGAGGAAGGCAAACTTATGCGCCTCGACTGCCGCAGCCGCGAATTTGAGTATTTCCCATTCAATCCACAGGGTTATAAGCTTGTTTTGCTCGACTCAAAGGTAAAGCATGAACTTGCTTCTTCTGCTTACAACGACCGTCGCAAGAGCTGCGAGAATGTTGTTGCTGCATTGCAGAAGCATTTCGCTGACCGCAAGTTTGAAACTCTGCGCGATGCCAACTGGGACGACCTTGAAGCTGTAAAGGCTGAAGTAAGCGCTGAAGATTACAAGCGTGCTCACTTCGTATTAGGCGAAGTAGACCGCGTGCTTGCCGTTTCAGACGCTTTGAACAAGGGCGATTATGAAACAGTAGGAAAGAAGATGTATGAAACTCATGAAGGACTGAGCAAGGAATATGAAGTTTCATGCGAAGAGCTCGACTACCTCAACAGCATTGCCAAGCTCGACGGCGTTACAGGCAGCAGAATAATGGGCGGTGGCTTCGGTGGCTGCACCATAAATCTTGTGAAAGACGAGTTGTATGATAAGTTTATTACCGACGCACGTCAGAAATACGTTGCTCGCTTCGGACACGAGCCAGCTGTTTACGACGTAGTAATCGGCAAAGGCTCACACAAAGTGTGCTAAGACTTAGCATATCTACACTAATACTTTTTTTACAAGAGAAAACAGAAATGAATTTAAAATCAATATTATCATGCGGAGCGGTGGCAATGATTGCCACCCTCTCTGCTTGTTCAGGCAACGGCCTGACACAATCAGGTTTAGACCCAGTTAAGTTTGATACTACTATCAACCAGAAACCAGTAAAACTTTATGTTTTGAAAAACGCCAACGACATGGAAGTTTGCATCACCAACTTCGGCGGACGCGTTGTTTCAATCACAGTGCCTAACAAGAATGGCGCTCCTACTGATGTGGTTTTGGGCTACGACAACATAAAGCAATATGCCGACTCTGTAAACTCTCCAAGCGATTTCGGTGCCGCTATCGGACGATATGCCAACCGCATCAACAAAGGTCAGCTGACTATCGGCGGAGAAAAGATACAGTTGCCTACCAACAACTTCGGTCATTGTCTTCATGGCGGCCCTTCAGGTTGGCAATATCAAGTGTATGACGCTAATCAGACAAGCGATTCTACACTTGTATTGACTTACAAGTCACCAGACGGCGACAACAATTTCCCTGGAAATGTAGACGTGAAAGTTACATTCACCGTAAAGAGCGACAACACTCTCGACGAGACAATGGAAGCCACTACAGACAAGGAGACAGTCATCAACATGACCAACCACTCTTACTTCAACCTCAGTGGCGACCCTTCAAAGCCAGGCACAAACATGGTGCTTTGGGTGAATGCAGATAAGTTCACTCCATCAGACTCTACCTACATGACGACAGGTGAGCTGCGCGATGTATATGGCACTCCTATGGACTTCACAAAGAAGCACGCGCTGTATGAAACCATCGGCGACACTTCTTTCGAGCAGATAAAGAACGCACAGGGCTATGACCACAACTGGTGCCTCAACACTTACAAAGATGGTAAGGGCGACGACACAAAGGTCTGCGCAAGCCTTTATTCACCAGAGTCAGGCATCTACATGGAAATGTTTACCAATGAGCCAGGCGTGCAGGTATATACCGGCAATTTCCTCGGCACAGGCGTAAAGGGCAAGCATGGCATTGCTTATCCTAAGCAGGCTTCTGTCTGCTTAGAAAGCCAGAAATATCCAGACTCTCCAAACAAGAAGGACTGGCCTTCTCCATACCTCAAACCGGGCGAGAAGTATTTCAGCCATGTAGCATATAGATTCAGCATCAAGTAAAGGATATTAACTACAGCAATATAATAAGCCGCAAACGTGATAAAACTCGTTTGCGGCTATTTTTATTAGGATTTTTCCATGCACGCTTCGCTATACATTACCATCCGTCTTTTAAAAGTTCTTTTTAAAAGCGGTGCGCTAACTCTCACGAGCTACGCACCGCCGGCTATAAACTTAGCTTTATGAAGCTATGAAAATATCTTTATTTAATTAAAATGCTAACATTGGACGAACCTTTAAAGAGCTATTTGCCTTATTACCTTTAGGAGCAAAGAAATCACATAATGTTCCAAAATATTGATATACAGCTGTTGATTCATTTGCTTCCAAACAAGTCCAAGTTGACCCCCATGCATCATATTGACTTCCAATAGGACTTAAAGCTGTATTTATATTATTAGTTAATGTTGCAGTTGAAGTATTTACACACCATGTATTTTTACCTGCACCATAAGCATATGCCGTTGTTCCTTTTCCTATATTAATCATAAACTCTCTAATTTGACCAGATGTAGGCATATACCAACCAGAGCTGCCACCTCCTGCTGCCACTTCCGAGAACTTAACGCAGGCAAAAAATGCTGGATAATTTGCAGAATTAAAGTCTCCGCTCTTTGTTACATAGCTTGTATATGTATATCCATCCATATCTTTAACTATCTCATTCGGGTCATCAGTCATAGACCATTGGCGTGGCATTATGGTTTTATTTGTTATCGTAGACCATGCATATGTATTATCTGTTTCTCTTATACACCACGCATAGCCTGTGGTCCAACCATGTGATTTATCTGTAACACTTGTTGTTAGAGTATAAATTAGTGCAGACGGAGTAATACCTTTACTTTTAGCGGTAGAAACGGCAGAGCTCGTTCCATCTATAACAACTCCCTGCCCATTTGCATAAGTGCCATAGAAGTCGCCGATAGCAATATTATCACCTGAAGAATAACCTATTGTCAAATACTTGGCCGCGTTTATATTCACTGTCGCTGTATATATATTGTTTGCTGTATAACTACGGGATGTCATCGTTGCCGTATAAGTTGTTCCACCGACATTAACCAAGAATGTCATTACAGCAGACTGAGGAATTATACAAGCTTCATAAACACCCGTACTTTTCTTGTGCATTACAATATCACTTGCACTGCCTGTCGCTGTTAATGCACCATTACTGCCTACAGTTCCACTAAGCTTTGTACCTCTCAATGTCACGCTGTTTATCGTGCTATTATTAAGGTAGCCCGGATTATTCACATTTACCGTCACACATATTTTTGCTATCTTATGGCTCAGACTTATACTGTTGGTTTCGTTAGAATGAAGGACAGTTCCGCTACCATACATGAAGTCACTATTTTTGAAATTTGCATCATTATTTTGTGAAGCACTCACTGAGCATGCTGTGCCAACTACATCGCCACTTGTAGATGGATACCACGCATTCACCGTTAAAGGATTAAGAGTGGTAAAATAATAGGGTGCAGAACTCGTCATTACTGCCGATACGCCATTACCACCAATCGTATACTGATAATATTTGCCACCCACCTGAATAGTTACGCCTTCATTACCACTCCATGTAGGAGTATCGTCAAGAGGAGCACGAGATATTTCACCCACACCTATCTCTAATTCCTTCGTATGCATAATATCGGCAATTACCGTATCTGTATCAAATTGTATACATCGAGTATCAACATTCATAGCTTCTGAACGCAAAATACTTGCATCAAGAAATAAAGCCTTACCTTTTTCCGTAATTATTTCATCAGAAGAAGAGCAAGCTGTGAACATCATAGCTACAAAAGCCATGAGCATTTCAAAATAAAATTGTTTCGTTTTCATATTCATCCTCCTTGAGTTTTGATTATTTGTTTCGATTTCTGTTGGTGGAGAAGAAAAGCATAGTATTACGACTTGTGACATATAAAAACGATGCGTGGGCAATTTTCATATATCTATTCTCAAACAGGTTCTGGAATACCCATGACAACAACAGATACAGAAAATATGCCCACGCTATACGCAGACATTAATCTATTACCTTTTGTTCTGTTGCAATTAGAATTTTCCAGATTCGTTTGAGAGAACAAGATAATAGCAATGCTATTTCTAAACCAATAAGGCACGCTACACCCAAACATAAGGTGCTACGCACATTCTACTTGCAAATATAAACCTTATTTTTAAATCCACAAGCAAAAAAGAAGAAAAATCTAAAAAACAAGATTTCGCTACACAACTCTGCAAGATAATCTTAAAATGAAGATTTCGCTGCACAACTCTGCAGACAAATCCTAAAATGAAGATTTCGCTGCACAACTCTACAGAGAAATCTTAAAATGAAGATTTCGCTGCACAACTCTACAGACAAATCCTAAAAATGAGATTTCGCTACACAACTCTACAGACAAATCCACCATTTATCTTTTCTTGAGGAACAAAAAGCGCGACACTCTCGCAATGAGGATGTCGCGCTTCACGCTTTTTACATATATATGTATTATGTCTTTAAACACATATTCCACATCAGTTGCGGAAGACAAGCTGACCGTCGAAAGCATCGACAATGATTGGCTTATCTGGCAAGACTTGCTCGGCAAGCAACTTCTTTGAAAGGTCGTTGAGCACATAGTTCTGAATGGCACGTTTTACAGGGCGCGCGCCAAACTCCGGGTCGTAGCCAGCGTCGGCAAGAGCGCTGATAGCCTGTGGCGTCCACTCAAGAGTGAAGCCCTGAGGCTCAAGCATACTCTTCACGCGATTCATCTGCAAGGTGACGACATTGCCTATCTCCTCTCTTGACAACGGAAGGAACATTATTGTTTCGTCGATGCGGTTGAGGAACTCCGGACGGATTGTCTTTTTCAGCATATCCATAACGCCCTGCTTTGTGGTGTCGATAACCTGATCGCGGTTGCTGTCGTTCATCTCGGCAAACTGGCTTTGAATATACTGGCTGCCGAGATTTGAGGTCATGATGATAATGGTGTTTTTGAAGTTCACCGTGCGACCTTTATTATCAGTAAGGCGACCATCATCCAACACCTGCAACAAGATGTTAAATACATCAGGATGAGCCTTTTCTATCTCATCGAAGAGGATAACGCTATATGGCTTGCGACGCACTGCCTCGGTGAGCTGACCGCCCTCATCGTAGCCTACATATCCAGGAGGCGCACCGATAAGGCGAGAGACACTGAACTTCTCTTGATACTCACTCATATCAATACGCGTCATCATCTTCTCATCAGAGAACAGATATTCAGCCAATGCCTTGGCAAGCTCTGTCTTACCCACACCTGTAGTGCCAAGGAATATGAATGAGGCGATAGGTTTGTTAGGATCTTGCAATCCCGCGCGACTGCGACGCACGGCATCACTCACGGCAGCGATAGCTTCATTCTGACCTATCACACGCTTATGAAGTTCTTCCTCCAAATGAAGCAACTTCTCACGCTCGCTCTGCATCATGCGAGTGACAGGTATGCCTGTCCAACGGCTTACCACCTCGGCAATATCATCAGCTGTGACTTCCTCTCTTATCATGGCTGTGCCGCCCTGAGTGGCTTTCAGTTGCAACTGAATGTTGTCTATATCTTGCTGCAACTCTTTGAGCTTGCCATATCTGATTTCTGCCACACGCTCATAATTGCCTTCACGCTCGGCACGCTCAGCCTCAAACTTCAGATTCTCAATTTCCTGCTTGTCTTGCTGAATCTTATTCACCAAAGATTTCTCGCTCTGCCATTTAGCACGGAAATCTCTGTCCTGCTCTTTCAATTCGGCAATCTCCTTGTCGAGTTGCTGTATCTTCACCGTGTCGTTCTCACGCTTGATAGCCTCACGCTCAATCTCAAGCTGTTTCAGATGGCGAGTAATCTCATCAAGTTCCTCCGGCACAGAATCACGCTCCATACGCAGTTTCGCTGCAGCCTCATCCATAAGGTCGATAGCCTTATCTGGAAGGAAACGGTCGGAAATGTAACGCTCTGACAGCTTTACGGCTGCGATGCAGGCGTCATCCTGAATGCGCACTTTATGATGATTCTCATAACGCTCCTTTATACCACGAAGAATGCTTATTGCGTCGAGTTCATCTGGCTCGTCTACCATAACAGTCTGGAAACGACGTTCCAATGCCTTGTCTTTCTCGAAATATTTCTGATATTCATTCAGAGTAGTAGCACCGATGGCACGCAGCTCTCCACGAGCCAAAGCAGGCTTTAAGATATTGGCGGCATCCATTGCGCCCTCACCACCGCCTGCTCCTACAAGAGTATGAATCTCGTCGATGAAAAGAATGATATTGCCGTCGGCATTCTGCACTTCCTTGATAACGCTCTTTAGGCGTTCCTCAAACTCGCCTTTATATTTTGCTCCAGCCACGAGAGCGCCCATATCAAGAGAATAGAGTTGCTTGTCTTTCAAATTCTCTGGCACATCACCTCTTACAATACGCTCTGCCAAGCCCTCTACGATGGCAGTCTTACCTGTGCCCGGCTCACCAAGCAAGATAGGATTATTCTTTGTACGTCGAGAAAGAATCTGAAGCACACGGCGTATCTCCTCATCACGACCGATAACGGGATCAAGTTTGCCGTTGCGGGCGTCTTCCACCAAGTTGCGCGCATATTTACTCAGAGCCTGATAGTTTTCGTCTCCGCTCTGGCTCTGCACTTTCTGCCCCTGTCGTAGTTCGTTAATAGCCTTGCGCATTTCAGCCTCAGCGCAGCCGGCATCTTTCAGAATGCGTGAAGCAGTAGAAGAAACATTGAGCAAAGCCAATAGTATCGGCTCAATGCTTACAAATTCATCGCCATTCTTCTGAGCTATATCCACTGCCTGCTGAAGCACCTGATTAGTTTCATTACTTATGTATGGCTGTCCGCCCTGCACCTTTGGCAAATGAGACAATTCGCTTTTCAGCAATATGGCAATCTGATTTGCGTCTACACCTAATTTATTGAAGATGTAGCCCACCACATCCTTGCCTTTATCCATAATGCCCAAAAGAAGATGAACAGGCTCTATCGCCTGCTGTCCATTCTGCGAAGCGATGTTAGCTGCCTGCTGCACTGCTTCCTGGGCTTTGATTGTAAATTTGTCGAGTGTCATAATTATATCTCCTTTAATTTTTGTTTACGTTATAAATATATAAAGAGGTGAACATCAAAGGTTTAGCGGTAGCTTCTCCGAATATTTCCCTCTCTACAAAAAGAGGTACAAAAAATATGCCAACACAAAAAAGTGTGCCATTTCTGACAAAAACTATGTCAAAAATGGCACACCGCAATTAAAAAGATACGGATTACTATCTATATATAAAGATGTACTTATTTGATTTAATTCTCCTTAGATAACGACAACTTTATCTTGCCAGGAGCAGACTGAGCGGCACGAGTATACCACGAGAACACGTCTTTCTCCTGACCATCTCTACCATACAAAACGCCTTGGAATGTGTTTGCGTTAAGATACAAATCATCGTAATCTATTGTCATGGCATATCTTGAGCCATCGCTGTTATCATATACTATATTAATGTCGCCATGGCGATTTACAGCCCATTCAAAGGTGCGCGCCCATGCTATCGTGCCATCAGGATTGTAGTCGTTCTGAATGCCGTTGCCGCCATTAGATGTAGTAAGCGTGAAGGAAACGACTGTTTTATAAGACATATTGCCGTCAGCCACTGTAAACACATCAGTGGTGCCGCTCCATCGACCGCTGATGGTGGCTGCCATTTCCCTTAGCTCATTATCACTGTAACGATAATCATCTTCATCACAAGAAATAAGACTGGCTCCGAGGAAGAGCATGAGGGCCATTGAGAATATTAAATATAACTTTTTCATAATCGTATGTTGTTTATCTGTTATCATAATCTATCATATCACCACATTATTATATATATTATAATATGAGATTTTTGTATCGACAAAGGTATAATATATTTTCTCGATTACAAACATATTTTTACTATTCATTATAGGGAAATCCCTAATTTATTTGTATCTTTGCGAAGAATAAAAGACTAAAGACAACACATAAACTTAAAAATAAGAGATGAAAACTGTATTCGATTTCACTGTAAAAGACAGAAAGGGGAAAAAGGTTTCCCTGAAAGAGTACGCCAACGAAGTACTACTCATCGTAAACACTGCTACCAAATGTGGATTCACACCTCAGTATGATGAACTGGAAGCACTCTACAAGAAATATCATACACAAGGTTTTGAGATATTAGATTTTCCATGCAATCAATTCGGACAACAGGCTCCAGGCACGGATGAAAGCATTCATCAATTCTGTAAGCTAAACTTCGGCACAGACTTTCCTCGCTTTAAGAAGCTCAAAGTGAACGGCGAAGATGCCGACCCACTATATAAATATCTGAAAGAGCAGAAAGGATTTGCGGGATGGAATCCGGAGCACAAGCTCACACCTGTGCTCGACGAAATGCTGAGCAAGCAAGACCCTGACTATAAGAACAACGCTGATATTAAGTGGAACTTCACCAAATTTTTGGTAAACAAGAAAGGCATAGTCGTAGCTCGCTACGAACCGACAGAGAGCATCGACAACATTGCCAAGCAGATAGAGGAGTTGCTGAAATAGCTGCGACTCGGAAATCAGCATAAAAGTAAAGAAGAATACAAAGAGATTGATATCTTAACATTATATGAAAGAATATACAAGATGCCTTATCGTGGGAAGCGGACCAGCAGGCTACACTGCGGCCATCTATGCAGGAAGAGCAAATCTTAAGCCATTGCTCTACTGTGGCATGCTGCAAGGCGGTCAGCTCACCCAGACCACTATCGTGGAGAATTTCCCCGGCTATCCGGAAGGCGTAGATGCCAATCAGATGATGCTCGACCTGCGACAGCAGGCAGAGAAGTTTGGTGCGGAACTGAGAGATGGCGAGATTGTGAAAGCAGACTTCAGCCAGACTCCTTACAAGCTCACCACCGACCGCGGACTGGAAATAGAAGCCGAGACCGTGATTATCGCGACAGGAGCAAGCGCGAAATATCTGGGACTGCCCGATGAAGAGAAATATAAGGGCATGGGTGTTTCGGCATGTGCCACCTGCGACGGATTCTTCTATCGCAAGAAAGTGGTAGCAGTAGTAGGCGGTGGCGACACAGCCTGCGAGGAAGCTACTTATCTTGCAGGCCTTTGCAAAAAGGTGTATCTGATAGTGCGCAAGCCTTATCTTCGCGCATCGGAGATAATGCAGAAGCGCGTGATGGACAACCCAAAGATAGAAATACTCTTTGAGCACAACGCTGTAGGACTATATGGCAACAACGGCGTGGAAGGCGTACACCTCGTAGAACATAAGGGCGAAGCCAATGAGCGCTGCTATGACCTGCGCGTAGAGGGATTCTTCCTCGCCATAGGACATAAGCCAAACTCTGACGTGTTCCAGAAATGGGTAGATACCGATGCCGTAGGATATATAATGACAGTGCCGGGCACTACGCAGACACGCATGCCAGGAGTATATGCGGCAGGCGATGTGGCAGATCCTAATTATCGTCAGGCAGTGGTTGCCGCAGCAAGCGGATGCAAGGCTGCTCTTGAGGCAGAAAGATATCTTTCAAAGATAGGAAAATAACACAAGAATAAAAACATATAGTACTTGAAATTCTTCTAACCGAGAAACTGGTTAAAGAAGGCCGTGGAGAGCGCTCCACGGCTTTTTTATGCTCTGCCGACAAAAGAGGTATCCATTTAAAACGCTTATTTGTATATGGCACTTTGCAAAGTGCGTTTTGCAAAAATATATCATCAATGAAATATGAGCCGATATAAATCAAAAAAGCAGCATATAAAGGCGCAAAAAACTAAAACTTTACTTTGCCATTACAAATTAATAACGTAATTTTGCCCTTGCGCAAAAACAAAAGGATGCGAATATCTTTTGCATAGAGAAAACTTCAAATTTTTAACTATATAATAAACAATATGGTAGATTACAAAACTTTAGGTCTCGTGAACACACGTGATATGTTCAAGAGAGCAGTCAATGGCGGATATGCCATACCAGCATTTAACTTTAACAACCTCGAACAGCTTCAAGCTATCATAAAGGCATCTTCTGAGCTCAAAAGCCCTGTAATTCTTCAGGTGTCTAAGGGTGCTCGTAACTATGCCAACCCAATTCTTCTCCGCTACATGGCACAGGGTGCTGTAGAATACGCAAAGAGCATCGGTTGCGCTCATCCTGAGATTGTGCTCCACCTCGACCACGGAGATTCATTCGAGCTTTGCAAGGACTGCGTAGACCTTGGTTTCTCATCTGTAATGATCGATGGTTCTGCTCTTCCTTACGAGGAGAACATCGCATTGACAAAGAAAGTAGTAGAATACGCTCACGCACACGACGTAACAGTAGAAGGTGAGCTTGGCGTATTGGCAGGCGTAGAAGACGAAGTAGCTTCAGAAGTTTCTCACTATACAAAGCCAGAGGAAGTTATCGACTTCGCTACACGTTCAGGTGTAGACTCATTGGCTATCTCAATCGGTACTTCTCACGGTGCTTACAAGTTTAAGCCAGAGCAGTGCACACGCGACCCGAAGACAGGTCGTCTTGTTCCTCCTCCATTGGCATTCGACATCTTGGCAGAAATCGAGAAGAAGCTTCCTGGATTCCCTATCGTGCTCCATGGTTCTTCTTCAGTACCACAGGAAGAAGTTGATATCATCAACAAGTTCGGTGGCAACCTCCCTGACGCTGTCGGCATTCCAGAGGAACAGCTTCGCCAGGCATCAAAGAGCGCAGTATGCAAGATCAATATCGACTCTGACTCTCGCCTCGCATTCACAGCAGGTGTACGCCAGACATTGGCAGAGCATCCTGAATACTTCGACCCACGTAAGTTCTGTGGCGCTGCTCGTGATCGTATGGAGGCTATGTACAAGCACAAGATCATCGACGTGCTTGGTTCTGACAACAAGTTGGCTGAATAAAATAAACTCTATAAACTAAATTAAAAGGCTGCATGAGATTAAGTCTCGAGCAGCCTTTTCTTTTTGCTAATACTATGTGTGTGATAAATAATCGTCTAAATCAGCGTCATTTTGAGGACAAGGCTCTGTAGCAATGCGCCACACGCCAGAAAGCAGTAAGATTGGCAAGCACGGCTATAACAAGCATTGCGCCCAAAAGGATGTCGAGACAAGAGAAAATGCCTGCAAGAATAGCAGCCACGGCTGTAAGAACGACGCGCTCCGGGCGCTGCAATAATCCCACCTTGCATTCTATATTCAGCCCTTCGGCCCTCGCACGCACATAGCTTACCATTACAGAGCCCATCATAGCAAGGAATGTGATTACGATACCCCAGAAATCATGATTGACAAAGAAAATGCAGCTGATACCGAAAAGCGAAAGCAGCTCACTATAACGATCGAGCACAGAATCCCACAACGCACCGAAAGCGGAACTCATGTTGCCAACACGAGCCAAGCGCCCATCCATCATGTCGAACAATCCGGCAAAGAGGATTAATGCGCCCGTCCACCCTATCATGGCATAGCTATTTTCTTTCGCTGCCACACAGAACATCACGGCAGCAACGGCATTAAGAAGAAAACCGATGGCGGTGATGATATTGGGAGTGACGCCGACTTTTATCATTCCGTTGATTAACGGATTGATAATGGCATAGATAACCTTTTGAAGATAATCTCTATAATTCATTTCTCTATCTTTTTTTATATTAAATAAAATCTTATAATCATAACAATAATCAAGCTATATAAGCCGGCAAGGATATCGTCTGCCATTACCCAAAATGCTCCTACATTATTATCAAGCTTGCGAATGCCGAGAGGTTTATAAATATCAAAGAAGCGAAACAAGAGAAACGCTATAAACCCATAGAACATACTCCTTATAGGAGCTGCGAGCAATGCCACCCACACTCCCACCATCTCGTCTACTACGACACGGCTTGGGTCGTTACCCCAAAACGGAATAAGTCTGGCTGTAGCCCATGTGCCAAGAATGGTAAAAACGACGATGGTAATGCATAAACAGGCCAAGAACAATTCTTTCGACTGTATAAGCAATGCGCCACAAAACCACATAGAAGTGCCAAGCAAAGCTCCTGCCGTGCCAGGAGCTTTAGGAGTAAAGCCAGCTCCGAAGCCTGTGCCAATCATTACTGCCAAATGATTTAAAATGTCTTCTTTTCTCATAGTCTAAATAAAATTAGTGTTGCAAAAATAAGTAAAAAAATAAAAAAATAACAAGCTCTTAAGAATTTCTTATCAAGAAAAAATACCTTTAGATAAGGTAGGCGGCATCTCAGCAGAAAAAACAAATAAATTCCGAAGATTTGCTTATCAAGCAAATCGTATTCTGCTTTCGATTTGCGCTACCTTTAGATAAGGTAGGCGGCATCTCAGCAGAAAAAACAAATAAATTTGTTTTGTTCTGCTTTCGATTTGCGCTACCTTTGCACGAAACTTATAAAGAAAACATTAAGAGTGAAACGACTGATATTTATATTATTCACCATTTTTTGCTTCACGCTAAACACATTAGCGCAAATCACAGGTACAATTTCCGACAAAGACGGCTACGCCATTCCCTACGCAAGCATAATGTATAAAGGACATCATATTGCTGCGATAAGCGATGTGAACGGCAAATTCTCTATAGAACGTCATAACGGATGGACACTTACTTTCAGCTGCGTGGGATATCGTTCGCAGACATTAAAGGTGAGCGAAAGTACCAAAGATTTGGAAATCACTCTTAAAGAGAGTTCTAAAAGTCTTAATGAAGTAGTGGTGAAATCAAGCAAGGGCAGATATTCCAGAAAAAACAATCCTGCCGTAGAACTGATGAAACGCGTGATTGAAGCCAAAAAGAAAACAGATCTGACTAACCACGATTTTTATCAATACACAAAATATCAGAAAATTACACTTGCCCTTAACGACATAAAAGACGAAGATTTAGACAAAGGACTATACAAAAAGCATAAATGGCTGCTCAACTATATGGAGAAAAGTCAATACAACGGCAAACGCATATTACCAATGAGCGTAGACGAAACCGTGACACGCCACATATACCGCAAAAATCCTAAAAGCGAAAAAGATATCATAGAGGGACAGAAAAACCAAGGACTTAACACCGTAATCCAGACTGGCGATATTCTTAACACATTCCTTAAAGAAGTGTTCACCGACATTGATATTTACAACGACTATGTGCGTCTGCTGCAATATCCGTTTGTAAGCCCGATAGGCAAAACTGCCGTTTCGTTTTATCGCTACTATATAGAAGACACGGTATATGTAGACAACGACCTTTGTTATCATCTGCAATTCATTCCCAACAATCAGCAGGATTTCGGCTTCAGAGGTGAGCTTTATGTCCTTGCCGACTCTTCCTTGCATGTGAAGCGATGTGAGCTGTCGATACCGCAACGAAGCGATGTTAACTTCGTGAAAAGCATGAAAGTGGTGCAGGAATACACTAAGCAAGATAACGGAGAATGGGTATTGACAAAAGACGACATGGCCACCGAAATAAGTCTTACCGACATCCTTTCTGACATTCTGATAACACGCACAACCCATCTCGACAAATATGATTTCAATCCCCTGCCCAAACGACAGTTCAGGGGGAAAGCTGCCGTGCGCCATGCTGCCGACGCGAAGATGAGAGATGAAGCATTTTGGCAAAAATACCGCGCCGTAGAACTTACCAAAACAGAATCGTCGATGGACGCTTTCATTCATCAGATGGAGCAAAGCAAGAACTACAAATGGCTGCTCTTCGGCATGAAGGCATTTCTTGAAAACTATATTGAGACGGGCACAATGAAGACGAAAAGCAAATTCGACTTCGGCCCTATCAACACCATAGTTTCCAAAAACTTTGTAGACAGCTGGCGTTTCAGAGCAAGCGGACGAACGACAGCGCATCTTAACAACCACTTCTTCTGGGATGGTTATTACGCTTACGGCACGAAATCGAAGAAGAGCTATTATGGCTCACAATTCACATATAGCCTCAACAAGAAGCAGAACATGCCATTTGAGTTTCCACAGCGCAACATCGTCTTTGAAACTACATTCGATGTAATGTCGCCATCTGACAAATATTTGCTCCACAACAAGGACAATGCTTTCATGGCATTCAAGACACAAGACGTGAAGCAATTATATTTCTATAATCGCCAGAAACTCAGCTTTATATATGAAACCGACTGGGGACTGAGTTTCAACACATCATTAAAGGCAGAAAGCAACAAGCCAACAGGCGACCTTGAATTCCGCCGAATGGCAGGCACTGCCGACTACATGAAAAATCCGATTATAAAGGAGATACGCACCTCGGAGTTCAAATTGGGTATGCGCTACTGCCCTGGCTTGACTTTCATAAACACGAAACAACATCGTGTACCTGTAAACCACGACGCTCCGGAATTTGAAATCAGCCATACCACAGGCATGAAGGGATTTCTTGGCGGTGATTATCGCTTAAACTTCACAGAGCTGACAATCTACAAGCGCACATGGCTCGGTTCATGGGGGTATGTAAACACTCGACTCAATACTGGCGCGCAATGGAACAAAGTGCCATTTCCACTGCTCATAATGCCACCTGCCAACCTCACCTATTTTGAGAAAGAAAACACGTTCAGCCTTATGCGCAACATGGAATTTCTAAACGACCGTTACGCATATTGGTGCGTGATGTGGGACGCCAACGGCAAACTTCTCAACCGCGTTCCCCTTATTCAGAAATTGAAATGGCGTGAATATGTGTCTTTCAAAGGCATGTTCGGCAAACTCACCGACAAAAACAATCCATTCCTTGCGCAAAACGCTGCCGACCCCACATTGATGCAGTTTCCCGATGGCGCGAACATTATGAATCCGCACAAGCCATACTTGGAAGTGGAAGCAGGCGTACACAACGTATTTAAATTTCTTGCCATCGGCTTCGTTCACCGCCTCACCTACAACGATATGCCAGGCATAAAGAAGAACGGCATACGCTTCTCATTTATGCTGACATTCTAATTAGAATTTCTTTCCTACAGCGATGCTAAGGAAAGTATTTGCGAGAATTTTAAGGTCAAAATGCCAAGAGCTGTGCTCCAGATAATAAAGGTCAAGATTCAGTCGGCGCAACATCTTGTCAATGGTATCGGTATATCCATTATAAAGAGTAGCATAAGATGTAACGCCTGGGCGCACCTGATATAAGCACACATAGCGAGGGTCGCGCTCTATAATTTTATTGATATAGTATTTTCTTTCCGGTCGCGGACCTACGAAAGCCATGTCGCCACGCACCACATTCCACAGCTGCGGCAACTCATCAAGATGATGCGCACGAAGGAAAGCCCCCACCCTTGTCAATCTGTCGTCTTCCTCCAGATTAAACAAAGCAGGACCATCTTTCTCAGCATCAATCTTCATGCTGCGAAACTTATATATATAAAAAGGCTTGCCATATCTGCCGATTCTCACCTGACGAAATATAGCAGGACCATCATCTTCCAATTTTACAGCTAAATAGCACACAAAAAATAAAGGAGAAAAAACCAGAATACAAAGTAATGCTACACTAAAATCCAGCATTCGCTTCATATCCCTCTCTACCCTGTTCATTCCATTACAGACAAATAAGTTGTCATCAGGTTGTAAGATGTCTGCATATAAACTTGCAATCGCAGTTCTTGTATACATTTATATGTCTTAATATTATTTATTAATTTTAGGTATTAACTCTATACTATATTATAAACGTATAAGTGCCTCGCAATATTGCATCACCAAGAATCTTTTTTTCAAAACATTCTCAGCCCGAAAACTTTTATAAGATATTTAAGGCATATCATAAAAAGATTAGTATATAATCCGTTTCTATTACATGCCTTAACATCCTCTAAATTTGCCTTCATTATATTTTTTATACTTCGTGTGCTTGCTCCCCCCATTCGCATTGTCACGAAATCCTTTTTTATGTACTTCGCCTTTATTCCGTGATTATAGAAAAACCTTACCATCATGTCATAATCCGCCGCGATTTTATATTCCAATGAATATTTTCCGCATTCATTATAAATTCTCTTACGAACATAAAAAGACGGGTGTGCTGGCATAAATCCGAAGCGCAATAAAGAAGGACGAAAAACTGCAGAAGAATAATATCTTACGCATTTCTTCAGATTATTGGGATTCACGAAATGTATATCACCATATACGGCATCCAAATCTTCATCAAAAGCCTCAACAATGTGCTGCACTACATCATCGGAAGTATAGAAATCATCTGAATTTAATATGCCGACCACATCTCCTGTTGCCATCTCTATGCCTTTGTTCATGGCATCATAAATTCCCTTATCCGGCTCTGAAACATATTTCATACGCCCTCTGAAACTCGGCTCATAGCTTTTCACTATCTGCATCGTTTCGTCATGCGAATTTCCATCCACTATAATATATTCGATATCAGCATAACTTTGCGCCAACACCGATTCTATTGTGCTCTTTATTGTCTTCGCACTATTGTAAGTTGCTGTAATAACAGAGATTTTCATTATTCTTTCTGCTTAACTAAATTCGACAGATATTTGGCAAATTCATAAAACCCATAAGTATTAAAATGAGAATTATCTTCAAGAACTTTACTCATTTTATCTTCACCAAAACCTACAGAATAAGCATTTCTAACTCCCCACGCATTAAAATCCTCATACGATATACCTAAACGATAACAATTTTCACGAATAGAATCATTTAAATCCCTTGGAGTATATAAACCATTATTGTACGCATAAGGCGGAACATAATCACCCGAAGGATTTTTCATATATCGATATCCTGTACCAAGCTGAATAATTTTAATATGTGGGTAAGCCGTCAATAAAGAATTTACTCCGTAATTCATTGCGCCAAGCACCGTATACTTATCATAATCAACATTCTTATCTTTATAGTTCCATAAATTACCAATCGGAACGCTACATGTTAAATCATTATTTCCATACTCACAAATTAAAATTGTTGGCTTGCTCAAATCAATTTTATTTGAAAGTAAAGTTGCTAACACATCATTATAATGTCCTGTATTTATTGTGTCATTTGCTTTTTTCTGATACTTATAATCACGCAATAAAAGAGCATCAACTATAGAAGGGAAAGCAAATGCATTATAACTATTATCAAGTTTTCCATTTATCTTTCTATATGCCATCCAACATCCAGAACATCCAAGATTAAATACTTTACACCCTAAACGATATTGCATTTGATGTTCCAAAGAATTATGCAATGTCTTATAGCCTAAAAAGCTATCTCCTATCAACAAGACTTGTAAAGGATTGCGAAGCATCTTCTTTATATTCGGACTATTATTAATATTACTAACAGCATTTAAGTCCAGACATATATTATTTAATTCATTCGAAAAATTTGCTATTGTATCATTAAATATGACATAACCAACAATGTTATCATTATGCCATGAATAAAGAGTAACAATAGCTTTGTTTAAAGAATCTTCAGTAAAAGAAGCAGCGGCGCGTGTAACATAATCTGTTCCATCAGCATTTTTTATAAAAATCTTATAATTATGCCCTTTTACAGCCTCAACTTGATGCACGACAAGTTTTTGATAATGTTTATCTGCATTTGGTATATATAACTCTTTGATAGCAGAATTTACGACATCATTATTTGCCCATTCTATCGTTACATTTAAAACAGAATCAGTGCTTTTAGGCTCACTCTTTTGAACCTCTGATATATATTCTATTCTATCAGAGCAAGAGAATAAAAAAAATACTTCCAATAATATAAAACAAATGTATCTCATTTCACTAAGCTATTATATAATCTCAAATAATTATTATAACATGTTTCTTCTTTATAATTATCAACGACATTCTGGCGGCATGCTTCAGAAAGCTCTCCAAAATCATTGCTACATATTTCCATAATATGTTTTTTTGCTTCAACAAGATTACCTTTATCAACTACAATTCCTGTTGATTTATTAATAGTTTCAGCACACCCACCAGTATTATAAACTACGACAGGTGTACCACAGGACATTGCTTCTATGTTTGTTGTCGGGAAATTATCCTCCCACGTAGGATTAAAATATACATTAGCTGCCGAATAGAGATTTACCAATTCATTTATATTTTCCGTACGCTGAATACCAATAATTCCAGATGGAAGAGTTTTTATTACTTTAGGAGTAAGCCCAACCAAAATAATAGTATAAGACATATCAAGTTTTGTACGCAAAGATATAAAATCATGCAAACCTTTTCTATACCAATTTGACGCTACACCTAATATTATCTTATTATCTGATGGAATATTATATTTTTGTTTTACAATAAATGAAGCATTTTCCGATGGTTGGAATATATCTGTATTTATTCCATTATAAATTTGATGGATATTAGCTTTTTTAAAGAAAGACTTTTTCAAATCACCTTCCAACCATTTACTTACAGGCACTAATGCAAGATTCTTAACAGATAAGAATTTCTTGCGTTTCAACTCAAAATTTCTTTCTGAATTATCCTTCCATATACTACGAGGATAATTAGATTTTAAAGGACAATCATTACAATGAGTTTGCCATTTATCACATCCGACAAACATATAATGAGCACAATGTCCTGTAAAAGTCCAGCAATCATGCAAAGTCCATACAACAGGAATATTTATTTTTGCCAGGTAATCAAATAAAATAGAATAATTTAAATAATATCCATGAATATTATGCAAATGGATTATATCAGGCTTTATTTTCTCTATAAAGGAAATAAGTTTTTTTGTCGGCAATGATGACATCAACCCATGATTATCTAATAATCTGGAACCCACAATATGAATAGCCTCATCGAAATTATTGCCAATATGATATATAGCAGATTTACTCGGATTGAGCCAACGCCCATAAGCAATATAACTTTTCCATCCATGAGCAATTGCTTCCTTGCCTAGACCCTCGGCGATTTTTCCATGAGACCCCCAATTGGCTGTTATATTTATCTGTAATAATGTTGGCATAATAATCAATATGTTTTATTACAACTCAAGAAATAGAATACATGTTTAACAGGCCAAAAAGGCTCAAAATGTCTACGATTAATAACCAAACCATTAAATGAAAAATAATGTTTGTAATCAGACTGCGAAAAAACATATTTATATTTTTTGCATGCAATATCAATAGACATCATATTAGCTTGCGAAAGCTTCCCATAAGGAAAGGCAAAATATTCACAAGGAGCTTTCAACTCTTCCTGAATAATCTCCTTACATCTACATATTTGATATTCAAGAATTTGCCTGTTGTCTGAATTTATCATATAATGATCCATAGTGTGAGCACCAATTATATGTCCACGATTAGCCAATTCCTTTATATGTGACCAACGCATCGGTGATTTTCCTTCTGTAAGGACAATATTTTTATTAAAATTGTCTATATAAGAATTATCACCATCTACATAATTCGGATTTATAAAAAAAAGCGCATTGGTGTTATTCTTTTCAAGAACAGGAGCAAACACATCATAACACTCCATAAAGCCATCATCAAAAGTAAAAGCGACCAATGGTTCACAGGGAGTTTCATGATTAAGAATCATCTGTACGGCATCCTCGATTCTAACAAACTTCACATATTTGGAAAGTTCATCCAAAAGCGAAGCAAACGTATGTGGCTCAATTTCATCGACGATACGATGTCCGTTTAAAATATGGATACCAGCCTTTGGCTTTGAAAAAGAACCCAAAATATTAAGAACTAAAGCGCGAGCTAATGTCCTCAACTTGAAATATGTAGAATTGTAATTATCCATTTATAACCTTATTTATTACATCTATTTGATAATGTATATTCCATTTTCTATCTATCTCCGCAAAACATGACTTTCTAACAATGTCCCTTTGCTCAGAATTGAGACAAATCCATTTTTCTATGACATCTGCCAAACTTTCAGCACTATCATATTCAAAGAAATCACCTGTTTTGCCAGGCAAAATAGTTTCAAACTCTGGCATTTGATGCGCAAAATTATTATGCGTAATACAAGGACATCCGAATGACAAAGAATGAATTGCAGTTAATCCTATATTCCCCGGAGAAACGCAAGCCGACGCATTATAAAAGAATTCCGCCAATTTCTTGTCATCATAACATGCCCCATACATCCAAACATTTTCTCCTATGCCTAAATTTGAGGCAATTTGTGGTATGCTCACATTATCCACATCCTTTCCAACAAATACGGCATTAACCGACAAATTTCGTTGTTTCATTATTCTCATTGCCTCTAACAACAAATCAAGTTTCTTTCGTTGCTGTATTCTTCCACAATATATAATTGTAGGATTATCATTATTGAAATAAGATTTATATATATCCGTTTCTGATAATGAATTCCGCAACATCTTCTCTCTATCAGAATCAAGCGAATTTGCTATGCAAAACATGTCATGGCGATTAAATCCCTCTCTTTCCATAAGTCTAATGGCATATTCATTATATATCATCAATTTATCGAAAAGAGAAAAATACATCTTTTTTATTATACGCTTTATTGCAGTTTCTCTTCCATACCATCCATGCGCCCATGAGATTGTTTTCTTTCCAAACAACTTGCCACAAATCAGCATAGCCCAACTGCTCAAACAATATGGCTCACCATTAAGAATATAATATTTATATGGTTGGAATATTAATTTTAGCGCTCCACATTGCCAATAGAAGTTATGAAGAAATACATTATGCAAACGTTTTTTGAAACCAGGCAGCTTATCATAAGCCAACTGCTTTATCTCGTCTTTCGTTTTGTCACCAAGATAAAAATCACAGCCAAACACCTTATTCATTTCCGCATAAATAGGGAAACGATAATGAGCACCGATTATGTCTATTAAGCATATTTTTTTCATACTCAAATTTCACGTATTATTGATTCATTATCAGATGTCTTATTCTCGTCCTTATCAATAATAGGACAATCTGCAAAAGTAATTATCATTATCAAAACGAGCAAACCACTCGACAGCAAAGTAGTAAACAACGAAGTATTTAATACATAGGTCAAAGTAGGCAAAAATATAACTAAAAGATCAGTACTTTTATATCTAAATGAAACGGCATTTATAAAATGCAACATTATTAAGAATAAAATACCGATAAGAATAATTCCAATATATCCATCAGCAGCGATTCCGTCTGTCAGAAAAAATGTCGCGTTAGCATTCTGCGCACCATAAGAAACCACCTTTCCCAACGGCGCATTATATGGGTATGCTCCAGTCAAGGCATTTACTATATTGATATGACCATAATGAGTATAGGGATTATCACGGAAAAAGTGCATATACGTCTGCGTCAGCCATCCTGTTACACAAACCGTTCGCAAAATAACTATGAATGAAATTATAAAGAGCAGGCCATCTTCTGATTCTGTCGGATATAAGAGCAGTAACAAAAACGAAATGCTATATAACAGAAAAGAATGCAGTCTTGTTTCTATAACATTTGCCTTTACTTTCATAAGGAAGTAAAATCCTATTAAAAAGAAAGGTATAAAGAATGTCAGTTTCTGCATATCAACCATAAATAGCAGAGAGTAGCCAAGCAAAACAGCAAAAGCCTTTATCCATGATTTGCGATGCAAATAATTAACAAGCAGAAAAGGATAGAAAGCACCCGAAAGCCATCCTTGCAAATACACGACAATTGCCATTGAGCCTACCTCCTCTGAATTTTTTTCACGCAGCTCATACAATAGGTCTGACTCAGAGAAGATATTCACGAAATGCATTGATTTAGCCCTTATTAGGAAAAATATAAGCGTAATAATAATAGTTATTATTTCTATAAATCGAAAAGGTATATGCTGTTTTATCTCTATATTCTTAAACAACGGCCATCTAATTCCGACTTGGAAAAACAAAGTAAAAAACAAGCATAGCGTTAAAGAATAAGAATATAAAGTAAGCGCATCAATACCATACAACACAAAAAGAGCATGGATTAATGGCACATATACAAAGATATACAGAAACAGACATAAAAAGGATGCAACACTTTTCAATCCATTATAAGCCATCAAAGGAAACACAGAGAGCAAAAGCCATGTTACTCTATAAACTATATTCATCTGAACATAATCTACACCTCCCATATATGAAAATAAATGAAATACATAGCCCTCATACGCCAAATCATAAATCAGCGTATATATTAAGCCACACAATATTTTTCCTATTATGCTTTCCGAATCGAATATAATAGATAGTATCCTTTTCATAACGATAGCAACCTAAATAAAAGGATAACGCACGAAATTAGCCACAAAGGCAGAACACGCATCCAACTTGCCATATAAACATTGCCCAATTTTATAATTTTCATAAACATCATTAACTTCACAATCGCGCACACAACAGCATACACAATGAGAATAACGAAAAGATTATCTATAAACTGACAACACACTAAAATACTTCCAATTCCGCAAATAAAATACATTACATCAAACAGCAATAAATATCGCTGGCTGTTTAACGCTCTAAACAAAGGAATAAGCGGTTGTGTTAAAATAGTTGGGAATGACCAAAGCGACAAACACAAAGCGACATTGCCAGCTGTCTCCCACTCTGAGCCTAAAAACCAAACTACAATTTTATCTCCGCCACATGCTAAGATAAACATTGGCAAAATTGAAATTACTGCCGTAATTCTAACTACCTTATTCGTGCGATTTGCAACATCACCATCCTTGCATATTTCCTGATAATAAACTTTACCTATCGCATTTCCGATAAAAGACATCGGCAAAAGCAATAACTGAAGAACAATAGAAAAACACCCTATGCTTGCTTTATCAAAATACATAGCAAGAATTATAGTTGGCAGATTAAACGCCGCAAACGCTAACACGCTCGAAGGTGCATCATACAAAGGAAAGTTTTTATACTCACAAAGTAACTTTTTAAAATAATTACGAGTGATATTATAACCGCCAATTTTAACCTTATATAAGATTAAATAAACGACCAGCAATATAGCAGAGACGCCTTCTGCTATTGTCGTTCCTATTATAAGTCCGTTAATAGCAGTGACGCAAAACATACCTAATAAGATTCTAAAAACAGATTGCGACAGACCTTGCACTACATTTACAGACGCTATGACACCATACATCTCAAATCGATTACACAAATTGAAGAATATGGTATAAAGGACATAAAAGAATAGATATAAGAACAACATATCTGCGCAAGGAAATGTTGCAAAAAAACGTAAATTCAAAAGATTACCTATTAGGAATATGCCCCCAGTAACAAGCGAAACAAGTATTCCGACAAACAGACACAACGCAATTATTCCTTTTAACTGATTATCCTTCGCCTTAACTATTGTATTATCAAGTCCTAAAAATAGTCCGACGGTGAGTATCGTTATAAAAGACGAAAACACACCCCATTCTCCAAAAGAATCAGGAGAATATAGACGCGACAATATCGGTGTTACCACAATAGGCAACAAATACATGATTATATTGCTAAAAGACATTTTAGCAGTATTAATCATTAGGGATGAGCTAAATATTTTATTTATTTTTTTAGTCAAAACTTATATTTTTTAGGTGATGGTACATAATACATTGTAATACCTCGTCTACCCAACTCTATCATTTTATCAAGACATTCCTTTGAACGAAACATTTTTATCTTCAAATTTGATATTTTCTTCTTTTTAAAAGAAGCATCATCAAAATGCTTAATTAAACGTTTCTCCCTTGTGCGCCTTTCTACCACACCACCAGGATGTGAGCGATATTGACACACGTTGCCGTCATTGTCATAATATCTATATATTCTTTCTGGGGCAAAGAACTGTGCCCAATATGGATGTTCCTTATAAAGCACGCCTTCCACACAATGGTCAAAAGTTCCTATATACCAAGAAGGCAAACCTAATGTAAACACTAAACAATTAATGCGCGTCATACGATACCAAGGAGAGTTTTCATCCCAACAATTATGGCATCTATTATGATCTTTTATAAGCCATTTCGCATTTTTGCCCCACGCACATACCGAATGTTGCACATTAATACTTCTCTCAACATTCGGCATTCGGCGAAAAGTTTCCGCTAAGCAACCAGCTTTAGTTATATCATTTTTATAATCAAAAATATAATTACAATCCGATTGGTAACGACTTTCTGGAAAAGCAGGCATTATCAACGTTCCTTCAGGAGTTATCACATTCATTATTTTTTCAATAAGTTCTTGCGCCGAACCTTGATAATTATAAAATTCCTTCATCGCAGCATGGATACAGACAACACTACCTTTTGTCATACCCATCTTTTGCATTACATTGACGACATCGTCAGATGTATATTTTTTATGATATATAATCTTACCTATACATTTATGTATATTTTTCCGCAAAAGAGATATATCATTAATACCTGTTAATCTCTTAAAAACGATACCAAGACTTGTAATAATGCTATTTCTCATCTCACATTTATTTAAGCTAAGACATTTTTAATATCATGCCTTAGCACCCAAAATGTTGTTGTTATCATCGCAATAACAAGCATTCCCAAGACAAAAATTATTCGTTTCGGACCAGCAGGCAATTCAGGAACGGAAGCCCCTTGCAATGTAGTGAATACAGGTGTACGTTCCTGCACTTTTGCACGTGCCATTTGCAACTGATTACACAATTGCGTATAGTTATTAAACTTCAGCTGCATATCATTTTCCAAATCTTCTTGTTTCGAGCGGTAGCTTTCAAGAACCACATCCAAATTAGCATCCGCATATCCACCATACAATTGACGTGCTTTTTCATATTCAGCTTTTGCCTCTCTCGTCAATTTCTGATAATACATCAAATCATGTCGAGCCTTATTTGTACGATACGTAGTTATGAAAGTCTGCAATTTTTCTCTTATTGAATCAGCAATATTGGCACTCACCTCTGCATTCTGATCTGTGACAGATATTGTGATTACATTCGTTTTTTGATCTACACTGCATTTCACATTATCTTTTATCATATTAGCAATATGAGATTGCGCTTTAGTCAGTCTGAAAGGATCGACATTAGCTGCCAACTTAGGTTCTTTCTTACCGATTATTTTATACACAAGCGATACCCACCAAGCCTTTTTCTGATATTGGCTCAAATAATCATAATAGTTCGTATGCAGGTCCTGTTCCTTTATTGTAACACGTATAGGGAAAAGACTAACAATAAAATCATTTGAATTTGTCAAATCAGGGTAAAGATTTGGCGATATAGCATCTGTGGAAAGTATATTACTTGTACCAAGGACAGATGATGCCAATGAAGACAATGTTCCAGCTGATGAAGAATTTTCTATTTCCGGTGCTAATTTTACATTACAGGTGTAAAATCTCGGTACACTATATATATATATACAAGATAATACAAAAACGACAGACAACACTTTTGCATACAACAATTTATTGCATTTTATTGCCCGAACTATTTTCTTTAAATCTATAACGACTTTTTCTTTGTTTTTCTCTTCCATCATATTAAAACATTACATACACGCCAAACCTTTCTCGCGCGTACATATATAATAACTCCTAAGCACCGCGTTTTATTGCATTAAGGGGCACTTATTTCTAAAACAAACAGTATTGATAAATCTCACTTTTAAGATTTCGCTGTAGAGTTGTGCAGACTAATCTAACTTTTAGGATTTCCGTGCAGAGTTGTGCAAACAAATCTAACTTTTAGAATTTCCGTGCAGAGTTGTGCAGACAAATCTTACTTTTAAGATTTCCGTGCAGAGTTGTGCAGACTAATCTTACTTTTAAGATTTCCGTGCAGAGTTGTACAGACAAATCTCACTTTTAGGATTTCGCTGTAGAGTTGTGCAAGCAAATCTAACTTTTAGAATTTCCGTGCAGAGTTGTGCAGACTAATCTTACTTTTAGGATTTCCGTGCAGAGTTGTGCAAGCAAATCTCACTTTTAGGATTTGCGTGCAGAGTTGTGCAGACAAATCTTCCTTTTAAGAGTCCTGTGCAGAGTTGTGCAGACAAATCTTACTTTTAGGATTTTCGTGCAGAGTTGTGCAAACTAATCTTACTTTTAAGATTTCCGTGCAGAGTTGTGCAAGCAAATCTTACTTTTAGGATTTCGCTGTAGAGTTGTGCAGACAAATCTCACTTTTAAGATTTCCGTGCAGAGTTGTGCAAGCAAATCTTACTTTTAAGATTTCGCTGTAGAGTTGTGCAAGCAAATCTTACTTTTAGGATTTCCGTGCAGAGTTGTACAGACAAAAAAACATATTCGGGGGGAATTTAAGGGGTTTTCTGGCTTACTTCTTACTATGCTTTATTACGCTGTAAGCCTTGTAAAGACCGAGCTCGCCGGCCTTGCTGAGGTCTGCGTTGCCTGCCGACTTGTTACCCATACGCAGGCGCACCACTCCACGATTATAATAAGCCTCGGCAAGCATTTTATCCTTGGAGAGAGCCTTTGTGTAGTCGTCTACGGCTTTTGCGTAATCCTTTAACGCTGCATGGAGATTGCCACGGTCGTAATAAATATAGGCGTTATCAGAATCAAGACGGATGGCATCAGAAAAATCATTGAGGGCTGCGGCAGCCTTCAGCTTTGTATCAATACCACGAGAAGCATTAAAATCATTTACCATAGTCTGACACACGCCACGCTGCCAATATGCCAACGCATTTGTGCTGTCTATCTGAATATAAGAAGTGAGATCGCTGACAGCGTCGAGATAATCAGACAATACGGAATAGGTAATGGCGCGCTGCAAAAGCAAATCTTTTGCATCAGCAACAGTCTTTGTCGCCGCGATGGAAGCGGAAAGGGTTTCCACCTTTTTGAAATATGCCTTGCTCTTTTCTGCTGATAAGTTGTCGGCATTGCAGCTGACGAGCACACGCTCCGCTTTACCTCCCATTTTTTGATTGAAAGCCTCAACCTTACTGCTGTAAGCCTGATAAGACCTCACGCCATTATTGTAAGGCTGGAATGAAAGCTCATACATCGGCATAATCTTGTCGTCGCTTTCCTGATTCTGCACCTTGCCACGATACTGGCTCTTATATTCATTAGCCATATTCTCGTCGGCTTCTTCCACAACCACCTGGTCGTATTTGTCGGGATCTATCTCCGTGCGCTTACGCATAGCTTTCAGAGTGTGCTTGCTCCAGCGTGGCTGAATGCCGAGGTGCTTGTTCATCTGCGCTTTCATTATGCGGAATTCATCAAGCTCAGCCTTAGCGTTCATGCCAAGCTTGCGATAGCAGCGGGCACGATAAGAAAGACCTGTCCAGAAATTCGGAAACTGGGCTATCACACTGGAGTAATCACGAATAGCACCGCGAAGATTGCCTGTGCGGTCGAGAAGAATACCACGATTGAAGATAGCCATGAAATTCTGTGGCTCCATCTTTATGATGTAGTCGAAATCCACTATCGCACGGTTGTCATCACCAAACTGCATACGAAGCAATCCACGATTGTAGTGACCAAGAAAATTATTGGGATCAAGCTCTAAAGCCTTGTCGTAATCGGCCATAGAGCCACGAAGATTATTATAATTAAGTCGGGCAAGCGCGCGATTAATATAATTTTTCACCTTCTTAGGGCTGAGGTGAATAGCCTTTGACAGCTCTTCATCAGCATCACGCCATTTTCGTCGCGCAAGACTTATAGAAGCGCGCGTAGTCCATGTGTCGGCATCATAGGGATTGAGCAGCAAGCTTTTGTCAAGAGCCTTAGCTGCCTTGGTAGTGTCTTTCTGATGAAGAAATATCTCTGCGCGAAGCGAATAGGCATTGGCATATTTCTCCCACTTCCTTACGATAGTATCGGTTTGCAGCAATGCCACATCGTATTTCTTTTGCTGAAGATAGCAGAGGGCACGATTAAACCAATAATTCTTTTCCGTAGGATTAATGCCTATTGCCTTATTATAATCGGTTATGGCGCTGTCAAGCTTCTCCTGGCGAATGCGCGAAACGGCACGCAAATCGTATAATCCCTCTATATAAGGATTTAGCGATATAGCCTTTGAAGCGTCAGCCTCCGCGCCTACAAAATCTTCAAGATAATATTTGGCTACTGCCCTGTCGTACCACGCTCCATATAGATATGGCTTCTGGGCAATAGCCTGACTGAAATACTGAACGGAGAGTACATAGTCCTCATAATGCAAAGCTGTTTCGCCTGCGCTCATAAGGCGGTCTACATTAAACTGCGCCTTTACATTAAGCGCGCTCACCAATGCAACCAAAATCACTAATACTCTCTTCATCATGTTTTTCTTTTTATCTTATTTATGGGCAGCCTTCACACGATATGGGCAGCGAAACTTACCCTGCATAATAGCCTTCAGCTTGGTCTTTACCATCTGCTTGCGGAACGGAGTGATTCTGTCTACATACATCACGCCCTCCAAATGGTCAAATTCATGCTGCATAACGCGAGCCAGATAGCCATCCACCCATTCGTCATGCTCATTGAAATCTTCATCCATATACTTCACATGAATACGCGTAGGGCGAGTCACGCTCTCATGAATGCCAGGAATAGAAAGGCAGCCTTCGTCCATTGCTTCCTTCTTGCTGTTATCATCATATTCGAGGATGTGAGCATTGATATATGCCTTACGGAAATCCTTATATTCAGGGAACTCATCCTTGAGCACATCAAGGTCGATGATGACCACACGGATAGCCTTACCAATCTGAGGAGCGGCAAGACCTACGCCATCGCTGGCGGTATTGGTTTCAAACATGTTGGCAATGAGTTCCTTTAATCCTTCATAATCCGAAGTGATATCCTGAGCCACCTTACGCAAAACAGGCTGGCCGTATGTATAAATAGGTAATACCATGTTGTTATTTGAAATATATATTCAGCAGAAAAGGATTATCTTCTGCTCTCGAGATAATCCTGTAAAATTATAGTCGCGCTAATCTCATCGACTAACGCCTTATTCTGACGCGCTTTCTTTTTAAGACCTCCATCGAGCATGGCGCGATGGGCTAAAACGCTCGTAAAGCGCTCATCATAAAATTCAATCGGAATTTGGGGCATTTCTTTCTTCCATCGGGCCACAAACTGCTTCACGCGAGCCAGATTCTCGCTCGGTTCGCCCGACGGCTGCTTAGGCTCACCTATAACAATACGTTCCACGTCTTCACGCGAAACGTATTGCTTTAGATAATCCATAAGTTCTTTGGTATCAACAGTTGTCAGCCCATTGGCAATAATCTGCAATGTGTCTGTAACTGCCAGCCCTGTTCTTTTTTTTCCGTAATCTATAGAAAGTATTCTTGCCACGTGTCTTTATTTCTTAAAGAGCAACCATGCGTCAGGATACTTAGCGCGGAAATGATTACGAGAATTAACAGCATCAGCCTTACTATCGAATGTAGAAGCAACGACACGATACATATTTATGCCTGCGTTGTAAGCCACCTGAGCATCATAGCCCGCGCTCTTCAATGTGCTCTGCAATCCTTCTGCGTTAGCCTTCAAAGAGAAAGAGCCTACGATTACGCTGAAAGACTTCAAGCCGGCGCCATTAACTACAGTAACGTCTTCTGAGCGAACGGTAGCGTTGTCTACATTGATAATTGTTGTCTGTGTAGCCGGTTTTTCCTGCAATGGAGTTACTACAGGAGCTGTTGTCTCAGCTGTTTCGCCGGCAGGCTCTGTCTGCTGAGCCTTAGCTTTCTCATAAGCCTTGCGATAGGCACTTTCCTTAGAAGCTCCACAACTTGTAAAAGCTAACGCTACGCATAGTCCTGCGCATAAAATGAATGTCTTCTTCATCATTATTATCTTTCTTATATATTAATATTCTGTGTGTATGGCATATCATAATACCATTTCTTGATTGCGAAAGTACGAAATATTCAATAAAAAAGTTACACAACCCCACATAAAGTTTGTTAAATGCACATGTTACCTACCTTTTAACAAAAAATATGGCTTTTTTCATTACGCCGTGGTACACATATAATGATTTAATTTGTATATTTGCTTACGAATATAAATATTAACTATCTAAAATTATAGAAATATGAAGACATTAGGTTATTTAGGCGCATTTTTAGGCGGTGCTATCGCCGGCGCTGCTCTTGGTGTTTTACTGGCTCCTGAAAAAGGCACTGACACACGCTCAAAGCTCACAGGCATAGTAGACGATTTCTGCAAAAAACATAACATAAAGCTCTCATCTACAGAGATTAGCGACGTTGTCGACGACCTCACAGAGGCAGCCGCTACAGAGGCTTAACACTACTATACACAAGGAAGGAAAATACATATATGTTTTCTAACAACGAAAATATAGAAACAATAAGTCAGCTCGTAGAAGTTCTCAGGCATTACATTTCATTGCAAAGCGAATATCTGAAGCTTAATGTGACAGAGAAGATTGTGCGCCTGCTCACCGTCATCACGATGACGCTTGTGCTGTCGTTCTTTGTCGTATTGGTTTTGATATATGCTTCATTCGCAATAGCTTTCGCCCTTGAGCCATTATTGGGATTGCCTTTGGCATTTACCGCTGTGGCAGCTGCCTACATCATTGTTCTGCTATTATTCGTTACATTCCGCAAACGTTGGATAGAAAAGCCATTAGTAAGATTTCTGGCAAGCATATTAATGGAGAAATAGAATTATGAACACGATTGAGCAATCGCCCACAGGTCAAGGGTATAAATCATTAGCCGAGCTGCGAATGCGTAAGAAGATTCTTCTGAAGGATATTCAGAAAGACGATGAGCAGATAAAGGAGCTATGGGATAATCTGTTTCATAAACGCTCTTCTTCCATAGCCTCTACTCCCACCCGTCGCTTCTCCGGACTGATAAACACAGGCGCGGGAATATTAGACGGCATAATTCTTGGATGGAAACTATACAGAAAATTCAAGAAGTAATAAATAAAAATAAGGAAGTTCTTCACACATAGAAAGAACTTCCTTATTTTTTATATCCGCATCATTATGAAGCGAAACATCATTTCACAAGATTATCTATCGTGGCTATCATTGTAGCAATAGAAGCTACCGATGTGCCTATCGTAAGCCACTGGGTAAGCGATGATGTACTCTTCGGCTTTGAAGGAACTACAATCTCACATCCCGGCATTATCTTCGCTCCATGGCTTAGCTTAGCCACCTTTCCGTTCATATAAATAATATATGTGTGGCTCTTCTTAGCTCTGTTGCCCCATCCGCCAGCCTGGTCAATATAGAAAGAAGCGCGTCTGCCCTTTTCAAAAGACACGGTGTTAGGATACATCACATCACCCGAAATCTTTACCGTTCCATTATATTCTGGAACAAGCAGTCTGTCGCCCTCACGCATTATGATATCATCATCTCCTCCCGGATTGGCGATAGCCTTATCAAGCTCTATGCCCACATAATAGGTATCACCCAAATCAAGTTTCTTAATATCTATCGAATCCTTTGCGTCGCTCTGCGCTTTGGCTGTCTTTAGAAGAGTTTCCATGCGCAGACGCTCGGCAGGAGTAATGCGACGTTCAAGACGCGCGCCCTTAGTATATGCCAAATCGGTCACGCCACCGGCTTTGCGAATGACATCGCTCAGTCGCTCATTGTTTTTTGAAAGAGTGTAAGTGCCGGCAAACATCACATTTCCCTCCACGCTTACATTTCTCTGCTTCTGATAGCCAGGGCTTTTCCTTACATACACCTCATCAAAAGGCTGAAGAGTAAAACCTGGCTTACCATCGATTACAAATCCATCCTTCAACGCGAAAGAATAAGTGTGAGCCACAAGGCTATCTACCGTTGTAGCAGCAGGATTTACAAGACGGCGCGCCACATCCACTTTCACAGTAGAAGCCGACTCTCTTAGTCCGCCTGCCTGCAACACGAAATCCTCAAGAGTTTCATTATCAGCATATTTATATATGCCCGGATATTGCACCTCGCCATGAATAGTGATTGTGCGTTCCGCCATAAGCTCAGTCTTAGTAGGAATGAAAAGCACGTCATTCTCTTTCAGAGGAATATCAGCAATTCTGCCATTCATTATTCCCTCTACATCAACGCTGACCACTTCCAATGTGCGGTCTTTCTTCATTCTGTGCATCACGGCATGCGAAGAAAACGCTCCCTCCGTAAGCCCTTCTGCGTGCTCAATGAGAGTGCGCACGCTGTTGATGTCGCCTCCCACCTGATATTTGCCCGGGCGGAACACAGCGCCTTTCACCTCTACCATATTTTCATATCTGTCGATAATGGAATCCACGCCTACAGTGTCGCCATCGGCAATGCGGAATGAGCTGAAATCAAATTCGCCCACATTATATATAGATTTCTCCCTGCCAGTCTTGCGCTCCACGCGAACCGCCTTTTTATAAGCGTCGCCCGTGAAGCCACCTGCATATTTCAGAAGCGAGCCAAGGCTCTCATTCTTCTTCATCTCATATATCATAGGGCGTTTCACCTTTCCCCCTACGCTTACCAAGCAGTCGTAAGGCCCTACCATTATCACGTCGTTATCCGCCAGGCGTACATTTCCCGTAAGTTTGCCGTTGAGGATATAATCATAAATATCCACCACGCTTATCAACTGGTTGCGACGATACACCTTAATGTTGCGAAGCGTACCTAAATCGCTTGTTCCGCCTGCCATATAAAGGGCATGAAACACAGTGGCGAAAGCAGAAAGAGTGTAAGTGCCCGGAGTCATCACCTCGCCCATCACATTCACCATGATAGTCTTCGTCTGCCCCACCGTAAGACGCACCTTGCTGCTGCGGTAACGCGAGCCGAGAGTAGAGCGCAGCCTTGCGTTTGCCTGAGCAACCGTCAGCCCTGAAAGATGAACAGGCCCATAATTCTCGATTACCACATCGCCATCAGGGCTGATAGTAAGCTGCTCCGATCTCTGCGACGCCCCATATACATCTATAATAACAGCGTCGCCCGGACCGAGAAGATAATTCTGCGGCGTAGCGATATTCATGTTAGGCTCAAAAGAAAGATTCTTCTTATTGAAAATATCACGACCAAACACGCGCCTTTTGTTCTTTTGCAGCTCAGCCTGCAAATGCTTCACAAGCAAAGCAGTATCCGTAGGCAGAATATATTCAAGCTCATTCTGCATCTGCTGAAAATCAGCGTCATCAGCATCATATTCACTTTGCCATTTGCTGTTTTTGCTTATGCGGCTATCAGAATATTTGCGGTAATCACTTTCCTTAGCGGTATAAGAAAAATCATCCGTTTCGGCAGCGTTATTCTTACGCCTTCTTGTATCATTATTTTTTCCGACAGCCTGATCGCTCAGTCCGCCAAGCGAGTTTTGCTTCATCTGGCGTTCATATTTCTTTCTGATACGACGTATCTGAGATATATCCACGCCATTCTGCATCAACTTAGTTACAATCTGCGCCTGAGAAGTGCCAGCATTTTTCTCCTTCACCACGAAACGCATCACCTGGTCGTCGGTCATCGACGACTGAGCCACGACGGTATTCACGGAGCAAAACGCGACCAATAGGATAAATAGTAATCTTTTCATATATAATATATAACGACCATACACAAAATTTGTTGTAACCAAAGGATAAAAATCACAATAAAACGCCATCCGAACAAAATTCAGCCAAATAAAAAGTGCTGCACAACTCTGCAAGAAAATCACGAAAAGAGAATCCCCTCTATCTTTCCAATTTGCAGAAAGATAGAGGGGATTTATAATTATAAGCATATTAAAGTCCTCCCCCGCTTCGGGGGAGGACAGAGGGGGCACCACGCTTTTAAATCTTATCAAGAGCCTGCTTGATGTCGTCGATGATGTCGTCTACATCCTCAATACCGACGCTAAGGCGGATAAGATCAGGAGCAATGCCTGCCTCGCGAAGCTGCTCATCAGTGAGCTGACGGTGGGTGTGGCTTGCCGGATGAAGCACACAGGTGCGAGCGTCTGCCACATGGGTAACGATATTGATAAGCTCCAGCGAGTCCATAAACTTGATGGCAGTATCGCGGTCGCCTTTCAAGCCGAAAGCCATAACTCCGCATGAGCCGTTAGGCAGATACTTCTGAGCCAAAGCATGATTCTCGTCGTCCTCCAAGCCTGAATAGTGCACCCATGCCACGCGCGAATCATCGTGCAGGAACTTTGCCACCTTCATGGCGTTCTCGCAATGGCGAGGAATACGCACATGGAGAGTTTCCAATCCGAGATTCAAGAGGAATGAGTTCATCGGAGCAGGGATAGAGCCGAGGTCGCGCATGAGCTGAGCCACCATCTTTGTCATATACGCCATCTTGCCGAAAGCTGTGGCATAGGTGAGCCCATGATAGCTATCATCAGGCTGACAAAGACCTGGATATTTATCGGCATGAGCCATCCAGTCGAAGTTGCCGCTGTCTACTACGCATCCGCCCACCTGTGTGGCATGACCATCCATATATTTTGTAGTGGAATGGGTAACGATATCTGCGCCCCACTCAAAAGGACGGCAGTTGATAGGCGTGGCAAAAGTGTTATCCACGATAAGCGGCACGCCATTCTTGTGGGCTATTCTGGCAAACTTCTCAATATCAAGCACTTTGCAGCCAGGATTAGAAATCGTTTCACCGAAAAGAGCCTTAGTGTTAGGGCGGAAGGCTGCCTGTATCTCTTCTTCGCTCGCCTCCTGACTCACGAATGTGCAGTCAATGCCGAGCTTTTTCAACGTTACGCCAAAGAGATTGAAAGTGCCACCGTAGATTTCATTTGAGGTAACGACATGGTCGCCTGCCTCACATATATTAAATATAGCATAAAAATTGGCTGCCTGTCCGCTCGATGTAAGCATTGCGCCCACACCGCCCTCAAGGGCAGCGATTTTTCTGGCTACAGCGTCATTCGTAGGATTTTGCAAACGAGTATAGAAATATCCCTCTTTCTTTAGGTCGAAGAGCATTGCCATCTCTTCTGAGTTATCATACTTAAAAGTGGTGCTCTGAACGATAGGAAGCACACGCGACTCTCCATTCTTAGGCTCCCATCCAGCCTGTACACAAAGCGTAGAACGCTTAAGATTTTTCTTCATATTCTTACTTACTATTTGTAGTTTAGCGGCTACAAATTTAGCGTTTTTCAAATTCTTTTCTTCATCATTACACACTTATTTTAGTATATTTGCACAAGTCTATAAAATTTCATGCACGATTTTGGAATTTTTCATGTATGAATTTTATTTTTTCTCAGTACGAAAAATATAATAACTCAAGCTATGGAAGAAAACATACCTCAGGAATGGGGAAAATTCTATCTGCGCGACGTGTCATTCACCAATATAATGATGCGACGTATATATAATGTATTAATCGTGGCCAACCCCTATGACGCTTTCATGCTCGAAGACGACGGGCGAATAGAGGAAAAGGTGTATAATGAATATATGGAGCTTGGCTTGCGCTATCCGCCTACGTTTACTCAAGTGAGCACGATAGAGGAAGCGTCAGAGGCACTGGAGACGATAAGCATCGACCTCGTGATTTGCATGCCCGGCACGGCAGACAACGATGCCTTTACCGTGGCGCGCAAGGTGAAAGCCCTTTCTCCCGATGTACACTGCGTGGTGCTCACTCCGTTCTCTCATGGTATCACTCAGCGAATGCAGGATCAGGATTTGAGCATATTCGATTATGTGTTCTGCTGGCTGGGCAACACCAACCTTATCCTGTCTATCATCAAACTGATGGAGGACAGCATGAACATTGAGCACGATGTGGAGGAAAGTGGCGTGCAGATGATATTGCTTGTGGAAGACAGCATTCGCTTCTACAGCTCTATTCTTCCCAACCTTTATAGCTACATACTTGCGCAGAGCAAAAACCTCGCCAAGGAAGCGCTCAACCGCCACGCTGCGACAATGAGAATGAGGGGCAGACCTAAGGTAATGCTCGCACGCACCTATGAGGAGGCTTTGCGCCTATACGAGAAATTCAAGGACAACACTCTCGGCATTATCAGCGACGCACGATTCCCAAAGGATGGCAAGAAGGATGATGAAGCAGGACTGAAACTGATGCGCGAGATACGCGGCAGAGATGAATATGTGCCGCTGATAATGGAAAGCTCGGAATCAGGCAACAGAGAGAAATGCGAAGCCGAGGGGTTCCTCTTCGTAGACAAGAACTCTAAGAAGATAAGCGTAGACCTACGCAAGATAATGGAGGAGCACATGGGCTTCGGCGACTTCATTTTCCGCGACCCTAAAACGGGCAACGAGATAGTGAGAATACACACGCTGAAAGAGCTGCAGGACAACATTTTCAAAATCCCTAACGACTCAATGCTCTATCATGTTTCGCGCAACCACATAAGCCGCTGGCTGTGCGCAAGAGCGATATTCCCCGTTTCGGAGTTTCTGAAGAATATCACATGGCACAAGCTACAGGATGTAGACGCCCATAGGCAGATTATTTTCGACGCCATAGTGGAATACCGCCATATAAAGAACATTGGCGTGGTGGCTGATTTCGACCGCATGAAATTCGACACTTACGCCCATTTCGCGCGCATAGGCGAAGGCTCTTTAGGAGGAAAAGGCAGAGGCTTGGCTTTCCTCGACAACATCATAAAGATGCACCCGGAATTTAATCGCTTCCCCAACGCCACGGTGCAGATACCGAAGACATTGGTGCTGTGTACCGACATCTTCGACCAATTCATGGAGAACAACAATCTCTATCAGATTGCGCTAAGCGACGCGAGCGACGAAGATATTCTCAATGCATTCTTAAAGGCTCAGCTGCCCGACGCCTTCACTCAGGATTTCTACACATTCATTGAAGCCACGAAATGCCCTATCGCCATACGCTCGTCTTCACTTCTTGAAGACTCTCATTATCAGCCGTTTGCAGGTATCTATTCCACATATATGATACCTTACGTAAACGACCACAACAAAATGGTAAAAATGCTTGCCGCCGCCATAAAGAGCGTGTATGCCTCGGTGTATTATCGTGACTCAAAGGCATATATGACCGCCACGCGCAATGTTATCGACCAAGAGAAGATGGCTGTGATATTGCAGGAAGTGGTGGGCAAACAATATGGCGACCATTTCTATCCCAACATCAGCGGTGTGCTGCGTTCGCTCAACTATTACCCTATAGGCGATGAAACGGCAGAAGACGGCATAGCAAGCTTGGCCTTGGGGCTTGGCAAATATATCGTAGACGGTGGACAGACGCTGCGCGTTTCGCCTTATCATCCCGACCAGGTGTTACAGACAAGCGAAATGGAAACGGCATTGAGGGAAACCCAGACGCAGTTTTATGCTCTCGACATGAAAGACCTAACAGAGGATTTCAAGGTAGACGATGGTTTCAACATAAGAAAGATGAAAGTGAAAGAAGCCGACGCCGACAAGAGCCTCAACTATATCGCTTCCACTTTCGACCCCTACGACCAAGTGATTCGCGACGGCATATATGATGGCGGAAGAAAGGTGATAACATTCAGCGGAGTGTTGCAGCAAGGCGTGTTCCCTCTGCCAGAGATATTGCAGATGTCGATGAAAAACGGAGCTGAGAGCATGAAGCGCCCCGTGGAGATTGAGTTTGCCTGCAACATCAACGACGACAAGACTGGTGAATTCTATCTGCTACAGATACGCCCAATCGTGGATTCCAAAGAAATGCTCGATGAAGATGTGGCTGCCATTCCCGACGACAAATGTCTGCTGCGCTCTCACAACAGCCTTGGGCATGGCATTACGGAAGATGTCACCGATGTGGTGTATGTTAAGACCGATGATGAATTCACGGCTATGAACAACCCTGCCATTGCCGACGACATTGAGCGCATCAATCGCCAATTCCTTGCTTCTGGCAAAAACTATATTCTCGTAGGGCCGGGCAGATGGGGTTCAAGCGATTATTGGCTCGGCATACCTGTGAAGTGGCCTCACATCAGTGCTGCCAAGGTGATTGTGGAAGTGGCATTGAAGAATTACCGCATAGACCCGAGTCAGGGCACACACTTCTTTCAAAACCTCACCAGCTTCGGAGTTGGCTATTTCACCATCGACACCAACACCGATGACGGCATTTTCCGCCAGGATATTCTCGATAGTATGCCAGCCATAGAGGAGACGAAATATGTGCGCCATGTGCGTTTCTCATCTCCGCTCCGCATTCTCATGGACGGAATGAAGCAAGAGGGAGCAGTAATAATGGAAGAGCAAAAATAGAGAAAATAGCAAAGGCGGTGCTTAGGCTCTCACGAGCTACGCACCGCCGGCTATAAACTTAGCTTTATGAAGCTATAATATAAATATCTTATGCCTCCTCCAACTCCCCGAAGTGGGGGGGAACATTAATACGTAAAAAGATTCTTTATTCTTTTATTAAAAAGCAATAACAGGGCGAACGATTTTACCTGCTGTTTTGGGATATCCATAAACATGTAGTATCTTACATCCTATACAAAAATCAAAATCCCATGCACCTCTGTTATCCATCTCTGTTGATGTCCATCTAGTTCCTGTTTGGGGGAATGTAACTATTGCAGACGCCCCATAAACATTTGAAATAGATGATAAATATGTATTTATCGAATCTGCGATTATTGGTGCTGTTGATTTTTCTGTGATATTAGATACTATTGTCATATAACCCGTGCTACCAATATTTGTAGGAGTTTCATCAGTTTTCACGAAGTTTGGTGCGCCACCTAATTTCATACAAATCATTCTAAATTGTCCAAAACTTGGAAGATAGAATCCACTTGATGTTTTAGGTGCTGTCATTATCGCATTAGCATGATAAAATGCTGGATAATTATCAGACGTGTATCCTCCTGATATTTTAGCAGAATTCTTAATACTCATAAAATCAGTATAGCCGTCCATATAGTCACACGCTTTTTCATACGTATCCATATTTGGAAGCACCTCATCATTTTCTTCTTTACTACTCCATTTTTTACTATCAACTTGTTTCACGCACATAGCGTAACCTAAACTCCAACCATTACTTTGATCTTTAGTACTTGTAGTATTAGCAAAGACCACACCTAATGGTGTTAAATCTTTTGTTTTAGCAGTAGAAAGACTTGCCTTTTTAACCACAAATGCTTGTCCGTTTTTCGCCATACAATAATAGTCTCCAATTGCGACTGAGCTTCCACCCAAATACAAAGCTTTAGTTGCTGTTATCTTTATTGTTGCTGTGTAGATATTGTTCCCTGCATAAGCGCGAGAAGCCACAGCTGTAGAAGTATAAGTAGTTCCGCCAACATTCACTTTAAACGTCAAAGTAGCAGTCTGCGGAATAATGCACGCCTCAAATACGCCTTGGCTCTTTTTGTGCATAGTAATATCGCTTGCGCTACCCGAAGCCGTCAATGCACCATTGCTACCCACTGAACTACTGCGCTTTGTTCCGCTCAGCACTACGCTATTAACCGTACTATTATTAAGATAGCTTGGATTCACAACATTCACCGTTACGCGAACTTTAGCTATCTTGTGAGCCATACTAATGCTGTTTGATGTATTGGCATGAGAAACAGTTCCGCTGCCATACATGAAATCGCTGTTCTTAAAGTTTGCATCCGAAGACTGATTGTTATTCACTTCGTGAGTAGTCTTGTTAGCAGCACCCGAAGATGGATACCATACGTTGGCTGTAAGATTATTGAGAGATGTGAAATAATAAGGCGATACGCTCGTCATTGTTGATGAAGAGCCGTCACTGCCAATTGTGTATTGAAAATATTTGCCATCTACTTTCACGGTAATTGCTTCGCCACCTATCCATGTCGGTGTATCATCAAGCGGAGCACGAGAGATTTCGCTTGTACTCATTTCCACCTCTTTATAATGCATCACACCGGCAAAGACTGTATCACTGCTTATGGAAATGCCACGAGTACTGATTTCCATTGGTTGTGCTTGCAAAATGCTTGCATCAAGAGATAAAGCCTTGCCCTTTTCAGCGATTAATTCATCAGAAGAAGAGCAGGCTGAAAATGCCATAGCAACCAATGCTATGAGCATTCCAAAATTAAATTGTTTCGTTTTCATATTCATCCTCCTTGAGTTTTGATTTTATTGTTTCAAACTAAGTTTGGCGGAGAAATAGAAGCATAACATTAAATCTTAAGATAACACGAAAGGCGTGTTCGTAACCTTTTATTATATCCACCTTTTCGAGGCTCGTGGAAAGCCCTACAATAGATAGATACGATTACGCCCACGCCTATACGTGAACATAAACTGTTATCTTTTGTCCTATTGTATTGAAATTTTCCACGATTTCGAAAAGAACAAGATAATAGCTTATGCTAATATTCTAAACCAATAAGGCACATCACATCAAAACAGAAGACGCAATGCACATTCTACTTGCAAATATAAACTTTATTTTTAAATCTGCAAGCGATTTTAAAGAAAAATATTTTGCTGCACAACTCTACAGACAAATCTTAAAACGAAGATTTCGCTGCACAACTCTACAGACAAATCCTAAAACGAAGATTTTGCTGCACAACTCTACAGACAAATCCTAAAACGAAGATTTCGCCACACAACTCTACAGAGAAATCCTAAAACGAAGATTTCGCTGCACAACTCTACAGACAAATCTTAAAACGAAGATTTCGCTGCACAACTCTACAGACAAATCCTAAAACGAAGATTTCGCCACACAACTCTACAAACAAATCCTAAAACGAAAATTTCGCTGCACAACTCTGCAAGAAAATCTTATAAGAATGAAACTTTATAATAAGAAACTACGTCTAACAACAAATCAAAAAAGAAAGAAGACTGCAATTTTTCCGTTTGGAGTAATCGGCAAGGGCATTTACATAAGTAAATTTGCAGCCAAAAAGAAAAGAAAGAAGAATAAATATAGAGTTTGACGAATAGAAAAAAATAAAAAAATCAGTTTTAAATAGTCATCGTATGTTATTATATTCATATATTTGCATTCATGAAAACCTATAACTCAACAAATCTGAACAGAGAAAACCGCCATCCCATGGACGGCAAAACTGGAATTCGCCCCACCCCGAAAGGCGAGGTGATGCAGCATACAATAACGCTGCAAACAGATTCGTTTAAAGGGCAGCTGGCAGTGGCACGCTATCCTAACTTTATCATTGACCGCACTTATTTCGACGCTTATGAGGAATGTATATTCGAAGGCGAAATAAATAATCCGGAACCTATGCTTGTGCTTTCGTTTGCGCTAAAAGGGGATGTGGACAATAGCTTCCACTCGGAAGACCTTCACAGTGTGCTCAGGGCAGACGAAACGGCTCTCACACTTGTAATGAGCGACAGCAAAAACTCGAGAAAGCATCTCATGCCCCAAAAGACGGAATCGGGGCATGTGTTTACCACGCTGAAATACATAAAACAGCTGGCGGAACGCTTTCCCGATGAGCTTTCAAACATCAGCTCACTATTCGACAAGACAGGGCAGAACCACATTCTGCAGGAAAGCAGAAAGCCGACTCCGCTCATTGCCAACAACATTCAGAACCTGATGTTTCCAACGTATCTTGGCAACAACTCTGAATCGTTTATGGAGGAGCAGCTTCTTAACAGCCTGTCGCTCATGACGGCAAGCAAGAATATAAACGACGTGAAATGGAACAAAGTGCTGACAAATGAGTTCAGAAGCAAGATGTATGACGCTCTTTATCTGCTTCAACGCGATTTCCGCAAGCCTGTTTCCCTTCGTCAGCTTGCCATTGCCGTAGGCACTAATGAATGTTATCTAAAGGCTGGCTTCCGTCACGAGTTTCACCAGAGCATTTTCGCTTATCTTTTTGAATACCGCATGCAGATGGCAATACGCTATCTGCGCGAAACTCAGAAATCAATAGAGCAGATAAGTATGCTCGTGGGCTATGAATATGCCGCCCACTTCATCACTGCCTTCAAAAGGCGATTCCGCATTACGCCTTTGGAATTCAGAATCAGGGAAAAGAAAAGGTGAAAGCAAGATAGCGTGAATCTATTGCGCTGAAATATGAAACGGGAAAGGGCGTTTCCCCTTTTTCCGTTTCGGGTAATGCTGGCGGCTGAATATCATTTTATCTTTGCAGCAGACAATCAATGATGATTGCCACGACTGAAATAATGAATAAGATAAAATGGATTTAAACGAAAGAATTGAGACAAGAAAGGACGTTCAGGCCATATACTACCGCCTGACAGGTATGGATTACCCCACAATGAATTACGGACTGGCATGGGAGAAGATTACAGAATATGTCAGCAACAATCATCTATTAGACGCCTGCGGCAAAGATGCCGAATATATAAACCTGTATCTTGACGACCCAACAATAGATGGCGCGAAGTTGAGATGCGATGTGTGCATTGCCGACCCGATTGTGAATACGCTCAAGCCTACCGACGAAATAGGCATAAGAACTATAGATGGCGGAAAGTTTATCGTGTTTCTGCTCAAAGGCGCTTACACTCAACTGACTGATTTCTATAAGGAAATCTACACACGACTTGAGCGCGGTGACGTAAAACCAAAGAGTGAGCCGATGTTTGAGAAATATCTCAACGACCCTGCTACCACTCCATCTGATGAGCTGCTCACCGAGATATGGATACCTATAGAGTAGTTGCTATATATTATTGATTAAGAACAAAAAGGTGCGCCCAATATCAATCGAGCGCACCTTTTTATAATATTATACCATTCTTATTCTATCATTCCAAGGAATGTGTCTTCATCAATAATCGGAATTCCGAGAGATTCTGCCTTTTGAAGTTTTGAAGGACCCATATTCTCTCCGGCAAGAATGAAACTTGTTTTCTTGCTTATACTGCCCACATTCTTACCGCCATTCTGCTCTATAAGCTGTTTGTATTCATCACGGCTATGCTTGGCGAAAACACCGCTGATAACGATACTCTTTCCAGCGAGTTTGTCTGTAGCAGAAGAAATCTGCTCTTCAGAAAGCGACATCTGCAAGCCATAACCACGAAGTCGGGAAAGTATCTCCACATTCACAGGATCGTGGAAATAGGAAATAACGCTCTTAGCAATAACCTCACCCACACCATCTACTTGAAGCAAATCATCAAGAGAAGCGGAAGCGAGAGCATCCATTGTCTTGAAATGACGAGCAAGAAGGCGAGCCGATGTGACACCTACAAAACGTATGCCAAGAGCAAAGACTACACGCTCGAAAGGCACATTCACTGAATCTGCTATTGCGCGAACTATCTTCTGTGCGCTCTTGTTGCGACTTCCGTCGCCATTTATCTGCTGCACGTCGATGGTATAAAGGTCGGCAATATTATGAATAAGTCCACGACGATAATATTCATCCACCGTTTCCGGTCCAAGGCTATCAATATTCATAGCCTGACGGGAAATAAAATGCTCTATTCTGCCCTTTATCTGTGGAGGACAGCCAGCGTCGTTAGGACAATAATGGGCGGCTTCTCCATCATAACGCACCAACTCTGCGCCACACTCAGGGCAATGAGTGATAAACTCTACCGGCTTTGCGTCAGGCTCACGCTTGCTTACCTCTACACCTACAATCTTTGGGATAATCTCGCCACCTTTTTCTACATATACATAATCACCGATGTGAAGATCAAAACTGCGAATAAAATCCTCATTATTAAGCGTAGCACGCTTAACCGTAGTGCCAGCAAGCTGAACAGGCTCCATATTTGCTACTGGCGTAATAGCTCCGGTGCGACCTACCTGATAAGTTACCTCATTCAGGCGGGTACACTCTCGCTCTGCCTTGAATTTATAGGCGATGGCCCAACGTGGAGTTTTTGCCGTAAAACCAAGATGACGCTGCTGACGCAATGAATTCACTTTCAAAACAATGCCATCGGTTGCGACAGGCAGATTCTTGCGTTCCGTATCCCAATAGTTTATAAAGGCATAAATCTCGTCAAGAGTCTTCACCTTTTTCATGCCACGGCTAATCTTGAAGCCCCATTTCTCTGCCTGCATTAGGTTTTCATAATGACCATCTTCTGGCAGATTTTCGCCAAGCACATAATATAAATAGGAATCAAGATGGCTTGCTGCCACTACGCGAGAGTTCTGGCTCTTCAAAATGCCGCTCGCTGCGTTGCGCGGATTGGCATACAACGTTTCCTCACGTTCCTCACGCTCTTTATTAAGACGCTCGAATTCACTCCATGGAAGCAACACCTCACCACGCATCTCAAACTCTTCGGGATAGCCCTCTCCAGGAAGGACAAGAGGTATGGCACGTATTGTCTTCACATTATCTGTAACGTCATCGCCACGAACACCGTCGCCACGAGTTACGCCACGCACAAGCTTACCATTCTGATAAGTGAGCGAAATCGACAGACCGTCATATTTCATTTCACAACAGATGTCAAAATCCTCACCTTCAAGTCCACGCTTCACTCCGTCATACCATTCAGCTACATCCTGCTGATTGTATGTATTGGCCAAAGAAAGCATGGGATAGCGATGTTCCACCTGCTGAAAACCATGACTAAGGTCTGACCCTACACGCTGAGAAGGCGAATTGGGATCGGCAAGCTCAGGATGCTTAGCCTCCAAATCTTGCAACTCATGCATCATGAAGTCGAAATCCTGGTCGCTAATTGTAGGCTGATTCAGCACATAGTATTTATAATTATGAGAGTGCAACTCCTGACGCAGTTGCATTATACGTTCTTGTTCTGTCATATATAGGTATATATAATTTTAGATTTATATTCAAGAATAGAAAAGAATATATCAGCAAAGTTTCACATTAGCTCCATCTATTTCTATACGCTCTTCGGCAAGCAAACGGCTTAAAGCAGGCATGAGAAGACTGTCCGGAATACCAAGCTCACGAAGTTTTGCTGTTTCGTATTCTTTTTCGTCGGCAAGCAAAGATAATATTTTTTTCTGAACCTCTGCTATTTCCGAACGACTTGTTTGCTTATTATTCGCTACACAGACATCGCAATGTCCACATTCATCAGCCTTTGTTTCTCCGAAATAAGAAAGCAACTGCTTACTGCGACATTCTCCGCCATTTACCACATAACGAATTACGAAATTCAGTCTTCGCTCAAACTGTTCTTTACGCTTCTCATAAACCTCAGGAGGAATGATGATTTTATCAGCGTCTTCACGCTCCATCGTATATGTGAGATATGGATACTTTGAACGAGGAATGAAATGAATAATATGTTTGCGAGATAAAGCTTTCAACACTGTATGCGTTTCCTCTTTGGAAAGTCCGGCAGCCTCAGCGATATAAGATTCATCCACAAAGCCATAATCAGCAAACAAATTACCATAAAGGCGCAATATCGCTGTGATGACGGCATCTTCATCAGCAGGATTATTGTATAATCTATACAAATCTTCACGACTAAGCAGAAATTTTATTCGCGGAGCACCATAATCATCAGGTCGATAATCTATATATCCGCTCTGGGTAAGAATATTAAGAGCAGACTCAACGTTAGTCGGGAAGAAATGAAAGTTCGTGCAGAACTTATTAATGTTAAACTCAAATGTATGACCTCTGCCACTTCCTACTCCTATCTGATAGAAATAAGCCAGACTTTCATATACCTTGCGTATATATTCCTTTTCAGGATAGGTAGTTCCGATTCTGTTTAAAAGCATTCGCTTGTCTGCCGACGCGAACAGCAACACAGCATAAGCTCTCTCACCATCTCTGCCGGCTCTTCCTGCCTCCTGGAAATATTCTTCAAGAGAGTTAGGGCAATCCACATGCACCACAAGACGCACATCTGGTTTGTCGATACCCATACCGAAAGCATTGGTAGCCACCATAACGCGCTTTTCGCCTTTGCTCCATTCCTCTTGGCGACTGTCTTTTGTGGAATTGTCAAGACCGGCATGATAATAAGTTGCGCTTATGCCTTCTCCCTCAAGCATCTCGGCATACTCCTTTGTATGCGTTCGGCTTCGGGCATAGACAATAGCCGAACCCTTTACCGAATGCAAGATATGAATAAGCTCACCCTCTTTATCCTCAGCATTGCGCACCACATACACAAGATTTTTACGTTCAAAACTCATTTTGAAAACGTTCCTCTCGCGGAATGAGAGTTTATCCTGTATATCTATTACCACATCGGGAGTAGCCGTTGCAGTAAGTGCCAATATAGGAGCATCGGGCTTATATTTTCTTATCTCGGCAATCTGCAGATACGATGGTCGAAAATCATATCCCCATTGACTGATGCAATGTGCTTCATCGACCGTAATAAAACTTACATTTATTCGAGGAAGTTTGGCAAGGAAAAGACTTGAGCCAAGACGCTCCGGAGAAACATAAAGAAACTTGATATCACCAAGAATACAATTCTCAAGCGCTGCGATAATATCCTGGCGCGTCATGCCTGAATATACACAACAGGCACTTATTCCACGTCGGCGAAGATTCTGCACTTGATCTTTCATCAAGGCAATAAGAGGAGTTACGACGATACAAGTGCCTGGCATAGACAGAGCAGGAATTTGAAACGTGATACTCTTGCCTCCGCCCGTAGGCATGAGTCCAAGAGTATCACGTCTTTCTCCTATACTCTGAATAATATCGGCCTGGATACCACGAAAATCATCATATCCCCAATATTTATGAAGTATATTCTTATATTCGTTCATTAAGATTCTTCATCTTCCTTTTCAGTGGGACGTATGTCTTCTATCTGTAACTGCACGGCATTGTGCTTAAACACATTGTCTTCTATTGTATAGGCAATGTCAAAGCTTCTGCGCGACTTAATATAATGAGCTGCCGCGCTCTGTCCGAAAGCAATGCCATTAACTACATGGCTTGACTTTGAATCCACAAGCTCAAGCTTTATATGTTCCTGCTCACGGCCTACGACCTTGCTTGTGCCATAATCATACACATTTTTAGTGCAGAACACAGGCTTCGGATTAGCAGGGCCAAAAGGAGCGAACTTGCGAAGGTCACTATGCAAATGCTTGTCTATATCCTTAAAATCAAGTATGCCGTCTATCTTTAACGTAGCTTCAGTCTGTTCAGGCATAATATGCTGCTCAACATAAGCCTGAAAACGCTCACGAAACTTTGCCACGTCTTCCCATCTCAATGTTAATCCGGCAGCATACGTATGTCCGCCGAAATTGATAAGCAAATCACGACAGCTCTTGATAGCGGAATAAACATCAAAATCGGTTACGCTACGAGCTGAGCCTGTAGCAAAATCACCATCACGGGTAATAACCACCGTTGGACGGAAATAAAGCTCAGTCAATCTTGAAGCAACAATGCCGATAACGCCTTTCTTCCAGTTTTCGTCATATAGAACGATAGAAGAATGATGATTCTGCCCTTCTATCCTTGCCACAATCTGATTGGCCTCTTCGGTCATCTGCTTGTCAATATCCTTGCGCTGCTCGTTATATTCATCTATGAGTTTGGCTTTGCTGAGCGCATCAGAGAAATTCTTCTCTACAAGCAAGTTTACGCTTTCCTTGCCGTTCTCCATGCGTCCCGAAGCATTAATACGCGGCCCTATCTTAAAAATGATGTCGCTCATAGCGAGGGTTCGACCATTAAGACCACATATATCAATGATTGCCTTCAATCCTACGCTTGGATTTGTATTTAGCTGTTTCAAGCCATGATAAGCGAGAATACGATTCTCACTTACTACAGGCACCAAATCAGCAGCTATGCTTACGGCGCAAAAATCAAGTAAAGGAATAAGTCGAGAAAAAGGTATGCCATTATTTTTGGCAAAAGCCTGCATAAACTTGAACCCTACTCCACAGCCACACAAATCCTTAAACGGATAAGAATCGTCCTCACGCTTCGGGTCAAGAATAGCCACAGCTTCAGGCAATGCATCATCAGTGACATGGTGATCGCAGACAATAAAGTCTATACCAAGATTTTTGGCATAAGCTATTTCCTCAACTGCTTTTATACCACAATCGAGTATTATTATCAGTTTCACGCCTGTCTCTTTAGCGAAATCTATTCCTTTCTTGCTTACGCCATATCCCTCATCGTAACGACTTGGTATATAATAATCTATATTTGAATAAAACAAGCGAAGGAATTTATAAACCAATGCAACCGCCGTACAACCATCAACATCATAATCGCCATAGACAAGGATTCTTTCCTTACGCCCCATAGCGTCGTTAAGTCTGTCAACAGCCACATCCATATCTTTCATAAGAAAAGGATCTATCAAATCGGCAAGCTGTGGACGAAAGAATCTCTTTGCCGCAGGCTCCGACGTGATACCACGCTTTATCAGCAGCCTTGCAAGCACAGGATTGACATTGAGTTTCGCGCCCAATTCCTTTTCTGCTTGACTTTCTTTAGATGTAGGAGGTTCGTATTTCCATTTGAAATGCATTATCTTTTTCTTTTTTAGTGCGTAAAGTTACAAAGAAAAAATATAAATCTAAGGCATTTTTATAAAAAAATCCCCACGCAGCTCACAATTACCAAGATTGTGTGAGCCACGTGGGGAAATATATTTATACTAATGTTTCTAAAATCTCATTAGAAACCGAGTTTCTTACGAAGCTTCTTAGGAACGGCGTTCTTATTTACCATGAAGTCCATTGTCTTAGCAGCGACATAAGCCTTGGTCATATACCAAATGCCATCATAATCGCCATACTTGCCCCATGAATTCTTCACCATATAATATTCTTTACCATTCTGATCTTTTGCGATACCATAAATGTGCATTCCGTGATCATCGGTAAGTTCCCAATTGTCAAATTCCTGCTGACGCATTTCCTGTGTAGGAACAAGCTCTGGAGCCTTTACGCCGAGAGAATCAAGAGTATTGTTCTTCTGAGCCTTTGAAAGTTTGAACCAGTGGTCAGCATCAGTACCTGCCATAGAACGTACTTTCTTCAAGTCAACCAACACACCAAGACCCTTACGAGTGAAGCCGTCGCCAGTCACGTCACCGCCCCATGCTACAGTATAGCCATTCATGATTGCGTTGTCAATAATCTCACACAAATCATTGATTGGCACATTATAGCACATCGGCCAACGCCAGTTATCCTGTACCTCAACAGCAAACTGACTCCACATTGGATGATGTGTATAGCTTGTAAAGCTTACATAATCGCTCTCCTTAATGCCAAGGCTTGCGGCAAAACTCTTTGGAGTATATGTCTTGCCCTCATAAACGAACTTCTCTGGGCATTTGCCGAGATAAGAATCGAGGATACCCTGAAGGCCATTCTTCCAAGCTGGAGTAAGCTTCTCCTGCTTACCTTTAGCGATAGCCTCTACATAAGGAGTCAATACGCTAAAGAACTCATTGAAATTGGCAAGAGTATCGCCATAAAGTGAACCAGGAAGAGCCATAGCGTTCTCCGGAACGATACCATAATTCTCAATGCAATACAATGGGTCAAAGCATGAACCACCCTGTGAGAAACTTACATCGCCATGCATACGCACTGCCATTGTAGCGCGATCCATGTATGTCTTGTTAGCAACGAACATCTCTGACAAGTCATAAGTTTTGCCCTTAGACTTCAACAACTCACTCTCAAAGAAGCTAAGAGTAGAATATGCCCAGCACGTACCGCTGCGGTTCTGATCCTTAATACTTGTAATTGGATTAGCCTTTACTACTGTGAAAACAGGCTTGTTAGCATTCTTTACGCTATCCTTCTCTCCCTTTGCGTTAGCACTCATTGCTGCAACTACAAGCAATGCTGCCATTAAAACTTTTCTCATTAAAAATATCTGTTATCTGTTAATACTCTATTATATTCTCACTAATTATTTGCCATGAAAGCCTCAATATCTTTTGGATGATAAGGAATTCTGTCCTTACCGATAAAACGACATCCGTCTTTTGTTATAAGCAAATCGTCCTCAATGCGAATTCCGCCGAAATCCTTGTATGTCTCAAGCATGTCGAAATTCAGGAAGTCCTTACAATGTCCTTTTGCTTTCCAATCATCAATAAGCGATGGAATGAAATAGATGCCAGGTTCATCCGTAACGACAAATCCTTCCTGCAAACGACGACCTAAACGCAAAGCATTTGTACCGAACTGTGTGCTTGGCTGAACCTCATCATCGAAACCGACATAATTTTGTCCCAGACCTTCCATATCGTGTACGTCCATTCCCATCATGTGGCCTAAGCCATGCGGCAGGAACATTGCATGAGCGCCTGCTTCAAGAGCCGCATCGGTATCACCTTTCATAAGTCCAAGCTCCTTAAGGCGTTCTGTCATAAGACGACATACAGAGAAATGTACATCGCGCCACTTCACACCAGGTTTAGCGACCTCGAGAGCATGATCATGACATGCTTCTACGATGCTATATATTTCAAGCTGTCGCTGAGTGAACTTACCATTTACAGGATATGTTCGCGTATTATCCGAACAATAGTTATTTATTGTTTCCGCACCGGCATCACAAAGCACCAATCTGCCATCCTCAAGCTCTGCCATAGAAGGATTTCCATGCATTATCTCCCCATGCTGAGAAAATATTGTAGGGAAACTTACCATAGCTCCATAAGAATTAGCGACGCCATCTACCTGACCACCGATAAACTTCTCGGTTACGCCCGGCTTTGTCAAGCGCATCGCCGTTGTATGCATTTTATATCCTATAACAGCAGCACGCTCCAATTCTTCTATTTCTTCAGGAGTTTTCTGCGAACGCATCTTCACTACAGCTTTAATAAGAGCTACGGAAGCAGCGTCTTTCTGCTGCGACGGATGTATACCTAACAGTTCAAATATCTGCAATTTAGTATCATAACGATACGGAGGCAAGAAATGCACTGTTCTTTTTGCTTTAAGCGCATCTGCGCAGATTGTTCTCAATGCCTTCATTGGAGCACTCTCTGCCACACCTACTTGCGCTGCCATATCTGACACGCTGTCCACCGAACCATACCAGACAATATCCTCTATGTCAATATCATCACCTATTAGGATTTCTTTATTATTATCTATATCTATGATGCCAACTAACCCATCTCTGTTCTGACCGAAATAATATAAGAAAGCAGAATCCTGACGGAAAGGATAATATGTATTATTAGGGAAATTGCAAGGAGCATCATTATTACCAAACAATACTATAATACCATTATTGCCCGACTCTACCATAAGTCTCATCAATTCGGCACGTCTTTTAATATAGGTTACTTTATCAAACATATAATATATTGTATAGTGTTTAAAAGTTCTTAAGCAATATTCACACCTTAAAAACAAACATTATAAAAATGTGAATATGTTTGCAAAGGTACTACATTTTAATTTAAAAGAATAGTATTTAGCCAATTTTTATGTAACTTTGTGGCGATTTTATAGAAATTTTATGCAAATTGACAGAAACACAGGATTAGTTCTTGAGGGAGGAGGAATGCGTGGAGTATTTACGAGTGGCGTACTTGACGCGTTTATGAAATACGACCTATATTTCAATTATGTTATAGCAGTTTCTGCAGGATCAAGCAATGGTATTTCATACATAAGCAGGCAACCACGCCGAGCAAGAATATCTGCGATAAATTTCCTTGCGCGCTATAATTATATCGGACTAAGAAACTTACTCACCCAAGGATGCATATTTGATCAAGAGCTACTTTACGACAAGATGCCGAATGAGCTCTTGCCTTTCGACTATGATGCTTATTTTAACAGCACTACTACTTTTGAAGTCGTCACCACCAACTGTCTGACAGGACGTGCCATGTATCTGACAGAGAAGAAAGACAAAAGACGCACTATTGATATAATCAAGGCGTCAAGCAGTTTGCCATATGTAAGCAAGATTGTGGAAGTAGATGGAACTCCCATGCTCGACGGAGGTATTGTAGACAGCATTCCTGTTATGAGAGCTATGGAAACGGGGCATCCACGAAATGTCGTCATATCCACTCGCAACAAAGGATGGCGCTCTACAGAAAAAGATATCAAGATACCTCACTTTTTATATAAGAACTATCCTCGATTAAGAGTTGCGCTAAGCAGACGCGTAGCCACATACAATGAGCAATTAGAATTGCTCGACAAGCTTGAAGACTCAGAGCAAGCCTTTGTGATACGTCCGGAAAAGCCACTTGAGGTAGGCAGAACAACAAGAGATACAGCCAAGCTTGAAGCATTGTATGAAGAAGGATTTACAATAGGCGAAAGATTTTGCAAATCACAAGTTAGCAAATAATCATATAAACAAAAAGATAGGTGTGCCATATAGACACACCTATCTTTTTATATAAACGTTTTATTTATTTCAACAAATCAGGACGCAGCTTCTGTGTGCGAGCCATAGCTTGATCCATTTCCCACGCCTTTATCTTCGCCTCATTACCGCTCAACAGTATATCCGGCACTTTCCAACCCTTATAGTCAGAAGGGCGAGTGTAAATAGGAGCAGCGAGCATATCATCCTGAAAACAATCAGAAAGAGCGCTCTGATCATCACTTATAACTCCAGGAATTAATCTCACAATAGAATCAGCCATAACAGCAGCCGCAAGTTCACCGCCAGTAAGCACATAGTCACCTATTGAAATCTCACGAGTGATAAGATGATCGCGCACACGCTGATCTATACCTTTATAATGTCCACACAATATGATGATATTGCCTTTCATTGACAAATCATTCGCCACATGCTGATCAAATTTCTCGCCATCAGGTGAAGTATAAATCACTTCATCATAATCACGCTCAGCTTTGAGTGCGGCAATACATCTGTCTATCGGCTCCACCTGTATCACCATACCGGCAAAACCTCCATATGGATAATCATCTACACGTCTCCACTTATCAAGAGTATAGTCACGCAAATTATGCACGTGAATATCCACTAAGTTTTTTTTCTGTGCTCTTGCCAAAATAGATTCCTCAAGAAAACCTCGGAACATATCCGGCAAAACTGAAATTATATCTATTCTCATTATTTAGCGTATGCGACAGAACGAGTTTCACGTATTACCGTAATCTTAACCTGTCCAGGATAAGTCATTTCTGTCTGAATCTTATTTGCTATTTCGCCTGAAAGCTTCTCGCTCTCAGCATCATCCATTTTATCAGCGCCTACAATTACACGCAACTCACGACCTGCCTGAATAGCATAAGTCTTTGTTACGCCAGGATAGCTCATCGCAATTGCCTCAAGATCATTCAAGCGCTTAATATAAGCCTCTACAATTTCTCTACGAGCACCAGGACGGGCACCTGAAATTGCATCGCAAACCTGAACGATAGGAGCAAGCAATGTCTTCATCTCCATTTCGTCATGGTGTGCTCCGATTGCATTCACGATATCTGGCTTCTCCTTATATTTCTCAGCAATCTTCGCGCCATAAAGAGCGTGTGGAAGTTCACTCTCCTCATCTGGCACCTTACCGATATCATGCAACAATCCGGCACGTTTTGCTTTCTTTGGATTCAACCCCAACTCTGCCGCCATTACTGCACATAGATTTGCAGTCTCACGAGCATGCTGAAGCAAATTCTGTCCATAAGAAGAGCGATATTTCATCTTACCGACAATACGGATAAGCTCTGGATGCAAACCATGGATACCAAGATCGATGGCAGTACGCTTACCCGTCTCAATGATTTCATTGTCAAGCTGCTTTTTCACCTTTGCCACAACTTCCTCAATGCGAGCAGGATGAATACGTCCATCAGCAACAAGCTGATGAAGAGCCAGGCGACAAACCTCACGACGGATAGGATCGAAAGCTGAAATAACGATAGCTTCAGGAGTATCATCAACAACGATTTCTACGCCTGTTGCTGCTTCCAACGCACGAATGTTACGACCTTCGCGTCCGATGATACGGCCTTTAACCTCATCGTTGTCAATATGGAACACGCTAACAGAATTCTCTATCGCAGTTTCTGTAGCAACTCGCTGAATAGTCTGGATAACAATCTTCTTAGCCTGTTGGTTGGCGTTAAGTTTAGCTTCATCCATTATCTCGTTGATGTAGCTTGCAGCATCTGTCTTAGCCTCATCCTTCAAACTCTCTACCAAACGTGCCTTAGCGTCTTCAGCGCTAAGTCCTGAAAGTTCCTCAAGCTTAGCACGCTCCTGCAACTGCATTTTCTCAAGCTCAGCCTGCTTCACCTGCAACAATTTCTTCTCATTGTCTACACGCTGCTGATTCTGCTCTATCTCCTGACGACGGCGTCCCAATTCTTCCTGACGCTGATTCAGAGAAATCTCACGCTGCTTGAGTCGATTTTCATTAGCTTGTATCTTTTGGTTACGCTGTTGAACCTCCTTCTCCAATTCCGCCTTCTTGTTTAGGAACTTCTCTTTTACCTCGAGAAGTTTTTTCTCTTTTATAACGTCGGCGTCTTTGCTTGCAGTAGCAACCATCTTATTATATTCGCCCTTTATAACATAGCGAAAGATGGAATATCCTGCCACTCCACCTATGGCCAAAGCCACTATGGTTATTATTATTGTACTTATCATTTAATTATTGTTTTTTAGTTTTTATTCTTCTGAAAACTATCACTTATTCTTTTCACTAAGGTTTGCGCATTATTTTTTAAGTGCCGTTTCGATTTCAGAAGTAAGCTTGGTAATAGTCTGCATAAACGGAATTGTATCGTTGCGATCCTCATTTTTCTCAAAACGCAACGCTATATCAATAAGAGCCATTTTTAATAAGTCTTCTTTTCCCTTATGCCCACTATACACCTGTGCGTAGGCATTGACAGTATCGGTTATAAGCTTAGCCGCCTTACGATAGTAGGCTTCATCCTCGCGGCTGCAATTCACCGTCATGTCAGTGTCATAGACATGAAGTCTTATATGCAGAGTATCTTTATTTTCCTCTTCCATCATTTCTCATCACTTAACAAAGTAATGCACTTGTTTACGTCCCTAATCAATTTCGCTAATCTCTTCTTAGCGCCCTCCATGTCGCCATCAGTAATCTCGATCATCTTTGCCATTTTTAAGCTATTGTAATCATTATGAGCCTGTTCCAATTTCTTCTGCAAAGTTTCTATCTCTGAGTTTTTCTCATTGACAGCATCATTCAGACGAGCAATTTCTTGCTTCATCTCCTCATATTGCAAAATCATCTGTCTAACTCGTGTCGTAAAGACAGACAATGTTTGTTCACTTGCGCTCATTTTATCGTAGCTTTATATTAAGGCAACCTCTGTTTGAAAAACAAGAAGTTCTTCTGAAATTGATTAATTAGACTTTTTACAAATACAAATTTAACTTATTTCTATTTAAAGTCAAAATCCGTATCGTTTATTTTTTCTTTTCTTCGTCAGCCGGTCTTGACTCCTTCTTCGCCAGCATAACTACCTGGAACACGAAATCCGTAATCCACTTCTGAGAGAAACCTAAACGCTTATCAAACTGACGGATAGCCATTACAGCCTTTATCACGCCGGCATCTGTATAATCGTTTTTATTGAATATGTCGTTTACGGTCTTCTCCGTCATCTTATAAAGAGCACTTTTAAAGAATGAAGGAAGACGCAGCTTAAACTTCATCAGATTTCCCATTAGCATCATCAAGTCCTGAGAGAATCCCTGGAATTGAATCATATAAGTCTGCACATCCTGTATTTTACGACAATTACGACGAATGCTCTGATCTATTTCCTTGAAGAAGGAGTCATCAGTGCCGTAAAATTCCTGCATCATCTTTTTGCAATGTGATTTCTCTCCCACTCCGAGCTTATTATTCACAGTAGGAACATGCAGAGTTGTCTTGAAAGTGCGAAGATCAGGAAGCATTGCGAGATTGGCAATACCTATGTTGGCAGCAATAGAAGCTTGGAAATAAACCCTTACAAGGGTCATAAAGTCTTCCATTCCACCGACTTTATTCTGTTCTTTCTTGCCGAACAGTTTTTGAAAAATTCCCATTTTATGTTGTTACTTTATATAGAATACCTGTTTTACAAAACATTAACAAAGGTTACTCTTTTTCACCTTCTACTTGCAAAAGTACTACATAAAAGGCAATTTACAAAATTTTTGCAAACAAAAATCGGCTCAAACATTTACGCTGATATGGCGCATAAATGTCTGAACCGAAATATTATGATAGCTTTTCAACCAAGCCTTATCAAATTAATTTAAGCCAAGGCTCTGCTTGATTGCAGCAACACGCTCATTAGCCTTCTTGCGCAATGCCTCAAACTCACTTGCATTGTTCATCACGTCCTTAACCTCAAGATAGAACTTTATCTTTGGCTCAGTACCTGAAGGACGAACGCTTACCTTTGTGCCATCCTCACAGAACCACTGAAGCACGTTGCTTGTCGTTGGCATGTCAAGTTTCTCCTTCTTGCCGTCTGCATAAACAACCTCAAGACTTTCATAATCTTTCTGGAGAACAACTTTCGCACCGCCGAGTTCCTTAGGAGGATTGTTGCGATAATTCTCCATCATTGCCTTAATCTCGTCAGCACCGCTCTTACCAGGACGAACTACATTGATAGTAACTTCATTAGAGAAGCCATATTCCATGTAAATCTTCATCAACAAGTCGTAAAGAGTCATGCCGTTATCCTTAGCGTAAGCGCAAATTTCGGCGAGCAATGACATAGCAGAAACAGCGTCCTTGTCACGAACAAAATCCTGTGCCAAGAAGCCATAGCTCTCTTCACCACCACCGATGTACTGCTGCTTGCCTTCAGAAAGACGTATTTCACGCGCAATCCACTTAAAGCCTGTATAGCAGTCACGCATTTCTATGTTATTCTTCTCTGCTATCTTGCGAATAACCTCTGTCGTAACGATAGTCTTTACGATATAATCAGTAGGCTTCATCAAGCCCTTATTCAAACGATTTGTAATGATATAATACAAATATATCATACAAGTCTGATTACCATTGATAAGCACCCATTCGCCCTTATCATTCTTGCAAGCCATACCTACACGGTCAGCGTCAGGGTCAGAAGCCATAACGATGTCTGCATCCAAAGCCTTAGCATCGCGAATAGCCAATGTCAAAGCCTCGCCATTCTCAGGATTAGGACTTACGACAGTAGGAAAATCACCGCTCTTAACCATCTGCTCCTTTACGCAGTGCACATTCTCAAATCCCCACATCTTCAAAGAACGTGGGATAAGCATCATACCTGTACCATGCAATGGAGTGTAAACTATCTTCAAGTCTTTCTGACGCTGAATAACCTCAGGATCGATACTCAAAGTCTTAATCTGCTTCAAATAAATCTCATCGATTTCCTCACCGATAATTTGAATCAGTTCCTTGTTACCCTCAAACTTAACGTCGTCTACCTTAACTTTATTCACCTCATTAATGATACCTGCATCATGAGGAGCAAGCACCTGCGCGCCATCTTCCCAATATGCCTTATATCCGTTATATTCTTTAGGATTATGGCTGGCAGTAACGTTTACGCCTGCCTGGCAATGATAATGACGGATTGCAAAAGAGCACTCAGGAGTAGGACGCATATCGTCAAACAGATATACTTTGATACCATTTGCTGAGAATATATTAGCTACAGTCTCGGCAAAATAGCGGCTATTGTTGCGGCAGTCGTGACAAACCACAACAGAAATATCTTTTTTATCTTTGAAATTCAACTTCAAATAGTTGGCAAATCCCTGAGTTGCCATACCTACAGTGTAGATATTCATGCGGTTAGAACCAGCACCCATGATACCACGCAAACCACCTGTACCAAATTCCAAATCTTTATAGAAGCTCTCGATAAGATCTGTCTTGTCAGAATTATCAAGCATATTCTGTACATCATTACGTGTCTTCTCGTCGAAAGAAGGAGTAAGCCATTGCTTAGCTTTCGCCTCGCATTGTGCAATTAGTTCTTTATTATTTTCCATAATTATGTAAATTACTTGTTTTTCTTTTTTTATGTGATGGCAAAGATAACTAATATTTTCGAGAATGAATATCTATCTGACTATTTTTTTGTAACTTAGCGCCCCGTTATTAATCATTAATAATTCATATCAATGGATATCTATTTCACTGGCTTAATCATAGCCATTTCCACATTTATTATAATAGGAATTTTCCATCCTATAGTTGTCAAAACAGAATATCATTATGGCACTCGTCCATGGATTCTTTTCCTTATATCGGGAATTGCAAGCCTTATCGGAGCTTTGTTCGTATCAGATGTCATTATTTCATCTCTTCTCGGTGTCCTTGGCGCAAGTCTTCTTTGGTCAATCGGTGAGCTGTTTGAGCAACGCAAGCGTGTGCTCCGTGGATGGTTTCCAATGAATCCCAAAAGAAAAGAAGAATACGGTGAATAGCGAAACAGCGTTCTCTAAAACAGGTATATGCAAACGACATATACCTTTATTTTTTGCGTGCAAACCACAGATATGATTTGTGCGCGATTATAAGCCCGACAAGAAAAATCGTTGATGTGCCGAATACTATCGCGAGGTATTCATGAATATGAATGCCAGGCAGATTGAGAATATTGCCAAGGCTTATCCATGCTATCACGAGCACTCCCACAATAACAGCTACACCAGCCTGCACATTGCGCACCTTGTGAGTAACGAAGCCAAGCAGGAATAATCCGAGCATTCCACCACTGAAGATAGATGACAACTTCCACCACGCATCAATAATACTCTCAACGCTTATCATCGCAAGAGCAACAAATATACCAATTATACCTACAAGCACGCTACCTATACGCAAAACTCTTAGATGACGTCCCTCACTCTCACTTTTTGTAAACGGACGATAATAGTCTGTATAAAGAATTGTAGAAGAACTTGTGATACTTGTCGCAATTGTGCTCATTCCAGCCGCGAAGATTGACGCTATCAGAATACCCCTCACACCGACAGGCAACCCATTAACAATAAAATAAGGGAATACATAATCTGGTTTCTGCTGTATTGCTTCAGGCAACATTCCCGGATGCGAAGTATAATAAGCATAAAGAGCTGTTCCTATAAAAAAGAACAAAGCGGAAACAGGAATATAAAGATAACCTCCAAACAAAGCGGAAAATTTCGCGTCGTGCATTGATTTCGCTGTATGATAACGCTGCACATAGTTTTGGTCTACTCCATAATTTTGCAAATTTGTGAATATACCATATATCAAGCACACCCAGAAAGTAGATGTCGTAATATCCGCATCGAAATCACCCAATGAAAATTTATTTCCCTCGGGAGCATCAACCGCCAACTGAAACAACTGACCTATTCCTTCGGGCATTGAGAATACCAATACGCCAAGACACAGCAATGCGCCACCTATCAATATAAATCCCTGAATGGCATCAGTCCAAATTACAGCCTTTATTCCACCAAACATAGAATAAAGAATTATCGCCAATCCAGTGACAACAATCACCACATAAATATTCCACCCCATAAGGATATACATCGGCACAGCGAGCAGATATAGGATAGAGCCCATTCGCGCTATCTGCGTAAACAGATAACACGCCGAAGCATATAGTCGAGCCCATTTGCCAAACCGCTCCTCAAGGAAGCTGTATGCTGACACGCTGTTGCTATTTCGATAAAAAGGCACGAAATATTTAGACGCGAAATAAGACGCGATAGGAATTGACAGACTGAATACGAAAGCATTCCAGTTGCCTGCGAACGCAATGCCTGGATATCCGATATAACTTATGCTGCTCACATAAGTGGCAAAGATTGACATACCGACAAGCCATCCTGGAAGATTGCGACCTGCCGATGTAAACTCCTCTGCCGAAGTCTTTTTTCGGTAAAAACTCATACCAAAGAGCACCACCGAAAAAGTAAATATCAGGAATATTATGAAGTCAATTGTATTCATTACAATATGCAAAAGTAAAATAAATTAAACTGAATACAAAATAAAACCAAATTATTTCACTATCATTATTAATCAAATGACCATAAAACGACAAATCCGTGTAACCTGTTTAGCTACACGGATTTGATTTCTGATATATTTAAATTATTATCTTAAATTACATAAATAATATCAAGACTAATAATTCGAATGCTTTTTATACCAATCCTTTGCCGTGGCAGTCCTTAAACTTCTTGCCACTGCCACATGGGCATGGGTCGTTGCGACGAGGCATTTTCTCCTTGACAAAAGGAGTATGGTTAGGTTCACCAGCGCCCTCACGAGTATCCTGATTAGCTGCGGCACGCTGAGCTGCCTCATCGAAATCATCTTTCTGCTCATGATATTGAGGAGCTTCCTGTGGTATCTCCTGAGGTGCTTCCTGAATACCAGAAAGCTCCGGTATCTGAATACGCATAAGGATGCTTGCGATACGGTTGTTCATCTCGTTTACCATTGAGTCGAACACTTTTACACTCTCAAGCTTGAACACCAACAATGGGTCTTTCTGCTCATAAGAAGCATTCTGCACACTATGCTTCAACTCGTCAAGCTGACGCAAGTTCTCTTTCCATGCGTCATCAATGATATGAAGCATTATAAACTTCTCAAAGTCTTTCACGACGCTCTTACCCTCAGAAGCATAAGCCTCTTTAAGGTCACAAGCTATCTGATATCCACGCTTACCGTCGGTAAATGGAATAGCGATACGGAGGAACTGATCACCCTGCTCTTCTTCCACTTTCTTGATAACAGGATAAGCTATGCTCTGTATTCTGTCGGTGTGACGCTTGAATGAAGCCATAGCAGTCTGGAAAGCACGCTCTTCGAGATCTGCATGTGGAGTATTATCAAACTCTTCCTCTGTGAATGGGCATTCCATAGCGAGCACCTTAAGGAAATCTTCCTTAACGCCCTCATAGTCGTTGGTTTCAATGATATTCACCACTCTATCCCAAATCACATTCGTGATATCCATACCGATACGCTCACCCATAAGCGCGTGGCGACGCTTCTCATAGATAACCGTACGCTGCTTGTTCATCACGTCGTCGTATTCAAGCAAGTGCTTACGAATACCGAAGTTGTTCTCTTCCACCTTCTTCTGAGCACGCTCAATGCTCTTAGAAATCATTGGACTCTCAATACGTTCTCCCTCCTTAAATCCAAGGCGATCCATTACGCTCGCGATACGCTCGCTCGCGAACAGACGCATCAACTTATCTTCAAGAGATACATAGAATACAGAAGAACCTGGATCACCCTGACGACCTGCACGACCACGCAACTGACGGTCTACACGACGACTCTCATGACGCTCTGTACCAATGATGGCAAGACCGCCTGCGTCCTTAACTTCCTGTGTAAGCTTAATATCAGTACCACGACCTGCCATGTTGGTGGCAATAGTAACGGCACCCTTACCATTCTCGCTGCGACCTGCCTCTGCCACAATCTGCGCCTCCTTCTGATGAAGTTTAGCGTTGAGCACGTTGTGAGGTATCTTGCGCATTGTAAGCATACGAGAGAGAAGTTCTGAAATCTCTACCGATGTAGTACCCACCAATACTGGGCGACCGGCGTCACGCATTTCTACGATTTCTTCTATTACGGCAGCATATTTCTCACGAGCTGTCTTGTAAACTCTGTCGTCAAGGTCCTTACGGAGAATTGGGCGATTGGTAGGTATCTCAACTACGTCAAGTTTATAGATGTCCCAGAATTCGCCTGCCTCAGTAGAAGCGGTACCTGTCATACCAGAAAGCTTATGGTACATGCGGAAATAGTTCTGCAACGTGATTGTGGCATAAGTCTGAGTAGCCGCTTCCACACGCACGTGTTCCTTTGCCTCAATGGCCTGATGCAATCCATCACTCCAACGGCGACCGTCCATGATACGACCAGTCTGCTCATCCACAATCTTAACCTCACCATCCATAACGACGTATTCATCGTCTTTATTAAACATGGTGTAAGCCTTGAGCAACTGCTGCAATGTGTGAACACGCTCACTCTGCACTGCATAGTGGTTGAGCAATTCGTCCTTCTTATCTATGCGAGCCTGATCATCGAGATTTTCCTTTTCAAGAGCAGAAAGTTCAGAAGTAATATCAGGCAAAACGAAGAGCTGATTATCGTTTACTTTCTTAGAAAGCCATTCCGTACCCTTATCAGTAAGGTCGCAAGAATTAAGCTTCTCATCTACTACGAAATAAAGAGGAGCTACAGCCTTAGGCATCTCGCGGTTGTTGTTCTGCATGTAGTATTCCTCTGTCTTGAGCATTCCGGCTTTGATACCTTCCTCAGAAAGATACTTGATAAGCGGTTTGTTCTTTGGCAGCGCCTTATATGAACGATAGAGAGCAAGGAAACCTTCATCAAGCAATTCCTGCGCGTCCTTCTCCTTATTGGCCTGCTTTTTCATACCCTCAGAAATTTTCTGACGGGCATCAGCAAGATATTGAGTAGCGAGCTTGCGCTGAACATCTACCAAGCTTTCCACCAATGGCTGATATTCCTCAAACATCTGGTCGTCGCCCTTTGGAATAGGACCGCTGATGATAAGAGGTGTACGCGCGTCGTCAATAAGGACAGAGTCCACCTCATCGACAATAGCATAATTGTGCTTGCGCTGCACGAGGTCGGCTGGCGAGAACGACATATTGTCGCGCAGATAATCGAAACCAAACTCATTGTTAGTACCAAAAGTAATATCTGCCTCGTAAGCCTTGCGACGCTCCGGTGAGTTAGGACGGTGCTTATCAATGCAGTCTACGCTCAATCCGTTGAACTCATAGAGAGGGCCCATCCATTCAGAGTCACGCTTAGCCAAATAGTCATTCACTGTTACGACATGCACGCCATTACCTGTCAATGCGTTGAGGAATACAGGCAATGTAGCGACAAGGGTCTTACCCTCACCGGTTGCCATCTCGGCAATCTTACCCTGATGAAGAGCGATACCACCAAAGATCTGCACATCATAGTGCACCATCTCCCATTTCAGCTTATTGCCGCCAGCTGTCCATTCTGTGTGATAGATAGCCTTGTCGCCCTCAATGGTGACAAAGTCCTTAGAAGGGTCGGCAGCGAGTTCACGGTCAAAGTCAGTCGCTGTCACTTCTACTGTTTCATTCTCCGCAAAACGGCGAGCAGTATCCTTTACAATACTGAAAGCTACAGGCATAACCTTATTGAGAGCTTTCTCGTAAATATCAAGAACTTCCTTTTCGAGTTTATCTATTTTATTGAAGATGTCTTCACGTTCATCAATAGGAGTATCCTCGATTGTAGCCTTCAACTTGGCTATTTCCTCTTTCTGCTCATTAGCAGAATCCTGCACATACTTCTGTATTTCTTTAGTCTTAGCGCGCAACTCATCGTTGCTCAATTCCTTTATGGCAGGATAAGCCTCCTTAACTTTTTCTACGAGAGGCTGAATAAGTTTCATATCTCGTGATGACTTGTTGCCAAAAAGAGATTGCAAAAATTTAGTAAAATTCATTATCTTGTTTTTTATTTTTCTTAATTAATAATTAGAGTGATTTAATACAGTGGTAAAGCCTTGCACGCATTTGGCGCACGGATATGTATCGTTTTGGCTATGGTAGCTGCGATACGTTCCACCATGGCTGGCGTTTCCACACGTTGAGCCTTAACGTGAGCGCCATAAAAAATAATAGGGAAAGCGACGGCCGAGAGTCTTGAAATATATTGCTCGCCACTTGTCTCGTTTATAAGTTTCCACCCCGGCGTAACCTCTATTATCAAGTCGCCGCTTACAGAAGGATTATAAGGGCTGTCGTGCACGGCAGTAACGCCTGAATTCTGCACCAAAAAGTCCCTGCTTCTGCTTCTTATATCCGATAAAGAAATGTTACGCTTCTCAATCAATGAGCGATTGAGATATATCTGATTTCCGAAACAGGCATCTACATATTGTCCCTGACCATAAATCGCGCCAAGATACATATTCAGCAAATTGGCGGTGCGATTGATGTAGAAAGAACCTGTCGGAATGTTGTATTTAGAATAATCTATCTGTTCTGCTTCATCATAATAACCAGTGCCTGTCAAGACGAAGAGAACATTATTTTTGCCCACCTTATTCTCAATGCTGCTTATCATTGAGCCGAGAGAGCGGTCAAGCCCTACATACACCTGCTCCATGCTCTTTGTCTCACGCTGTTTAGCGGAGAGAGTCACGGCAAGATAATCAGTAGCTTCATCCATGCCAAGCACATTGCTCTTCACGCACTCCACAGCCAACGCGCTGAGAGCGTCGTTGAGCATATTGCTTTTTGCCGAATAAACATTATTATATGAGTTTATCCATTTTACAGCCGCATTGGGATAATAAAATGAAGTGGTCCACTTATCCTTATACTTGTCAAGCCAAAAAGCGCCATTTGCGGCATGACCTGCCGAGAGAACAGCAGCGTCGCGTTCCTCAGCGATACCATAAACGAGCGAAGAGCCTTTAGTGGCCATCTTCATTTCATCACCTATGGTAGAAGTAGCGAGACGATTGGCAGAAGTGAGGAATTTAATATCGTCCACACTTGCCACCTTGCGCATATTTTTATCTCTGTCGAGCCAGGCGTTGCCCGATATATTATTATAATAAGGTGTAGTGCCGGTCGAGATAGAAGCTATCGCCGACGAGCGGTCTACAGGCGAGAATGAATAACTACCCTGATCGAACACCATGCCCTGCTCAAACAGTCGGCGGAAACCGTCCTGACCATACAATGGAGCAAACTGCTCAATATAGTCGGAACGAAGCTGATCAATCGCGATATTGACAACCAGACGAGGAGCCGACTGCAAACTTTGAGCTTGCAGCATCGTGCCTGAAAGGAGCATCAGCAGCACCAGTGTAGAGCTTGTAGATAAATGCTTTTTCATTATTGTCTGTTGTCTATATTATTAATTATTCGTTGTTACCTTATTCTTTATTCGTCTGCAATTTACATTGCCTCCTACTAATCTTACCAGCAAACATGATGCCAAAGTAAATGAAGCGTAAGCACCATCAATGAAAAATATTTCGGAAATGAGATACACTACGGCACACATTACTATAATATATTCACTCCAATGATATTTACCCTTGCGGTGTGATTTGATAAGAGGAATGAGAAATACCAGGTTCAGCGGATTGAAAATAAGTATCTGCGGATTAAAGCTTACCGTAGGATGCTCTGAAAATACCATGGCAAGCAATGCCAATCCAGCTAATCCTGTAAAGAAAAGCACAAAAGCGTCGAAAAGCCAAAAACTTTTACGATATTTTTTTTCTGTCATAGTTATGCCACATACTATTAAGAAGAACATAACGCAGACATTCAACGGCGAAAAGATACCCTTTTCTTCTACAACATCATCATTTGTAGCGTCGAGAAGCACTTCCTTTGAGCTGACAAGCTTTCTCTCCTGTCCATTCCATGTTATTATTTTTGCGTCATCAAAGTCCTTACGCAAGGAATCCGGCAAGAACTGACGAGTCCACAGCGGAGTCTCCTTATCGGCATTCGCGCCAAGCAATATATTGATACCTTCCTCTTCCCAAGGATACACCTGCGTGTGGCGTTCCACCATCTGGCGATAAGTAGGATCATTCTTTCTGTCACCTGTAGGATAAACCACTTTGCCACGAATAGCATCCGTAATTATATCCCTTGCGCGTGTGGTACAATTATCATAGAAGAAATTATATCTGTAAGTTCTGTTTTCTGGCTTATAATTCTCGCCTATAGCATTAGCGATAGCTGTCTTTTCCTCATCGGTGAGATTAAGGTTTTGCTGCACCACTCCTCTACCCTCGGCAGTGTATTCCGCCATAAAGACATCAAACGGGGCAATACCCATCAGATAATCTGTCTTACCAAAGACGAAACGAGGAATAAAATATTCTTGATTAAATGAGAAAAGACCATAGTTTACCACATAATCTTCGCCTGTTGCCAAATCCTGATAGCGAATGGCCGTATGCCCAAACAAGCTCCACACTTCCTTGCCCGGCGAGCAAGTAAGCAAGCTGATATGAACGGAGTCCATACGAGCATCATCCTGCAAAGTTTGGGATTCAATAGCCAATGAGGAATGTGGCATCAATAGGCTGAATAACGTCAGCAGTATAGCGATATATTTATGTGTAAAACGTTTCACGATGCAAAAATAACCTTAATTTCCCACTTATCGTGCATTTAATTCAAAAAAAATAGATATTTTTGCACACAAAACGTAGAAATATACCTTTTTACAAATATCAGAATGAAAAAAATAGCACTTGCGACTTTACTAATTGCAACATCACTTACGGTTTCGGCTCAAAGCGGAACCAACTCACCATATAGCATGTTTGGCTTCGGCACACTGGCAGAGCAGGGAAACAGCCAAAGCAGAGGCATGAACGGACTTGGCATAGGCTTCAGAGAGCGCAACCAAGTGAACTATCAAAACCCTGCGTCTTATTCTGCGCTCGATTCTCTCAGTTTTATTTTCGACGCAGGTCTTTCTGGTCAAATCACTAATTTTAACGAAAACGGCAAGAAAAAGAATGCCTATAACGCCGACTTTGAATATGTAGTAGCAGGCTTCCGTCTTGCTCCACATCTCGGCGCAAGTTTCGGCATTATTCCTTTTTCTAATATAGGATATAGCTTCTCAAGCACCACCAACATTAATGAAGATCCGTCATTAGGCACTACCGCCGCATATTCTACCTACAAAGGCAACGGTGGCTTGCATCAGGTATATGGTGGTTTGGGATGGTCGCCGGTGAAAGGGTTCTCTTTCGGTGTAAACTTCGGCTATCTTTGGGGTAACATGGATCGCACGATGTCGTTATCATTCAGCGACTCTTACATCAACACAAGATACCGCAACTATTCTGCCGAAGTAAAAAGCTACAGCATAACCGCAGGTGCTCAATACACATTCAACGTAAGCAAGACCGACGCCTTCACATTGGGCGCGACATTCACGCCAGGCCATAAGATGAAGGCCAACGCAATAGTAGAAAACATTTCCACCAATAGCCAGACATCTGTTTCAGATACCATCTCATTACCTGGCAAGACAAATGGTCTTGACCTTGAGTCACCTACAGAAATTGGAGCAGGCCTCATGTGGAATCATGACAACAGATGGAGAGTAGGCATTGATTACTCTTTGCAGAAATGGTCTGCCGTGGAATATCCTATGCTTACGACCACATCCGACGGTCAGACATATAAGCTGAGAAGCAATATGTTTAACGACAGACATAAGCTTACCCTCGGTGGTGAATACACTCCACAGGAAAACTCACGCAACTTCTTCAAACGCATTCATTATCGCTTTGGCGCATCATACGTCACTCCATATCTTCGCATAGCCGACGCCAACAACAATCTCGTAGACGGTCCGAAGGAATATAGCATGAGCGCTGGTTTCGGCATTCCAATCATTAACTCTTACAACAACCGCTCTACTCTCAACATCTCGGCTCAATGGGTGCGTCGAGACGCTACGAACATGTTGAAAGAGAACACTTTCCGCATCAATATCGGTCTTACTTTCAACGAGAATTGGTTTGCCAAGTGGAAAGTGAAATAATTCATACGACAAAAATTATTTTCTCCGCACAAAAAATATAATTTCTCAACACTCAAAGAAAACTCTAAATGCAAAGATTACTGATAGCATGCTTGGTAGCTCTTGCCCTTGCAGCCTGCAATGAGCAGAAAGAGCATACCGCCGCCGCAATTCATGATCGCGACTCCGTTGCCATGATGACGACTTACGGAGTGAACACTCTCATTTCCGATTCGGGCGTGATAAAATATCGAATCGTGGCTGAGCGTTGGGAGGTAAACACTGTAAAGAATCCCCCACGCTGGTCGTTTATAAAGGGATTATTCTTAGAGCAGTTTGACGAAAAATTTCATGTGCAGTCTTACATTCAATGTGATACAGGCTATTTCTACAACGAAAAGAAACTTTGGGAGCTTAGGGGCAGAGTAAGCATTCTCACGAAAGACGGTCTGCGCTTCAATAGCGAAGAACTCTTTTGGGATCAAAACACTCACGAGCTTTATTCCAATTGTTTCTCTCGCCTTGTCACGCCTGAACGTAATCTGCAGGGCGCATATTTCCGCAGCGATGAAAAGATGACGAAATATTTCGTATCCAACACCAAAGGCTCATTCGAGCGTGGCGACTTCTCTAACGACAGAGACAGCGTAGCCGACGCTCCCGACACAGTCAAGCAAAACATCCGCCCAAGAATTACGCCACGCCAGAAGCTATCTTTATAAAGACATTTACAAATAACACACAACATATATAAAATCTATTTTGGAAATACCATTAGCAAAATACATAATTTGCATACTAATAACGATGCTGTTCTCTGCCTTCTTTTCAGGCATGGAGATAGCTTTCGTTTCGTCTAACAGAATGCTCGCCGAGATGGATAAAGACAAAGACGGCATTACGAAACGCATAACCAGTTTTTTCTATCACCATCCCAACGCATTTGTAAGCACGATGCTTGTAGGCAACAACATCGCGCTTGTAATCTATGGCATTCTTTTTGCCTCAATATTCGACAACACAATCTTCCATTCTCTATCGCCTGCGGCAAGGGTAACTGCCGACACATTGCTATCCACATTGATAGTAATATTTACAGGTGAATTTCTGCCCAAAACTCTTTTCAAGAGCAGCCCCAACAAATGGTTGAGCTTATTTGCCGTGCCCGCTTACATCTGCTATATAATCCTCTGGCCGATAAGCAAATTTTCCACATTCTTATCACGCATCTGTCTGCGCGTTGTGGGCATAAAGATACCCAAAAGCCAGGACGATGACGAATTTTCAAGAGTAGACCTCGACTATCTTGTGGAAGCAAGCATAAGCAACGCCAACGCTGACGACGCTAACGCCGACGAAGTGAGAATTTTTCACAACGCTCTCGACTTTCATGACACTAAAGTGAGAGACTGCATGATACCACGCACGGAGATAAACGCCGTGAACATGGAAAACTGCACCACTGCCGAGCTACAACAGAAATTCATAGAGAGCGGCAACTCCAAAATCATTGTCTATAAAGGAGATATAGACAATGTAGTGGGCTATATCCATAGTTCTGAAATGTTTCGCGACGCTGAAAACTGGCGCGACCACATTCTCTCCATGCCATTCGTACCCGAAACGATGGCTGCGCAGAAACTGATGCAAATATTCTTACAGCAGAAAAAATCTTTAGGCATTGTCGTTGATGAGTTTGGAGGCACTAGCGGCATCGTAGCCCTTGAAGACATCGTAGAAGATATTTTCGGCGATATAGAAGACGAGCACGACAGCCAAAACTATATAGCAAAAAAGATTCACGAAAACGAATATGAGCTTTCCGCGCGACTTGAAATCGACAAAGTAAACGAAATGTTCTCCCTTGATTTGCCCGAATCAGACGAATACATGACCATCGGCGGACTCATCCTCCACTACTATCAAGGCTTCCCTAAACTCAACGAGATAGTAGAAGTGGGCAAATACGAATTTAAAGTGATAAACAAGACGCAAACCAAACTCGAACTCGTAAGGCTAAAAGTTAATGAAAAATTATGCTAATTGGCTACTTTTTATTATCTTTGTGCGCATTTTAATATAGATAATTAAAAACAAAAACAAATAATATTTTTTAATAATGGCAGCATTAGGAAAAATCAGACAGCATGGCCGAGTGCTTGTTGGCATCATTGGCTTTGGTCTGTTCGCATTCATCGCTGAGGAAGCTTTCCGCTCATGCGAGTCTACTCGCAACGACCAGCGTCAGCAGGTAGGCGAAGTGCTTGGCGAAAAAATCAACGTGCAAGATTTCCAAAAGCTCGTTGATGAGTATACTGACGTAATTAAGATGCAGCAAGGCGAAACCAATCTTAACGAGGCGCAGCTGAATCAAGTGAAAGACATGGTTTGGAACACTTACGTTCAGTCCAAACTCGTAGAGAATGAAGCCGAGAAACTTGGTCTTACCGTTACCGACGAGGAGATTCAAAACATCCTCAAGGAAGGCACCAACCCACTTCTCATGCAGACTCCATTCATCAATCAGCAGACACGTCGTTTTGATGTAAACGCATTGAAGCAGTTCCTTGCTCAGTATAAGACTCAGCAGCAGGCCAATCCACAGATGGCGGAACAATATGCTACTATCTACAAGTATTGGACATTCATCGAGAAGACACTTCGCCAGCAGACATTGGCAGAAAAATATCAGAGCCTTCTCGCTCATTGTATCCTCTCTAACCCTGTAGAGGCTAAGATGGCTTTCAACGAGAGCAACGAAGAGAGCAACATTCAGCTTGCTTCTTTCTCTTATTCAAGCATCAACGACGACAAGGTTAAGCCTACAGAGAGCGAACTCAAAGACAAATACAGCGAGCTCAAGCCACGCTTCAAGCAGGCAGTAGAGAGCCGCGACATAAAGTATATCGACATCAAGGTAAATCCTTCAGCAACCGACCGCGCTGAAATCAACAAGCAGTTTGCCGGCTACGCAAAGGATCTCGCTTCAGCAGCCGACCCTTCTGACGTTGTTCGCAAGAGCACATCGCTCGTTTCTTACCTTGGCTTGCCTGTAAGCAAGAGCGCATATCCATCAGACATCGCTACATTGCTCGACTCAATGTCAGTAGGCAGCGTTTCTAAGGTTATCGAGAACAAGGACGACAACACCCTCAACCTCGTTAAGCTTGTCGCTAAGCAGCAGTTGCCAGACTCTGTTCAGTATCGCATGATTCAGGTTGCAGCTCAGACTCCAGCAGAGGCTCACACCAAGGCAGACTCTATCGTAAAGGCATTGGCTGGCGGAGCTGACTTCGAGGTACTTGCCAAGAAGTACAATCAGACAGGCGAAAAGGCTTGGATGACAACAGCGCAATATCAGGGCGCAAGCACCATGGATAAGGACTCTAAGGCATATATCAACGCTCTTAACACAATGGCTGTTAATGAGGTTAAGAATATTGCCGTTACTCAGGGCAACATCATCGTTCAGGTGCTCGACCGCAAGGGCATGATCGACAAATACACCGCTGCCGTTGTAAAGCGCAACATTGAATTCTCTAAAGATACATATCGCACTGCTTACAACAAGTTCAGCTCTTTCGTAAGCGCATACCAGACTGCTGAGTCTATCGAAAAGAACGCAGCTAAGAACGGTTACACATTGCAGGAGCTCAACGATGTTACAACAAGCGGTCATTACCTCGCTGGCATCCACAGCACACGCGAAGCACTCAAATGGCTTTTCGAAGCTAAGGAAGGCGATGTATCTCCTATGTATGAGTGTGGCGACAACGACCACCTGCTTCTTGTAGTGCTCAACAAGATTCACAAGGAGGGTTATCGTGAACTTTCTGACCCACAGGTGCTTGAAATGGTAAAGGCAGAAGTAATCAAGGATAAGAAGGCAGAAATGCTTATCGCCAAGGCTAAGGATTGCAAATCACTTGCAGCTGCCAAGGCTAAGGGCGCAAACGTAGCTGCCGTTAATCAGATTACATTCGCAGCTCCTGCATTCATCGCAGCGACAGGCGCAAGCGAGCCAGCATTGAGCGGCGCAGTAGCAGCTACCAAGAAGGGTGCATTCTCTAAAGAGCCTGTAAAGGGTAACGCTGGCGTTTACCTCTTCCAGGTAACAAGCAAGAACAGTCGCAAGGCTAAGTTCGACGACAAGAGCGAAGAGCAGCGTCTTCGTCAGACCTACATGCAGTATGCGAGCCAGTTCATGAACGAGCTTTACCTCAAAGCTCACGTTAAGGACAACCGCTACTTGTTCTTCTAATCTTTGCTCTGTAATAGTTATATGATTTAATCGCAATATATATTATAAGCGCGACAATAATCACTAAACTATTCATATACAAAACAAGGCGTGCCTCATTACGAGACACGCCTTTCTTATTTCAAGAAGATTATAAACTCCTATTCTATCACAGAGCAGGCTTCAAATCCCCACTTCCGTTATTATCCGAAGGAGCAGGCTCATCATTTCCCTTATCATTTACGCCATCAGGCTGTTCATTATCAGGCTTATCATCCTTATGCTCATCAGCAGGATTAAGCTGAGTAGCATCTGACCTATCGCTCGGTTCCTCCTTCTTATCCTTAGGAGCTTCATTATTCTCAGGAGTTTCATTCTTGCTGTCGGGCGAGAATTTCTCCTTCTTTCTCTTCGCCTTGCGCTTATGCTCCGCCATATCATAAGTAGCATCCCAGTCGCGCAAAGCGCAGCTGATATTTTCCACCACCTGAGTATAAGCACCATCTGCATCGGCAGAAGTATCAACATTGCCGTTGAGCACCTTTGCCATGCTCCAATAAGCCTCCTCCGTGTTCTGTCGTGCCACTGTCATTGGCAACGTTCCCACCTTCTCTATGGCACGCTCACTGTAAGCCACCTTCATCTTGTCGAAATGGCTTTCCATATCTTTCAGGTCAGCGTCCACGCCGAGAGCCGTCACAGCATCAGTATAATCTGTATTAATCTTCTCAAAATACTCCTCAATACTACCAAAAGACTCACCAAGCTTCAATGAGCTTACGATAGGCATACTACCGTTTAGCTTGTTCATGCGCTCCGCATGAGCCACCACGGCAGCATCATCAGCAAGAAGCTTTCTATCAACCGTAGAACAGATGATACGAAATATCTTCGTGCAGATCTTCCTTTCTCTGGTCATGTCTTCGGTAAAAGGAGAAGCCTTTACCACATCATACGATTTCTTCTCCACCTCAAAGGCATTGAGGAAATTCGTCACTTTCTTCTGTGCATCTTCAGAGAGCTTAGCTCCTGAGAGACTGCGCGCTACGATTGCGTAGCGACCAACGTGCTGTCTGTTAGACAGTCTTGCGCCGGATTTTTTAACTAATTCTACCATTATAAAAATTATTTATGTTTGATTATATATGTATCATTTCTCTATAAGAGAAAATGATTTCTTTTTTAATTACGATATTCATACATTTATAGTAATCCTATCATATCTTTCTTGATTAGTATTCCATCTACGAACTTGTCGAGCTGGAGCTATACGATCAAATTTAACTATATCTAAATATTCTTCATTACGTGCAGCACATCAAGCATCTACGCATGTAGTATCAGTATTTCCACTTGCTGCATCAGCTTTACTATCACGAGCCATAACTCATATATGAGCAGTCTGACCCATTTTGACGATGCAAATATAATATATTATTTTTAAATATGCAACATACAAAATAAAATTTTTATCTTTTCTCCACAATTTTATTAACCTGATAAGCAATAATCCTATATTCTTCTTTTATTACGTATCAGCATATAGCAATATTATTATATATGATATTGCATATTGCGATTTTCAGTTTATTATTACCTTTGCGATATATTTTCAAAATCTTATTAAATTAAAAAGAGAATATGAACGAAATAAAGATAAGAAGAGCTGAAGAAAAAGACATAAATTCTGTAAATAAGCTATTATTTCAGGTTAATGCAGTGCATCAGAAAGGCCGTCCTGACCTTTTCATTGAGGGAGGAAAGAAATATGATGACGAGCAGTTATCCGCTATTTTTAGCGATGATAATACTCCTGTGCTCGTAGCTATCGACGACGAACAGGTGGTAGGCTATGCTTTCTGCATCCTTCAGCAGCCTCAACCCGGTCATTCCAAGCAACCAATAAAGACACTATATATTGACGATTTGTGTGTTGATGCAGAATGTCGTGGCAAGCACATAGGCACATTATTATATAATGCCGTTATCGACATGGCTCGCCAAATGAATTGTTATAATATCACCCTCAATGTGTGGACTTGCAATCCTTCTGCCATAGGTTTCTATGAGCACCTCGGACTAAAGCCACAAAAGATTGGAATGGAAGCTATATTATAACGCTTTAATAAGATAGATAACGCTCATAGACAACGATAATACGATAAGCTCCAAACGGCTAATACTTGATTTTAAAATAGTCGAGCAAAGCCTTATAATTATCTTGAGCCGTAAGGCATGTGTCGTAAAGATAGCCTTTTATTCGTGGCCAGTTGCGCAGACCACGATAATAAAACATTTTCAAATCGTCGGTGATGATGAATGGAACGACAGCTGATGACAGACACTCCTTAAACATCACAAGTCGCCCCACACGACCATTGCCATCCTGGAATGGATGGATGCACTCAAATCGTTGGTGGAAATCAATAATTTCTTCAAGATTATGGCGTTTTTTCTGATTATATTCAGCGAGTAAATCCTTCATCTGTTTATGTACGTCCTCGGGAGGGCATGTCTCTATTCCTCCCACCTCGTTAGGAAGTTTCTTATAATCGCCCACACGAAACCACTCCTTGCGACTATCAGATGTGCCTTGTTTCAATTCGCGATGCAAGCTTTTGATAAAACCCTCCGAAAGCCTGTCCGTTGCATGGTCAATAATCATGTCAATGCAACGAAAGTGATTAACCGCTTCCATCACATCATCCACACTAACGCATTCTTCATTTATACCAATAGTGTTAGTCTCAAAGATATAGCGAGTCTGCTCATGGGTGAGTCGGCTGCCTTCAATATGATTGGAATTGTAGGTGAGGTCGATCTGCGTACGATGGTAGATGCCGCCTTTCATACGCATCTCTTTCTGCTCACGCAATGCCACAAGAAGAGCATTCCTAAGTTTGCATGCGTTTTTGCGTTCAGGCAACACGGCATCGGTAGGAATATTCCAAGTACGCCCAGTGAGGAACGCTCCGGGAATCTTTCCCTCCGCACAATAATTACGAGCCGTGCGCTCGGCAATGCCATTAGCCTCGGCAAAGGTTTTTACTGATAGAAACTCCATACTATTATATTGCTTTTACGGCATAAAATGCCACATTTTCGATAACAAAGTTACATTATTTTGCCGACAACGGCAAGATAATAAGATATTTTGTCATTTTGATGCAATGCGGATTGTGAATTTACACCGAACTTTACTCCGAACTCTGCTGCGATTACAGATTGCGAAACGACATCGAAAAATCACCTTGAAAAATTACAAAGAACGTTTTAAGGGCGATTTACCAATTTGCTGCGATGCAGATTGCGAAACAATGGAGAAAAACCAATTTGATAAATTACGAACTGCGAAACGATAGCAAGAAATCCGTTTGATGAATTGCAGAGAGCGTTTCAAGGGCGATTTGTCACTTTGTAGGTGTTACAAAGTGGAAAACGACGCA
>JAIKZG010000022.1 GCA_024682415.1 Prevotella sp.
TAGTTATTCTTGGGGAGATTTCGGTCTCCCTTTTTTCTTTTTTATGCATTGCTTGTTGAAATTCCAAGTTCATGCTATCATGGGGGCTGCTCGCCCCCAAACCCCTCGGTGTTTTCAGGTATTAAGTTTTCATACCACTACACCTTAGAAAATTGCACTTCTATTGTGAACTTGCAGTTTATATTTGCAGTTAGAATGTGCGTAGCACCTTATGTTTTGGTGTAGCGTGCCTTATTGGTTGAAAAAATAGCATTAGCTATTATCTTGTTCTTACTAAAGAATCTGGAAAATTCAAACGCATATAGAACAAAGTATAGTTAGTTAATGTCTACGTATAGCGTAGGCGTTATTGTATCTATATATATGCAGGTATTCCAGAACCTTTTAGTAAATAGATATAAAACGCCTACGTTTCGTTTATATATCTTTCACAAGTCATAATACTATGCTTCTATTTCTCCATCAACTTTATTTTGAAACAAATTATCATAAACTCAAGGAGGATTAATATGAAGAAACAATTATCATTTATGGCGTTCATAGCGTTATTTGCTATGACTTTCGCTGCTTGCTCATCTTCTGATGATGCACAGAAAGAGCAAGGCACTCAACTGAAACTTTCTGCCGGAATCACTGCGCAGAAAGAGCCTTATAATATCGGCGAATGGGGCACGGAAATACAAATAGGCGACGTTGAAGCAGCTATTGCAAAAGAGTTTAAGATTGATACTGTTGCAACTCGCACTCCGTCTGACGACAGCGATTGGGCTGGAATGACCGACAGAAGCATTGCCGTAAAAATAGGCAACACAATTTATAAATATTCTGTAGATGCAAGCGGAAATCTAACAAGCAATACGCCCTATTACTTCACTACTACAAGTAATGTTGCTGTTTCGTCTTGGTATCCATACACATCTACTGCGCTTAGTTCTTTCTCTGTGCAAAGTGACCAAACAAGTTACGCAAACAGAGAAAAGAGTGATTTGCTTTATGGCACGACAACTGTAAATCAAGGTTCTGCTAACGTCATTTCTTATTCGCATAAAGTCGCTAAATTGATCGTTTCCGTGAAGGTAAATAATACGCAGCACATTGCAAACGGTACGATTTCTAAACTAACGATGTCTGGCATTAAACTTTCAGGAACAGTTTCAAATGGTACTTTAACAGCAAGCGGTAGCAATGGCACAATCACGCTTCACAATACAATTGCAAGCTCTACCTCGAATAACAATTCTACAGCAACTTACGAGGCTTATCTTATTCCTCAAACCACGACTTCTACATTTGTTGTTTCCGTTGGTGGAACAAATCTTTCAATTGCAGTTCCGAGCAAGACATTTGCTGCCGGCAAAATACAAACTCTTGAATTGATTTATAATGTAGCTGGCAGTGGCACGGAAAATGGTCATGCTTGGGTTAGAGTAGGTACAGCAGTGAAATGGGCGGTAACGAATGTAGGCGCTAATAATGATTATAATTATGGAAATCATTATCAGTGGGGAGCTAAAGATGTGTATGCAAATACTTATCCTACAGATAATTATTATAAGGAATTAACGAATATCACCCCGACAAGTGGTTACGATATCGCTCGTAATTTATGGGGGTCAACGTGGAGATTGCCGACAATTACGGAATATAATGAACTTTATAATAAATGTACATGGACACGAACAACAAAAAGCGGTGTCAGAGGAATGCAGGGTACAAGCAAAATTAATGGAAATACTATCTTCATTCCTCAAGCTGGTTATCTTATAAATAATATTCATAGAGAAAAGGACGTAACATGTGAATATTGGACTTCTATTGCCAGTACTTCTAAAAATGATAAAGCTGGTTCTTTAAGATTCGAATCTGTCGAAAATTATTCATGTACGATAGACGGAACAAGATGGCTTGGAAAGTCAGTGCGTCCTGTCTGTGATTAATCTGTGGAAATCTCTTGCAGTTGCATAAACAGATAAAATCTGTGTTCATCTGTGCCATCTGTGAGAGATAAAGAAATATTTCATAGCTTCATAAAGCTAAGTTTATAGCCAGCGGTGCGCAGTTCGTGAGAGTTGTGCATCGCTTTTATATTGTAAGTGATTTCATAAAGAAAACGCTGTTTCAATATTGGTTATTGAAGCAGCGTTTTTATTAACTATTTAATGCGTTTAAAAAACATTATTTAAATGTCTTTTATCTTCTTTGCCGGAATGCCGCCGACAACGGTGCGTGGAGCAACGTCTTTCGTAACTACGGCTCCTGCCGCAACGATTGCTCCTTCGCCGATGGTGACGCCTTGAAGGATAGTAACGTTGGCACCAAGCCATACTTTATCCTCGATATGTATTGGCTTGAAAGTCATGTCGCCACGGTTGTCGGGGTCAGGATTGTGATTAATGGTGCAGAGCGTAGCATTATGTCCGATAAGGCAGTCGTTGCCAATGAATATGCCGCCTTGGTCTTGAAACTTGCAGCCCATATTGATAAAGGTGCGTTCGCCAATCCATGTGTTCTTTCCGCAGTCTGTGTAGAAGGGAGGGAACAGGCCGATGCTTTCCGGAATGTCATGCCCCCAAAGCTCTGCAAGGAGTTGGCGAAGTTCCTCAGGCTCGTGATATTTGCCATTTATCTCTGCCGTAATCCTCAATGCCTCCTGCGACAGCTCGTGCATGAGCAAATGCGCTTCCGAACCATTCTCTATAGGAAGGCCTTCGGCAATATGTTTTCTAAATTGTTCTATAGTCATTCTCTTTTGTTTTATGCGCTATACTTTCTTTCCCATTTCGTAGGCTTCGGCAAGCGCTTTGTGATTTTTGATGTCGCCTTTCATGGTGACACCGCCTGCAAAGACATAGCCTTTAAACTGCGCTTTTTCAAAACAGTCGGCCCAGCCTTGTGCCACTTTCACAGCTCCTTCCACGGTGTGAGCTTCGTCCTCGGCTGCGCTGGCGAGAAGATAAATATCGCGGAATTTGTAATCTGTGGTGTAGAGAGAGTTAGCGCGATCAATCATCGTCTTCATTTGTCCGCTTACGCTGTAGTAATACACAGGCGTAGCCCAAACGACGACATCGGCATGGAGTATCTGCTCGCATATCGCGTTGGCGTCATCTTTGATGACACACTGCTTGGTAACTTGGCACGCAAAACATCCTTTGCAAAAACTAATATTTTTGCCGATAAGGCTTACATATTCTACTTCGTTGCCTGCCTCTTTAGCTCCACGCATGAATTCTTGTGCCAGCATGTCGGAGTTGCCGTCTTTGCGTGGACTTGTGCTGATAATTAATACTTTCTTCATAATTCAGTTTTTTGTATTGTTTTTTAGGGTAAAAGCCCCGAAGACTTGTTTTTCATCTTCGAGGCTGTATTATAATTTAGATATGATAGGCATTTTGCCTGATGTTATTATTGCATCTTCTGCAAACCTTCCCAACGCACATTCCATTTGCCGTCTTTGGGCCAGCCTGGATTTACGGTTGTTGTGCCGTCCCAGCCGGCGCTCATCATTGATACGGCGATGAGCAATGATGCGTTGCCAGGCAGATAGATGCGCAAGCGGTCGTCTTGATAGTTGTGACCATTCACAAGATAGGTGTTCTTCTGTGTGCCGACAAGAAGATTGTTGATAGCGTCTTCCGCTCTGCCAAGGCGAGCTGCCGTCATTGCCATCATTCCATAGTCCCATCCCCATGTGGTAAGCCAGTTCCAATGCTTCATCACCCAGTCGTAGGTCTTGTTCATTTGCTCTGCATTCCAGAATGGCTGCTTTGGCAAAAGTCCGCACGCTCCGAGAACGGCAGGGTGGTCGCTTCTTTGCTTCAAAAGCCAAGTGCTGTCTACTTTTACGTTGGCTTCGCCTGCTGAATATATCTGAGTGTCGTCGGAAAGTCCTAAGTCTTTGAATGTAGGAAGACTTTGGGGCAGACCATTGATAACTTCGTCCCAATGTTTGTTGCGAGCTTTGCCAATACGAGTGCGCCATTTCTGAGCTACCTCAAGTCCGTAGCGCCAATAAGCCAGCTCAAAAGGCTGATTTAGGCTCATGTCTTTGCTCATACTCTCCTGCATGGCTGTGCATCCTTTCAGCACATATTCATTTCGAGAAGAATCAAAATGAGCGAAATCTGCCATAAACTCAGCAGTGGCTTCTACATTAGCGGCATATTTCTGAAGGGCTTCTTTTGATGTGCCGTGGGAAGCGATGCTGTCGGCACGGAACACTTCTTCTGCCATGTAAATGTAGTGTGGCTGCTGCCAGATTAGGAATGAGCCTACATTTGATGGTGACTCTCCAAACCATGGGTCGGTCATCTTCATCCAGCGCAATCCTTTGAAATTTTGACGTTTCGCGATCTCAAAAGATTTGTCGGCAGCGGTGTTATACCAATCGAGCATTCTCTTGAATTCCTTGGTATGACCATAGAGAGCGTAAGGCATCATGTGCCACCAAGCCATTTCTAAGTGTGGACGTCCAAACCATGTGTTGTATGTAAGTCCTGATTCCTGTGGAGGCATGCTGCCACAAGTCTGAATGGCGGTGAGATATTGAGAGAGCACTACTCGACGCTCAATTTCTTTCGCGCGTGGGTCGGTGCATTGGCTGAAGTCTACTGCTGCACCTTCGTCCCAATATTTGCTCCATTTCTTTTTATTGGTGCGCATATCTGCCTTATAGACATAGTCCTCGTCTTTTGGCATGTCGGCAGAGTAAGCTACGCGGAAGCAAAGCTGGGCTTGCTCTGGAATAATCGCGAAGTGATGGTTGGCTTCTTTCTCGATGTGAGCGTAGCCGTCCCAATCTACTTTTACATAATATGTAGAGGCATCAATCGTGCGCTTCAAAACAGCGAATGATTGACCTTGCTTTACCAGTTCGGTTTTGTGAAGTTCGGGCTTTGTCCAGTCTTGTCCGTCGTCAGAATGTTTACCACTTGGATACGCAAACTTCAAAGACACTCTTGCCTTTCCCTCAGAGAGTAGGAGAGAGGTGACTTCTGCTTCTATAGCATCCTTGTCTTGCGCTGCGAATGTAGTTACATTCACGCTATGATTAAGAACGTTGTATTGGCTGAAGATTGTTCCTTGTGATAAATCTAAGTATTGATGGATATTGCTTATGCTGTCAAGAGGCATTAGATTTTTGCCGTCTGTGAATTCCAAACCTACAAGACCAAGATTCAAGCGGTGAGGATTTGTGCGGAAATAATTTGTCGCTGCTACATTGCGTTCGTCAGCGCGTCCGGCTTTATATTCCACAGCGTAAACCTCTTCATGACCATGACCGAAGTCGAAACTTTTTAGGGTCTCGGCTTCGGTGAGGTTTAATTTATTAGGATAAGAGTGCCACCCCCAGTCGGACATTGTCGAAAGGGGCACTCCACTTAAAAAAAATCAGGATAGCTCTGCAAGCCTGTTGCGTCTACAGTTGCGGCAAACATACCGTTGCCGACAGAAAGAGATGAAAGAGAATTGAATGATTCTACAACAGGATTGTTGCGAGAAAGCAAGGCCTTGCGATTGATAGGCAAGCCTAATTTCTCCATTTCAAGAGATGCCCAGATGAAAGGACCTACGCCTTTTGCGTCGTTATCTCTGATAGGCTCTGAAATGTAGTATTCAAAAGAACCGTCGCGGCGTGGGTTGCTTTCAGGACCAAGGCCTGAAACTGATACGCATTTCGTGAGAGAAATTGTGCTGTCGGCATTTACCTTGATGAAATTCTTGATAATGCCATTGTATGCCTTGATACCAGCCTGCTTCATGCTCTCGTCGAGATTGCCTAAGCGTGCTCCCTTGAGCAAAGCATAAGCAAACATTGATGAGCATGTAGCCTCAAAGTAATTGCCTTTGCGGTTAGGCACATCCATTACGTCGTACCACAGACCAGTCTTCTTGTCTTGATATTTAACGGTTGCTTTAGCAACTTTCTGCAACAAATCTACAAGTTCGCCACGGCGTGCGTAGTTTTCTGGCAAAACATCGAGCACTTCGGTGATGGCCATAATGAACCAGCCCTGAGCACGTCCCCATGTGTGTGCGCTCTGACCTGTAGTCTTGTCTGCCCAGAAGAGTGAGTGGCTTTCGTCCCAAGCATGACGCCAAAGACCTGTCTTTGCGTCGAATGTCTTTTCAGCGGTGCTGAGGATTTGGTCTACAGCGTCGTCGTATACTTTGTTTACCTTCTTTTGATTCTTCAAAAGTTCAGGAGCACTCATGGTGTAGAATGGCTGTCCCATGTAGATACCATCGAGCCATACCTGGTCGTGATAAATCTGCTTGTGGAACCACACACCTTGATTTGTTCTTGGCTGATTCTGCAACTGCTTAAACAATGTCTTGATTGCCTTTGCGTTGCCCTCGCGTGGTAACTCTTGGTTAATGCGATAAATGAATCGGCCTGTGCGGATGTTGTCGAGATTATAGTCCTTGATGTTGTAGCCAGTGATATTTCCCTTCTTGTCGATCATCTTTTCAGGATATTCAGCAAGATAAGAGAGGATAGCCTTGTCGCCGTAAGCTTTGTATGTGTCGTACATTGCTTCCAACTCAATGCCCATCACATAGCTCCACTTTGGCTTCTTAGAGAAATCAAGAAGATAAGGATGGTTTACGCGCTTCATTTCTGAAGCTGTCATCCACTGGCTGTAATTCTTATAAGGAGCGTTTACAAGCTGCAAAGAACCGTTAAGATAGTAATTATCAAAGAAAATGTCCTTTACCTTGCCTGTAAGATAATTGCTGTTGGTCGTTACTCCGTCGAAACGGCAGTCTTTAACCTTGATGTTGTATATGTTTGTTGAATTCTTCAATCCTACAAAATATACGCCATATTCGCTCTTCTTACATGTAACGTTCTCCAAATATACGTTCTTTACAGTTGGATTGTAAAGACGTGGAGAAGGCTCGTTTGGCTCATAGTCGAGGTTGATTTTCAAAACGGCTTCTTTACATTCACCGCATTCTACGTTTCTTACGAATACGTTTTCTGTAACACCGCCACGGCATGGATTTGTCTTGATACGTATTACGCGCTCAAGGTTAGGAGAGTCCATCTTGCAGTTTTCTACAAACACGTTTTTGCAGCCACCGCTGATCTCGCTTCCTATAACGACACCGCCATGACCGTCTGCCATCTCGCAGTTTCTCACGATGATGTTCTGGCTTGGAGTGCCGTCTATCATTCCGTCGTTGTTACGTCCGCTCTTGATAGCGATACAGTCGTCACCAGTGTGGAAGTAGCAACCTTCGATAAGCACGCCGTCGCAGGCTTCAGGGTCGCAGCCGTCACCGTTAGGACCATCGTTGTAAATGTGAACGTCCTTCACCGTGATGTTTTTGCTCTTCAATGGATGAAGCACCCAGAAAGGAGAGCGCAGCAATGTAACGTCTTCGATAAGTATGTTTTCGCAGTTATTGAAGTTTACGAGCTGTGGACGAAGATAATTGCCATCGCCTGCAACACGCTTCTCGATAGGCATTTTGTCGTCGTTCCATTTCTGTAGCTTTGGACGACCTGTCGTGCGCTGGCTTGGCATTCCAGGCTTGCAGCCGAAACGCTGTGCGCCATTCCACTTCCACCATGTGTCGTTAGTGCCGTTGCCATCAATCGTACCCTTTCCTGTAAGAGCGATGTTCTTGCATCCATAGGCGTAGATTAATGGTGAATAGTTGATGCAGTCCATACCTTCCCAACGGGTCTTTACCATTGGATAGAGCTTTGGCTCAAATGCGAAAAGCAAAGTAGCGCCTTTTTCTACTACAAGGTTTACGTTGCTCTTCAAGCGGATTGCGCCAGTGTTCCACACACCGGCAGGAACGATAACTTTACCACCTCCGGCTTTAGAGCAAGCTGTGATGGCCTTGTTTATGGCACGCTGGTTGATTGCCGCTGAAGCAGAAACCTTTGCGCCATACTTTGTAATGAGGAACTCGCGGTTGGCAAACGTTGGGGCTTTAATATTTTGCTCCACCTGCTTGTACTGCGTGTCCCAGACTCCGGCTCTTGTCGCTAATGGCGAGAGTAAGAGCAATGTCATTACAGACATGAGTAGTTTTGTAATTTTCATTATGGTTGATAGGTTTAATATAAAAATATTAATAATAATCGAAAGAACGCTACAAAATTACTAAAAAAAAATCACTTTTTATTGTGAATGTATTTAATTATATGCCATTTTGTAGATGAAGGAACTAAAAAAATGTTATCTTTGTATCGATTTATTTTTAACTCATTATATGAAAACAAAAAAATATCTTTCTGTTCTTTTCCTCGCTGCTATAATGGCAGGTTGTGGAAATAAGAAGCCGGATAACGAAAATATTATAACGAAAAGACCGAACGTCGCTTTGAGCAAAGGGCCGCAGACTGTCGGCAATTATTCACAGAAAAGAGAAGTGGAGTGGCTTGGTAATAAGTATGATATTATTGTGGAGCGAAAAGCTGATACTTCTCTGCCTATAGTGAAATGTGAGAAGAATGCGAAGTATTATGACAACGTAATCTCTTTGAAAATCATGCGTAAGGATGGTACGGAGTTTTATAGCCGTAGCTTTACGAAATCCGATTTCTCTCAATATGTGGACGACTCATTTGAGAAGCGTAGTGCTTTGCTTGGTATTGTGTATTATGAAACAGAAGGAAAGAATTTGAAGTTTGCAGTCAGCGTAGGTTCGCCAGACCAGATGAGCGATGAGTTTGTTCCGCTGACGATGAGAATATCTAATTTTGGCTCTGTTACTATTACAAAGGATGAAAGTATTGATGTAGATGCCGCGGAAGCGGAAGAATAATTATAAAGGTTATACAGAAAAAGAGCAAGGATGATGAAATGATTCATTTTCCTTGCTCTTTTTTATTATCGCTAATCTAAAATTTTATTATCGAAATTTTATCTTTCAGGGGTGGTGAGAATGCGATGAGCTTTCTCAAATTCCTTTGGATATTTGCCGAGGAAGCATAAGTTTACAAGACAGTTGGCACATATCTGCGCGTCGGTGAGGTCTACGCCTCTTTCGCGTGAAACGTCTTTGCCAAGAGCAACCTCCCAGTTGCATTCGAAACCAGCATCCTCTGCTCCCATATATTTCTCGTTATGCTCGCCGTCAATGATTTTATAGCGAATGCTTTTCTTGCTTTCTACGGCATGCATATTAGTGAGAATGTCGTAAGCTGTTTTTAATTGTTCGCGATACTTTGTAGTACCGGGAAACATATCGTTTATTTCAGGCATGAGTTCATCGAAGTCATAAGCCTGGAGCAGTTTTTGTAGTTTCATATCTTCAAATGGTTATGCTTATCTCTATACTTAGAATTTCGCCATTTTGATAGCGTCTATGGCACATTCATCTCCTTTGTTACCAAGTTTTCCGCCACTTCTGTCCTGAGCCTGCTGCAATGTATTTGTTGTGAGCAGACCATAGATTACAGGAGTGTTCTGTGATGCGTTAAGCTTAGCGATACCGTAAGTCACGCCTTGGCAGATGTAGTCGAAATGTGGAGTCTCTCCGCGTATCACGCATCCTAAGATGATGATAGCGTCGTAACCATCGTCGAGAGTCATCTGGTGGGCACCATAGATAAGTTCAAAACTTCCCGGAACAGTCTTTACATGAATGTTCTCAGGCAGTGCGCCATGCTTTTCCAATGTCTTGACAGCACCTTCAAGCAATGCGCCTGTTATCTCTTTATTCCATTCCGCAACCACCACGCCAAAGCACATATTACTGGCATCAGGCACCGCAGAGGAATCGTAATCTGATAAATTATGGAGTATTGTTGCCATAAAAATAATTATTTATTCAAAGTTGCGCGTTCGATATACTTATCGATTTCACTGCTACCTACAAGCGCAGAGTTTACATACTTAGCCTTGATGTCTTTGTAAATGTCCAAAGCGTCGGCATTCTTGCCCTGGCTTTCAAGGATTTTACCGGCTTTCAGAAGAAAAGTAGGAGAGAGAGAGTTGTTAGTGCCGTCTTCTGCCTCACCGTCAGCCATGCTTGCTGCCTTCTTGAAGCAGTCTACAGCCTTGTCGAGCTGATTAAGGTGAGCATAAGCGTCGCCGAGCGCAGCTGTTGCCGCTGGGCTTACCATTGCGTCGCTTGATGTAGAATACTTCTCAAGGTATTCTTCAGCCTGCTGCCACTTGCCAAGGTTAGCGTAGCAAAGACCGGCGTAAAGCTTAGCCAAGTTGCCAGCGTCTGTGCTTCCGTATTCGTCGGCAATCTGAACGAAACCGATGTAACCGGCTTTGTCACCGTTCAAAGCAACTTCAAACTGCTCTTGGTTGAAATACTCCTGACCTTTGCCGAGAATTGTGCTTGCTTTCTCATTACGAGGGTTTGAGATAAGACCTTTGTAAGCGAAAGTGCCACCGATTATTACCAACAAAGCTACAAGGATAATAAGGAGAGGCTTCTTGTTCTTGTTAATAAAAGCCTCTGATTTTAGGAGAGCTTCATTTGACTCTACTCCCTGATTTTGATTGTTTGCCATTATATTATTATGTTTTTTATTGTTTTCAGTTCGTTTTTTCAGAAATAAATCAGAAAATCTTTGCAAAAATAAATATTTTATCTCATATATTGAAATTTAAAACTATTTTTCTGCGTATGTCTGATTTCTTCCGCTTTTATTTATTATGTGTTATCTGAAAGCAGAAAATAGCTTTCTATATATTGAAAACGCGCTTCACATTCGCATTGGTAGTTTCGGATACTTCCTTTTCGCTTACTCCGTAGCTTTCAGCAAGTTGCTTTAACACGAATGCCACAAATGCGCTTTCGTTGCGCTGACCTCTGTTTGGCACAGGTGCCATATATGGGCTATCGGTTTCAAGCACAATTCTACTGAGAGGCACATTTGCAGGAAGCATTTCCCGAAGGTGGCTGCTTTTGAATGTGAGCACTCCGCCTATGCCGAGCACAAACTTCTCAAAGCTGAGCAGTTCTTTTGCTTCGTGCTCGTTGCCAGTGAAGCAATGAAATATTCCTCCGGGGAGTTCGTCTTCATATTTTCTTAGAATTTTCACCATCTCATTTTGAGCCTTTCGGCAATGAATGGAAAGAGGAAGATTATATTTTATGCTCCATCTTATTTGTCGCTCGAAGGCGTCAAGCTGCTCCTTCTCAAATTCTCTGCTCCAATAATAGTCTAAGCCCACTTCACCCACAGCGATATATTTTATGCTGTCTTTGGAAGCAAGATTTTCTTCCAGAGATTTCTCCATGCTGTCGAGCACAGTATTGTAGTCGGCTTTCACCTCCTCTGGCTGAAGTCCTATCATCGGGTAAGCGTAATCGGGGTATTGTCGGCACACGTTCATCACCGTTTCCACGGAATTTAAATCTATTCCCGGCAAAAAAACTTTGCTCACTCCAGCCTTTTTTGCTCTCGCGATGACTTCGGCAAGATCTTCCTTGAATTCTTCTCCATCGAGATGGGTGTGAGTATCGATAAAATGAAAATCCATATATTATAAATAATGTGTGAACTAATCGTGAAAAGGATTAGTATTTTCTCTTCATCATCTTTTCAGCGTATGCGCGCAATATCGCCTTTCGTTCTTCGCTCACGTTTACAGCGTCAAGATATTTAGTGCTCTGCTCGAAATAGAATGCAATCTTTTGCTCTGCTATTTTGTCTATTCCTATCTCATTGTATAGATTGGTTACGGCGTTCACCTTTTCCGTCCTGTCGAAATCTTTTGCTTCTATCCACTTGGCAAGTTCCTTGCGCTGAGCGTCGTCGGCACGCAGAAAAGCATTTATCAGCATGTATGTCTTTTTGTTGGAAGTGATGTCGCCGCCGATAGCCTTTCCGAACACTTTCTCATCGCCATACACATCGAGATAATCATCTTGCAACTGGAATGCCAGTCCTATCTGTTCGCCAAACTTATATAAATTGTCAGCATCTTCTTTAGGCGCGCCTGCTAAAACCGCTCCTATTTTCAAAGCGCAGGCAAGGAGAACGCTCGTCTTCAGGCGAATCATCTCTATATATTCATCTTCGCTTACGTCGTTTCTGCTCTCAAAATCGATGTCGTATTGCTGACCTTCACCGATTTCGAGCGCGGTTTCCGTAAACAAGCCTAAGACTTCCTTTAAATGTTCGTTGCCACATTTCTTCATTAGCTCGTAAGCCATTACAAGCATTGAGTCGCCCGATAGAATGGCTGTATTCGCATTCCATTTCTTATGAACGGTTTCATGGCCACGACGCAAATCAGCGTTGTCCATCAAGTCATCGTGAAGAAGGGTGTAGTTATGGTAAGTTTCCAATGCCACGGCAGAAGAAAGAATGTCTGCAGGATTGTCTTTATATAGATTATAAGCCAAAAGCATGAGGGTAGGGCGAATGCGCTTTCCTCCCATTGAGAGTACATATTTTATCGGCTCATAAAGAGATTTTGGCTTGCGATCAAATGGCAATTTCTTAATAAATTCGCTTATCAAATTTAGAATTTGCTCTGCTGATAATTGTTTTTCCATTATTCTCTATATAATATTTTGTTCTTAAATTCTGTGTGTAGAAAGTTTCTTGCCTATATTACAATTGGAATACGATAGGAATGGCAAACATCGTGCGACATGGCTTGTCGTGCTCCATTCCAGGTTTCCATCGTGGCATCATTCTTACAATGCGCAGTGCCTCGCGATCTAAATAAGGATGCACTGAATGTTCTATCTTCGGTGTCGCAATAGAGCCGTCTTTATTTATTATGAATGACACTACTACTTTGCCTTGTATGTTTTTTTGCTGTGCCACTACAGGATATTTCAAATTCTTTGTAAGCCATTTCATTAGCTCAGTCATTCCGCCTGGAAATTCAGGAAGCTGCTCCACTACGCTTACCTTCAAAGGCTTGTCCGCATCTGGATTTTGTGCCGGTGTCTGCTGTATGGCTTCGCTTACATTCGCGTCCTTAGCAGCGCCTTCTCCGTCGCCTACTACCAATGGATTGTCTGTGACTATATTTTTATCAGGCGTTTCGTCTGTCTGCTCCTTTTCGGTCACTTTTATCTTTTCCGAAAGAGTCTGCTTAGTCTGTGGAGCAGGCGCTTCTGCCGCAATCATATCCTTTGTGTCCTCGGCAGGAGTTAGGGCAATGTCCTGTGTAAGTTCATCGATTAGAGAACTGTCGTCGGTATTAGAATCAGGCATATTGTTGTATTCCAGAAAAGTAAACACGCTTGCGAGTATCACAACTATCGCAAGCAAAAAATGTTCCGCTCTTCTGTTCTCCGGATTTACTGATTTAGCTTTCTTTTCTTCCAAAGTTTTTATTCTTTTTGTTTCTTGTTTTCATGTATGGCGATAACTTCTATCTCATAGTTTCGCTATTATGATTTACAAAGATACAATATAAATTTTTGCTTGCAAAAAGATTTTGAAAAATAGTCGTTTTTTTTTGCGTTTCGATATTTTGGTGTATCTTTGCATTTAGTATGAGAACATCAGCCCTCTTAATAGTAATGTTAGCGTTAGGCTTTACAGCGAAAGCACAAGAAAGCCAGACGGAATATAACTTTCTACGATTGCCGGTGAGCGCGCATTCAGCGGCAGTGGGAGGGGATAACATTACCCTTGTGGAAGACGATGAAACCATGATATTCCATAACCCCGCGCTTCTTTCTACAGTCAGCGACAAGACTATAAATCTTAATTACATGAATTATATGTCGGGCTGCAACATGATGAGCGCTTCATTTAATCGTATTGTAAAGGAAAGAGCTTCGTGGGCAGTTTCGGCGCAATACATCGACTATGGAAAAATGAAGGAATATGATGAATATAATGTGAAGCACGGCGAGTTCTCAGCTAAAGATATATCTTTGGCAGGTTATTTCTCTTATCTTTTGTCGGATAAATGGGCAGGAGGCATTTCCGCTAAATTTATCACTTCTTATATCGGAGATTATAATTCGATAGCCGTAGGCGTGGATTTAGGTCTTAACTATTATGACGCTGACCGTGGCTGGTCGGCTTCTCTCGTGGCGAAAAATCTTGGCGGACAGCTTAAAGCCTACGACGATGAATACGAGAAAATGCCTATAGATGTGCAGCTCGGTGTGAGCAAGGAACTTACCAATACTCCTTTTCGCGCGCATTTCACCTTGATTGACCTCAATCATTGGAATTACACATTTCGCGATCATCTTGTTTTCGGTCTTGACGCCAATATCTCAGATAATATTTGGCTCGGCGCGGGATATAATTTCCGCCGACGCGATGAAATGAAGATTGCTGAAGGCGATGAATTCAGCAGTCATGGCGCAGGCTTCTCTATAGGAGGTGGTATTAATCTGGAACGATTTAAACTTAATATGGCTTATGGAAAATACCATGTTTCAAGCAATTCGCTGATAGTGAATTTGGCTTACGCATTATAATGAAATCTATGGTTTTATCGAGAAAACCATGATAAATATATACTTTACGCTTTGAATATAACTCACTGAAACAAAACATAATAATGAAAAAGATAATAATAGCAATTGATGGCTTTTCATCATGTGGTAAAAGTACGATGGCTAAGGATTTAGCTAAAGAGATAGGTTACATTTATATCGACACTGGCGCAATGTATCGCTCTGTCACATTATATGCCCTTCGCGCGGGAATGTTTGCTGAAGATGGCTCTGTAGATGAAGCAGCGCTTGAAGCTCAAATGGCAAATGTGAACATCTCTTTCAAGCTGAATGAAGAAACTGGTCGTCCTGATACTTATCTTAACGGAGAACTTGTGGAACGCGACATTCGTACTATTGAGGTGAGCAGCCATGTTAGCGTAATCGCAGCTTTGCCATTCGTGCGCAAGGCTCTTGTTGAGCAACAGCAGCTTATGGGCAAGGAAAAGGGAATAGTAATGGACGGCAGAGATATAGGCACTACCGTATTCTCTGACGCAGAACTGAAAATTTTTGTTACCGCTTCTTCTGATATTCGCGCTCAGCGTCGTTTTGATGAGTTGAAGGCTAAGGGAATGCCTGCCGATTATGATGCGATAAAGAAGAATGTGGAAGAGCGTGATTATATAGATACTCATCGTGAGGTTTCTCCGCTTCGTCGTGCTGACGACGCAATAGAACTCGATAACAGCAATATGACTATTGCAGAGCAAAAGGAGTGGTTGCTAAATCAATATAAATCAAGAATTTAATGTAAACTCTCTGAAGTTTATATATAACACGAAAATCAACTCATACATATATTTAAGAATTACGATGAAAAGGGTAATTTTGTTTTTCTCTCTTGCGTTTGTGCTGTTGTTCGGTTTGGGTTTCAGCGCCAATGTTTACGCTCAGCAACCTGTTGCGGAAGAGACAATGGAGGAAATGATGCCGGAAGAAGATGCCGGTATTCATAAGTCGTTGAAAACGAAGTTTATTGAGGGTAACGCCGGCTTTATGTCGCTTGTGGCTCTTGCGCTTGTCATAGGTTTGGCATTCTGCATTGAGCGCATTATTTATCTCAGTCTTTCTGAAATCAACGCTAAGAAATTTATGGCAGAACTTGATACTAAAATATCAGGTGGCGATATAGAGGGCGCAAAGCAGCAATGCAAAACCACTCGCGGCCCTGTAGCTTCTATCTGCTATCAGGGATTGTCTCACATCAACGATTCCATCGCTGATATTGAGCGCTCCGTGGCTTCTTATGGCACTGTGCAGGCGGCTAATCTTGAAAAGGGCTGCACATGGATTACTCTTTTCATAGCCATTGCTCCTTCGCTCGGCTTTTTGGGCACAGTGATAGGTATGGTTATGGCTTTCGACCAGATACAGATGGCAGGCGACATCAATTCCACGATTGTGGCAGCAGGTATGAAAGTGGCCCTTATCACCACAATCTTCGGTATCATCGTGGCTCTTATCCTTCAGATTTTCTATAATTACATTCTGTCAAAGATAGATCATATCACATCGCAGATGGAGGAGAGCGCGATAACCCTTCTCGACAGCATTCTGAATGCTAAAAAAGCAAAGTAATAATTTATAATCCAACATAATTTTCGTTAGCAAAATGATGAAAGGATTTTTCAGTAAGAATCTTTCTGCCGAACGCCTGTCGCAGCATATTTTCTATGTGTTGCTTGGATTGATAGTCGTTGTTTTCGCCCTTTTCTATCTTGTGGGCTTCAACGCGCCTTTCATTGATGATCCAAGTTTCAACGCTCCGCTGTTTACAGATGTGGTAATGGCTCTTATGTTTCTGCTCACTGTGGGAACGCTTGCGCTTACCGTGTGGTCGTTGGCGCGTGGCGTGAAGAAAGGTGGAGCAGAGCAGAGCAACGACAATAATATCCCCGTTAAGCGCATCACTTACGGCGTGTTGTTCTTCACATTGATATTGATTGCTGTTACTTTTCTTCTCGGTTCGCCCGATGAAATGCTTATAAATGGCAAACCATATAATGATATCTTCTGGCTCAAAACGGCAGATATGTTTATATGGACTACCATTATTCTTTTGGTTATCGCTATCGGCGCTACCATCTTCGGCGCTACGCGTTATTACAGAAAAAGTGTCAGGCAATGATGTTTACCCATAAAAAACATAGTGTTCCAGGGCTTAATACCACCTCTACGGCTGATATTTCGTTTATGCTTCTCATTTTTTTCCTCGTTACATCGTCGATGGACGTGGATAAAGGATTGGGACGCAAATTGCCTCCGATAGATAAAAGTCAGACTTTGGAGGAAACGGTGGTAGACAAGTCTGATTTGCTGTCGTTGAGGATTGATGCCGATGGTAAGCTCTTTGTAAACGATCGCCCCTTTGCCGTGAGCCGACTTCGCAAGCGTGTGCGCGATTTCGTTTTGGAGCGTAAGAGCAAACATCTTATCTCTGTTGATGTCGATGCAAAGGCGGAATATGATGCTTATTTCCATGTGCAGAATGAAATGACAGGTGCTTACAGAGATGTGCGCAACGCTATGGCAATAAAGCAGTTCCGCCATCCGTTTGATATGCTTAAGCCTAAGCAGAAAGAGATTGTTATGAACGCGAGCAAGCAGCATGTGGCTGAAACTTATAATATGACCGATTCCATCGCAAAGGCGGCTAATACGCAGAACAGAGCCGAAACGGAGAAAGGAGGTAGAGAATGAGCTTATTCAAACGCAGAGAGCATGAGATACCAGGACTTAATACGGCTTCGCTTCCCGACCTTATTTTCACAGTGTTGTTCTTCTTTATGATTGTCACCCACATGCGTAAAGTGGATTTGAAGGTGAAATACCAGGAACCGCATGGCACAGAGCTTACTCGCCTCACAAAGAAGACAACAACCTCTTATATTATAATAGGTGAGCCAATAAGCAAGCAAGGTGGAAATGTCGGCAAACAGGTTATTCAGCTTAATGATAAGTTTGCCACGCCAGCAGATATTGAAGACTATATAGACGCTGAGCGCAAGCGAATGTCGCCTGAGGACAAGAAACGCATGGTAGTTTCTATTAAGGCTGATAAGCATACGCCGATGTCTACAATAAATGAAGTGAAAATGGCTTTGCGCAGAGCAGGCAGTTTCACTATAAACTATTCAGCAAAAGAAAAAGGGGAATAGCATTTTATATGTCTATTCCTTTTTTATTTGTAACCTAAATCATTGATTGATAATCATTTTCTTTATCGCGCGTTCTCATAGCAGAATGTTGCAGCCACGAGAGTGATACTCCATGAAAGATTTATCCACAGCAGGAATAGTGGCAGCGATGCGAATGAACCATAAATCGCATTGTAGCTCGACAGCAGAATCTGACTGTTAATATATACGAATTGCAGCACTTGCATAGCTATCGCAGCAATAAGCGCAGGCCCCCAGATGTGGCGCAGGCTGATATGAATGCTCGGCATGAGTTTGAAAAGCATTATAAATGTGAGCCATACAAGGAATAGCGGCGCAAGGTAAAGCATTGCTTTCGTTACCCATCCCAACAGCCATATATCCTGTGCGTAGCTTCCGAATGTGGCAAGCAGAATGTTGGCAAGCGCAGCGATTATCGCGAATGCCGGAATCACTATGAATATCGCAAGACTGTAAGTTACCGAGCTGATTATCTTGCGGTCGTCGTGTTTACCCACCTGCCATATCTTGTTGAAAATCTGCTCCAGCTGCAATTCCAATGTTATCACCGTGTATAGGGCGAGGGCAATAGCTATGAGGATAAACAGCCCACGGTTGTAGTGATTCAGATACGATGCTACGAAATCAAAAATATAGTTTGCCACTTCGGGGTGAGCCCTCAGCGTGCTTCTTATCCATTTTTCCAAATATATCTCTATGTTCAGGCTTCGCGCTATCTCAAAAGCCACAGCGAGAATAGGCACTATCGCCATCAGAGTGCTATAGGTGAGTGCCGCCGCGTCGTCCATGATATTTTTCGTGTATATCATCTTCGCAGCGCTGATAATTTTGCGTAAAGTCTGTCTCTTTTCCATGTGTTTTCTGCTTGTTTAGAATTTATTACCTTACAAATATAAACTTTTTCCTGTTTATGTAATGACTGATTAGTTGGTTTTGTGCTCATTTTGTTGTGTAATTGAAATTTTTATGCTACTTTTGCAGTTAAATTAAAACTTCATTATAAAAATGGCACATCATAGCTTAGATAAACTCGATAAAAAGATATTGGGCTTCATCGCCAGAGATGCCCGTATTCCTTTTTTGGAAGTGGCACGCGCCTGCAATGTGAGCGGAGCTGCTATCCATCAGAGAATACAAAAACTTACAAGTCTTGGCATTTTGAAGGGTTCGGAATTTATTCTCGATCCTGAGAAGATAGGATATGAGACATGTGCTTATATCGGCTTGTATCTTAAGAACCCAGAGCAGTTTGACGAAGTTGTTGATGCACTCCGCAAGATACCAGAGGTAGTGGAATGTCATTACACAACGGGCGGTTTCGATATGTTTATTAAGATTTACGCTCGCAACAACCACCATCTGCTTACCATCATTCACGACAAGCTTCAGCCTTTAGGCCTTAGCCGTAGTGAAACCATTGTATCATTCAATGCAGTTATCAATCGTCAGTTGCCGGTAGACGATATTCCTGTTGACGACGAGGATGATGACGACATCGAAGACTAATTTCAGATTAAAACATATATATTTATTTATTAAAGGTGTAGCAACTTAAAGCGCATATTGCTTTAGCTTCATTTTCTTATACGGATATTGCAAATCACTCTTGGTTTCAATATCCGTATATTTTTTGCGCTTCCCATTTTTTACAATGTCATTTTGTAGGGTACGCTGCGCGTTTGTAATTATTGCGAACTCATTTCTGCACTGCATTTGCGCTTCCCATTTTTTACAATGTCATTTCGTAGGGTACGCTGCGCCTTTGTAATTATTGCGAACTCATTTCTGCACTGCATTTGCGGTTCTCACTTTTTACAATGTTATTTCGTAGGGTACGCTGTGTGTTTGTAATTCTTGCAAACCCATTTCTGCACTGCATTTGCGGCTTTGTAGTTTTTACAATGGGCGATCAGCATTTTCAGTTTTTAACTGATTGCCCCTCCTTGAGTTGCGGTGCACTGCTCGTGAGAGTTGTGCACCGCTTTTATTATTCATCAATCTCGGATAATCCGCGAGTGAGATTTTTGAAGAAATTGCTGACTGTTTCAACAGGGGCGTAAGGCACAAACGACTTGTTGCGGTTAATGCTTCGCCATACGCCACTGGAATTGGAACTTACCATTCCTGCCTTGTTTTGCTTGAAATTCCATGTGGCAGCGACAAACGGGGTGGTCTTGCTCACGGATTTCATCGTAAGGACATAGGCATTGGGGATGAGTCTGTGGACGAAAGGCAGCTCTTCCTGTGAGAACTTAAACACATAGATGAGGATGTTGCCTATCAGCTCGGCAAAACTTTCAAGATGTGTGTTAGCAAGCCATTTATCCAATTTAATGAAGTCTACTTTGTCGCCTTGCTTGCGAAGGAATGATCCGAGATGGAGCACAAGGTTGAGCGAAAGTCCTTTGTCGAGGATGTTGTTCTGATTGGCTACTATGATGTCAAGCACATGCAAGGTCTCCGTGGAGGTATCGATGGCATGGTGCTCCGCTTCGCGTATCTTTTTCAGTCGCTTGTTGAAGATGGAATTGGAAAGCTCGGTTGTGATTTCTGCCCTTGTGTCTTCCTCGCTTACTGTAAGCGTGGACAAATCGGAAGCGGAGGGTATCTGCTCAGCGTATCTTCTCACGCCATTATAAGCAAAGACAACAACGTCTTGCGCTTTTACCATCTTAGCGAGTTTGTTCCACTTGAAAATAGACATTGGTTCAAGTGGTTCCATTTCTCCGAATGCTCCTGCCGAAAGCAGGCGAAAGAAGTTTCTTGTGATAATATCCATCTTTCCTCCTTTTTTAGTATTATATGTTTAAGATATGTATGCGCGCTTCTCCTTTTTATGAATATCTCTTTGGATATCTGAAGAGGATGGCAGCGAGAGCTATTATGCCGAGGGCATATTGATAATATAGGAACGGCATAATCTCAATAGGGTTGAGCTTGGCAAGACCTGCCGCCATAAGCAGCTGCGCGCCATAGGGGATAAGTCCTTGCGAAACGCAAGAGAATGTGTCGAGAATGCTTGCCGCTTTTCTGTTATCTACTCCGAATTTGTCGCCTATCTGCTTGGCAATGCTTCCTACGGTAATAATGGCAACGGTGTTGTTGGCGGTGCATACATCAACCATTGAAACAAGCATGCCTATGGAAAGCTCTGCTCCTCGCTTGCTTTTCACATGCTTCATTATGCGCTCTATGAGATAGTCTATACCGCCGTTTTCCCTGATGATTTCAAGCAGTCCGCCTGCCATCATGGTGATGATTATCAGCTCGCCCATATTCATTATGCCGTCGCCAATGGCGGAAAACCATCCAAAGAGGTCGTAAGAACCATAGAGAATGCCAATAAGCCCGGTGAGAAGTAAACCCAACGTGAGCACTGCCATGACGCTCATTCCGCATACGGCTGTTATCAGCACTACGATGTAGGGGATTACCTTACCATAGCTAATAGGGGGAATGTCGTGAGGGGAAGCGGTGTTTATTCCTAAAAATATGTAGACTAAGAAAATGATTATCGCGGCAGGCAAGACGAGGAATGAGTTTACTCTGAATTTGTCGCTCATCTGGCAATGCTGCGTGGTGGTGGCCACAACGGTGGTATCAGAAATGAATGAAAGATTGTCGCCGAAGAATGCTCCGCCTACTACTATGGCTGCCATCTCGGCTGTGCTTATGCCTATAGAACCGGCAAGCCCGGCAGCGATAGGAACAAGCGCGACAACAGTGCCCACACTTGTTCCTATGCTAAGACTTATAAAGCAAGCGGCGATAAAAAGACCTGCCATTACCATGTTGCCTGGCAAAACATAGAGCGCCATGTTTACCGTAGCGTCGATGCTGCCCATCACCTTGGCAGAGTTGGCAAAGGCTCCTGCCAATACAAATATCCATAGCATGAGCATTATGTTGCTATTGCCTGCTCCGCGTGAGAATGTGTTTATACGCGCTTTCAGAGGGCGACCTTTGTAAATCGCGATGGCGTATATCGTGGAGAACAGGAAGGCTACAGATATCGGTACTTTGTAGAAGTCGTGAGCTATGATTGATGTCGCTAAATAGAGCACGACAAATACTATCAGTGGACTTAATGCTATTATCCCTCGCTTGCTGCTTGTCATTTATGTGGATTAAAGTTGGGTTCGGCGGTAGTAGTCTACATTCTCCTTGCTCAAAAGCTCAATAGGCATGTAGTTCACCGCATCAACTCTTTTTTTCAGAATTATTGATTTGAATAGTGTATCAACGCTGCTGTAACCCTGCTGGAATGCGTGCTGGGCAATAAGGAATGAAATGCTTCCCTTGCGGATACATTCTACATTCTTGCCCACCATGTCGTAACCCATAATCTGAATGTCCTTGCGATTGTTTCTCAAGGCATATTCTCCTACAAGATGCGCTCTTGAGTTTACCGTTATGCAATGGTGTACATCGGGGTGGGTGGTGAAGAATTCCTCGAGGGCGTCGTCAATCTGCTCTTGTGTTGCAGAAATGTGCAAATCCAGCTTGCTAATCGTGACTTCAGGGAAATGTTCGCGCATATATTGGCTGAAGCCTACTTCACGGTTCATCTGCTGCTTACTTACCAAATTTCCGTGCTCATCTACAAGACGCATAAGCATTACTTCCTTTTCGCGCGAAGCGATAAGCATAAACATCTTGGCAGCGAAATAACCGCTGCTGAATGAATCCTGACCGAAGAATGCCAATGGCTGCAAATCGGGCATATAAGAGTCGAGCAGAATGAATGGAATTTCTCTATCGTGAAGCTGTTCGGTGAATGTGCGGGTAGCGGTAAGGCTTGCCGGCACTAATATAACGCCTGCCGGTTCTGCCTTAAGGCATTCCTCGTATTGCTCTTTGAAAGAGTCTTCACTCAGACGGCTGTAATACAATTTCTTCACATTGATACGGAAGTCGCGACGTGCTTCTACCGCGCGCCCGATACCTTCTTCGATTTCGCTCCAATAAGGTTCGCTGCTGTGTTCAGGTATTATGAGATAAAAGGTATAACTTCTGTTGTATGCTAACGCGCTGGCATACATATTTGGCTGATAGTTCATTTCTCGAATAGCGTTCTGCACGCTTTCGAGAGCTTTCTTAGACACGTTAGGGCGCTCATGGAGCACTCTGTCTACTGTTCCTACGGAAACACCTGCTCTTAAGGCGATGTCCTTAATGCGTATTTTTTCAGTCATTTATAGATAAATAATTATTGTGTTGGCAAAATTAGCATTTTTTTCGGATTTTGTGTTATGTGCGCACACAATTTTTCTTTTTTATCAAAAAATAGTATGCGTTTTGTGCTTTTTACATCAAAAAGTTTAATTTTGCATTGTATGTATAATTTATTATCTAAACACACAGACGGAATCTTCATAATCTTCGTTTTGATGATTATGTTTTTTGTTTCTTGTGATAACGGCGAGATACATGATAAGATTGATGCTATAAATGAGAAATCTTACGATGCCCGTTATCGCAGTTTGGACAGTACTTCTTATTATGCAGACAAGGCCTATTCATTGGCTTCTTCACAGGGATTTTTATCGTTGGGCGGATATAGCGCAGGTAGGGCAGAGGCTTTAAACAACAGGGCTTTCGTAAGCCTTGCGAGAATGGATTACGACGAGGCTGCGCTCTTGCTCGATTCTGCTTCGCAAATTACTGATAATCAAATAGAATTACTCGTGAGCGATGTGCAGTATATGCGCCTTTGCCAACGTCGCTCGGAGAATAAAAACTTTTATTCTTACTGGCAGCGTGCCAAAGCACGACTTGCCGCTATTGAAACGGATAAAGAGGAGCTTAATCCTCATTGGCATAAACGGCTGATATATGCAAAAAGCGAGATGGCGATAGTGGCTTCCACCTATTTTTATTATGTAGGGCTTGACAGCCTTTCGCGCGAATGTCTTGCAGCGGTAGATGAAGATGACATTGAGAAGGATACGGCGCAGCTTTTAAACTATTATTATAATATAGGAGCAGGCGGAATTATCACAGAAAAATCAACATCGGGAATAGCGCAGACGGAATTCGACTATCTGCTTCGTGTATATATTATGTCATTGCATGGCGACTATATTTATTGGCAGGCTAATTCTTTGCAGGCATTGAGCGAGCATATTCAGGAAAGCAGCGCGAGAGTTAGATTAATTCATGACAATTCTCCGGCTTTCGTATTCCTCAATTCTGATAATATGCCAGACAGTCTGTTGGCAGGAAATATGGCGCTGCGCGCGCTTAGGGAGTTTAAGGATTATGGCGATGTTTATCAGATAGCCGGTGCTTATCGCACGTTGGGCGAATGTTATTGGTATATAGGTGATAATCAGTCGGCTATAATCTGCCTGAAGGAGGCATTGAGAAACAAGGTGATAAATCGTGCGCCCGATCTTGTGGCTTCTATTCGTGAGAGAATGTCGTTGGTGTATTCTGCCCTTAACGATAAGCCAAAGAGCGATTACAACAGAAATATCTATTTGGATATGCAGGAGCAGACTCGCCAAGACCGACAGCTGGAGGCGCGTGCGGAGCAGTTGGCAGACAATACGCGTATTCTAAATGTGATGATAGCAAGCGTGGTGGTGATGATTGCGCTTGTGACTATTTTGCTGTTTGCCTTTGACAGAATGAGAAGACGAAGAGAAAGCAAGTTCTCATTGAAATCTTTGTTGAAACCGCTTGAAGACTGGCGTGCGGAGCGTGAGAGGGAGTTTAGAAGTATTGATGATGATATAGAAATGCTTCGTGAGCAGAACACGGCAGCACTGAATGAACTCTCTATAAACAGGCAGAGAGGAATAGAGCAGAGGGCAAAGATTTCGCTTGCCAACAGCATTCTGCCATTGATAGACCGCATGGTGCTGACAAGCAAATATATCACTGAACGATTGGCAAAAGGCAATAGCGATGAAAAGGAAATAGGCGAGAGCAGAAAATACATAATTGAGCTGTCGGCGGAAATCGACAGGATGAACGCTGTGCTCACTTCGTGGATAGAGATGAAGCGAGGAATGATAGATTTGCATATCGTGAGCTTCGCTCTTGCCGATGTGTTTGAGATTATAAAGAAAGGGCAGCTCTCTTTCGCGCGTCGTGGAATAGCTCTCGATGTTAAGGCAACAGAAGCCGTGGTGAAAGGCGATAAGGCTTTGACATTGTTTATGGTAAACACATTGGTGGACAATGCCCGAAAGTTTACGAAAGATGGCGGAGCAATTTCTGTTTATTCCGTGGAAACAGACAGCTATGTTGAGATAAATGTAGAAGACAACGGAGCGGGAATGGATGAAGAGCAGGTGGCTTCATTGTTCAGCGCGACGCGTAGTCTTAATTCTTCTTCGGCAAACAACGGAAGCGGACATGGTTACGGCTTCGGACTGCTTAATTGTCAGGGTATAATTAATAAGTATCGCAAGCTGAGCCATATATTTAATGTATGCCGAATAGATGTAGAGAGCAAAAAGGATGTAGGAACAAAGATATCATTTCGTTTGCCGAAAGGCGTCATCAGATTAGTAATGGCGCTGCTTGTGTCATTGGCTTCGCTGAATGTTTCTGCAAAGCATAATGCTTCACAGCAAAATCTTAAAATTAAGGCAGAATATTTTGCCGACAAGGCTTATGAAAGTAATGTAGATGGTAAATATGCCGATGCGTTGGCTTATGCCGACAGCTGTCTTATGGTGGCAAGGAGTGTGGCGAATGTAGACTCTGTGATAATACTTTCCGCTCATAACGAAAGGGCGGTGGCTGCCTTGGCTTTGCATAAATGGGATGTTTATAATCATAGCAACTCTATTTATACAAAGCTGTTTCGCAGAATGAGTGCCGATAGAAATCTTGAGTCTTATGTAAGGGCGATGCAAAGGCAGAAGACGAATAAGAATGTTTCTATCGTAATTCTCCTGTTGCTTTTGCTTGCCCTCGTTCCGGCTTATTATATATTGTATTATCGAAAGGTACTATTATATCGCTCGTGTATAGACAGAATAATGTCGATAAATGAGGTGCTATCAGAGAGTATCGCGCCCGAAGTGAAGCTACGGAAGATTGACACGATTTGGAAAGGCGGAAAGTATCGTGAGGGCGAGGAATATGAGAAGCTCAATACCGTGGTGCGCCAGATAGAGGACGCGCTCAATGAGGATATTCGTAGAAATGAGCAGATTGCAATGAACAGAGAGTTGGCAAGCGACGAGCTGAGCCGTATAAAATATGACAGCGATAGGCTGTATGTTGCCAACAGCATTCTTGATAACTGCTTCTCATCGCTGAAGCATGAAACAATGTATTATCCTTCGCGCATATTGAATTTATGCGAGAGCGAGGACAAGAATGCGGAGAACATAGGCGAGATAAACGATTTGATAGGATATTATAAGGATTTATACTCAGTGTTGCTGTCGCAGGCGAATGATGCAGTAAAGGGCAACATGATAGGTGATATTTCAATAAGGTATATGTTCACCTTGTTGGAGCGACATTGCGATGATTTATATTTGTATAGAAAAGGCAAATGGCAATACTTTGATTTTGATGAAGTAAGCGCAGATTATGTTCATAATGCGGATAAATACGTTCATCTAAGAATATTGCTTGGCGGACTTAAGCTTGATGATGGGCAGCTGGCTGATTTATTCAACCCTTTTACCATTCATAAGGATTTCTATGTGTGTAGACAGATAATCAGAGAGCTTGGCGAGAAAACCAATTCGCGCGCTTCGGGCATAGAGGCTGAGGAATGCGTGGAGGGCGTGCTCATTGACAGTGCTTCTGATAACATTATAAATGGAACGATAATAAAAATTGATATACCGGCAAATAACAGAATATGGAAAACTTTAAAGTAATAATAGTAGAGGATGTGCCATTGGAACTGAAAGGCACTGAAAGCATATTTCAGAAGGATATTCCTGAAGCTGAAATAATAGGCACGGCAGACAGCGAAAAGGCGTTTTGGCAGATAGTGAAAAACTGTTGGCCCGATCTTATTCTGCTCGATTTGGGGCTTGGCGGAAGCACCACTATAGGCGTGGAGATATGCAGAGCCGCAAAGGAAAGTCATCCGGAATGTAAGGTGCTTATTTTTACGGGCGAGATATTAAATGAGAAGCTGTGGGTGGATGTGCTCGACGCAGGTTGCGACGGCATAATATTGAAGAGTGGCGAAATGCTTACTCGCAGCGATGTGGCAAGCGTGATGAGTGGCAAGCGACTTGTCTTTAATCAGCCTATATTAGAGAAAATCGTAAGCCGATTTAAGCGCACTGTAGGCAAGCAGATAATGCGTGACGAGTCGTTGGTGGATTATGAGATTGATGAATATGATGAGCGTTTTCTGCGCCATCTCGCGTTAGGATATACCAAGGATCAGATTTCGCAGCTGCGTGGAATGCCGTTTGGCGTGAAAAGTTTGGAGAAGCGTCAGAATGAATTGGCTAAGAGATTCTTCCCCGACGGCAACGGCAATATAGGCGTAAATGCTACGCGCCTCGTTACCCGTGCTTTTGAATTAGGTGTATTGGATATAGATAATCTTCATGCTGATGAATAGACGTAAGAATGAAAAGGTGTTAGGCTATGTGGCTTTATCGCTGCTGTTGTGTCAGCTCTCAGCCATATTGCTATCATGGATATTGAATGCAGCTGGCGTTACAATGGTGCGCTCATTGCTCAGCGCGCAGGGGATAAAATGGTTTATGGGGTCTTTTGTGGACAACATATCTTCGCCCCTGCTCGTGTGGCTTTTGCTGCTGTCCATTGCTTATGGGGCATTGCGATATAGCGGATTGATATCCGTGTTTACAAAGGATGGCAACGCCTCTCGCCGTACTTTCGCCTTGCGTGTCGTAATAGCTGAAATCTGTGTTTTCGTAATAGTGCTGTTATTGCTTTCCGTAGCTCCTCATGCTTTGCTCTTAAATGCTATGGGAGAATTGTTTCCAAGTAGTAGTTTTTCAAGATGTCTGGTGCCTTATATAGCTTTCTGTGTTTGTTTCATATCTGTTTCTTATGGTTCGTTAAGTGGCAGATATGATGATGTAGCAGATATATTCCGTTCGCTTATTGTCGGTATAGAGCAGTCATCCCATCTGTTGTTTCTGTATATTCTCGTGGCGCAGCTATATTTCTCTGTATGCTATATGTTGAGTTAAGTAGTTGTCAGTCGAAAGTCTTAAACTCATATCCTTGCTCTTTCAGCCATTTTAGTGATTCTGGAAGGGCGTAGTGCAGTTTCTTAATGCTTTTTAGTGAGTCGTGGAATGTTATGATAGAGCCGTTGCGCGCATAGCGTTTCACATTCTTCAACACGTCTTCAGCGGTCATCCACTTGGAATAATCGCGCGTTACAAGATCCCACATCACAATCTTGAATTTTCTTCCGAGCCATGCGTATTGGCTTAGCTTCATCCATCCGTGTGGAGGGCGAAACAGGTGAGAGTGAATCAGGGTGTTGGCTTTCTCTGTGTTGTAGCTGTATTTGCGAATAGAGTGGCGCAGAGAGCCTATATGGTTATATGTATGATTGCCCACCTGATGGCCTGCGTTGATAATCTGCTGATACAATTCGGGATAGCGCTTCACGTTTTCGCCTACCATGAAGAATGTAGCTTTCACGCCATATTCCTCCAATGTTTTGAGAATGAATGGGGTAGACTCCGGAATAGGGCCGTCGTCAAAAGTTAGATATACAGAGTGCTCATGTTTGTCCATTCTCCACAGTGCTCGTGGATATAGCCAACGCAGAAATTTCGCCGGTTGCTCAATAAACATATAATATACTATTAAAAAAGGTGTGCCCAAATAGTGAGGCTTTCGTGCCTCCTGCTATTTCGACACACCTTCTATTATTTAATTATTACTGCTGCTGAGGGAATGTTCCTCCCTTGCCTTGATACATCATCATGAAGTTGTTAGTCTGCTGCTTATGCTTAGCGAATTCCGCGTTGCTAAGCATCTGATATATAGGCAGACATTGCTGCATAATATACAGTTCTTTCAAGCATTCCGTCATGTTCATGTTGAACTGATCATAAGGCATGGCAATATACCATGAAGCATATTGAGTAGAATTCTTCCAAATTGCGTCAAGATACTGCTTGGCCTTTGCCTTCATGCCAAGCAGGGCATAGGCTTTAGCAATATCGGCAGCACCGCTGATGAATGTCAGAGGCACGTTGTAGCTTGGAATTTCTTTCTCATGCTTGGCCAACACTTTCTTTGCCTTGTCGAACTTATTTTCCGCAATGAGGTTAAGAGCCAACTCCGCGAAGAGATGACGATGTGTCCAGCACATTCTCATTATGGTAGGATCAATGTATAGACCCGGCTTTGATAGACCGCCATAGCAGAATCTATTCATCACATTGTTGTAAGTACGCTCCGTATCGAAGTTCTTAGCTCCATTCTTGTTTGTAGTGAATGGAGTGATGCGATATACCAAACCTTCCTTTACGAAGTTGTCACTGATGTTGATGTAGTTCTCTTCGCCTACAGAAGTCGCTATGTAGAGTGGGCGAGTCCAGTTGCTCTGAGCGATAAGCTCAAGGAGCATGAGGTCGCCTTTATAGAGAGCGTTCTTTCCTGCAAGTGAGATAGTCATCTTGTCTGGAATAGAGTCGCTTGCCATGAGCATTCCGCTCTTCTTTACTGCTTCTTTGTCGATGGTGACATAAACAGTGTCGGTAGGGATGAAATGATTTTCGGCATTCTTTGAGCGAACCCAATATTTCAGAATGTTCTTAAGCTCGAATGGATTGTCGCCAAACTGTGCTTTCGCAGCTTGTGGGTCAGACTTGTAGAATTCCATCAACTGCTCTTTTGCCTCAGGGCGCACTTCTACATATTCGTTAGTGCCTGAGCAGAAGTCAAGACGATCCCATGTTATAGGCAATGACGGAGAGTTATAAGCAGGACGCTTCATCTGGTCGATATACCAGTCGGTCTGAATATAGCTCAAGTTGCATACACGAGCGTCGGTGCGCACTCCTTCTACTTCCTGGTCATACCAGAGAGGGAATGTGTCGTTGTCGCCGTTAGTGAAGATAACAGGGTTGCCCTTATCCTGCAATGACATGAGATAGTTCTTTCCGAAGTCACGGCACATATAGCGATCAGAGCGGTCGTGGTCGTCCCAGTTTTGTGATGCCATTTGTATTGGAACAAACAAGCAGAGCACAGAGGCGACAGCAGCGATTACTGTCTCGTTGAGCTTGAGATAACGCTTTGCCAAATCCACGATAGCCAAAACTCCAAGACCACACCATATAGCGTAAGCATAGAATGAGCCGGCATAAGCGTAATCACGCTCACGAGGCTGCATAGGGCTTTGGTTAAGGTAAACGACGATAGCCAAACCTGTCATGAAGAACAGGAAGAATACTACCCAGAACTGGCGAATGCCTTTCTTGCCATACCATGCCTGCCAGAACAGACCGATAAGACCAAGCAGGAGAGGAAGACAATAGTAAACATTGTGTCCCTTGTTTTCTTTCAGCTCGTCAGGAAGTTTGCTCTGGTCGCCCAGGCGGAGATTGTCGAGTGGGGCAATTCCTGTAATCCAGTTGCCATGCTCTGCTTCGCCGTTGCCCTGAATGTCGTTTTGGCGGCCTGCGAAGTTCCACATGAAGTAACGCCAATACATGAAGTTACACTGATAAGAAAGGAAGAAACGGATGTTTTCCATCTGTGTAGGCACTTTCACCATGATTGACTCACCACAGCGGTCGTAGCTTACTTCTTTTCCGTCTACTCCTCCCATCCAGCTCTCGTAGGCAGATGCCTTTGAAGAGTCGTGCATACGTGGGAACAGCATATTTTGAGCGTATTCATACTTTGTCTTATGACTTACTATGCAATACTGGTCTTTCTCGTCCTTGCTTGCTTTCTCCTCGCGCTGATAGATAGGCGCGCCCTCATTTGTGACAGGGCGGCAATATTGTCCGTCTACCTTCAACTTCACCTGTGAAGTGTAAGCCTGTCCGTAGAGCAACGGGCGGTCGCCATACTGGTCACGGCTAAGGTAAGAACCGAGGGTGAAGATGTCCTCTGGAGAGTTCTGATCCATAGGAGGGTTGGCAGTAGAGCGGATTACTATCAACGCATAGCTTGAATAGCCTATCATAAGCATAAGCAGGCAAAGCATGATAGTGTTTTTTACGCGATAGCTAACCATTGCCACGCGCTTCTTCTCTGCTGTAACGAAATCTTTGTTGAGCACGAGCCAAAGTATAGCCAGCACAACGATACCGATTACAACGGCACTCCATCCATATCCATAGAATGGTATGCCGAGCATGGCAACGCCAAGCATAAACGCGATGTTGCTGCGCTTCTTGTTTTCGCCCTTATAGCTTTCGTAGATAGCCCATATAACAGACGCTATCAAAAGAATGATATAAATAATCTCGCCTGTATTGAACGGACATCCCAATACGTTTACAAATAAAAGCTCAAACCATCCGCCTACGGTGACGATACCAGGCACTACGCCATAGAGCACGCCCGCAACGATGGCAAACGAAACGCACAATGCCAACAATGAGCCTTTAAGCTCGATATTTGGCCATTTGCGATATACATATACCAACACGATGGCAGGAATACAAAGCAGGTTGAGCAGGTGAACGCCGATGCTCAGACCGGTCATATAGCAAATGAGAATAAGCCAGCGGTCAGAGTGAGGCTCGTCGGCATGGTCTTCCCATTTCAGTATCAGCCAGAATACAATAGCGGTGAACGCAGAAGAGTAGGCGTAAACCTCGCCCTCTACGGCTGAGAACCAGAATGTGTCGCTGAATGTGTAAATCAATGCTCCAACAAGACCTGAACCCTCAATGGCAATAAACTTGCCGAGAGAAAGCTCTCCCCAGTTGTTTACCACTAATTTGCGTGCCAAATGGGTGATAGTCCAGAACAGGAACAAGATGGTAGTCGCGCTTAACAGTGCGCTCATGGTGTTTACCATGCGTGCTACCTGAGATGGATCACTTGCGAATTGTGAGAACAAATTGGCTGTGAGCATGAAGAATGGCGCTCCAGGCGGATGGCCTATTTCCAATTTGTAACCTGTTGTAATAAATTCAGGACAGTCCCAGAAAGAGGCTGTCGGCTCAATTGTGGAGCAATAAACGAATGCTGCAATAAGGAAGGCAAGCCATCCCAGCACATTGTCCACCAACTTGTACTTTTTCATTTAATATTATTATTTCAGTGTATTTATTTTCAGTTATTTAAACGTATATCCGTACAAAGATATATTAAATCGCAGACAAAGCAAAATAAATTAAAACGTTTTTACTTATTCCGCGTGCTTTTTAAGAATACGGTGAGGCATATCTCCGTGGCCTAATAATTCTATAGGGCAGCCGAAAATATGATTGATTTCGTGTTCAGGCACTTCCGTGTTAGGATGATAATGCAATGTCTTGTTTACGCACGCCACGTCTTTCACGTTTTGAAGAATGGTGCCTATGTCGTGGCTCACGAGTATTATCGCGCAATGTTTGTTTATTTCGTTGAGCATTTCATACATCTGCTCCTGGTATCTCTGGTCGATATATGTGTTTGGCTCGTCGAGCACCAACACTTCGGGATCAGAAACGATAGCTCTCGCGAGGAGCACTCTTTGTAGCTGTCCGCCGCTCAACGCCCCGATAGGCTTCTCCACAATGTCGCTAAGCTGCATATAGTTTATTGTGTCGGCCACATGCTGTTTCTGCTCTTTTGTGAAAGGGCGCAGGAATGGCTTCTTGTTGCTCAGTCCCGACAATACTACTTCATATACGGAGATAGGAAAATCACGGTCTATCTTGCTGTATTGCGGCAGATAGCCCATAGTAATCTTGTCTGTTTCCTTGCCGTCTTTATAATAGGTGATAGTGCCGCTCTGCGGATTAAGCAGTCCGAGCAGCACTTTCATCAAAGTGGTCTTTCCTCCTCCGTTAGGGCCTATCACTCCGAGAAAATCATGCTTATATATGGTAAGAGTAGCGTTTTCTATCGCTATCTTATTCTCATATCCGGCATTTATGTTTTCTATCTTTATTATCTGTCGGCGTGTGTTATTTTCCATATCTCCTTTGCTTGTAAGTTTGTTTTCCTATCTTAATTTCTCTGCCACTTTCAGCATTTCCTTATCCCAGTGATAGCTTAGCGGATTTATCTCCACTGTTTCGCTGTTGAGGCTTTCTTTCACAAGTTTTATGTTGCTGTCGGAGAATTCTTTTTGAGTGAATATTGTCTTCACGTTGTCAGCCCTCGCAATGCTAATCACCTTTTCCAGTGAGGCAGGGCTTGGCTCTCGTCCTTCTTCCTCTATCGTTATCTGCTTCAGCCCATAGTCGCGGGCGAAATAAGAAAGAGTGGGGTGATACACGAGAAACGCGTTGCTCTTATCCTTAGTAAGGTTTTCGCGAATGCGCGTGTCTATATCCTGTATCTTGGTGAGCAGATTCTTTAGATTCTGCTTGAAGAATATGCTGTCTTTGTTGTCCACTTCCGCCAGTATCTTGTATATGTTGTTAGCTATTATGCTTGCGTTTGTGGTGCTCATCCATGTATGAGGGTCTTTGGCTTTGTGTCGCCCAATAATGTAGTCAATGCCTTCCGACGAGTCAATCACTATTGCGTGGGGAGCGTTGGCCTGAAGCCTTTTCATCCATGTGCGTTCAAATCCGATGTTGCCCACCTTTATATATAGATCGCTCTCAGAAAGGTCTACCATCTGCTTGGCGGTAGGCTCGTAAGTTTCGGGATTGCTGCCCTTGGGCACCATCGCCACGACATCAAATTTGTCGCCTGCAATCTGTTCCGTGAAATATCTTAAAGGCTCTATGGTAACGGTTATTATGCGCTTATTGCTCACGCTTTTGTTGCCGCCACCGCAAGATACCAAAACTAATGATAGAAAGAAGAATAAAAAATACTTTTTCATTATAAACTGAATATAAAGTCGAAGCCGTAAATCAAAATCACATATCTGATGAATTTGCCCGTAGTCATTCCTAAAAGAGTGATAGGCAGATTAGCCCTCATAAGTCCCAACACTATCGCGATGGCTGTGCCGATGGCAGGCAGAAAAGTGAAAAGAGAAACCCATGAGCCTCTTCCTGCCACAAACCTCTGTGCGCGGTCGAGCTGTGATTTCTTTATGTGCATGAATCGCTCTATCCATTCTATTTTGCCCATTCTTCCCAATGCGTAGTTGAAGAGAGAGCCAAGCACATTGCCTATCGTGCCGTAGATTATCAGCGGCCAGGAATGAAGTCCCGATGCCGAGAGTGAAATCATTATTACTTCGCTGCTAAAGGGGAAGAAACTTCCAGCCAGAAACGCAGCTATAAGCATACCCCAATATCCATAGTCTATAAGTAGAGCGTTGATTACGTCCATTCTTAATCTTTGCTGTTAGAATATAACTGTTGGGGTGAAGAAAATGTTGAAAACCGTTATTGCTAATGTTATTATTATGATAGCATAGAATGCTATGTTGGTTACTTTCGTATTTGTGAGCGATATGAAGTGACCGATAAGCGGCGACGTGAAAATTATGAGCATTCTCAATAGATAGTCGAAATGCTGTGGCTCGATTACTATGAACGCCGTTGTGGCAATGCTCATCACGATAAAGAAATCGAAAAGCATTCTCACTCTTATCTTGTCCTTGTAGCTCGTTCTTATGAAATGCACCGCGCCTGTTATGCTGAGCAATACCACGAAAGCAAATGTAATTATCTGCTGGTCGGTAATGCCTTGATAATCAAATGTGTTGCTAAATTCTATTAAAGGAATAAAATGCTCTACCAGCATCTCCGCTCCGCCTAAATAGGCATAATATCCGCCGATAAACCAATATGGCGCGAGTATGCCGAGAATTGAGGCAATGAAATGCCTGAATGTCATTGCCATGAGATTCATCATGAGGAGAATCCACAGCAAAGGCACGAAATACAAAATCTGCACGAAGAATATGCTCGCCGTGCTTAGTGCGGCAAAGCTATAGAATATCAGTCCCGAAGCTCGTTTGTCCTGATAAGCGTTAAACAGGAATATAAGCGAAAGTATCGTCAATGCTCCTGCAAGTTCGCCCTGCCACGATGGAACCAAGAATATTGCCATTGTGGAAAGGAGAAGAAACGCGCATGAAACCATGCGGCTATAAATTCGTATCAGCGCATTGGCATTGTTGAGCCACGCTATAAGCATAGCCGACATCATGAGCAGAGCGATTGATATCAACTGCTCACCATGAGATAATCCGCTTGCCAGGCACACGCCTATGGCATATAAGCCCGTTAAGGGAAGTGCTATTCGGCTTTCCGAAACTCTGTTTTGTGTTCTTTTTCTCTGCACTTTTGTATTTCTTATATATATTCTTTTTACAAAGGTAAGAGGTTTTTATATATCCTCTTACCTTTTATATATACTTTATTTCATTTTTTTATAAGTCCTGACCAATATCTCTGCGGAAATATTTGTCTTTGAATTCTATCTTGCTTGCCTCGGTGAAGCTCTTCTGCAAAGCTTCTTCCTTGTCTTTGCCGTAAGAAGAAACAGCGATTACGCGTCCGCCGTTGGTGACCACATCGCCATCTTTAAACGCTGTGCCGGCATGGAACACAACAGAGCCTTCCACCTTGTCGATGCCTGAGATAGGGTAGCCCTTAACATATTTCTCAGGGTAGCCACCGCTTACGAGCATTACGCAGACAGCGCTTCTTTCGTCGAACTCAATGCCGCGCTTGTCGAGGTCGCCATTTGCCACGCCTTCAAACAAGTCTACGATGTCGCTTTTCAGTCTTAGCATTACGCTCTCTGTTTCAGGGTCGCCCATACGGCAGTTGTATTCTATCACCATTGGCTCACCATCCACATTGATAAGACCGAAGAAAATGAATCCCTTGTATTCTATGTTCTCTTCTGCCAGGCCTTCTACTGTAGGGCGGATGATGCGGTCGTCCACCTTTTTCATCCATTCCTTTGTAGCGAAAGGCACAGGAGTTACGCTGCCCATACCGCCTGTGTTAAGGCCTGTGTCGTGTTCGCCTATGCGCTTATAGTCTTTGGCTTCCGGCAAAATCTTGTAGTTCTTGCCATCGGTGAGAACGAATACTGAGCATTCTATTCCGCTGAGGAATTCCTCTATTACCACGGTAGCCGAAGCATTGCCAAACATTCCACCGAGCATATTCTTAAACTCGCGCTTGGCTTCTTCCAAATCATTGATGATAAGCACACCCTTTCCGGCGCACAATCCGTCGGCTTTCAGCACATAAGGAGCTTTCAGTGTTTCGAGGAATTTCAGTCCTTCCTCAATGTTGGTGCCGTTGAAAGTCTGATATTTGGCAGTAGGGATATTGTGGCGCATCATGAAACCTTTGGCAAAGTCTTTGCTTCCTTCGAGCACGGCACCTGCCTTTGACGGGCCGATAACAGGCACATTCTTTGTGCGCTCATCGCTTTTGAAGTCGTCGTAGATACCTTTTACCAATGGGTCTTCAGGGCCTACCACCACCATGCTTATTTCATTCTTTACCACGAAGTCTTTCAACGCCTCAAAGTCGTCTGCCTTGATGTCTACGTTTTCTCCGACTCCTGCCGTTCCAGCATTGCCTGGGGCAATAAACAGCTTGCTTACTCTCTTGCTCTGGGCAATTTTCCACGCGAGGGCATGTTCTCTTCCGCCGCTACCTAATAGTAGAATTTTCATTCCTTCTCTGTTTTATAGTATATGTTGTATTATTTCAGATAATCAAAGAAATATTGTGATATGCGCTCATGCAGGTGTGTGCTCTGATGGCCGCGCATATTGTGTGGCTCTCCAGGATAAACGAAGAAGTCGGGCTGAGTGCCGCTCGCGATACATTCCTTGATGAAAGAAAGCGCGTGCTGTGGCACTACCACTGGGTCGTTCATTCCGATTATTATCTGCAATTTGCCTTTCAGATTCTTCGCTTTAGGCAGCAAGCTGCTCTCGGCATATCCTTTAGCGTTGTTTTGTGGAGTGCCCATATAGCGTTCGCCATACATCACTTCATACCATTTCCAGTCTACCACAGGGCCTCCAGCTACTGCCACTTTGAATACGTCGGGATGTGAGCAGATAAGGTTGGTGGTCATAAATCCACCGAAGCTCCAGCCATGCACGCCAATCTTCGTAGAGTCTACATAAGGCAGGCTCTTGAGATATTCCACGCCATTCATCTGGTCTTTCATTTCCTCAATGCCGAGATGATGGAATGTGGCCTGCTCAAAGGCGCGTCCTCTGTCGCAAGAGCCTCTGTTGTCGAGAATGAAAAGCAGATAATCGTTTTGCGCCATATACGTTTCCCATCCGCGACTCCAGTAATGCCAGCGTGCTTCCACATTGCGCACGCCAGGGCCGCCATATACATAAACTATCGTCTTGTATTTCTTCTTTGGGTCGAAATTGGTAGGCTTCACCATTCTGTAATACAAGTCGGTAGTGCCGTCGGCTGCCTTTATCGTTCCGCAAGAATATTCAGGCACGTTGTAGCCTTTCCAAGGGTCGGCAGCTGTGAAATAGCGCACATTCTTTGCCGTTGCCGTGCTTATTATGTTGATGTTTCTCGGCACGGTAGGAGTGGTGTAATTATCAATTATCCAGCGTCCGCTTGGCGACAGGGCAGCAGTGTGGTGTCCGCCGTCGTCGTAAGTGTTGGCATGGCATCCGTCGCCTGTATCCACGCAGGCGCGTTTGCCACTTTCGATACTTACGAGGAAAATGTTGTTTTGAATAGGGCTGCATTCGTTAGAGAGAATGATAGCCTGCTTGTGGTCGGCATTAAAGCCCATCAAGTCGAGCACTACCCATTT
>JAIKZG010000025.1 GCA_024682415.1 Prevotella sp.
CAACCAGTCTTTCATCTTCTTGCCCATTACCACGCGCTCTGCGTCGTAGTAGTGGAATGCCATTACGTTCTTGCTTTCCGTACCCTCGAATGGAATCTTACCAATCTGAGGAAAATACTCTTTTGTCATAACTTTAAATTACTATTATTGTTTAAGTGTTTCTGTAGGACCGAGATAACTCTTTTTAAGTCCTCCAAGATTAATTATTACTTTCTCTAATACAATCGCTGCGTCGAGCGGGCGGAAGCGCAATATGTGGCGACCAGCCTTCATGCCGCAAAGAGTTTTGCTCTTAATCACAGGATCTGCCTGCCACTGTCCGAGCTCGCCACGATAATGACCATTAAAGTTTACTATCTGCTCCTTGCCACCATCTACGCTAACTGCATAGCACAAACCACGGTTCTGATTAAAGTTGAGAGTTGGAGCGAGATAAAGCCATACTTCTGCGTTGTCGCAGTCGGTAGTGGTCTCAAACTCGTATGTAAGACTTGCCTTTTCTGGTGTAACAGTCTGCTGCCATGTAGTCATGCCCGACAATGTCTTGCCGAAGCGAGGAATCTCCACCCAAGAAATATTACCATTCTCTTTTGAAGAGAAGTGAGCAGCCTCAATGCTTACCACGCCGTCCTTTTCTGCAAACTGCAATTTCTTATCGGCAGCAATGCGCACCGTAGCCGGCTTGATATTCTTGTCAGGCTCCTGCCATATAGTGTAGCCGATATGAGTCTGATCCATCAGATGATTCCATTTGCCGCCTGCGATATGATGATTATAATAATCGGTCAGAATGCTGTCGCGAACGAAACATTTATCCACGATGTCGGCATATTTGTTTGCCTCAGGATTATTCTCCTTAGCCAACTTCTTGTTCATTGCCTGAGCATAATACATATCATAAAGATTAGCACTGGCACTTACAGGATAAAGCACAAGCTGATCATAGGCGTCGAGCAAATCCTTAGGAAGCTGTAGGCGCAGAGTGTGAGCGTCTACGCAAAGAGCGTCATAATCGGCTTTCACCCTCTGCCATTCATCATAATTGAATGAGAACTTATCAGCGTCGAGCTGCTCTGGAATGATACGACGGTTCATCCATGAATATCCCTCAATGAGGCGACTTGTCTCGGCAGCGAACTTCTCACCGAAGATTCCGGCGCAGAACTGCTGTGAATAGTCGGCAAGATTGTCGGCCTTAAACTGGCGTGGATTCCATGCCATGTCAAACCAGAAGTTAATAGGATACTCCATTGGCTTGAAATCGCCCACATTGAGAATCCAAAGATTGCGCACGCCATATTCATAAGTGAGGCTCAGCTGCTCCCACATACGAGAGAGGTTGTTGATGTTTATCCATTTTGAGTTACGTGGAGCACCCACATAATCTACATGATAATACATGCCATAGCCACCGCTTCTCTTCTTCGCACGAAGGTCAGGAAGTTTGCGCACGTTTCCCCAGTTGTCGTCACACAACAGAAGGGTAACATCATCAGGCACTCTCATGCCCTGATCGTAATAATCCTGCACCTCTTTATATAATGCCCACACCTGTGGGGTCTTCTCCGCTTTCTTTCCAGTTACGTCGGCAATAATGCTGCGCTGATCTTTCACAATGTTTTCAAGCAACGGAATATTCGTGCCCGACTCCATCGCCTCGTCACCATCGCCACGCATACCTACTGTCACTACCGTTTCCCAATTCTTGGCACGCTCCATACCTGTACGCCAAAAAGAACGCAAATTTGCGCCATTGGTGCGATAGTTCCACTCGCCCTTGCCACGACGTTTCCAGTCTTGCTGCGCAAGAGCCATCGGCTCATGATGAGAAGTGCCCATCACGATACCCATCTTATCGGCAAGCACGCCATTCTGAGCGTCATCGTCATAGAAAGCGCTTGCCCACATAGCAGACCACATGAAATTACCTTTCAGACGAAGAACAAGCTCAAACAGCTTGCCATAAAACTTGCTGTTGAAGCCTCCGCATTTCTCGCTTGCCCATCTTCCCAACGACGGCCATTCGTCGTTGAGGAAAATACCACGATATTTCACAGCTGGCTCACCATCCGTATATGTTCCAGCCAAAGCATACACCTTGTCGTGATGCGCTGTAGGAACATCTGCCCAATAATACCAAGGCGAAACACCTATCTGGCGGCTCAGCTCATATATACCATATATAGAGCCACGCTTGTCGCTGCCGTCAATAGTAATCTTACTATCCGTCACGCGAAGCAAATATTTCTCATTGGCATTTTTCAGTGATTTATCCTTAGCCGTACGGACAACGATTGTAGCCTTGCTAATATCGTCGGTAAACGTAGGCTTTACGCCTGTAACTCTTTTAAAATCGGCAGCGAGATTCTCAGCCGCCATACGCACTCCCTCGTAGTCATTCTGAGCTACATAAATCACAGGGCGTGAGATATCCACCTTTCCGCCTACGAAGGAAATAAAGCGTTCTGCCGCTATTGACGCCTTTGGCATCAATAGAAGCAGAACAATAAGAAAAGATTTAGTTATTAACTTCATCTATAGAAAACTTATAAATACTTGCAAAACACGTTATATGTCGTTATGTTGTGTTCTGTCATCATTATTCTCCGGCAGTATATTCCTTGCCTGCCAATCCGTCTGCGAAACCTGCGTAAGCATGTTTGCGGTTGTAGTTGGCATCCCATATACCGATAGGCATACCTGCTCTCCAGCCACTTCCCGCTGGGCTGTCAGTCTGACCCCATGCGCAGATGCTGTAGCGCTGAGCTGCCGGCACTTTCTCGAAATAGGTTCTCACGATGTAGTTGAAATATTTAGCCTGAGCCTTCAACTGCTCCTCTGTAGCATCCACAGTCTTAACCTCATTGCCATTTTCATCTATGATACCCATGTCAAGCTCTGAAATACGAACGAGCTTACCTGTAGCAGCCATAATCTCAAACATCTTGGCTACACGCTCTTCCTGCTTCTTCTGCTCAGCAGCGTTCATATTTACAGAAACGTGCATCTGAGTTCCGATACCGTCAATCTTGGTCTTGCCGTCAGATTCCCATACATTAATCCAATTAATCAAAGCTGTCAGCTTATTTTGCTCAAGATCCCAAACAGAACCTTCCAAGCCATAATCATTGACAAACAACTTCAATTCATCAGCCTTGCCACCTGCATTTACAAATGCTTCACGAGCATCCTTTACAGCCATACGCACATAATTCTCGTCGCCGAGATAATCCTGCCAATAGAAATTGTTGTCAATATCATCAGCAGAACCGATAGCCGTTCCGCGAGTAGCTGACTGCAAAGCACCGTTGCTGCCAATTGGTTCATTAACGACATCCCATGCCTTAACCTGTCCTTTGGTAGCATTCATAATACCAGTAATCCAGTCATTCAAAGCTTTAGAAACATCGGCAAATCTCTTCTGTTCTTTCTGCTCAGGAGTTAAAGGTTCACCTGTAGCCACTTCACCCTCAATCTGGTAAGTGAGATTATGCCAACCTGGTTTCGTCCAATGTGAAAGATCATCCTTATCAAAAGAAGCATTTTCGATAAGGTTCACATTACTGCCTTTTTCTACCAATGTAACTTCATCAATATAAAGGTCACCACCGAATTTACCGAACTCAAACTGAAGTTTGCTCAATGGAAATCTTGTTGTAAACTCTATTGTATTTGTCTGAAGAAGTTTATTAGCTTTAACAATATTGAAAGCCGACTCATACTGCACATTATTATCCTTATCTACAGGCCAGAAGCAAAATTCACATGCAGAAGTAGCATAAGCTTTCATTGTAATCTGATAAGTCTTGCCAACAGTCAAAGGAGTAGACAGCTCATAATTTACACACCAATCCCAAGTATTAGCTTTCGCTTCCGGTGTATAAACATGAAGCATACGGTTAGCGTCGGCGACCAGATTCTTCAAATATTTACTCTGCTGTGAATGCCATACCAATGTATGTCCAAATACGCTCAGACCTGCCTTTGTCGCATTCTTTACGAAATCTTTCACGGTTGTAAAATCCATTACACCGCTGTTATTCATACATGACGCATTCTTGAATGCGTTGCCTGTGACAACATCCTGGAAGTTGGTATTGGTCAGAGCATAAACCACACCTTTCTTATTATATTCCTGTGCGTTTACAGCGCTACCAAGAATGAAGTTAGGGTTAGCCTCTGCGTCTACATAGTTTTTGAGCACATCATAACTTTTCAGATACTCATATTGGCTGAGGTTTTCAGGCTTAGTTACCTGAAAATCCAAAGGGTCGTTGTCAGCGCACGATGTAAACATCGCCGCGCCGACAAGAGCCATTAAGATATTTGTTTTTGAATACATGTTATTAGCTTAATTATAAACAGGTGAGAAAGTATCAATTACCTTATATCCACGGTCGCGAGCCACAAGAGTATCCTTTGTAGCTGTTGTCACGCCGTTCTTTGTTACAGTGTAATCAAGATAGATTGCGTCACGGTCTTTATTGCCCCATGCCTTAAGTTCAGATTTCTCTGCGAAATGACCTGTTCCGGTAGCGGTTACGCCATTAGTCAAAGAGCTTACTGTGCACTTGCCGTCCTGAGAGAACGTAAGGCGAAGCTTTACATCTGGGCTGTAAGGATAATCCACTGTGTTATAACCAGAAGTAGTAACAGTGAACACTTGATCCTTCTCTACGCTTGAGCCATGACGAGCAGTTGTCTTGCCGTCAGCTACATCTACACCACGACGAAGATATACACCACTCCATGGGTTGATAAACTTAACACAATAAAGGATATAGTCCTTAGGAACTACATTCCAATCATCACCATTAGTTCGTATAGCAGCAGCTGTCTTAGGATCACCAACAAGGATAGAATCAGCGCCCTGCACACCTGTCATCTTGATTGGAATTACATAAGTAGTAGCTACAGCTGTAGGATCAGCGAAGTAAGCGTCAGTAAGCTGTACTTTCACCTTACCCATAAGAGAGCCGTCCATTACAATCTTGTTGTCAGACAAGGTGTAATAAGTTTCAGGCATTGCCTTAACAGCTGTGCCATCCTCAAAATACAGATTGTTGCAGAGAGAATTGTCTACTTCTATGCCGATAACAGTCTTACCGCCGTTTGAACGTCTGCCACCCATTGTAGCGTAGATCTCAATCTGATGATTGTTGTCGAGAGTATTATCGCCATTCTCATCATTTCCAAGAACTACAGTACGAATAGGATACTGACGAGCGAAATAAACAGTGCTATAGTCAAAATCTGGGAAATCAGGATCACCGTTCTTGCATGATGTGCAGAGCGAGAGAAGTCCAAGCATTCCTCCCCAGAGAGGGAGGATGCTTTTTAGTATGCTTTTTCTAATTATCTTTTTCATTTTTAAATGATAGTTGTTTCTTGCGTTACAAATATTACTGCCAGCCGGCATTCTGAGTAAGATTAGACCACTTCAATGCTTCCTGATAAGGAATAGGGCCATAATACATATAATCCTTGTAAGATCTTTCCTCAGCCTTTACGGTCTTAAACAACAGGCTGCCATCATCTGCCTTGCTGATTTCTACGCCTTTAGCAGTTTCATTGAGCTTAGACAAATCCACTTTCCAACGACGCAAATCATAGAAGCGATGATTCTCGAAGCAAAGCTCCAGGCGACGCTCATTGCGGATAAGCTCACGCATCTTTGCCTTGTCGTTCTTTACGCTTTCAAGATAAGCATCATTATTAACGAGACCAATTCCGGCACGCTGGCGGATAGCCTTGATTACATCGTAAGCACTGTATTGATTGCCACCATTGCCTGTAGGACCATAAGCCTCGTTGGCAGCCTCAGCGTAATCAAGGAAAATCTCTGTGTAGCGAATGCGTGGAGAAATGTGCTCCTGACCTGTTGTTGTAGAAGGGTCGAGGTTACAATCTGCACGAAGTGACTTGCGGAGATAATATCCTGTGCGAGTGCTGTAGCCGTTCTCCTTATTGATTACGTCCTTATTAGTGCCATATACGCCTGTGATAATCTCTGCATTGCCTGAGCCAATTTTGCTGCCATTTACTACGATATAAGCAGCCAGACGAGGGTCACGGTTTTCATAAGGATTGTTAGGATCATAATTGCTTGCAGCGTCGGTGATAGGATAACCATTTAAGGCAGGGAACGCGTCTACAAGATTCTGTGTAGGGTTTACACGACCCTTACCATAAATTGATGGAGGATAGTTGTCGCTCTCCATACCATGGTCGTCAGAACCTGACTTTCCGCCACGCCAAAGCACTTCCTTGAAATTGTCGCCGTTAGCGAGATCCTTGATACCTTTAGCATCAGTAAACCACTGATTGTATCCCTTAGGATCAAGACCGCTCACGCCACCAATTCTGTTGAGAACAACTGCGGCACGCTTAGCAGCTTCATCATAGCTGATGCCAGAGCCGTTGCTGTAAGCAGGACTTGCGGCAAACAGAGAAACTTGAGCAAGAAGGGCCTCAACGATGCGAGTTGAGATACGACCCTTAGCGACATCACCGCATACACGGTTGTAATCACTACCATGAGTTACGCCAAGGCTGCGATACTTCGCCGGGATTTCATCATCGCTCACATCACCGTAATCCAACGGCAAAAGAGCGAGAGCACGATTAGCGTCGGCATAAATGCTATCAATACAATCGGCAAAAGTGCTACGAGGAGTATTGAAATCACTACCTCCAGCCTCAGAATGAGTTACGATAGGCACACCCATCAAATTGCCGCTTGCGTCTACACCGGCATGAGCTCTGAGCAGATAAAACAACTGCAAAGCACGCAAAGCGTAAGCCTCGCCTTTGAAGCGGTCGCGGAACATTGTCTTTACATTCTCATCCTTAGCCCATTCTACTTTATCTACATGCTCAAGGAAGATGTTAATGTATTGTATGGCATTGCGTCGAGCCTGCCACTGCGACATAGGGTCATTATCTGATGTCCATGAACCGGTCGCCATTTTAAGATAACCATTATCAATATCATTGCTTACAGCATCGTCGGTAGCTAAATCGCTGCCTGGAGAAGAACTGTAAGGCAAGAGAATGTAAGCATTGGCAAAGAAGCCCTGCGCATAAGAAGGCTCTTTGTCCATAGCGTCCAAACCACGGATATTCTCTTTAGCCGGATTGAGCAAGTCGTCGCAAGAGCTAAAGCAGATAAGCGAAGAAAGAGCTACGGCAGACAAAGCTGCCCTGAATATATTCTTTTTCATTTTCTTCTGTTAGATTAGAAATTTAGTTTGAGTCCCAAATTATAGAAACGGCACTGAGGTTCGCTGCCAACACTCATTTCCATAAGTTTACGGCTGCCTGAGAATGTAAGCAAGCTGTTGCCACTTACATATACTGAAGCACCCTTAACAAAGAAATTGCCAAACCATTCACTTGGCACATCGTATGTGAGCTGCACCTTAGCGAGGTCTACTCTGTTGGTGCTGTAGAGCCAGAAATCAGAATTGCGGAAATTGTTATCACCATTCTTTGTTGTCAAGCGAGGATAAGTAGCAGTTGCGGCTGTCTCTGGAGTCCAGCGGTTGCGAACCACCTCTGAATATTTGTTCTCACCTCTAACCCACCAATATGAGTTGTTCTTGAATGCCTTTGCGCCCCAGTTGCCTGTTGCGAGTACAAAGAGAGTGAAGCCCTTATATTTAGCTGTGAAGTTCAAACCCATTGTGAGAGGAGCTCCAGACCATCCGCCTTTGCCGAGATAAACCTCATCTTTGTTATCAATCTTGCCATCATTGTTCTGATCGATATACTTAAGATCACCAGGCTTAACCTCACCGAATGTTGATTCTACGTTAGAATTCTGAATCTCTTCCTCGCTCTGATAGAAGCCGTCGCAGCGCAATCCCCAAAGACCATCGAGGGCAACGCCTGTGCGGTTCTGATATTTGTCTTTGTAGTTTTCATCACGACGTTTAGCCTTTGTCGTATAATAAAGACCATTAAGACCGAGAGAAAGGTCTACCTCACCGAACTTTTTGTTTACGTTTACGCTGAAGTCTACACCCTGACGCTCGTCATTGTTGTAGTTCATGTTGTAAGCGAATGTAGCATTTGGATAATAGGTAGAGAGATAGTTTGGCAACATGGTGTTAGGCTTGATAATTCCACCATCATACAAATCGTGGAAATATGTCACCTCAGCCTGCAACAAATTGTTGAAGAACGCGCCCTTCAAACCTATGGTAAACTCTTTACGAGTGATGAAAGTCAAATCCTCATTAGAACCCTGCTTAGCGTTTGTAGAATGTTCTGAAACACCGTCGCGCCATCCCCACCAAGCACCGTCGCTCTGGTCGTAGTTGGCTGCATACATATAGTAATCAGAGATATCCATATCGCTCTTCAAGTTGCTAAGAGATGTAGAGAATGTAAGTTCGTCTACAGCCTTTGCGTCTTTGAGGAAGTTTTCATTCTTCAACTTCCAACCCAATGTGAGAGATGAAGACAAGCCATTGCGATGACCTGGAGCGAGCTTAGCAGAACGAACCAAAGCTCCGCCAAACTGCAGATAATACTTCTTAGCGAAATCATAATCTGCCTGCAAAGCCAAGTTAGCGTTGCTTGTGCGATGATATTCACCTGCTGTAGAATACTGCCAACCAGAGCCGATAAACATCGCGTTCACATGATGCAACTTATTGAAAGTGCGCTCATAATTGAACTGACCAGAGAAGAATATTGTCTGGCGGTTTGTACTTCCGCCTACATTCTGCTTACCATCCTTAACGTCCTTGTCAATTTTCTCCAAACTGGTAATAATATCCTTGCCGTTGATGTTTGACCAAGTAGGAGCAAATGTGGCATATTTATTATTGTAAGAAGAGTTATATGTCGTAGCATAGTCTACAGAGAACTGTGTGCCGAAGCTCAAACCCTTCAATACATTCTGCAAATCAATATTGAAACCTGCGTCGAACTGGAACTGACGGCTTGTCCATTTGCCATTACCAGACGCATACATATCTGCGAACACATTCTTCTGATCGATTGTATTACCAGCGAGGAAACATCCTCCAAAAATGTTATGAGTGTTATTAATATACGCCATCATATCACTGTTTCCGTCGTAGATATAGCTTACAGGGATAAGCGGACTTACACGGTTAGGACGGAATGTAGCGGCCTTTGACCAATAATCACCTGTGCCGTTGGCTGTCTTTGAGTCGTAGTAAGTAACGTTGGCACGGGCAAAAGCAGTCATATACTGATTAAGATTGATGTCTACATTACCACGGAAATTCAAACGTGTGATACCATTATCCTCAGCCTGACCGAACTTGAATACATCGCCACTATGATAAAGACCAATATTAGCGTAATACTTAGCCTTTGTACCACCACCTGTGATTTCAATGTCACCGGCTTCACGCATAGATGTCTTGCCAATATAGTCAGAGCTATAGAAATCTACATTAGGATAGCGATAAGGATTCAGGCCTGAGCCATAGTTGTAAATCTCCTCATCTGTGTACAAAGCGTCAAGACCATCGTTGGCACGAGCTTCATTATACAATGTCATGTATTCTGCCGAGCCGAGATACTTAGGATAACGCTTAGCCACATTTAATCCGAAGTCGCCACGGGCAGTGATACGCAAATCGCCCTCCTTACCACGCTTTGTGGTAATAAGCACAGCACCCTTCTGCGCACGGCTACCATAGAGCACTACGGCAGCAGCGCTTTTGAGGAATGTAATCTGCTCTATTTCTTCAGGCATGACGTTGTTAGCGTCGCGAGGCACACCATCTATAACAACAAGATAGCTGCCAGAGCCCCATGGCGAATTGCCATTGAAGCCGCCCACATAGCCCTGCATATTGTCAAGACTATATGTGTTGTGGTTTTTATCTGTCAATGACTTATAGTCTAAGACAGAAACACCACTTAGTATATCGTCTGCACTCTTTTTCTGGAAAGCCACATTGATAGTGTCGCCAGCGTCTTCCTGAGCGAAAGCCGCCAAAGGCTCACCGATAGCAAGCATTCCGGCAAAAGCGTACAATATGTTATTCTTAAATGAATTCATAATTATCTGTTATTCATTACGATTGTTATTCTCTATTCACCATGTGATATGTTACCAACCATAGTTCTGACCGAAGTCAAGATATATTGATGTATCGTTAATCTTCATCGGGAACCAATAGTGCTTTACCTCATACTTACGTGTAAGGATTGTTTCCTCTCTCCAGTCTTTCACCTCGATGTTGGCAGGATCGTTCTTGCCGTCGAGATAAGAAGAAGGAGTGACACGGGTGAACTCCTGTGAAGTCTTAACTGTGTAAGGACTTTCTGTAAGGAGCAACCAGCGCTGAAGGTCGTTGAAGCGGAATCCCTCGAAAGCCAGTTCCGCAGCACGCTCACGACGCACCTCATCCATAAACTTATGATCATTGGCAGCATAAGAAGCAGCGACATGACCCTCGCCTACACGGTCGCGCAAAGTATTGATTGCGTCCTCGGCAGTCTTGCCGAAGTTGGTAGACTTAGCCTTTGCTCCGCCAAACGCCGCGCAAGCCTCAGCATACATAGTATAAATATCGCCCAAACGCATGTAAGGAAGATAGATATGAAGAGAACCTGACCAGTTGTAAGTGCCATCATATCTATTAGCAGTATGTGGACAAAGCTTCTGATAGAAATAACCTGTGCGGCTGCCCTGCTGAACATCACGCATGTTACCACCTGTGAAAAGCTCGCAATAACGATACTTCTCCATTTCGGCAGGCATACTTGAGTTTACATATTTGAATCCATCAAACACGATGTCATGATAGAAGCGTGGATCACGGTTCTTGAAAGGATGAGTAGGATCGAAACCAGAGTTAGGATCAGTGATAGGAAGACCATTGGCCATACCGTATGCGTAATTGATATAGTTGGCAGTCGGGCTACGGGTAACACCACTTTCTACGATATTGTCCTGACCTGGACCAAAAGTCTTAGAAGAACCCCAGTTAGTACCATTATAGTCAGGAGAAGGTCCACGGAAGATTGCCTCAGTAGTACCTGGCATAAGCCAGTTCTGACCTGTGGTATAGAAGATATCGCTGAAACAAGTCTTCGCGTCATCAGCCCTTGTGTGATTGTAGATATCCTTATACTTGAACTCTGCAAGCTCATATGGAGTCTGTCCACTCTCTACAAGAGAAAGAAGCTCGCCGAAAGCCTCAGCTGCCTTCTTGCAATAATCCTTATTATAATCATAAGTCTTAGTGCCACCTACCTGAGCGCCATTCTCCATCAATGGACTACCTGCCCAAAGATAAACCTTGCCGAGATAGCCGAGAGCAGCAATCTTAGTGACACGAATATCATTCTTACCCTTTGTCTTTGCGCCGATAGTAGTTTCATCCCAATTTACAGGAAGCAAATCGGCAGCCTTGCGCAAATCTTCAGCGCAGCTGTCAGCGCACTCCTGGAAAGAAAGACGAGGCAATCTGAGTTTCTCTGTAGGAGCAAATGCGCGCTTAACATAAGGAAGACCGCCAAGATACTCCATCATCTCGAAATGCCACCATGCACGGAAGAAATAAAGCTGACCTTTAATAAAGTTCTTCTCTTCTTCTGTTGCCTCTGTCATTTTGTCCATGTTCTCAAGACCGAGGTTGCATTTACGGATGCAATACCATGCATGAGGCCAAAGTGCATGACGGAACTTATCGGTAGATGTAGGATCGGCGTTACCTTTATCAAGCCACTGACCTGGCTGTCCCATTTTGCCATCCTGCCATGCCCAGAAGTTACCCAAGTCCATCTGGTTGATCATGTGCCAACTGTCCTGAGGGTCCATAATTTCATCTTCACCCCAGTTCCAAGTAGTGGTCCAATAGTTCTTTATTTTGTCAGGAATACAGTTATACATTTCCTCTACATATCCCTGGAAATTGTTGAAGTTCTTGAATGCCTCTTCTTCTCCGACAATAGCATCAGGAGTCTTCTCCAAATAGTCTTTGCACGAGGTGAATCCCAAAGAGATACAAGCCGCGGCACAACCTATTATTATCTTATTTCTTAATTTCATAATTTACAATGAGAATTTAATACCCAAGTTGAAACGTTTCATCGTTGGATAAGCACCGATATAACCTGCTCCGGCGAAATTGCTCTCACGGTCGTCAGGCATACGGCTCCATACCCAGACATTGTTACCATTCAGATAAATCTTCAAGTTTTCAATACCAATGTGGCGAGTCAACTTATTGCTGAACTGATAAGCAATCTCAATATTCTTCAAGCGAATGTAGCTACCATCGTAAGCATACTGAGTGCTTGTAGCATAAGATGGCTTAGAAATCCAACGAGGAACCATTACGTCGGCATTAGGATCGCTCTTGCTCCACCAAGAACCTTCGTCGTAAACATTGTTAAGAGTGTTACCGAAGCTTGTAAGAGCAACGTCACGAGTAACATTTGTTACGCCATAGAACTGAACGAATGCTGAGAAGCCTTTCCATTCGAAACCTATAGTAGCGTTGTAAGTGTTCTGTGGAGTGCCGCTATAGCCATAAGGCACATTATCCATATCGTCGATAACGCCATCGCCATTATAGTCGATAATCTTATAGTCACCCACGAGGCTCTGATCATTAGCCGTATTGTGCTCAGTAGTACCGATAAGCTCATCATAAGAGTTTGCGCGACCTGAATTAATATGGTAACGGCTCTGTCCAAGAGAGAAACCAGCCTGTTTCTGATAAGCAGGAAGAAGTTCAGGATCATCTCTTTCGATAATCTTATTCTTCGCGTGAGTCATGTTGAAGTTAGCCCAAACGCGGAAATCCTTACCTATTTTTTTGTTAAACTTCAATTCCAACTCATAACCACTACTTTCTACAACACCTAAGTTAACTGTAGCAGGAATAGCACCGAAATAAGGAGGAACAGCACGACCTGAACCACCCATAAGAATATCCTTACGCTTATCCTTAAAGATATCAACGCTACCGGTAATCAAACCGCCGAAGATACCATAATCCAAACCGAAATTGGTTTTTCTTGCGGTTTCCCAATGTACGTCTTTGTTACCAATCTTTTCTTCACGATACCAAGCGTAAGGGCTATTACCATGGTTTACGTCCATTGATGTAGTACCGCCCGTAGCCCACTGAGTCATATACTGGAAACGAGAACCAATATTATCATCACCGATTTCACCATAAGAAGCACGAAGTTTCAACATATCGAGCCACTTGAATCTCTTCATGAACTTTTCTTCTGAAACCATCCATCCGATAGCACCAGAATTGAAGAAAGCGAAACGATTATCTCTTGAGAACTGCTCAGAACCGTTGTAAGCTCCGTTGTACTCAATGAAATAACGACCTGCGTAATCATAAGTAGTACGGAATACCCAGTCTTCACGGAAGTGAGGGATTTCACTACCTGTAGCACGTTCCTGACGAGAGAACAAGCCCATGGCTGTAACATTGTGCTGTCCGAACTTGCGGGCATAGTTTACCTGTGCCTGATAATAAAGGTTACGACGTGTATCCTTGTTGTTAATTTCACCTTTCTGAGTTACCCAAAGCACGCCCTGCATGTAGTCGAACTTATTGTTGTTGTCGTAATCTGTTCTATAATAAGCGACACCAGTTTCAGGATTAACCCACTTAAACTGAGGATCGTGATACAAGTCTTGAATACCGCGATTGTTCTCACGGAAAGCATTATCCCACGAAATCTTACCGTTTACGCTCAAACCAGGAGTAACGAAACTAAGATCCTGATTAAGAGTAAAGTCGGTATATATAGAGGTGGTAGTTGTCTTCATTGAACCAGATGTAGCAAGATTGCTCACAGAGTTGCTCACATTATCCTTTGCAGGATAGTAACCCCATGAACCGTCGCTATACTGTGGCAAGAACACGTCAGGAGCGATGTTGTAAGCACCTGCCCACTGCTGAGCGATCTGCCATTCACTCTGCCCGGCGTTGTTCCATGGTGATTTGCTTGTACCCATAGAACCGGCGATGTTCATCTGGAATTTTGTAGTCTTAGTAATATCGAAATCAAGATTTGAGCGAACGTTGATTCGATCGAAAGCATAACCAGAGTCGTAACCTCTACCATTATTATAATGGCGGAAGAGGTCGCCCTCGTGTACATAGTCAGAGCTTACGAAATACTTAACGAATTTCGCACCACCCGAAATGCTTACATTGGCATTGTAGCTCATAGCGTGATCCTTGAACATAGCCTTCTGCCAGTCTACATTAGGATAACGCTCGAAATCCTCAACTGTCTTCTGACCACGGAAATGAGAGATGTAGCTTACAGGAAGCACATCAGCCCAAGAAGCACTTGAAACAGGCAACTCGTGCTCAATAGCGACGTTGCGGGCCATCATAGCATCATAAGAGTCGTACTTGTCTGGCAAGAATGAAGGCTTTTTCATAGTAATGTTGGCACCGATGTCGATTCTTGCCTTTCCTTCCTGACCACGCTTTGTAGTAATAAGGATTACACCGTTAGCACCCTTCACACCGAATACGGCTGTGGCAGAAGCATCTTTGAGGACAGAGATGTTCTCTACTGAGTTTACATCCACATCTTTCATAGGACGCTCAATACCATCCACCAATACGAGTGGCTCGGAGTTGTTCCAAGAAGAAGCGCTTCGAATCACGATTTTAGGATCTTCAGCACCCGGCATACCACTACTTGCTGTAGTAACGACGCCAGGCAAGTTACCAGTTAAGGCGGCACCGATATCATTTACTCCGGCGGCACGTTTAAGAACCTCACCTGAAGTCTGAGTAATAGCGCCGACAACAGAAGCCTTTTTCTGCTGACCGTAACCTACTACAACAACTTCGTTCAAAAGTTTGTTGTCATCTTCCAACACAATTGAGAAATTGCGCTTGTTTCCGACCTTCACCTCACGAGTGACCATTCCCACATAAGAAACTGTGAGAACTGACTTCTCGCTCGGCACTTTAATCAAAAACTTGCCGTTGAAATCTGACACCACACCATTCTGAGGCTGTCCTTTCACCTGCACCGTAGCACCGATGATGTCTTCGCCTTTGCTGTCGGTAATGTGTCCACTCACATTGATGCCTTGTGCGGCGGCAGTCAATGTCATCGAGATGAACAACATCACGAAAGCTAATCTTGCGATGAATTGTTTTGTTTGTTTCATCAGATTTTTTTGTTTTTAATTTTTAATACATTATTTGTTAACTGTTATTTAGGTTATCAAAACGTTCGCAAAATTATATACTTTAATAATAAAGGTCTTTTCACAGTGTACCACATTTTTTCTCTCATGTTACAGACCTACTGTTTATCGCCATTCTGGGAACAACATACACATATATATATTTAGAGAACAGAATTTTTTGTCCGCTCAAAAATTTTATGTAAGTTTGCACTCGCTTAACAAAAACCATAACTTATAACTCTCATTAGATTAAAACTAAAAAATGCGACTTAAACTCACTGTTCTTATAGTATTTCTGCAAATGGTTCTTGCGATAAAAGCCCAGACAGGAAGATACTATAACGGAGATAATCAATTGTCGACAGCTCTTGTGACAGCAACCTATCAAGACAACAAGGGCATGATATGGATAGCAACCAACAATGGACTTAACACATTTGACGGCTATCAATTTCGTATATACAACAAAGAGAACGGCAATCTGGCGAGCAACATTGTCAACGGATTCGCTCAGACAAAAGACGGTAAGATGTATATCGCCTTTGACAACGCGTTGCAATATCTGAAGCATGGACGTTTTGAAAACGTGAAGCTTGAAAACGGCGACGACGTAAAAGGATATTTCAGATACTTATGCCTGACAAGGAAAGGCGAAATACTGACTGGCGCTTCCACTCGCAACGGAATATTGAAAGTGTCAGCCGACGGAAAAGCTAAATGGCTATACGGCAAAAACAATATCATCAACGCCCCGATGAAAATAATTGAGGCGAGAAACGGCTCGCTATGGATGGTAACGGAAAACAAAGGCGTGGTGACTATTCATAACGGCAGAATAAGACAATATTTCAGCAACATCGCTTTATCCAACTCGATGAAAGATATATGCACCGACAAGAAAGGCTACATATATGTGGCTTGTCAGAAGGGCGGTGTATACGTAATAAACTCAACGCAGCCTAACAGCAAGCCGCAAATTCTAAACGGAACGGAAAAACTTGCCGTGATTTCTGTGCTTTCAAAGAAAGACGGCACTATATTATTGGGAACCGACGGCGACGGACTTTATGAATACTGCCCAAAGAGCCACACCACGCAAAGAACATCGGCATTCTCTACGGAACTGAACCTCAACAAAGTTAAGATTACAAATATCAACGAAGACAACGAGGGCAACATCTGGCTCTCGATGTTTCAAAAGGGCGTATTCATGATACCTGCCCACAAATCGGCTTTTCATTATCAGGGCTATCGCCTTGGAAACCTTAACACTATAGGTGAAGATTGCGTGAGCTGCGTAATGCAGAGCCACGACGGACATATATGGGTGGCAACAGACGGCGATGGACTTTATTCGCTGAATTTTGACGGAAGCCTGCTGAGACATTTCTCTCATCCCATTGTGCCTACCGCCATTCTCGGCATGGAGGAAGACCATCTGCACAGAATTTGGATTGCCTCATATATGAATGGCGGAGGATGGATCGACCCGATAAGCGGAAGCTATCATCGCCTGCCTTTCACAAACGGAAAGGCACAAAACGTATTCGACATGTGGGAAGACAGCAATCACAACATGTGGATAGCGACATTGGGCGATGGCTTGAAGAAGCTGAATCTTGGCAACAACAAATTAACGGAATATAGAAGCAGCGCAAAGACAAATAATTGCCTCGTAAATGATTATATCACTCATCTGAACGTTTCTCCAAACGGCAGAAGGCTTTATGTATGTACAAGCACCGGACTGGCTTGTCTTGATATGAAGACAAACAGCTGGGTAAACACTTTCGGCAAGAATGGTATTCTAAACGAGCTGCCGATAAACGACGCGAAAGAAGACAAATACGGCAATATCTGGATATGCACCAACAATGGACTTTACATTTATAGCCTGAAAACAAAAGAACTTACTAAATACACGACAAGCGAAGGCATTGCCGACAACAACACCGCTTCCGTAGTCATCGACAAGAACGGCAAAGCATGGGTAAGCACGCTGCATGGCCTGAGCTGCATTGACATTAAAAGTAGATGCGTAGAAAACTTCTATCTATGCGACGGCCTGCAAGGCAACGAATTCAGCTGGGGCGTGAGCTATAAAAGCGTTATCGGAGGAAAAGAAACGATATTCTTCGGTGGAATGTCGGGGCTTACATGGTTTAACTCTACAAGAATAAGCCACAAATGCGCCAAGCCCGACATTTTCATTACAGGGCTGACAATAGGCGAAGACGAAGTGAAGCCGGGCGAGAAATCGGGCATATTCACCATTACCGATGACGATATAGACAAGAGCAAAGTGTTTGATTTCAGTCATCAGGACAACACTTTCTCGATAAGCCTCTCTACCCTTTCATACAGCAACCCTGAACGCATACGCTTCGCCTACAGCATAAATGGCGATGAATGGATACAGCTGCCACAAGGCAAGAACACGATAACGCTGACGCATCTGCAACCAGACTGCTACACATTCCGCGTGAAAGCTATCGTGGGCGGAATAGAATCGCCTATCAAGAAATTCTACATAGAAATTCATCCGGCATGGTATTTCTCTTTGCCGATGAAGCTGCTGTATATCATTCTGATTGTATTCTTCATCTGGTGGTATATGCGTCAGCTTCGCCGCAAGCAGCAAGACCAGCTACGCCTTCAGGAGCATATACACGCTCAGGAGATGAGCGAGTCGAAACTGCGCTTCTTCATGAACATAAGCCATGAAATACGCACTCCGCTCACTCTGATAATCTCTCCTTTGGAAGAGCTGATGAAGACTGACTATGAGCCTATACGCAACAGCATATACAGAACTATTCACCGCAACGCGATGCGACTGCTCAGCCAAGTAAACCAGATGATGGATCTGAGAAAGATTGACGCTGGAAAAATGGTGATGCACATGGAGCCTGCCGACATGATATGTATAGCGAAAGACATCGCGCTGCTCTTTGAGCAACAAGCCAACGTGAAGAGCATAAACTTCAAGTTGGAGTACGAGGAGGAGGTGATACCTGTAAATATCGACCGTCAGAACTTTGACAAAGTGCTGATGAATATTCTTTCGAATGCCTTTAAATATACGCATACTGGCGGAAAAATAACCATGGCGATAAAGAGGACAGAAGAAAATGGAAAGAAATGGGTAAATATCTCAGTGAGCGACGACGGAGAAAAGATTCCTACCGACAAGCTTGAAAAGATATTCGAGCGTTTCTATCAGGCTGTTTCCGTAACCAACGACCGACAGGCAGGCACAGGCATCGGTCTTGACCTTACACGCTCACTCGTGGAACTGCACGGAGGAAGGATTTGGGCAGAGAACAATATTGGCAAGGGCTGCACATTCACCATTCGCATACCTGCCGCCGATATTGACAAGGAAAGCATATCGGCAAACGCGCCTAAGCCTACAAAGCAGGAGCAAAAGGCAGAGGAAAAGCAAGAGCCAAGAATTCAGCATATCAAGGCGACAAGCAATCCTCTGATTGTAATTGCCGAGGATGACGCTGAGATTATGGATTATCTGTCAAAGGAGCTTGGCGACACTTACCGCATCATAGCCTGCTCTAACGGAAAGATTGCGCTCAACGCCATTCTGAAACATCATCCGCAACTGATTATCTCTGACATTATGATGCCGGAAATGGACGGTAACGAACTTTGCACAAGAGTAAGGCACAACATCAACACCAACGACATTCCTGTGATTCTCCTTACAGCTAAAGACCGTGAGGACGATCAGCTCATAGGACTTGAAACAGGCGCTGACGCTTACATCACTAAGCCTTTCAACCTCGACATATTAAAGCGCACGATGATAAATCTGATTAACATGCACAACGTGATGAAGAATAAGCTTGAAGGTGGCGAGGAACAGAAAGACAAGATAAGCGAAGTGGAAGTAAAATCGCCCGACAGCAAACTGCTGCAACGCGTAATGGCTGTAATCAACGACAATCTCACGAATGAGGATTTGAGCGTAACCCTTATTTCAAAGGAAGTGGGCATAAGCCGCGTGCATCTATACCGCAAGATGAAAGAGCTTACAAATCAGACTCCTCATGATTTCATTCGCAACATACGACTGAAACAGGCTGCCAACTTGCTTGCGAGCGGTCGCCACAACATCACGGAAGTGATGAATGCCTGCGGATTCAGCAATTCGGCTTCATTCTCCACACAGTTTAAAAAGATGTATGGAATGTCGCCACGCGAATACATGAAAAAAAACATATAGGATTTTCAAAAAAATCATGCAAGGAAAATTTAAAATTCATGCATGAAAAAATAACTCTCACCGCATACAGCGTTTTCTCAGCGAACAATGGAACTGAGGAAACGCTGTATATCGTTTTGTATACGCTTAAAAGGCTCTGAGTCTACATAACCTGTGCTCTTTTTTAGCATATCCACAACTCCCGTAATACTATTTGTATAGCAAGAAAGCTCGTTGCTACGCTGAGTGAAATGCACGCTCTGCTCGCTTATCTCATTCTCACGCTCTCTGATAAGCCTTTCGCAGACACGCTGCAACATAGGCGCGACGACCTTGTTGAAGACGTGGTGCCCCTGAATATAAAGGTAAACATTATCAGGCGTAACGCCAAGCTGCCTTACGCTCTCCTTCACTCGCTGATATTCCTTTTTCAGCTCGGGATATTTATGCTGCAACGTTTTAATCTTCTGCCCCACCTTACGCTGCAAATGCTCAATGATAGCCTCAGCGTTATTTAGCTTGAATACGCCTGTATCAAGAATATGAATGAAATCGGTGATAGTAAACTTTCCGTAATAAGGAGTGCGATAGAAAAGAATGCTCCATATAAACAAAGGATAGACAGCCTGAGAATAAAGCCTGAGATATTCCTCAAAATCGAATATGTCATTATCCACGAGCGTAGCCATAACCGTAACGTCGTGAAGAGCAGGGGCATAGCATTGCAGATTTTCTATAGAGTAGGCATAAGTGTGGAATACGTAAGGGCTTCCAAGTATAGTGCGTGAAGTTTCGGTCGCGCCCTGAATGAGATAATCGTAATCAGCGTCTACACAGGCTATCATGTCTTCGCCCACCTTATCATAAAGAGCACTCATAAGCACTGCTTTCTTGCCACGCTCAAGCCGAAGCTCATGAGTGGGAAGCATAACTTGGAAACATACCTTGTCGTTTTCAAATCTGCCGAGCACGGTGCGCCAGAAGAACACATCATCATAGCTTTCCACATAAGCCACGATTTTGCGCCGAGCCTTCTTTGAGTTCAGCTTATTAGCGGCTGAAATATAAGAAGAGGTAAGATTATCTTTTAGTCGCCTGCTCATATCCTTTTTAAAAGGGTTTTAAATGCCGTTTAAAAAGCTATTTAACCGTAATATCGGAAACCTCTGCCACCTTATCCGTCCATCCGTTCATTATCATGGCTGGAGAATGAGTGGTGAGAATTATCTGAATGTTAGGATTCAGCTCCAAGATAAGGTCGATAAGCTGTTGCTGCCAGTCGATGTGAAGGCTCACTTCAGGCTCGTCCATGAAAAGCACATACGGACAGCTGTCTTCCACCAACACTGTAAGCAATATCACGAGTATCTGTTTTTCTCCGCTTGAAAGTTGATAAGGCATGAGGGTTTCCCCTATCTGAGAAAAACGTATTTCATTCTCGGTTCTTATTATCTTCTTGCCTGTTTCGGTAAACAGACAGTCAATCATATCCTGAAACTTCTTCTTAGGCTCTGAAATGCGCTGTGCCTCCTCCGCAGCGTCGGGATTGCCGCTTTGCAGAGTATTGATTATTCTGTTGCCTATATTTACTTGATAGTCAAGATATTTGCGTTGCAGCTGAAACAGTTGCCAGTCTAATTCCGTGGCAAGACTCAAATCGAGTTTTTCCACCGACTCTATATTAAGCAGAGGGCGGTCGAACGAGCGAATAATATCATATCTTATCCATTTAGCGTCTTCGGGATATACTTTCAGCTTCACCCCTTTAAGCATGTGGCTCGGAAACTCTCCGCCCGAGATAAGCCCCTTGACAACCTTGTTGAGAATAGTGCTCTTGCCCACACCGTTTACACCGCTCAGGATATTTACCCTGCGATCCAAATTCCACAGGATATGCTTCTGCCCGCTCCACAGCGAGTCTATCTCAATCTGCTCTATATAGTCTGCGTATTTTGACATATTATTATCATTAAAAACTCCTTGTTATTATTGCAAATATAAACCATTTAACCGAAACGCGACACCACAGAACACGTTTTTTTTGTACTTTTGCACCCAATTATGGAATATAACAAAAATAGAGTTATCACTGCCCATCTGAGCATGCTCGGGGCAAATATGTTTTGGGGATTGATGGCACCTATCGGCAAAGCAGCCATGACGCATGGATTGGATGGTATCGACATGGTGACATTCCGCGTTGTCGGCGGCGCAATATTATTCGCTATCGCAGCTCTTTTCGCCAAGAAAGAGCACGTGAGCAATCACGACAAGCTAATGCTTTTCGGCGCGGCAATATTCGGACTTGTGTGCAATCAGTGTTGTTTCACAATAGGATTGAGCCTCACTTCTCCTATCAACGCAAGTATCGTAACCACTTCAATGCCAGTGTTTGCCATGTTGCTCTCGGCACTCATTCTTCATGAGCCGATTACGAAGATGAAAGCAGGCGGAGTGGCTTTGGGATGCACAGGCGCGATAATACTTATTCTTACAAGCGCAACAGCAGCAAACGCCAAAGTAGGCGACATCAGGGGCGACTTGCTATGTATGTGCGCTCAGATTTCGTATTCTTTCTATCTGAGCATGTTCAACAAGACAGTGCGCAAATACTCGCCTTTCACGCTCAACAAATGGATGTTCCTCTTCGCCACAATCATGCTGTTGCCATTTACAGGCAGCCACGTAGCGCAGATAGAATGGACTGCAATACCTACATCAACATGGCTTGAAGCTGGATATGTAGTGCTTATTGGCACATTCGTGTGCTACATATTAATGATGGTAGGTCAGCGCACATTGCGCCCTACTGTAGTAAGCATCTACAACTACATGCAGCCTATCGTGAGCGTGATAGTAAGCATAGCTGCCGGTCTTGGCATTATGAAATGGTCGCAGGCACTTGCCGTAATCCTTGTGTTTACGGGCGTTTACCTCGTATCTAAATCACGTTCCAAGAACGATGAGTTAGCTAAAGCTGAAAATAAAGATTAATACCTCAAAAAAATGTACCAAGATAGCAAATAGGGCTAACTTGGTACATTTTTTCCTCTTGCCATCTTCTGGCGATTAAGCGTGTGTACGCGCGAAAGGTTTATCCTACGCCAATACACTCCGATAGCCGTGAAGAAATAGCAAATAGCCTGAATCCACATTGCCACCAACTCCTTTTGCACATCTACCAATTCAGCTCCGAAAGAATTGGCTTTCACAAAGGCATTGATACCAAACGTAGAAGGGAAAAGCATTGATATACTTTTCCATATACCATGAATACTGCTTCCCGGCCATGAAACTCCGCTGAGAAACAGCAAAGGCACACTCGTGAAAAGCACAAGCAGAATAACATTTTCCCTATATCTCACCAAGCCAGAAAGCGTCATGCCGAAGAACGTACACGCTATGATATATGGAGTTATTATACACAGCAATGTAGACGGCGACGCCAATCGAATGAAATTAAAGATATGTGGCACTGCCATAGTGATGTAAGGAGCTATCAAGGCATATATAATGAAATAGCACAGAGATTTGCCGAATATGATGCGATACATTCCATGATAATGACGCTTTATAGGCAACAGTTCTCTGTATTTATTGCTTTCGCGCGCCGTTCCAGCCAAAAGACCTATACCAAGCAACATCGTCTGCTGAATGATAAGCATGAGCACGGCAGGCAGAAGAAATGAGCCATATCCGCCCTGAGGATTAAACAACGCCACCGCCCTATATCTCAGCGGAGCGGTCTGCACCTCGTCGTCCCTATTGGTGAACCCTCCATGACGGCTTATCAGAATGTTTTTCCCCATCTCAAGGGAAACATCGGTAAGAGCGGAGAATATCCCTTTATAATACAGCATTCCCGACATATCGGCAAAGAAAGAAACAGCCGTCTGCTCTCCCCTGTTCACCTTTGTCTCGAAGTCTTCAGGTATATACACAATGCCATGACATCCCTGCTCGCTCTGTATCTCCTTTGCCTCATCAATATTGGCAGCCTGAGCCACGATTTTAATGCCTTCGGTAGCGTCGCATCTGCGCATAAACTCACGGCTCATGAAGCTGTGGGAATCATCTACAAACACCGTTGGCACATCCTTCATCGCCTCATTATTGTAAAGCCATGAATAAAGCAATGGATAGCCTATTGGCACGAGTATAAAGAATATCAACACGCCCGGATCTTTGAACACATTCTTCAGCTCATCCAGGAAAATGAAGCAAATGTCGCGTATTGCCTGTATCTGTATCTTTATGAATCTGTTCATTATATATCTTATGGAATATAAACGTAGTGTAACATAGCGTTCTTTATCTTAGGAAGAACAAAGAACGGCAACAAAGCGAACACAAGCAACGCAATGTAATGCGGCCATGCGTAAATCAGCGGATAACCGTTAAGGCTCACCATCTGATAAATCATAAAATAATGCCTTACGGGAAACAGCCACGACACCATACGCAATGGAGCGTCCATAGCCTCAACAGGGAATGTGAAACCACAGATGGAGAAGCTCACCACCGACCACAACGCACAAATACTCATCGACATTCTGAGCGATGGAATGATACCAAAAATGAAGATACCAAAGCCCTGAGCAGCTACCACGAATATAAGCCCATTAAGCAGCAACAGCCATATAGGGCAGCTATGCGGAAACTGCAACACCCCGAACAGCCATATTATATAAAGAGAAGTGATTATCATAAACAGCAATGTCTGCGGCAGCATTTTGCCGAGCATAGCTACATAGATATTGCCATTAGCCTCCTGTAGCCACTGCTTTGACTTACCGAATTTCAGCTCCGTACCAATGGAATAGGCAGTAACAAGGAATATAAAAATGCCCAGACAGGTAGGAATAAGCGTGGTAGATAGATACACATTGTAATCCATCGTAGGATTGTGCACCATCACCGAGCTTACCATTATAGGCTGAATAGTATTCTTTATCTCCCTATCCGTCTTTCCGAGCATTGAAAGCTTTGCCGCCCCCACTGCCGCCGAGCCGAGCGTGGCAATAGTGCGCATATCCTTATACACGAGAGAGCCAGCAATAAGATAGCCTGAATTATAATAGAAAGAAACCGTAGGCTGACGATTGGCAAGCAAGTCGTCGTTCATCTTTTCTGGGAAGAGGAAATATCCATATATCTCCCCTCGCTGCATAGCCTTTCTCGCCGCGTCTACAGAATGATAACCCTCTATTATCTTCACCTCCTGAAAAGCATCAAGGCTGCGTGCCATCTTCCTACTCGTAGACGAGTTGTCCAAATCCACAATACCCACAGGCATATCAGTAGGCAAACCGTCTTTCATCAAGTCGGCAAAGAAGAAAGACACCAACAAAGGGAATATGACGATGGAAAACAGATAGATATGATTGCGCGTCATCATCCTTATCTGTCTCATCGCCACACAAAATATTGCGTTTATGTATTCCTTCAAAGTCATTATTTCTTTACCACGAGAGTCATACCAGGTCTAAGTCCCTCAAGCTTCGTTACGGGACGCGCCTTTATCTCGAATGTCTTAAGGTCGTATTCGCCGTTAGCCTTTGTAGCGCGCCATGCAGCATAGCTGCCCTGATCTTTCACATAGTAGACCTTCATCTTTATGTCTTTGTCGAAAGCTGGAGAATAAGCGGTGAACGTAGCGCCCATGCCAAGGCCTTTCAGTTGGTCTTCCCTCACATTGAAAGTGCCCCACAGATTGTCCATTATCGAAATGCTCATTATAGGCGAACCCAAACCAACAAGCTCACCCACCTTAGGATAGATGTCGCTAACCTCGCCATCGTATTGAGCCACCTGAACGGTTTCTCTAAGCAAAGACTTCATCACGTCTACAGCGCCATCGGCAGCCTTCACCTGATTAGACGCTACTTTCTTTTCCTCTACTCGCGCGCCATTCTTCGCCATCTGATACTGGCTTTTAGCGGCAAGCACAGCAGCCTCAGAAGCCTTATAAGCAGCAAACGCCTCGTCACGCTTCTGCGCGCTCACCACGCCTTCGCTGAACAGATTAGAAACTCTGTCGTATGTCTTCTTAGCAATATCCGCGGCGGCAATAGCCTGCTGCCACACTTGATAAGCGCCCTGAATAGTTTCCTTTCTCGCGCCATTGTCTGCCATCTCGTTTATAGCCGAAGCAGCGTCCTTGGTAGCCTCGGCAGCTTTCTTCTGCGCGTCGATTTCAGGCACTTCAAGAATAGCCAGAGTATCCCCGGCATGCACATAATCTCCCTCTTTCACTCTTATCTCGACGATGCGTCCAGGCAACTTACTCGAAACTCTGTATTCCGAAACTTCTACCTGTCCCTGTATTATTTCCGGCTGTTTATCCATAAAGATAAAACCCAGCAGAGCTACAATCACTACGACAGCAGCCAAAATAGCCGTCGTAATAAGAATGTTCTTGTTTTGTGATTTTGCTGACATGATATTCTTATCTCTATTTTTTATATTTCGTTTTGTTATTACAGTAAATCTATATATGCTTTTGCTTAAAATCCTATCTCAAATTTCCGAGAGCCTTTTCCATGCCCACCTGAGCAAGTCGCAGCTCCACCTCGGCATCTATCTTCGCGCTGCGTGCCTGCTGCCATGCCGTCTGTGCCGCCATCACATCAGTAGTCTCCATCACTCCCTCACGGAAGCCGATATTTGCGCAGCGCAGATTTTCGTCGGCACTCGTCAGATTATCAGTTGCCATTTTAAGACGTTTCTTAGCCTCATTAAGTTTAAATCGGCATTGAGAAATCTGCAAGTTTATCTTCTCATTGGCGTCGCTGAGTTCCATCTCGCTTATGAGGGTAGCGTTTTTGCTTGCCCTTATCTTATACGAGCTTTCCATCCAGTTCCACACCGGCACATGCACAGTCAAACCCACATTCCACACGCCTCGGAAATGACGGTTGAAGCTGTCGAACACGTTAGGATTAGAAATGATATATCCGCCTGTGAGCAACACATGGGGCAAGTATTCAGCTCTTATTATGTTGGTAGCCTGCTTGCTCAGGTCTACCACATTCTGAAGCATTCTTAGCTCCGGGCGGTTCACTCCAAAGGAGTCGCTTTCAGCAGTGCTGCCATACGAAGCGATACTTGCTGCTTGCTGCATATTCTCATCGGCAAGAGTAATCTCCCTGTCGAGAGGCATTCCGCATAGCTGGCAAAGGAGCATTTTGGCAAGCGAAAGACCGTCTTCCACCTGCGTGATTTTCATTTCAGCCTCGTTCACCTTCACGTCTACTTTCAGTCCGTCGGCTCTTGTTGCCACGCCCTCTTTTATCATCTTCTTCACATCGGAAGATAGCTTCTTCACCAAGTCGCGGTAGCTATGAGCGAGCTTCTGTTTCTGGCGAAGTGAAACCACAGTCCAATAAGTCTTGTCGATGTCGTAAAGAGTGTTCTGCTCCATGGCACGCTCGCTGTTGGCAGTCATCTGCTCATTGATGTCCGCCATCTTGTTCATAGCCACGATAGCGCCGCCCATAAATATTGGCTGACGTGCCACTACTGCGCCCGTCCAAATACTTTTAGTATCGGTTCTGAAAGCGTCTGCTATCTTCTGCCCAGCCTGATTGCCGGCAGCTCCGGCAGCGTTTCCCACATTACCAATCGCGCCCGAAAGCTGCTGCGCTATCTGCGGAGAAATCAAGCCTTGGCTCACCATGCCCGATATCACCTGCGACAAATTGCCCGTCACTCCGCTCACGGCATTAGCGCCGAGATTGGTCAAAGCGTCTTTCTGAGCGTTGGAAAGCAGAGAAATCTCCTCGCTGAAATACTGATAACCGCCCAAAGCGTCTACCTTGGGCAGATACTTTGTGCGGGCAGCCTTGCGCACTTCGCGCGCCAGATTTCGTTTGAGCTTCGACACATTGAGCTGTTTGTTGTTTCTCAATGCCATTGCCCGACAGGAGTCGAGCGTAAGCTCATTGTCGGCTTGGGCGTTGGCGGTGAAAGCCAGCGCCGCAAGCAGTATTATCAAGTGTTTACTCTTCATTATTTATTTAAAAGTAAAAGAACGCGAACCTATCATATTGCCATCGGCAAAAATGCTTACGTTGTAAGTGCCGTCCATAAGGGCTTGGTTCACTGTCCAATACATTGTAACAGGAGTTTCGTTTCCGCCATATTCCACCGACTTGTGCATTGTGCTCTGCAAAGTCTTGTTCTCATAGCTGAATGAGCCTGAGCCGCCAAGCAAGCTGCCAGATGGAGAAGTGATGCGCACATGCACAGACTTCGTTCCGTTGCTTGCTGTAACATTTTTGGCAAGGTTGAAGTTGAGCTGGAATGTGGTACACTTATTGAGCTTCTTAGTCAGCTTTCCGTGCTTATTCTTTGGCACAAGCTGTATGCCGTTGGCGTCGAGCTGGGCAGCGATAGCCACTTTCTCAGAGAGCGAGGCTTTCTCTGTGTTAAGTCCTTCAATCTGGCGTGTAGCCTCGTCATACTGTCCACGAATGCGTGTATTCTCGGCAGTGAGATTCTTGTTCAGTCGGTTGAGTGAGTCGATTTCCATAACATAACTTCTCAACACGGCTCTCACCGTTGCAAGTTCCTTTTTCAGTCGTGCTATCTCGCGAGCATCGCTGCTCTTTGTCTGGCGCAGTTCGGCGAGCAAACGTTCTGTCTTCTCCTGTTCCTGTGTGAGCTGTGCCACGATAGAGTCGTTGGTAATCTGAGTGCGCATTTCGCTGTATTGATTGGCAAACTGCTGATACTCGTTTTCCATTTCTTTCTTGTCCATCTCGGCAAGCTGCTGCATCTCGATGTTCTGCTTCTTCTGTGAAGAGAGGTTGATAGACAAATAAACGATTCCACCGATAAGCAGTAGGATAGCAATTATTCCAGGGATTAAAATTTTCTTATTCATATTTTTATCAATGCTTTTTCTGTTTCTCTATATATACATATTTAAAATAATAGATGTCGCTGCAAAGGTATAAAAAAAATATTGCCTACAAAATACCACTATGGCGGCTATATGCGCAAAATAGGTAAAAGGGGGCTGAAACCGCGATTATTTGAACACAAATTAAGTGTTTTCGTTCACAATTTTAGTCTTATTGCACATTATTAAGAAAATGTGTACCTTTTATCGATTTTTAACTATTTCAAAGAACAACGAAGCGAATTATTAACTATATTTGTGATGAAACAAATAAGAAATAGGCTCAAAGGAGGGTCTGATAATAAACACATATACATATAGAGACTTAGTAAAAAGAAAAAGAGCAAAGGAACTCGAAGAGAGTTTTTTATGATATGTATTTATTGAAATTAACGAAACTACTCTTCACGGAGTCAGATGTATTTGATGAAACAATTAAGCTTCCTTCTTCAAATAGGGAGGTAAAAGCTGTTTTCAGGAAACAACTAGTATTGTGCTAAAGAGCACGGTGGGGCACGACTGAGAATGATATGAAAAAAACGAAACTAAAACGCCGATTGCCCACAAAAGGAAATTAAGCTCCTCGTTGATTTATCAATAGAGGGGCTTTTTTCATTCGCACGCCCTCACACCATTTGTTTTTGCATGCCCTTATTGCATTTTTTATTTTTGCATGCCCTTATTACAATTCTGCATATTTTCCATTAGTTCCTAAAGAATCGGAAAAGCACATTGTTCACCCACGGCAGCGTAAATCTGAACCATCTGTATTTGCTCACAGGCTTTCCTCCAAACGAGAGGACAAAGTCGCGATAGGAATTGCTGAAAAATGGCAGTCCGCAGTCCAAAAATCTTATATGGGCGTAATTGTTGGCATAGGCATATTTTATGGCGTGCCACACCGTCACCGTGTCGGGATGAAGCATGTGGTAGCTCTTGCTCCTCGTTGCCATATACCACAGATAGGCGTTGCCCTCGGAATATACGCACACCGAGCCGCCTATAATCTTTCCTTTATATAATGTTACGAACACCTGTCCGCACTCGCTGTGGGCGATATTCTCAATCTGCTCCTTTGGCGGAATGAAACGCCTCATGCGGCTGTATCGCTGATGTCGCAAAATATTATAGAATGATTCTATCTCGCCGTCGCTCTTTGCCTCGCGCGTTATCACTCCGTGGTTGTAGGCACGCTCTATGTGGTGGCGCGCTTTGTCGAGCAGGCGTTCTTCTGGCGGAAGACTGTGGAGCGAATTGTGAATCTCAAGCCACGAGACGGGGAAGAAATCGTTTCTGCGGAAATGCTTATAGCCAAACATCTTTTCGCCCATGTCGCTGAACTCAATATATAGGCACAATTTGCGCGAGAAATATGCCGTGAGCTTTCTGAGTATCACCCCAAACACCTCCTGACGGTTTACATCTTCGCGATATTCACCCTCGCCATAGACTCTCACCTGAGTGAAGAAATAAGGCGGAATGAGCGAGCCGCGCCTACGCACCGTTGCCAGCACATGCCCCAACACATTGCCCTCCCCATCTTCTGCAATGAGCATATAAGGGCTGTGGCCCGAAGTGTTTTCCATTATGCGGAAAAGCTCAGGACTATGGAAAAAGTCGGTGCTGTGAAGCTCAGGCAGTTCGCAGGCTTTAGCTATAATTCTCACGTTGATGTCTTCCATGCAGGCAAATTTACATATTTATTTTATATTACCAATAAATTAGCGTAGGCAAATTGCTATTATCGGCATCGATGGAGAGGATTGTTAATAATCACACGCTTTTTCCTTTATCCTAAAGGCACAAACGCCCACAGAATATTTGACGATACCCCCAAAAACGCCCAAAATCAGACACGAAGACCGACTACAGCCATAGAAATGGCTTCTTATTAACATTCTGCCACGACTACGAACATAGTTTAACAATCTATTAACAATCCGCCACGACTATAAACATAGTTTCACTTTCTATTAACAATCTGCTACAACTATAAACATAGTTTCACTTTCTTATTAACAATCTGCTACAACTATAAACATAGTTTCACCTCGTTGTTAAAATTCCCTAATGAATACGCTTATAAAAATTGAATCCTGAGGCGAAGCTGCTCCAAAAAGATTCATCGCAGAGGAAAACATGAAAATATCGGCAAACGAATGGTTCTTCACTTTTCGATATGTAATCTACAGTTTTTATCATGTTAATTGGTTGAGAAAGAATAATTATCAGCCCTCAACTTTGAAACATAGGAAAAAGAATTTGTAACATATCGAAAAATAAATGCCGACTTCGAATGATAAATTTGCAGGCGAAATATCAAATATCAGAAAAATGTTATATCCGTTTAATAAAGGAATTTTCTTCATGTTAAGAAAATGGTTAGTGGTTTTATTAGTTTTGTGTAGCACTGCTCATGCCGATGCCAAGATTAGAGTTTATCTTGGTATCGGACAGAGCAACATGGAAGGCGCAACTGGTCCCGAAGCTGTAGATAGCATCGGGATTAGTGATCGCCTGTGGCATATTCCTGCCTGCCAGTTTGACGGCAAGGACAGAGTGCGCGGACAATTTCGCAAAGCTGTGCCACCACTCCACCACGGACTATGTCCGCTCGACTACTTCGGACGCGACATTGCCGAGGAATTTCCTAACGACACCATAGTATTGATTAATGTGAGCGTTGGCGGAACTAAGATACAGCTTTTCGACAAAGACAGCTGCGATGCCTACGCGCATCTTGAAAGCCAGCCCGACTGGTTTAAAGGTTTCCTACGTGAATACGACTTTCAGCCTCGCGAGCGACTTCTTGAAGCAGCACGCTCAGCAATGAAGCAGGGCGGCGAGATATGCGGCATTCTGCTCCATCAAGGCGAGAGCAACACCGGCGACAAGCGTTGGCCAATGATGGTAAAGAAAGTGTATACCGACCTTTTGAAAGACTTGCGCCTGAAAGAAAAGAACGTACCTCTCATTGCCGGTGAAGTGGTGAGCGAGGAAGACGGCGGAGCATCTGGCGCTGGCATGAACCCAATTATAAGAACCTTGCCGGAAGTGATAAAAAACTGCGCAGTGGTAAGCTCTCTCGGACTGCCGGTCTACACGGGCGACCACATGAACGTACATTTCCAGCCTGTAGGTATGCGCACATTCGGAATGCGCTATGCAAAAGCCTACCTCGACCTTATTGCTAAAAACAAAAAAAATAAATAATTATAGTGATGAAAAAAATCTTTTCTCTGGCGATGGCAGCCTTAGCTTCCACCACAATGATGGCTCAGACTGCCCGCTTTTCTTTTTTCGCTTACTCAGGAAATGATGAGCGATTCGCTAAACAAATTGATGCCGACAACCAATACCTAAACCCTATTCTCGCGGGATTTGCTCCCGACCCATCGTTTTGCAGAGCCGGCAACGATTATTATCTCGTAAATTCTTCTTTCACATTCTATCCGGGAGTGCCAATTTATAAGAGCAACGACTTGGTAAACTGGCGCTCGATAGGTCATGTGCTCAACAGAGAGAGCCAGCTTCCGCTGAGAGGTCAGAATGTGAGTGGCGGCATTTTTGCCCCTGCCATAAGCTACAACCCAAAGAACAAGACATTCTACATGATTACCACAAATGTGGGATGGGGCAATTTCTATGTTAAGTCTAAAGATCCTGAAAAGGGATGGAGCGAGCCAATTCGCCTGCCTCATGTGGGCGGTATCGACCCTTCATTCTATTTTGATAAAGACGGGCGCGGCTACATCGTAAACAACGACGAGCCAATAGGCGGACACGACTATGAGGGACAGCGTTCTATCTTCCTCCACTATTTCGACGTTAAGGGCGACAGCACCGTAGGCAAGCAGATAGAGATTTTGCGCGGTGGCACTCATGTGCAGAAGCACCCTATATGGATTGAGGGTCCTCACATGTTCCGCGTGGGCAAATACTATTACCTCATGTGCGCCGAAGGCGGCACTTGCGACTGGCACAGCGAAGTAATTCTCCGCGCCACAAAGCCGGAAGGCCCATGGGAAGAATGTCCTCACAACCCTATCCTCACTCAGCGCGATCTGCCAGGACGCAGCAGCGCTTCTTATCCTAAGGGACACCACGAAGCAGAAGTAGTTACAAGCGCCGGTCATGCCGACATATTGCAGGCTAAAGACGGAAAATGGTGGGCAGTGTTCCTCGGCTGCCGTCCTTACGAGGGTGATATGTACAACACCGGTCGCGACACATATATGCTCCCTGTGACTTGGAAAGACGGTTGGCCTACAATCCTCGAAAAGGGCAAGGCTGTGCCTACTGTTGTAAACAAGGCTGGACTTTCAAAGAGCAAGTCTAAATACCTTACAGGCAACTTCTCTTACACAGATAAGTTTGAGAGTATTGACAACAGTCGCTGGATGTCGCTCCGCAATCCTGAGAACATAGAGATAAATACTGGCAAGGGCGGACTTTCAATCAAGGCTAAAGACGTGAGCATAACTGAGAAGAAGAACCCATCGGCACTTTTCGCGCGTCAGCAGCACGAGAACTTCACTGCCGAGACTGAGGTGAACTTCGCTCCTCGCTCAGAAAAAGACCTCGCCGGATTTGTGCTTCTTCAGAAGGAAACCCACAACTTCGTATTCGGCAAGACTATGATCGACGGCAAGACTGCCGTAACGCTCACTCGTCGTGAGGGCATGGGCACGATTATAGCAAGTGCTTTTGTTGATGCCGACAAGCCATTGAAGCTTAAAGTAGTGGGCAAAGGCAGATACTACGACTTCTACTATGCCGAGAACGGCAGTGAATACAAGCTCTTGGCAAAGGGAGTAGACGCAAGCAACCTCAGCACCCAGAAATCAGGCGGATTTATCGGCGCGTGCATAGGTCTTTACGCAACTACCAAAAACTAAGATTAGATATATAAAAATACGTACTACTGATTAATATGTGTGCTGTATATGAAAGCATTATTTTCCATAATCCTTTCATTGCTATTAAGTGGATTGGTGAAGGCTCAGACAACCTTCACTAATCCCGTGATAGACTCTGATTTCCCCGATGTAGACATCATCAGAGTAAACAATGACTACTACTTGCTTTCCACAACGATGTTTCATTTTCCCGGAGCGACAATTCTCCATTCCCACGACATGGTGAACTGGGAATTTTATGCCGCTCCGCTAAAAAAGCTGTCAGATAAGGACAGCTACAATTTGCTCAACGGCAAGGACGAATACCACCACGGAATGTGGGCTTCGGGACTGAAATATCACGATGGAAAATTCTATCTTCTGCTCAATGCCCAAGGCTTCGGCTCGTTTATAATGACGGCTACCGATTTGCGCGGAGAGTGGACGATGAAGAAGCTCGACCATACTTATTACGATTCTAATTTCCTTTTCGACAACGACGGACGCATCTACATCGTCTATGGCAACAGCCACATCAGCGTTGCCGAGGTGGACAAGGATTTCAACTACATTCGCTCTAAGGAGATTATCACCCGCCCTAACACAGGGCTTGAGGGCAACCATCTCTACCACATAGGCGACTACTATTATGTGTATAGCACCTATGGCGGTTATCCTTCTGGTCAGGCAGCGTTCCGCTCTAAAGATCCATTCGGGCAGTATGAGGAGAAAATGCTGTTTGAAAAGCAGATAGGCGGAAAGATTAACACCGTGCATCAAGGCGCGCTCGTGCAGACACAGACTGGCGAATGGTGGAGCATGCTCTTTGAGGATGAGAATGCTTCGGGCAGAATGCCACATCTGCAACCTGTGACATGGCTCGACGGCTGGCCTATTTTGGGCAACAACGGTGTGCCTTGCATCACATATAAAGTGCCGAGCATAGGCTGCGCTCCATATCCTAAGCTTACAGGCGTTTCAGCTACCGAAGCTTCCGACGATTTCAATGGCGAAGCTCTTTCTCCACAATGGCAATGGAACCATCAGGAAGCAGCAGGCTCTTGGAGCTTGACTGAGCGCAAAGGCTGGCTCAGAATGCGCACCGTGGGCACGGCAAAGGTGATGAAGCAGGCTCGCGGAACTATCACTGAGCGCATACCTGGATTCAGAAACAAGAAAGACAAATTCGCCACCGTAAAAATGGATGCCAGCAAGATGAAAGAGGGCGACATCGCGGGATTGTCTGTATTCCAAGACCCTTACGCTTACGTAGGAGTGGAGAAGACTGGCAAAGGCTACAACATAGTATGGCGTGAAGACACAGTGCGCAACACTACAAGACTGCCTGAAAACAACATTACCAAAGTTGCGCTTAAAGGCAAGCCTTCGACAATATATCTTCGCACAAAGGTGAACTTCCCTAAAGACGAGGCAGAATATTTCTACAGCCTCGACGGAGAGAACTTCATGCCTATCGGCGGCAGACACAAGATGTCGTTCAACCTTTCTGTATTCGTAGGCGCGAGATACTATATATTCAATTTCGCTACAAAGCGCAAAGGCGGATATGTAGACGTAGACTACATACATTTCACTGAAAAATAACAACTAAAACCTCATAATGAAAAAGTATATTTCAAATTTTGTTGCGGCGATGCTGTGTAGCATTGCCGCAACTGCTCAAAACCCTATTGTTCAAACTTGTTTTTCTACCGACCCAGCGCCAATGGTGCACAATGGGCGCGTGTATGTTTACAACGGTCATGACGAGGAAAACGCTGACTTCTTCTGGATGCAGGACTGGCGCATTTTCTCTTCCGACGACATGGTAAACTGGCGCGACGAAGGCTCACCTCTCGCCATTGAGGATTTCTCTTGGGGCGACGACAGAGCGTGGGCAAGCCAGTGCATAGAGCGTGGTGGCAAATTCTATTGGTACATCTGCCTTCACTCTAAGCTGAGCGGCGGCATGGCTATCGGCGTTGCCGTGGGCGACACTCCTACAGGCCCATTCCACGACGCTCTCGGCAAGCCATTATATGAAGACGGCACATGGGACAACATCGACCCTACTGTGTTTATCGACAAAGACGGCACGGCACACCTCTATTGGGGCAACCCTCGCTTGCATCACGCTGTGCTCAACGACGACATGATTACTATTAAGAGTCATGAGATGGTGAAGCAGGACGCTGCCAGCTTCGGACAGGGCAAGCCTTCAAAGGAAGAGCCGGGCAAATTCTATGGCTCGTCTTACACAGAAGGTCCATGGGCGATGCGTCGCGGAAAGAACTATTATATGCTCTACGCCGCTGCCGGCATTCCTGAGCACATTGGATATTCTATGGCCAAATCTCCACGAGGCCCTTGGAAATACATGGGACAGATAATGCCACAGGGCGAAACTAATTCGTTTACAAATCACTGCGGCGTGATTGACTTCATGGGTCACAGCTATTTCTTCTATCACACAGGTTGGCTTCCTGGCGGTGGCGGCTTCGGTCGCTCAATGTCGGTAGAGGAATTCAAATACAATGCCGACGGCACATTCCCAATCATCAAGCCTACTCGCGAGGGCGTGAAACCGCTCAAGGCATTCTGTCCTTACACTCGCGTGGAAGCAGAGACAATGGCATTCAGTAAGGGCGTGCGCTCTGAGCAGAACGACCTGACAGGCGTTTATGTGAGCGACATTCACAATGGCGACTGGATAAAGTTGCAGAATGTGGATTTGAGCAAGCTTTCTTCTGCCTCACGATTCACCATAAGCGCTGCGAGCACGCTCCGTGGCGGCACTATCGAGCTTCATGCCGACAGCATTGGCGGCGCATTGCTCGGCACAGTGCAGATTGCCCACACAGGCGGATGGGAGCAGTGGAAGCAATTCACAGCTGAGCTGAAACCTGCCGTAAGCGGCAACCACGATTTATACTTCGTGTTCAAGGGCAGAAAAGGCCCGAAACTCTTCAACCTCGACTGGTGGGAGATTAAATAAAGAATGATTATTTATCACAGATTATAAATAATGAAAAAGATACTTCTTATATTCGCCTCTATGTTTGCTCTCGGCGGCATGGCACAAAACGTAGCTTCGCCCGACGGCAAAATAGTGGTAAACGTAAAGAACGAAAAAGGACAGGCCACCTACTCTGTAGACTACGAGGGGCAGCCTATGCTTACTTCTTCACGTCTGGGACTGAAAACCCGATACGCTGATTTTACAAAAGGAATAAAGCTTGTAAAAGCTACTGACGCAAAGACAATAGACAAGCAGTATTCCATGACAAGAACAAAGGCTGAGAACATAAGCTACAAAGCAAACACTGCCGACTTTATGTTTGAGGACGCTTCGGGCAACAGAATGACAGTCACTTTCAACGTGGCTGACAACAGCGTGGCATTCAGATATTCGCTCGACAGACCAAAGAAAGGAACTCCGCTCAACGATATGATTCTCAGCGAAGCTACTTCTTTCAATTTCCCTTCGCAGACCACCACATTCCTTTGTCCACAGTCAAAACCGGGATGGGGATTTGCCCGTTCTGCACCTTCTTATGAAACAGAATATGCCACCGACGCTCCTCTCACCGCAAAGTCGGCTAACGGAGTGGGATTTACATTCCCTGCCCTATTCCATGTAGGCACTGACAGATGGGCACTTGTAAGCGAAACAGGCGTTACAAGCGAATATTGCGCTTCTCGCCTTGGCGATTACAATCCTGAATATGGCTTCCCTCTCCTATTCCCACAGGAGGGCGAGAACAACGGCTTCGGCGACGCATCTCCTATCGTAATGCTTCCATTCAAAACCCCATGGCGCACAATCGCACTCGGAAACGGATTGAAGCCTGTTGTGGAATCTACCGTTCATTTCGATGTGGTAGAACCTTTGTATGAAGCGAAGCATGAATACAAACCAGGACGCTACACATGGAGCTGGCTCATCTGGCAAGACATGGCTACCAACTACGATGATCAGGTGAAGTTTATCAACCTTGCTTCTGAAATGGGATATGAATATTGCCTTGTAGACGCAGTCTGGGACACTCAGATAGGCTACAAGCGCATGGAGGAATTATCTCGCTATGCTCAGAGCAAGGGCGTGAATTTGCTTTTGTGGTACAACAGCAACGGCTATGCCAACGACGCTCCACAAGGCCCACTTGGCGTAATGTGCAACAGCATTCGTCGCAAGAAAGAGATGGCATGGATGCAGCGCAACGGCATTAAGGGCATAAAAGTAGATTTCTTCGGTGGCGACAAGCAGGCTACGATGAAACTCTACGAAGACATTCTTTCTGACGCCAACGACTACGGACTGCAGGTGATTTTCCACGGCTGCACCATTCCTCGCGGTTGGGAGCGTATGTATCCTAACTTCACCGCAAGCGAAGCAGCATTGGCTTCAGAGAATGTGTATTTCAGCGAGTATCACGCTAAGAAAGAGGGCTTCGAGCTTTGCATGTATCCTTTCACGCGCAACGTGATAGGCAGCTTCGACTGGGGTGGCGTTATCCTCAACAAATATCTCAGCCGTGACAACAAGAGTCGCCATAAGCGCTACACCACAGATATGTTTGAGCTTGCCACAGCGATAACCAATCAGTGCAGCGTAAACTGCGTGGAGCTTACTCCTAACGGCAAGGAAGAGGTATCTCCTCTCGTTCTCGACCTGGCGCGCGAAATTCCTACCACATGGCAGGAGACACGCTTCATCGACGGCTATCCTGGCAAATACTTCGTCGTAGCGCGTAAGCATGGCGGCGAATGGTATGTAGCAGGTATCAACGGCTCTGATAAAGCCGTTACACTCAATCTCTCTCTGCCTATGTTTAAAGGCAAGAAAGTAAGCTACTATGCCAACGAGAAGCAGCTCAAGACATTGAGCGTGGATAAGAAAGGCATGGCAAAAGTAAAGCTTTTGCCTATGGATGGTTTCATACTGAAATAGAACAACCATAACTTAAACAATATGAAAACAACTTTTATTATCCTTTCGCTCCTCATGCTCGGCATTGGAGCTTCGGCACAGACAGGCGGCAAAGCGCTGTCCGACGTAAACCCACAGTTTAACACCTCAACTGAGGCTTCACGCACATCTACCGCTTATGGCGATGTGGCAGGATTTATCGACAATGGCGTTTACACTTATCGTGGCATTCCTTATGCTTATGCCGACAGATTTGAAGAACCACGTGCGCCTAAGGCATGGAGCGGTGTTCGCTCTTCACGCTGGTGGGGGAAGGCAAGTCAGCAACCTCCTTACGATGGCGTAACGAGCGATGAGATTTCATTCTTCTTCCATAGCAATATGGGCGATTTAGACGATCATTGCCAATTCCTCAATGTGTGGACACCGGGCATTAATCCCAAAGGCAAAGAGGGCAAACAGCGCCCTGTGATGGTGTGGCTTCATGGTGGCGGTTTCCAGGCAGGAAGCAGTCAGGAGTTGCCTGTTTACAACGGCAGAAATCTTGCTGCCAAGGGCGATGTGGTAGTTGTTTCTGTAAACCATCGTCTCAACTGCATCGGCTTCCTTGATTTGTCTGCTTTCGGTGAGAAATACGCTCACACTGGTAATCTCGGCATGCTCGACATCGTGGCAGCTCTGAAATGGGTGAAAGAGAATATAGCCTACTTCGGTGGCGACCCAAATAATGTAACAATTTTCGGTCAGTCGGGCGGTGGCGGCAAGGTGTCTACTCTTGCGTGTATGCCTGTAGCCAAAGGCTTGTTCAACAAGGCAATGGTGATGAGCGGCTCATTCTCATTAGCCAACAAGCAAGAGAACGCCCGAAAGGTGGGTTTGCTCACAGCGGAGTATCTCGGCCTTGACGCAAAAAACATTGATAAAATCAAGACCATTCCATATAGCGACCTTTGGAAAGCTGCTTACAAGGCACAGAAAGAGGTGAATGCCAATCAGAGTGGCTTCGGACGCGTGGCATGGGGTCCTGTGGCAGGTGAATCTAATCTGCCTGAAGTGCCATTCAGAAACGGCAGCGAACTACAGTCTGCCGACATTCCTTTCATCATCGGCTCTACTCTCAATGAGTTCTCTGGCGCACAGGAAGACAAGATGGTGCGCGCAGCCGCAATCAGTCAGGCTACGGTGAATTTCAATCACAAGAAAGCTCCTGTATGGCTTTATCGCTTCAACTATCAAGTGCCTTCTCTCGACGGACAATTCCATGCTGACCACAGCAACGACATCGGTTTCTTCTTCAACAACGTTGCTAACTGTCCTTTCATCACGGGAGCTACTCCTGCCGGTATCAACCTCGGCGAGACAATGAGCAGCTATCTGCTCAACTTCGTCCGCACGGGCAACCCTAACGGCAAAGGTCTACCAGAATGGAAGACTTTCTCTCCCGACACAGAGGCTACAATGATATTCAACGTGCCAAAATGCGAGATGAAAAATAAGGATTAAAGACTTCTAATTTCACATTAGTTATAATTAATGGGAAATTAACCTGCATCTCTATCCTTTCACTTACCTTTGCTTTTAATAAACAAAAAAACAAAGGCAAAAAAGGATAGAGATGTTATTTAATTTTTTTACCACCTGCAATAAGATAGGTGCGTTCACCCTCGGTGGTGGCTATGCAATGATTCCTATAATGGAAGAAGAGTTTGTAAATAAGAATCATTGGATGACAAAGGAGGAATTTATGGACATAATGGTTGTGGCGCAGACCACGCCTGGCATATTCAGCATAGATATGGCGAGCCACATAGGATATAAACTAAAAGGAGTATGGGGTGGCATTGTCGGAGCATTGGGAATAGCTCTGCCTTCAATAATCATTATCTTACTTATAGCGATGTTTTTCCATTCATTCAAAGAGAATGTGTGGGTGGAAAGATTCTTCAAAGGCGTGCGCCCCACAGTTGTCGCGCTCATCGCTGCTCCTTGCTTCACAATGGCAAAGACAGCGAAGATTTCTCGCCACACTATATGGATACCTATTATTAGTTGTGTGCTTATATGGGCATTGGGCGTTTCGCCTATATGGATTATATTGTGTACTGGAATTACGGGATATGCTTATGGCGCATACAAGAGGAAAGCATTGTGTAACAAATAAAAGACTACTCAAATAATGATATTCTTAAAGTTATTTATAATCTTCTCCAAGATAGGTATTTTTAATTATGGTGGCGGCTACGCAATGCTGTCACTCATTCAAAACGAGGTGGTAGTGCGCAACCATTGGCTCACCAACGCCGAGTTTACCGATATTGTAGCCATCAGCCAATCCACTCCTGGACCTATCGGCATCAACGCAGCTACTTATGTGGGTTACACGGCTGTGCTGAATGCCGGTTATCCGGAATGGATGGCTACACTTGGCTCAATATTGGCTTCACTCTCCATTATATGGCTTCCATTTATCCTTATGATATGGATAAGCCATTATCTCATGAGCCATAAGGACTCACCTATAGTAAAAGATATATTCAGAGCACTGCGTCCCACTATCGTAGGCTTGATAGCAGCGGCAGCCCTATTGCTTATGACAAAAGATAATTTCGGCAATCCAACGGAAGACTTGCAACTATTCATAATCAGCGTTCTGCTGTTTATTGTTTCATTCTTTGCCACAAGACGTTATAAAATAAATCCAATCCTTGTAATGCTTATCAGCGGTGTATTGGGATTGATTGTTTATTAAAAGTAAATCCCGGATTCTGAGGTTTTGTTCTTATCAACAAACATTATATAATAGATTGGCATATAGGTGACTTTATCTTTCGTAAACACTTCGCGCTCATTCGACAAGACAAGACCGCCATTGATATGATAATCGGGTATGCTCATTAGCTTGCCAAGAGCACTATACACCGCATAATCTTTGCCACTCTTGACTTCTATCGGAAGAATACTTAGGCTATTATAATCATCTACGAGGAAGTCTACTTCCCCATTATTACGATTATCATAGTAGAAACACTGATGCCCATGAGCATACAATTCCTGAGCGACGACATTCTCATACACACTGCCGAGATTTATGCTGCGAATATCTTCCATTATCGGGCGGATATTATGATGATAAAGCTGCGAGGTGAGCATTCCCACATCATTCATATAAAGCTTCAACAGATTTTTGTGAACTGATTCTGTGAGAGGGTAACGCGGATTACTTATCGCATGCACACACAAAGTAATGCCGGATGATATGAGATACTCAAATTCATCTTGATATTGCTCGAACCTGTCTCCCTTTTTATCACGAATATCCTTTGCGACAATACGCTTTTTCTTGTTTTCCATTTGAGATGGTATCATCTCATAAATGCGCCTAACAAGCAGTTTCTTATGATAATCGTTTTCATATTTTGTAGCGCCGTCACCATATAGGGAGCGTATGTTTTCCTGCACCTCACGCACTTTTACGATATTGTGGGAAGCAAGGTATTCATTTACAGCATCGGGCATTCCGCCAACCAACAAATAACGGCGAAACATATTCAGCATGTAATTATGCAGTTCCTCAGTCAAAGACTCTTTGACATTATATTTCAAACGAAACATTTCTATCACTGCCTTCCTCATTCCATTGGCAATGGTAAACTCCTCAAAATCGAGTGGCGTCATCCGTTTTCTTATAATACTTCCGATAGGTATTGATGTGGTTTTCTTCAGCGTCACGCCGAGCAGATTGCCACTGGCAATGAAATGGAATCGATGGTCTTCACGAAAGAATTTTAAAAGAGTGAGGTATTGCGGATATTGCTGTATCTCGTCGAGGAATACAAGCGTATCATCATATTCGCCAAGCTTACCACCATGCTTCATTCCTAAGGCGAGATAAAAATTCTCCTTAGTGTGAATATTCTTATATAGCTGTTCGCCCTCATCATCGAGCACAAAATTTATCTCTATATAATTTTTGAACAGCCGTCTGCCGACCTCACGAATTATATACGACTTACCTATCTGACGCGCTCCTTCTATAACGAGAATTTTATCAGAATCAGACTTTAAATGAGCCTTTATTTCTTGTTCAATTTTCCTATATAACATAATATAAACTACACTTTTCAATGAAATTCAGCACCTCAAAACTACACTTTTCAATGAAATATGGCACTACAAAACTACACTTTTCAATGTGATTCAGTGCCACAAAGCTACATTTTAAAGGGATTATGGTGAGTTTTTAAGTTTATATAACGATTTCTCTGTAGAGTTGTGCAGACAAATCTAACTTTTAAGATTTGCGTGCAGAGTTGTGCAGACAAATCTAACTTTTAAGATTTGCGTGCAGAGTTGTGCTGACAAATCCAACTTTTAAAATTTACGTGCAGAATTGTGCAGCGAAATCCAACTTTTAGGATTTGCGTGTAGAGTTGTGCAGACAAATCCAACTTTTAAGATTTACGTGCAGAGTTGTACAGCGAAATCTAACTTTTAAGATTTTCGTGCAGAGTTGTGCTGACAAATCCAACTTTTAAGATTTCTGTGCAGAGTTGTGCAGACAAATCTAACTTTTAAGATTTCAGTGCAGAGTTGTGCAGACAAATCCAACTTTTAAGATTTGCGTGCAGAGTTGTGCAGCGAAATCTTATTTTTAGGATTTGTCTGTAGACTTGTGAAATCAAAAGAGTTAGAATTTGGAGAATAATTTTTCTTGTTGTATATTTGCGGTAAAGTGATGCTGTTTTCATTTTAACTTTTTTTGTAGCTTACCTCATGCAATATAATCATCATTGAGGCATTTATAAGGCGAGTACTCAAAGAAACAGATTTTAAACTATAAATAATAACAGAACAAAAAAATGAATAAGAAAATATTTATGAGCATCATTTCGATGTTTATTCTCGCCGCAACAACCCTCCTCACAATGACATCATGCAACAATGACGACAACGACGGCTACAGAAACGCTAACGCACTTAAGGGCAACTACAATGGTAAGATCATTGTAAACAAAGACACCTCTGACGTAGACATTGCTATCAACGACTACTACGTAGGAGTTGCCAAGTTCCCTGTAAAGCAACTCATCTGCGCAGCTATCACTGATCCTGCACAGCAGGCAGAGGCATTGAAGAACGCCAAGGACGGAACACTAAACATGGTATATATGGCTCCTGAAGACACAGTCAAGATTCCTGTGAAGCTCGCTCAGCAGGTGGTTCGCCTCAACGTGACAATCGACAAGAAGCAGCACACGATATTGGCTAAGTTCTCTTCTGACGCGAAGAACTACTACACAATAAAGACCGACTCTCTCAACATGAAGCTCGACGTGAAAGAGATGGCTTACGACAACCAGACGATAAAGAACTTCAAGGAGCTTTCATACGAAATCAAAGCAGCCAAGAAGAAAGAAACTCCAAAGAAGAAATAATTTCTCTCAAATTATAAATTATTTAACCCATTAGTTTGCATTACATCGCCCTAATCTGAGAATGCACATATTACAAAGATTAGGGCGATTTTTGTCATAACTTACGGATTATAGAGGCAGAACTACCTGCCAATATAAAGGCATACAACAAAGTGATTTTCAGCATAAAACGAACAACAGAAGAACAGCTTGCAGCAGGACTTCGCAGAGGTAAGAACTCGGCGATGACAGAATTCTATGCTCAATATGCAGGCAGATTGATGGCTGTTTGTTGCAGATATTTCACCAGCGATGATGATGCCAAAGACGTGATGCAGGAAGCCCTGATAAAGATATACGAGAACGCTGATAAATTTGAGTACAAAGGCAAGGGGTCACTATTGGCATGGGCAAGCAGAATCGTAGTAAACGAAGCGTTGATATTTATAAGACGCAACAAACAGATAACAGTTACTACAGACGAATTGACCGACACAGCAGAAGATGTTGCGCTTGACACTATGCAGATACCTCCTGAAAAGATACAAGAAATGATACGCGAACTGCCCGATGGCTATCGCACCGTATTCAATCTGTATGTTTTTGAAGATATGAGCCATAAAGAAATAGCAGAAAAACTCGGTATCAGCGCAATGACTTCAGCTTCGCAGTTACACAGAGCGAAGAAATTATTATACGACAAGATAATACGATATAAAAAGAAAGGAGAATACTTATGAACGACGAATGGAAAAATAATCTGCGTCAACAGATGGAAGATTACGTTGAACAACCGCCAAAGGATTTGTTCAATGACGCGATGGCAGAAATGTATCGTCGTCGCCATCATAAGCGTATTATCTCCGTAGCTACATTAGCAGCTGCGGCAGTTGCAACATTGCTCCTTGTGAATGTGCTTACCACCAACACGGAGCGCAATGACTCCACCATAGCAAAACAGACATCAACAAAAGCAATAAGACATTCTGACGACACCAATGAAATACCAAATGGAAAAGAAGCAACAACAAGTAACATTATCGCAAATATTAAAAGCACAATGCATGATGACATAACCGCTGCGCAAACGATAGCTGGCAATATGTCGGAAGATGCTCGCATTGACACATCAGCAAATGAGACGCAACAAGCGACAGAAGAAAAACAGACTACAAATCAGGATAAAGACAAACGATACAAGATATTCAAGAGGAGAAGGCAAATGCCGAACGCTAATAACAGCCACACGGGCAATGGTATGCTTCTCGCAATGAACAGCCCGAAAAGCACAGGTGGAATAAGTGTGGGCATGAACGTTTCTGGCGGAATATTCGGGAAGAACAACAGTAACGGCTCAACACCTGCGCTAATGCAGATGGACGCGATACGCGCAGAAATGGGCACAGAACAGGACTATGCCCTTGTAATGGGCAGAGAAAGCCGACAACCCGAATTTCACGCCCACCACAGACAACCTGTAAAAGTGGGAGTTAGCGTCGCATTGCCTTTATCATCACGCTGGAGCGTGAGCACAGGCATATTCTACAGCTATCACAATTCCGACATAGATATTTCGCTCGACAATCAATCATATACCATTGACCAAAAGCTGCATTTCTTAGGTATTCCGCTCAATGCCAACTACAAAGTGTATGAAAGCAAACGCTTCAAGATATACACCTCGGCAGGAGGAGCGGCGGAAAAGATGGTGAGCGGAAAGCAGACCACAGAAGGCGTGAAAAATGATGTAAAGATGAGCAAACTGCAATGGAGCGCAAACACTCATGTTGGCGCGGAATATAAGGCGACAGACAAGATAGGAATATATGTTGAGCCAGGCGCGTCTTACTATTTCAATAATCATTCAGGAGTGAAAACCATCTATGGCGACCATCCATGGAATGCGGAATTAAATCTCGGTTTAAGATTCAACCTGAAATAGAATCCAATCTTTTTGTATTTCCCCGACACGATTATCATACCTATCGTGTCGGGGATTTTAAATTATGTTATTAAGTTTAATACGCTATTAAAAATGTACAAATTAAACGCTGCGTGAATTAAAATTCACTTGCGAAACTTAAGTTAATGTAACTAATTGATTTTTATACAATTAAATAGATAATTAACTAAGTATTGCTTCAAGCAAGCATTCAATAATTAAAAGCGGAGCGACATTCTCGTGATGAGAGTGTCGCTCCATTGCTTTCAATATCTACTAAAACTACACTTTTCAATGTGATTCAGTGCCACAAAGCTACATTTTAAAGGGATTATGGTGAGTTTTTAAGTTTATATAACGATTTCTGTGCAGAGTTGTGCAGCGAAATCCAACTTTTAAGATTTACGTGAAAACATTGTTATCCGCGCAATTTAGTTATGTTAGCATGATAACACTTGGAAAATAACGAAAAAAGTAGTAAGTTTGCCACATAATTAGAAATCGTAATATGCAATACACCATAAACCCACCAAAAACTATTGATACGACTATAAAGTTGCCGGCATCGAAAAGCATAAGCAACAGAGTGCTGATAATCAACGCGCTTGCAGGCGGCAACATTATTCCACAAAATATTTCAGAATGTGACGACACCGACGTAACCCTTGCCGCACTGAAAAATATGCCTGAAGTAATCAACATAAAGGCAGCCGGCACGGCAATGCGTTTCCTAACGGCATACTTGGCTGCAACGCCGGGCAAGCACATAATAACAGGCACGGAGCGCATGAAGCGTCGCCCGATAGGACTGCTCGTAGACGCTCTGAGAATGCTTGGCGCAGACATTGAATATGTGGGCGAAGAGGGATTTCCGCCATTGAAGATAAAAGGAAAGACGCTTATGGGCGGCACAATCGACGTGAAAGGCAACATGAGCTCGCAGTTTATCTCGGCACTGCTGATGATAGCTCCTACAATGATAAACGGACTGGAGCTGAGAATGACCTCGGAGATTATCTCACGCCCTTACATCGACCTCACTCTCTGGACAATGAGAGAATATGGAGCTGACGCAGACTGGACTTCGGGAAACACCATAATGGTGAAGCCGAAGATGTATAAACAGCGCGACTACCTGATAGAAAACGACTGGAGCGCAGCTTCTTATTGGTATGAAATTTTGGCTTTGAATGGCGACGCAGACTCAAAAGTGAACCTTGAAGGACTTATGGACGGCTCTAAACAGGGCGACTCCATGATACGCTATATATTCTCAATGCTTGGCGTGAAGACAAAATTTGAAAGCAAAGAGAAGGGCAAGCCTACAACGATAACGCTGTCGCGCAACATGCGAAAGCTGCCACGCATGGACTATGATTTCGTGAGCTCGCCCGACTTGGCACAGACCGTGGTAACCTGCTGCTGCGCGATGAACGTGCCATTCAGATTTGAGGGTCTTTCCACATTGAAGATAAAGGAGACAGACAGAATTCTCGCCCTTGAACAAGAGCTGAAGAAGCTGGGATTTGTGCTCCACGACATTGACGGCAAGGAAATGTATTGGGACGGCGAGAGATGTGAGGCCACAATGGAACCTATCGACACCTACGAAGACCACCGCATGGCAATGGCATTCGCGCCTTTGGCGATAAAATATCCGGGACTGAAAATCAACGACCCTCAGGTGGTGAGCAAGTCGTACCCTAAATTCTGGGACGACCTGCGACAGGCTGGCTTTGAAATAACGGAAGAATAATTTTATTTCAATTATAAAAAAAGATGATATATCTTGTCGCGGCAATAATAATATTGGGAATTATCGCAGCCACCGTAGGCTTCATTTCGCAGAAGAAATATGGCGAAACGCCCATAGTAAAGAGCGAGGGCGACTGCTCATCGTGCGACGGAACAAGCGACAAATGCGAACAGGTGTGCATGATGGAAGCCTCAACGCGCGATATAGAATATTACGACGACGAGGAACTCGACAGATATAAAGGCAGACAGGCTGACAGCTACACCGACGAAGAAGTGGAGGAATTTGCCGATGTGCTCTACACGCTGCGAAAAGGCGAAGCCGAAGGCTGGAACAGAAGCCTGATACTAAGAGGTATCAACATTCCCGACCGGCTGAAAGACGAGCTGATAATGATTATCGACGAAAAATAAAGAAGAACTACAACATGATGTCAATACTGGAATACAGCTTTTTTCAGAATGCGCTGCTCGGCAGTTTTCTCGCAAGCATCGTATGCGGAATAATAGGTACATATATCGTAACACGCCGATTGGTATTCATATCGGGCGGCATTACCCATGCCTCTTTCGGTGGCATAGGCATAGGCGTATTCGCTGGCATCAACCCTATTCTCTCTGCCATGGCATTTTCTGTGCTCAGCGCGTTTGGCATACAATGGATGTCGGAGAAAGGCAAGGTGAGGGAAGATTCCGCCATAGCCGTGTTCTGGACATTCGGCATGAGCATTGGCATAATATGCTGCTTTCTCACTCCGGGATTTATGCCCGATTTGCCATCATTCCTTTTCGGAAGCATATTGGCGATAAACGGCACCGACATACTTATACTCGCAATATTGACAGCCATAGTGATACTCTTTTTCACGTTCTTCTATCATGAGATAATATCAGTAGCTTTCGACAGCAATTTCGCGCGCTCGCAGAAGTTGCCCGTAGCCCTAATAGAATACACGATGATGGCTCTCATAGCCCTCACCATAGTTTCCACGCTCCGCATGGTGGGAATAGTGTTGGCGATAAGTCTGCTCACCATTCCACAGATGACGGCAAATATCTTCACCTACAATTTCAGAAGGATGGTATTCCTGAGTATTTTCATAGGATGGATAGACTGCCTTATAGGTCTTACCATGAGCTATCAGCTCAATGTGCCGAGCGGAGCAAGCATTATCTTTTCAGGCATTGTGGTGTATGCCATGCTTAGAGCTGCAAAGGCATTGTGCGCCAAGGCGAAATAAAAAGAAAGAGAATGAACCGAAAATCCCATATATACGCCATGTTTCTTGCGGTGCTGCTGACGGCAATGTCGGCAGTGGGATGTTCTACGCAGAAAAACACGGCAAACGCACGCTGGTGGCACGCCTTCAACACTCGCTACAACGTGTATTACAACGGTGCGCAGGCATATATCGACGGTTCATTGGAAAAAGAAAACGGCAACCAGGACAATTTCACCGAAATGCTTCCGCTCTACACCGTAGGCAACAAAAAGAGCAAGGATTTGGGGCATGGCAATTTTGAGCGTGCCATAGAGAAATGCGAAAAGGCCATTCAGCTGCACAGCATAAAGAAACGCCCCGTATGGGATAAGAGCAGAAAGAAGACTGCTAAGGACAGAGAATGGCTTTCACGCAGAGAATACAACCCATTTTTATGGAAAGCATGGCTACTGATGGGGCGTGCGCAATTTCATGAAGGCGACTTTGAAAACGCTGCTTCCACATTCGCTTACATGAGCCGACTTTATAAGACTCAGCCTGCCATTTACGGACGTGCTCAGGCATGGCTCGCGAAATGCTTTGTGGAGCAAGACTGGCTATACGACGCGGAAGACGTAATACGCAACATACAGCGCGACTCAATTCATTGGCGCGCGAAGAAAGAATGGGACTACACCTTTGCCGATTACTATATTCATTCGGGAGATTACGGCAAAGCCATACCCTACTTGAAAAAGGTGATAAGCCACGAAATGCGACGCAAGCAGAAAGCCCGCGAGTGGTATCTCTTAGGGCAGATATATAAAGAGATGAACATGAAAGCGGAAGCATATAAGGCTTTCAAGCATGTGGTTCACTTGAATCCGCCTTATTCGCTTGAGTTCAACGCCCGCATTTCAATGACCGAAGTGATGAAAGCAGGCAGCAGAAATCAGATTATCAGGCGACTGAAACGCATGGCGGCATCAGACAATAACGCAGAATATCTCGACCAAGTGTACTACGCGATAGGCAACACATATCTTGCCGACCGCGACACTACAAATGCCATTCTCGCCTATGAAAAAGGCAACAGCAAATCCACGCGCTCAGGAATAGAGAAAGGCGTATTGCTATTGAAACTTGGCGACCTATATTGGCAAATAGAACGTTATGCCGACGCAAAACGTTGCTATGGTGAAGCCATAGGTTTGCTCGACAAGGAACGCAAGGACTATGAACAGCTGGATATGCGCTCAAAAGTGCTCGACGAGCTTGTGCCACACACCGAAGCAGTGCATCTGCAAGATTCTCTGCAAAGCCTTGCCACGATGAGCGAGAAAGACCGCAACAACGCCATCGACAAAGTGATAAAGGCTCTGAAAGACAAAGAGAAAGCCGAAGCTGCCGACGCTCCTAATAACGACTTCGGCAACGACATGAGCGACAACAATTTCGCAAAAAACACCATCCCTAACGACACAAAACCTAAGATGCAGAACGGCGACGGAGGGGCGTGGTATTTCTATAATCCTATAGCTGTGAGCCAAGGCAAGGCTGCATTCCAAAGACAATGGGGAAAGCGCGCCAACGAAGACAACTGGCAACGCTCCAACCGCACTGTCGTGGAACTATCATCAGCTGCAACGCCACAACAGGAAGAAGCAGCGCAGCCTGCCGACAGCATACCGGAAAAGACTGCCATAAGCAACAATGAAAAAACAGACAGCGTGGCAAGCGACCCTCATACACGCGAATATTACCTTGCGCAGATACCTTTCACGGAAGAACAGATAAAGGCAAGCAACAAGATAATAGCAGACGGACTATACAACTCAGGAGTGATATTCAAGGATAAACTTGGCAATCTCCCTCTCAGCGAAAAGGCTCTGCGCCGACTTACCGACCAATACGCTGACTATGAGCACATGGACAATGCCTATTATCATCTGTTTCTGCTCTATTCTCTCAAAGGCGACCACGCCACGGCTGCCACATATATAGATAAGCTGAAAGCTGATTATCCAGAAAGCAAATGGACGGCAATACTCACCGACCCTTATTTCGAGGAGAACGCGAAATTCGGCGTGCAGATAGAAGACTCGCTCTATGCCTCAACCTATGACGCATTCCGTAATGACAGGCTAAAAGAGGTGGCAGAAAACGTACGCATATCAGAAACTCGCTTCCCACTGGGAGCTAACAGAGATAAGTTTATCTTCATAGGCGGTCTCGGCAAGCTCAACGACGGCAACGCCAATGGTTGCCTAAAGGATATGCAGACGGTGGTAAGCAAATATCCGGAGAGCAGCGTAAGTCCTATTGCCGGAATGATAATCAACGGCGTGAAAGCTGGCAGACGACTTCACGGCGGCAACTTCAACATTGACAACATCTTGGCGCAGCGTTCTTATGTGCTCAACGACAGCGACACACAGGCTGCGAAGCAATTCTCTGCCGAAAGAAACGCTGATTTCGTTTATCTCATGGCTTATCCTGCCGACTCGGTAAATGAGAACAAGCTATTATATGAATGGGCGAAATACAACTTCACCAACTATCTGGTGAGAAGCTTTGATATAGACATCATTGACGAAGGCGCACTCCATAGAATGCAGATAGGAGGATTCCGCAACTACGATGAAGTTCTGCAATATGCGCGAGAGCTGAACAAGCACTCTAAAATTGCCAATCTTCTTGGCGGTAAAGGCAGAACACTGATTATCAGCACGGAGAATTTAGCTCTGCTCGGAATAAGCCACAGCTACGACGACTACGACAAATTCTATGCCAAGCATTTCGCTCCTCTGAAAGTTTCAAGCTTACGCCTACTTGACCAGCCTACGGAAATAGTAGTGAAAGATTTCGACGAAACGGAAACGCAATCTCCGAACGACAGCAAGACAGACGCGGAAGGTGGCGTATATGTAGTGCCGACGTCTCCGAAGCAAAAGAGTTTCGACCTCGAAGACGAATATTACGATCTCGAAGGTTTCTAAAAAAGAGAGCGCTACACAAATACACGATAACAGATAATATAACTTTTACACAAAGGATTATATATGAGCAACGGATATTTACTATGGGTAGACGACGAAATAGACTTACTCAAAGCCCACATCATTTTCTTGCAGAAGAAAGGCTATGAAGTGGTGACGGTGAGCAATGGCGCTGATGCTATCGACGAATGTCGCCGCCACACATTCGACCTTGTGCTTCTCGACGAGATGATGCCCGGACTAAGCGGTCTGGAGACATTGCAGCAGATAAAGGAAGTAAGCCCAGCCACGCCCGTTGTAATGGTGACAAAGAGCGAGGAAGAAGACATCATGGATCAGGCTGTTGGCTCTAAAATAGCCGACTATCTAATAAAGCCGGTCAATCCTCATCAGATTCTATTGTCGCTGAAGAAGAATATCCATCGCAAGGAGCTTGTCACGGAAACTGTGCAGACAAGCTATCAGCAAAGTTTTCAGGACATTGCCATGCAGATTTCCGACTGCAAAACATTTGATGACTGGACTGCGCTCTATAAACGCCTTGTGCATTGGGAGCTTGAATTAAGCGCCACCGACAGCAGCATGACCGAAATGCTACAGATGCAGAAAGAGGAAGCCGACTCACAGTTCGCGAGATATGTGCGCGGTAATTACATGGAGTGGATATCAGCGTCAAAAGAAGAACGCCCCATGGTAATGAGCCACGACGTTTTCAAAAAGAAACTGTTTCCAATGCTCGACGCTGGCGAGAAAGTATTCCTAATAGTAATAGACAATTTCCGTTACGACCAATGGCGCACCGTGGCAGGCGAGATAGGCGATATGTTTGACATTGACGAACAGCTTTATATGAGCATTCTTCCCACCGCCACGCAATATGCGCGCAACGCCATTTTCTCTGGTCTTCTGCCCAACGACATAGAAAAGATGTTCCCGGAACTATGGGTAGACGAAGACGAGGAAGAGGGCAAGAACCTTAACGAAGAACCGCTCATAGCCACCCAGATAGAACGCTACCGCCGACACGACAAGTTTTCTTACACCAAGATAAACGACTCCGCGGCAGGCGACAAATTCATGGAGCATTTCAGCGACCTGGAGCACAACAATCTGAATGTGCTTGTGGTGAATTTCATTGATATGCTTTCCCACGCGCGCACGGAATCGAAGATGATACGCGAACTTGCCAACAACGAGAACGCATATCGCAGCATCACTCTCTCATGGTTTCGCCACTCCATGATGACGGAACTGTTTAGCCTTCTGTCGCGCAGCGATTACAAAGTAGTGATAACCACCGACCATGGCAGCATACGCGTGCAGAAGCCGGTAAAGATTATAGGCGACAGAAACACCAACACCAATCTGCGCTATAAGCTCGGCAAGAATCTGAACTACAACTCAAAAGACGTGTTTGCCATAAAAGAGCCGCGCAAAGCGTTTCTGCCGTCGCCAAACATAAGCACAAGCTATGTATTCGCCACGGGCGACACATTCTTTGCTTATCCCAACAACTACAACTACTATGTGTCTTACTATAAAGACACATTCCAGCATGGTGGCATTTCCATGGAAGAAATGCTAATACCAATAGTAACGCTCACCCCACGAAAAAGAAAACAATAATAAAACAATAAAAATATAAAGATATGGAAATCAAAATAGAATCACTTGAGAAAATCCGCGAGGCTGCACGCCAGTTTATCGACAACATGGGCGACGCCAATGTGTTTGCGCTCTATGGCAAGATGGGCGCCGGCAAGACCACATTCATCAAAGCCATCTGTGAGGAACTCGGAGTGGAAGACACTGTTAACTCCCCTACCTTTGCCATAGTAAATGAATATACGGCAGGCAATGGCGACCCTGTTTATCATTTCGATTTCTATCGCATCAAGAAGCTTGAAGAAGTCTACGACATGGGTTATGAGGAATATTTCGACAGCGGCAACATCTGCCTTATAGAATGGCCGGAACTCATTGACGAGCTTTTACCCGACGACGTGGTAAAAATAAATATCACCATAAATGACGACGACACTCGCACCGTTTCATTCTAACGCATCATTTATATGAAGAAGTCAGCATTGCTTTCCTTTGCGTTTCTGCTCCTTTCTGCCGTATATGCCAATGCTCAGAGCAGAGTGCGCTTTCACACCACGATGGGCGACATCACCGTAAAGCTATACGACGAAACGCCACGCCATCGTGACAACTTCCTGAAGCTCGTAAAAGACAGCACATATAACGGTCTGCTTTTCCATCGCACAATCAGCAGATTTATGATTCAGGCCGGCGACCCTAACTCGCGCAACGCAAAGCCAGGACAGCTTCTTGGCGACGGCGACTTGGGATATACCGTAGAAGCTGAGATACGCTATCCTCAACTATTCCATAAGCGTGGCGCGCTATGTGCCGCGCGTGAGGACGGCAACCCTAATTCTTCCGCCAGCCAGTTTTACATCGTAACAGGCGCGCAATACACCGAGAATATGCTCACCCGTGCTCAGCAGCGTATGGACGAATACACAGGCGGCAAATACAAAATGCCTTCTGAGGTTGCCGATGTATATCGCAAAGTGGGCGGTGCTGCCCATCTTGACGGCTCTTACACTGTGTTCGGCGAAGTAGTCATGGGCATGGATGTAGCCGACGAAATAAGTAATGTAGAGGTGGATGCCAACGCTCGTCCGCTGAAAGACATCCGCATTCTTAGCACAACCATTTACGACGGCAGCAATCTTCGCAATATGAATATCGATGAATTTGAATCTTACATAGCAAACAGTGATGTGCAGCTCGTAGATGTGCGCACGGCAGAGGAATATGCCAATGCCCATCTCGTAGGCGCGATAAACATCGACATGAAGCAAGCCGATTTCATGCAGAAAGCCTCTACCCTACTGGATAAGAATCGCCCTGTAGCTGTATATTGTCGCAGCGGTAAGCGCAGCTCCATCTCAGCGGAATGGCTCACCGAAGCCGGCTATCGTGTCGCCAACATGCAAGGTGGCTTCCTCGCATGGAAAGAGGCTGGAAAGAAAACACAGTTGTAAAAAAAATGATGGGAAGCAACTTATCACTGCTTCCCATCATTATATCTTATAATATTACTGTTTTACCCAAATCAAGTTATCCGTGTTATAGTGGCGACGCTTTGCCTCATTAAGAATCTTTGCCTTCACCTCGGCAGAAATCTGTGGCGTGCGAGAAAGAATCCAAAGATAGTCATCGCTGCCACTGCCTACAAGCGACCACTGATAGGCGCTATCAAGCAAAAGCACTCGATAATCACCATAGAAAGGCCCGAAGAATGACACACGGAGCAATGCCGGAGTATCAGTAAGTTTAGCCTTTCCTTTGGCGGTCTTAGGTTTTCCGTCTTTTATGCCTGAGTTCAACACAGCTATTGTGCCATCTTCCTGCATAGAATAATTCGCCCGAGTCTGCTCCATGCCACGCTCAAAACGATGGTCAAAGCGAGCTATCTCATACCAATCGCCTAAATAACGATTCAATTCAATACTCTCTATCGGAGTATTATCAACGGTTAAAGTTTCCGTGCAGCCTGCAAGCATCCCAAGCATAAACAAAATACAAATTCTAATCTTCATAAATAACGATTGTTTAAATTACTAATCGCAAATATAATAAAAAAAAGAATATGTAAGTATACCTTCCACCACTAAAAGCCTACGTTTTTTATATAAACAGCGAGAAGAGTGAGGCAACGAAAACGGTAATGATACCACACACCACGATGGAGAGTCCGCTCATAGCGCCTTCCACTGCTCCCATCTCCATTGCTTTTGCCGTGCCTATGGCATGTGACGCGCTGCCTATAGCGATACCTTTGGCAATAGGCTCTTCTATTCCGAATTTGCGCAGCACTTTCTCGGCAAAGATATTGCCAAGAATACCTGTGAGCACAATAACGACGACTGTAACGGAAACATATCCGCCCAACTCCTCAGAAACGCCCATACCGATAGCGGTGGTGATAGACTTTGGAAGAAAGGTTACATAAGAGGCGTGGTCGAAACGGAACAGCAACGACAGCAGCAATATTGTCAAAGCCGAGGAGAATACTCCCGAAACGATGCCAGCCACGACGGCGCGATAGTTTTTCTTGAGCAATTCCACCTGCTGATACAATGGCACTGCTAAGCATATAGTAGCAGGAGTAAGCATATAGCTCACGATGTTTGCCCCTGCGCTATATGAAGCATAACTTATGCCGCTTATCATCAGGAAGGCTATCACGAGCACAATAGAAACGAGCAGCGGATTGAGCAGAGTCCAACCCGTTTTCTTGTTAAGCCATATTCCTATGGCATAGCTGCCGAGAGTCACCAACACGCCAAGATAGACGGCGCTTTGCAGAAATTCTGTCATGCTGTTTCCTCCTTTCTTTTCTTACCGCGAATGACACTCTGTGTCACTCTGCCCGCCACTACCATCACCACGACTGTGGAAACAAACGTGATAAAGGCATATTGAAAAATATTATCTTTAATAACGCCCCACGAATCTACAAGTCCTGCGGCTGCCGGCACAAACATCACTGGCATGACGGCTATTAGAAACAGCGACACTTCCCTGATGTCCTTCACCTTCAGCCATTTCATTTCCAAGGCGGTGAACAGCAGAATAATGCCATAAATGCTTGCCGGTATAGGCAACGGAATGACGGCATGAAGCACCTCGCCAAGAAAAGCGAATAGTATGATTATAAGAAACTGAATTACATATTTCATGAAATGAGCGGTAATATAATATTCTGTTATTTTTGTTTTCTATAACTATATACGAGGGAAATTTAAGCAAATGTGTGTCGCTTATCTTCCACCTTATCTATATATTGCTCTATCAGCTGTGCCGTATTTTCAGCAGAAAGGCGACAGCTATCTATGCACAAATCATAATCATCTGAATTGCCCCAAGTAAGCCCCGTGTGAAATTTGTGATAAGTCTTACGGCGGTCGTCCACCTCTGTGACAAATTCCTTTGCGTCTTGATATTTCATCCCCTGCTCTTCCTCCACATTCCTTATTCTCACGTGGATATCTCCTTTCAGAAACACGGAAACGAGATCTTGCCTGTTGCGGAATATGTAATTGCCACATCGCCCTATGATGATGCAGTTTTCATTACCTATCATGTCGGTCAGCATCTCTATCTGCTTACTGTGTTTCGCTGCCTTTGGTGACTGAAAATCTGATGATATGGCGAATATCAAATCATCAACAGGACGCTCCTCAAAGAAATCGTCCATCTCGCCGAGTATGCCACGTTCGCGAGCCATCTTTTTCAGCTGCTCACGAGTATAAAACGGCACATTATAGTGGGCAGCCAACGCCTCTCCCACTCGTAGCGCGCCACATCCGCACTGTCTGGCTATTGTGATTATCATAATTTTATTTACTTTATTATTTTAATATTCTTATCCGCGCTGATAGTTTATCTATTCAAAACAAACTTCTCAACGGCTACTCCCACTCCGTCTTCCTCATTCGACAACGTAACATAATTTGCCGCCTGCTTTACAATATCATCGGCATTATCCATAGCCACTCCCATTCCGGCAAACTCTATCATGGAAAGGTCGTTATGTCCGTCTCCGCAAGCCATTACCTCGTCCTTAGTTATGCCCCACTTTTCAATAAGACGTGCCAACGACTGCGCCTTATCAATATGCAATGGCACACATTCCAGGAAGAACGGAGCCGAAGTGTAGACGCTGATGCGCCCTTTCGTTGCGGCAGCTACTTTCTGCTCCACTTCGGGCATTTTTTCAGGCGTGCCCACTATCAGACATTTGTTTAAAGGATATTCCACCTGTCGCAGAAAATCATCAAGCTCCACTACCGGCATACGGTTTATCCTTGCTTCCTCCTTCACATATTCACTACTTGCATCGGTGGTTACAATCTCATTGCCACGATAGGTCACGATAGCCATGTCCGCGTCTTCGGCAAGCTGCCATAGCAGTGGCACTATTTCGTCGTCCAACTTCTGCTCAAAAAGAGTCTGCTTTGTAGCCCAATCGGTTATCTTGCCACCATTAAACGCCATGATAGCTCCGCCATATTTGTCTATCTCAAGCTGTTTTGCCAACGGCACTATGCCGTAAGTAGGTCTGCCCGAAGCCAACACTATTCTCACTCCCTGTCTTTGCGCCGTCATCAGAGCGTCGAAAGTGCGCGGAGTGATTATCTTATCATGATTTGTAAGCGTGCCGTCAAGGTCGAGCGCTATAAGTTTATACATAATGAGGAAGTTTTCTGTTTATTGAAAAAATAAATATGGTGCAAAGTTACAGTTTTTTCCTTTTCCTACAAAAAAGCCACGCATGGCAACCTCCTAAAATACGTGCCACGAAACTAACAAGAAAATAGCACGACACACATCATTCTGAAACAATGAAGCGTGCCATGCCTGTATAAAAACGGATAGATAAAATCTCAAAAAAATTATGCTGTCGCAGTGAAAATCACCCAACTATAAGCCATTATCTCTTGAACGGCTCTTCCGGAATAACAATCCAGAGAATGATATAAGCCAAGATACCAGAGAAGCAAGTGAACAATGTCAATAGCACATAAGCCAGACGAATTACGGTAGGGTCAAGGTCGAAATATCTTGCCACACCGCTGCACACGCCACCAAGCATAAAAGGTCTTGTTCTGTAGAGTTTCTTCATTTCTTCCATAATTATAATCTTTTATTGTTTTCTGACTATTAGACGAACCATAACGCCGAAAAGTTGCAACGACATAAAAAATTGCGCGCAACAAACAGCTGCAAGGTATGTATTGCTACGCACAGACATTATCCCCAAATATAAACACTATTTTTTAATCCGCAAACAAAAAAGAAGAAAATTATAAAAACGATTTCTTGCAAAATTGTGAGCGAAATCTAAATTATTTTTTTATTTAAATCGCTTGCAGATTAGAAAATAAGGTTTATATTTGCAAGTAGAATGTGCGTAGCACCTTATGTTTTGGTGTTGCGTGCCTTATTGGTTGAAAATAGCATTAGCTATTATCTTGTTCGTTGGACACGAATCCGGAAAATTCAAATTACGACAGAACAATAGATAATTGGTTAATGTCTACGTATAGCGTAGGCATTGTTTCTGTATCTATAGTCGTAGGGTCATTTCCGGAACCTGTGTCTGAGATAAATACAGATAATAATGCCTACGCATCGTTATGGTATTTATCGTGAACAAATAATACTATGCCTTTCTTCACCAACTTTATTTTGAAATAAATTATCAAAACTCAAGGAGGATGAATATGAAAACGAAACAATTTTATTTTGGAATGTTCATAGCATTGGTTGTTATGGCATTTACTGCTTGTTCTTCTTCGGATGATTTATCTGAGAAAGGACAAGTCAAAGAATTAAAGCTTTATGCTGGTATATCAGCTCTTAAAAGTCCGTATAATATGGAGGAGTGGGGCACGAGTATAAACATAGGTGATATAGATGCAGATTTGGCAAAGGAGTCAAGATTCAGATTAACAGATTGGGAGATGACTCGTACACCTGCTGATAATAACGATTGGGTAGGAATGAGCAATAGAAGCATTGCTATTCAGGCAGGAGGTTCTGTTTATGAGTACACTATTGATGCCAGCGGTTTGCTTTCAGCGACATCGCCTTATTATTTCACGACGCTAAACAGCGTGAATATTACTTCATGGTATCCTTATTCCGAGAATGCCAATTCTTTTTCGGTACAGGCAGATCAATCTTCTTACGCCAATTATGAGGCAAGCGATTATCTTTATGGTACTTCGTCTGCAGGTTACAGCACGACAGACAACTCAATATCTTATGTCCATAAGACAGCAAAGATAAAGTTTAATGTAACTGTTACTCATAGTGAGCGATTAAGTAACAAGAATATTACGGGAGTGACACTTTCAAATGTTCAGCGTTCTGCATCTGTTTCGAGTGGTAATTTGGCAGCAAATGGTTCTGTAGGAACTGTTAATATGTATAATAACGTAGCTACTTCAGTAAGTGGCACTACGAGTACAGCAGCTTTTGAGGCTTGCATTATTCCTCAGACATCATCAATTGGTTATACCATAAGTTTTGGTGGAAAGACATATAGCGGAACAATTACGAGTCGACAATATAATGCAGGCTACATTTACACGATAGACGTTAAGCTAATGGCGATAAATGTTACTATCAATAATCATGCAGGCGTAGATTTGGGTCTGCCATCTGGCAAGATATGGGCAACAATGAATATTGGAGCTACAGCGGATACACAATATGGTAATCTTTATGCTTGGGGTTCTATCGCTGTTGGGGGGGCAGCTTATGATGGAACAGTAATATCTCCTACAAGTGATTATGATACTGCTCGTAAAAACTGGGGTGGAACATGGCGAATGCCGACAGATACAGAATATCAGGAGTTGATAGATAATTGTACTTGGACTTGGAGCACATATAGTGGTATGAATGGTTATTGGGTGTCAAGTAATGTTGCAGGAAATACTGCTAGAATATTCTTTCCTGCTGATGGATGTCAAGATAGAAATCGTAGAGGAAGTCAAGGATATTATTGGACGGCTTCTTGTCGTAATGCATCACCCTACCAGCCTTGGCATTTGTGGTTTGATGTTGGTAAAGTTTGGGTAGGAGATGATGACGAACAAATAGACGAAAGGACATTTACGTGTAGTGTTCGTGCTATATCAAATTAAGAAAACGAATGCTGCCCTTGCACATTTAAAAACCTCTCCCCCCCGTTTCGGGGAAGTCGGAAAAGGACTTTGATATAAGATATTTTTCATAGCTTCATAAAGCTAAGTTTATAGCCGGCGGTGCGCAGCTCGTGAGAGCCAAAGCACCGCCTTTTTTTATCAGTATAGTTGTATTAAGAAATCTTGTTTCTTGATACATATAATCAATGTATTATGGCACCAATTCCTGGGCTGCTTCATTGAGAAGTGGCTTAATCTTTGAGAATGGTATCGTTACCTGTGGCATACCGGCAGCGTAAGGGGCAATCTCGTATTGCTGATAGATGAATGTGATGCCATCTTTATCGAAGAAAGGAACCATCTGTGGCAGAGGAATATCCTTTATAGTCGGGTTCTCTTTGTTGAGAAGGAGTATTTCGAGGAGTTCCTGGTCGGTCTTCACTTCAAAGTATTTTTTGAGGTCTTTCACAATCATGCTCATCAGTTTGGCATGGTTCTTGTCGTTGGCTTTCTTGATATTAGAAGCAAACATGTCGTAGCTGAGCTTATGACCATCCTTTTTGCTGAATGTAGCTCCCTCTACGAATGTTGAGCCATGAGCGCCACCGAGAAATATATAGGTGTTAGCGATGTAAGTGATATATTTCGGAGTGTTGCTCGTAAGGGTGATTTCAGCGGAGAAATCCCTTCCTGTAATAGGGCCTTCAAATTCTTTGGAATTGGCGTGCTGCTCTTTCTGCTTTGCCTTTACATAGGCATTGATGGCTTTCTGTGGATCATCGCCTGTTTTATATCCCATGCTGAGAGTATGGGTAATGTATTTGCAGACACTCTCTTGCAGCTTTGCGTCGCCACTGACAGGCCAGTCTATTTTCACAGAAGTAGCGATGGCTTCATTGCCATATTCGCCTTTCACAGAGTCTGCAATCTCGGCACAGAGTTTCTTTGTGCTGAATGCTTCTTCCTTTTCATTCTCAACGTTTGGCGTATATGCAGAGTCTTGTGCTTCTTTCACAATAGGCTGCGACGGCTTGGAATTGTTGCAGGCTGTGAGCATACATATAGCAAGAAGCAATGTTGTAAGTGTGCTAAACTTTTTCATAAATATATTTATCATTGGTTTTTATTGTTTGCAAATATACGCTTTTTTGTATGTATGAAAAAAGGTATGCGCTGAAAAATATTTGCGCATACCTTTTATAATATATAATCAGCAAAAGCGGATTACTGCATATCGTAAACTACTTGCATTATTTTCTTGCCTAAAGCGTCAGCCTGCTCCATTGTAGAAGCTTCGCTATATACACGGATAATTGGCTCGGTGTTGCTCTTGCGAAGGTGTACCCAGCTGTCGGCAAAGTCAATCTTCACGCCATCAATGTCGGTTATCTTTTCGTTTGAATACATCTCTTTCACCTTTACCAAGATAGCGTCTACATCGGTAGAAGGGGTGAGGTCGATGCGGTTCTTCGCGATGAAATAGTTAGGGAACGACGCGCGCAGCTCTGTTGCCTTGCATCCCTTCTTTGCCAATGAGGTGAGGAAAAGGGCGATACCTACGAGAGCGTCACGACCATAATGACTTTCAGGATAGATTACTCCGCCATTGCCTTCACCGCCTATCACCGCCTTCACATCTTTCATCTTTGTGGTGACATTCACCTCGCCAACTGCAGCGGCAGTGTAAACTCCTCCATGCTTCTCTGTCACATCACGAAGGGCACGTGTAGAGCTGAGATTTGAAACAGTGTTACCTGGAGTCTGTGACAATACATAGTCGGCAACGCTCACGAGTGTGTATTCCTCGCCAAACATCTTGCCATCTTCGCAGATGAACGCAAGACGGTCTACATCTGGATCGACAACGATACCGAGATCGTAACCGCCATTCTTCACCTCGCCCATGATACCACCGAGGTTCTTCTCTAATGGCTCTGGGTTGTGAGCGAAGTCGCCGTTGGCTGTGCCGTTAAGGATTTTATATTCCACGCCCATCGCATCGAGCAACTGTGGGAGAATGATTCCGCCCACTGAGTTGATAGAGTCTACGCAGACCTTGAAATGCGCGTTCTTTATTGCATCTACATCCACAAGCTTCAGCGCAAGCACAGAGTCTACATGGCGTTTGTCGAAACTGTTGTCTTCTATATATTTGCCAAGGCTGTCTACCTCAGCGTATTCAAAATCTTCGCTGTCGGCAATGGCAAGCACCTCATTGCCATCGTCTTTAGTAAGAAACTCTCCCTCGCTGTTGAGCAGTTTCAGAGCGTTCCACTGACGTGGGTTGTGGCTTGCGGTGATGATGATACCACCGTCGGCTCCTGCCATGCGCACGGCAAGCTCTGTGGTAGGAGTAGTAGCTAAGCCTATGTTTACCACATCATAGCCCATGCCCATTAGTGTGCCGCATACTACGTTCTTTACCATTTCGCCCGAAATGCGCGCGTCGCGACCCACTACAATCTTGTTGCTTCCATTTTTAGTGTTGCGACGAATGAAAGTAGCATAAGCAGAAGTGAATTTTACTATGTCAAGTGGATTCAATGTATCGCCGGCATGTCCTCCGATAGTGCCGCGAATACCTGATATTGATTTTATAAGTGTCATCTTTATTATTTTCCTTTTTCAATTGTCAATCTGTAGAAGCAAGGGTATACGCTTGATGACGCGTAAGTCTGCCCTTGTGAATGAGGCACGATGATGTTTACCTTGGCTATAGGCTCGTCCTCCTTTGTCTGTCGGCCCACGTTGATGTAAGGGAATATGGCAAGCCATCCGGCAGGAACGGCAGTTGTTTGGTAGGCGTTATACATCAGACTTGATGTTTCATCAAATGTGCCTCGATAATTGGCATCACTGCGTGTAACTGAAAATTTCTCAGGAAGAGAAGAGTAAGCAAGAGAATTATTGGTGAGCTGCGCTGTGTCGGGACGCTCCAGAATGTTGTATTCATCAAAACGCGCGAGCACAGGAACGGTAGCGCCATTCTTTATCTTCTCTCCGCAGCCTTTGTTTACAATCTGCATATATACACCGCTGCTCTCGAAAAGTACATATTCATTCTTTGCGGTATCAGTCTTTTCGCCGTTGGCCTTAAACTGGGCTTCTGTTATCACCGTTATCTTCTTGTTGGCAATATATGCGTTGATGGCTGCGCGCTCTTTGTTGCGTCTGTCGGCATAAGTCTCATCGTGATCGCAGGCTGAAAGGATAAATAATCCTGCCATCAGATACATAATATAAATGTACTTTTTCATCTTAAAGAATTGTGTATATATACGTTTGTTTTTTAGTCTTTGTTCTTATAATATAGCTGCAAAAGTACAAAAAAATAAATAATAAGATAAGCGTAACAAAAAAATTATATGATAATAAGATTTTTTTTTGCTTCTTACGATTTTTCTTTCTACCTTAGCGACATTGTTTTCAATATAACCCCTAATAATTGACAAAACAAGCAACTACAAAGAAAATTTAAACATAAAAATGAAACCAACATTGTTATTATTGGCTGCCGGAATGGGAAGTCGTTACGGTGGCTTGAAGCAGCTCGACGGTCTTGGCCCTAACGGTGAGACCATCATGGACTATTCTATCTATGACGCTATCAAGGCGGGATTCGGCAAAATCGTATTCGTGATACGCAAGGATTTTGAGCAGGATTTCCGTGAGAAGATTCTAAGCAAATATGAAGGACATATCCCAGCCGAGCTTTGTTTCCAGAGCCTCGATGCTCTTCCAGAGGGATTCTCTTGCCCAGAAGGTCGTGAGAAACCATGGGGCACAAACCACGCCGTGATGATGGCAAAGAGCGTAATCAATGAACCTTTCTGCGTTATCAACTGCGACGACTTCTACAATCGCGACGCATTCATGGTGATAGGCAAATATTTGTCAGAACTTCCTGAGGGCGCAAAGAATAAATACGCAATGGTAGGTTTCCGCGTAGGCAACACATTGTCGGAGAACGGAACTGTAGCTCGCGGTATCTGCTCAAAGGATACTGACGAGAATCTTACCACCGTGGTGGAGCGCACAGAGATTATGCGTGTAGACGGCAAGGTAAGCTATAAAGACGAGGAAGGACAGTGGGTAGCCGTTGATGACAATACTCCTGTATCAATGAATATGTGGGGCTTCACTCCTGACTATTTCGAGCACAGCGATGAATATTTCAAGGAGTTCCTTTCAGATAAGAAGAATATGGAAAACCTCAAGGCAGAGTTCTTTATTCCTTTGATGGTAAATAAGCTTATTAATGAGGGCACGGCTACAGTTAAGGTGCTTGATACTACAAGCAAGTGGTTTGGCGTAACTTACGCTGCCGACCGCCAGAGCGTGGTAGACAAGATACAGAGCCTTATCGATAACGGCACTTATCCTTCTAAGCTGTTCTAAGAAAAAATAGATTTAGAATCTATACACATACTATTATATATATTAAGTAAAGGTGAAATTTTCGGATTTCACCTTTATTTTTTATCTTTGCACCTTAACTTTAAATTATGGAAATAAATATTGATATTCTTACGAGCGAGCAACTTAACGCTCTCGACAAAATGATAAAAGAGGCAGAACATATCGTGATATGCTGCCACAAAAGTCCTGACGGCGACGCTATTGGCTCTTCCCTCGGTTTCTATCAGCTGCTGCGTTCAGCCTATGGCAAGGAGGCAAATGTCGTTATCCCCGACATGATGCCCGACTTCCTGCAATGGCTGCCCGACAGCGATAAGATAATGCGCTACGACACTCATGAAGCTGCAGTAAAGTCCATATTCTCTGATGCCGACCTTATCTTATGCCTTGATTTCAACGATTCAAGCCGTGTAGACGATATGCAGCCTGTGCTCGACGCTGCAAAGGGCAAAAAGATAATGATCGACCATCATCTTGACCCTAATATGGAAACGGCTCTCACTATCTCTCATCCTGAAATGTGCAGCACCTGTGAATTGGTGTTCCGCATAGCGTGGCAGATGGGATTTTACGATTCTGCATCAAAAGCTTTCGCAGAGTCAATATATTGCGGCATGATGACTGATACGGGCGGATTTACTTATAATTCCACTCGCTCCGAGATTTTCTTCATCGTGTGCCAACTGCTTACCAAGAATATCGATAAAGACAAGATATATCGCAACGTGTTCAATAACTACAGCTCGTGGGCTATCCGTCTGCGCGGACATTTGCTGTGCGATAAGCTGAATGTTTTTGAAGACCTCCACGCCTCTTATTATGCCCTCACAAAGCAGGATATGGACGATTACCATTTCATCAAGGGCGATGTGGAAGGACTTGTAAACGAGCCTTTGCGCATAAAGGGCATGAAGCTCAGCATCTCTATGCGTGAGGACAATCGCAAGGCAAACAAGATATGGGTGAGCGTTCGCTCCGTGGACGATTTCCCTGCCAATAAAGTGGCTGAACAATTCTTCAACGGCGGTGGTCATCTCAATGCTGCAGGCGGTCATCTGGAATGTTCCATTGATGAAGCTTGCCTTATAGCTCGCAAGGCTATAAATGCTTTTGCGGAGAAACTGAAAAAGTAAAAAAGATACTCGCACCCTAAAACTCTTAATCCCCCTTTATTTCGGGGGATTTCTTTTTTCAAAAAACGTAAAGCTCTACACACTAACTAAAAAATTATGATGAAATCAACTAAAAACTTACTCGTCGTGTTGCTGCTCTGCCTATTGGCAATGCCGGCAAAGGCTTATGAGAAAGAGTGGCTATTGACTAAAAACTGGCGTTTCCATAAGGGAAATATCAATGGAGCGGAAATGCCCAATTTCGATGACTCTAAATGGCAGAAAGTGCGCGTGCCACACGACTGGGCTATCTCCGGCCCTTTCGATAAGGAGATAGACAAGCAGGTGGTGCGCATAGTGCAGAATGGTGAGAAGGAAGCAAGCGAAAAGACAGGTCGCTCAGGCTCTTTGCCATGGATAGGCGAAGGTTGGTATCGCACTTCTTTTGCCACTCCCGATGTTCTCCATCGTCTTGAGCTTATCATCGATGGCGCAATGAGCGAGCCTAAAGTTTATGTAAACGGCAAATTTGTGGGCGAATGGAAATATGGCTACAGCTGTTTTCATATTGATATAACCGACGCTCTTAACGGCAAAGGCAAGCTAAACACTCTTGCCATTCATCTGAAGAATGTCGAGGAAAGCAGTCGTTGGTATCCCGGCGCTGGGCTTTATCGTCCTGTCCGCTTGAGAATGCTGCCGCAGAATGGAATTCCTGTCTGGGGTATGTGGATGTATACCACAAGCCTTACCGATGTGAATGGCAACAAAGGCAATGCGCGCTGTGTGGCAGAAACTAATGTGAGCAATGTTGCCGAACTGAGAAAGGCGCGTGGCAGAAAATCCCAAATATTTGTCATCCATTCGCTTATCGATAGTAAGGGCAATGTCGTGGCTACCCACAAGGCTATGGTTAACGAGCGTGGTGTGGCTCTTTCTCCACTTATCGTGAACAACGCTGATTTATGGAGTCCTGAAAATCCATCACTCTACACACTCTCTGCTAAGGTGTATGCCGATAACGATTTGCTCGACACTGAATATCAGAAATGCGGTATTCGCACAGTTGCCGTTGATGCAGAACATGGGTTTACGCTCAACGGAAAGGGACGCAAGATTAAGGGCGTATGCCTACATCATGATTTAGGTGCTCTCGGTGCTGCCGTAAATCGCTCAGCGCTTATCCGCCAGCTGAAGATTATGAAGGATATGGGAGCCGACGCCATACGCACCTCTCATAATATGCCAGCTCCATGGCAGATGGAAATTTGCGACAGCCTCGGACTTATGGTAATGGCAGAGTCGTTTGATATGTGGCAATATCCCAAATGCAAGAATGGCTATGCTCGCTTCTATGATGAATGGTGGGAGCGCGACATCACCAATCTCATTCTCTGCCATCGTCAGCACCCGTCGATAGTGATGTGGAGCATTGGCAATGAAATTCCTGAGCAGGGTTCTGCAAAGGGCTATTTGCTTTCTCAGAAGATGCAGGAGCTTTGCCATCGTCTTGACCCAAGTCGCCTTGTCACTCAAGGCTGCGACCGTGTGGATAATGCCATCGGCAGCGGTGTATTGTCGCTTATGGATGTGCCCGGACTGAATTACCGCACCCATCTTTATCAAAAGACTTACGACAACACTTCCCGTGGATTTGTCCTCGGCTCGGAAACCACTTCCACTGTGAGCAGCCGTGGAGTATACAAATTCCCGGTAAAGGTGAGCAACGGCATAACTTATCCCGATGGTCAGTGTTCTGGCTACGACCTTGAATATTGCTCATGGAGCAACCTGCCTGAAGATGAATGGCAGCTGCTCGACGACAAGCCATGGACTATAGGCGAGTTTGTGTGGACAGGATTCGACTATCTTGGCGAGCCTACCCCTTACGACAATTACTGGCCTTCTCGCAGCTCTTATTTCGGCATTGTGGATTTGGCAGGTCTGCCTAAGGATAGATACTATCTTTATAAGAGCCGTTGGAACGCTTCCGAGAAGACAATTCATCTGCTTCCTCATTGGACATGGCATGGTCATGAGGGCGACACAATCCCTGTATTCTGCTACACCAATTATCCTTCTGCCGAGCTTTTCGTAAATGGCCGTTCGCAAGGGCGCATAAGCAAGAATCCCGCAAGTCGTCTCGATCGCTATCGTCTGCGTTGGATGAATGTGAGATATGAGCCTGGCGAGCTTAAAGTCGTTGCTTACGATGAGAATGGCAATAAAGCAGGCGAAGAGGTTGTCCGCACGGCAGGTAAACCTCATCACATCGTGCTTAACGCATGGAGCGCCCAATGTGGCGACATTCGTTACGATGGCTCTCGCTGCTGTTCTTCCGACGACAAGGCTATCTCGCTCAATGCCGATGGCGAGGATATGGCTTTTGTCACCGCCACTATCGTAGACAAAGACGGTAACATCTGTCCTGACGCTGCTGACCAACTTTCATTCCGTGTGAATGGCAATGCTTCATTTCAGGCAGTATGCAATGGCGATGCTACAAGCACCGAAGTATTCACCCATCCCACGATGAAAACTTTCCATGGTCAGCTTGTTGTCATTGTGCGTTCTGCCGAGAAGAAAGGCAATGCCTCGCTCGTTGTCACTGCCAAGGGACTAAAAGGCGCAAAGCAAAATTTTGTTGTGAAATAAAAGGTGAGTTTCTTGTAAGATTGCCACTTGCCTTGAAATGTGAACGCCAAAACTCGCTGATGAAGCCCACATTTTGAAATGTGACCGCCAAAACACGCTGACGAAGCTCACATCTTGAAATGTGACCACCAAAACACGCTGATGAAGCTCACATTTTGAAATGTGACCATCAAAATGCGCTGATGAAGCTCACATCTTGAAATGTGACCGCCAAAACACGCTGACGAAGCGCACATCTTGAAATGTGACCGCCAAAACACGCTGACGAAGCCCACATCTTGAAATGTGAGCACCAAAACACGCTGACGAAGCCCACATCTTGAAATGTGAGCACCAAAATGCGCTGACGAAGCGCACATCTTGAAATGTGAGCATCAAAACGCGCTGATGAAGCCCACATTTTGAAATGTGAGCACCAAAACACGCTGACGAAGCCCACATCTTGAAATGTGAGCACCAAAACACGCTGATGAAGCCCACATCTTAAAATGTGAGCACCAAAACACGCTGATAAACCGCACATCTAAAAATGTGAACAAGCAGCGTACACTACATCATGATAATTTTATCATATAAAAAAAACTCTCACTGATTTCACAGATAAACACAGATAATTATTCATTGTAAAATGAAACGATCAGTGTCCTCTGTGAGATCAGTGAGAGCCTAAAAAATCAATGAGAGATTATTACTTTGCCTTTGTAGCTCTAACGAAATAGATGATGAGCAAGCAGTAAGCCACGATAGACAAAATCTGCGCCCAAGCACCGCCAAGCCATGCTTCTGACGCCATGAGATTGATACCGCCGAAACGCATCATCGCGCTCACTACTCCCATCAACGCGCCACCGGCAATGAAACCGCTGGCAATAAGAGTGCCACGCTCACCACGAGCGCTGTTTACGGCAGAATCGGCAGAACGAGTAGTTACATACCAATTCATCAATCCGCCCACGATAAGAGGCAAGTTAAGCTCAAGAGGGATAAACATTCCCAAGGCGAATGCCAACGCGCTGACATTACACATGGTAAGCGCAATGGCGATGGCGGCACCTATGCCATAGAGAAGCCATGGAGCGCCCGCACCACTCATCAACGGCTCGATAACGGCAGCCATGGCATTGGCCTGAGGAGCGGCAAGCTGACCGCTCGCAAATCCGTAAGTCTTATTCAATATCATGATTACTCCGCCCACGGTGGCAGCAGAAACAAGCACACCGAGGAATTTATATGTCTCCTGCTTCTGAGGAGTAGAGCCAAGCCAATAGCCTATCTTCAAGTCGGTGACGAAAGAACCTGCCGTGCTCAATGCTGTGCAAACCACGCCACCCATGATAAGGGCAGCAACCATTCCGCTCGTGCCACGCAAGCCAATAGCGACCATTATTACAGAAGCAAGGATAAGCGTCATGAGAGTCATTCCCGAAACAGGATTAGAACCCACGATGGCGATGGCATTGGCAGCAACGGTGGTGAAAAGGAACGCTATGACAGCGATAACGATAAGACCGACGATGGCATGAAACCAATTGCCACGCATTACATCGAAGCCGAAGAACAGAAGCACGGCAAGCAATGTGAAGACGATGCCAAATGTAACCACCTTCATAGGAAGATCGCGCTGAGTGCGAGGTTCTTCTTCCTTGCTCTCTGCCTTTCCACCCATCTCATTCTTGGCAAGAGAGAATGCGCTCATAATAACTCCACGGCTCTTGATGATACCGATGATACCTGCCATGGCAATGCCACCAATACCGATGCTGCGCGCGTATTTAAATAATGTGTCAGGGTCGGCAGTGGCTGCTGTAACGCCTGTCGCAACTTCCAAATCGGGGAAGAACATTGCAATGCCCGGAATGATAATCCACCACACGGCAACAGAGCCGAAACAGATGATGGCTGCATATTTCAAGCCTACGATATATCCCATGCCAAGAAGCGCTGCTCCAGTGTTGAGTTTAAACACGAGCTTTGCCTTGTCGGCAATAGCCATTCCCCAAGAGCCAACAGTGGAAGTGAACGTTTCTGCCCACCATCCGAATGTGGCTACAATGAAATCATATACACCGCCTATAAGTCCGGCAAGCACAAGCATTTTTGCCTGTCCACCACCCTTCTGTCCGCTCACGAGCACCTGTGTGCTTGCTGTGGCTTCAGGGAAAGGATATTTTCCGTGCATACCTTTTACAAAATACTTGCGGAACGGTATCAAAAACAATATACCCAAAATACCGCCAAGCAATGATGAAAGGAACACTTCAAGGAACGATACCGTCATCTCAGGGTATTTAGCCTGCAAAATGTATAATGCCGGCAAGGTGAAGATAGCGCCAGCCACAATCATGCCCGACGAAGCACCTATGCTCTGAATGATTACATTCTCGCCGAGCGGATTCTTACGCTTTGCAGCTGCTGAAATGCCAAGAGCGATAATAGTGATAGGAATGGCAGCCTCGAACACCTGACCTACTTTCAGTCCTAAATAAGCCGTTGCCGCAGAAAAAAGCACTGCCATGAGCAATCCCCATGTGAGCGACCAGCCGTTTACTTCGGGATAAACCTTATCCTTACTCATTATCGGCTCATATTCTTCTCCCTCTCTTAATTCTCGGAATGCGTTTTCGGGTAGTCCCGTCTTCAATTCCTCTTTATTCTCCATAAAAGTTATGATTTTAAAAATAAAAAAATAGATTATTCGCGTTTTGATTATTAAAGGTGGGTTCTATTAATTACCACCGAAATTTTAAGTAAATAGAGATGGCTGCGTTTTGTCATCTTTCGGGCTCTTTTCGGCTCAAATTGTCACTTCGTTCGGTCACATAGCCCGCTATGCTCCCTCACTCAGTAACAATTTGGTCTCGAAAATAACTCCGAAATCTGATAAAGCTAATTAATAGAACCCACCTAAAAGCACACAAAGATACCTATTTATCATTAAAAATCGGTATTCTATTACAAAAACCACACTTTCCATCATCATAAATGACTAAAAAGCAAACGTTACGAAGTCTTAAAATACCAATTTTTAGGTATTGCGCCATCCTTTAAATACGCCTACCTTTGCATTCCAATAGATTTTATAGAGATATAAAAAGTGAACAAGATATATATAGAGATTGCATCAGCACTGATGAGCGCTGCCACGGCGATGGCAGCAGGCGACAATAAAAAGGACACTCTGAAGGTGTCTATGACCGACACTATTCCCGAAGTGGTGGTCACGGCTCAGGAAACCCACGCACTTACAAGTTCATCACGCATAGCGAAACACGCCATGGAGCATTTGCAGCCATCGAGTTTCGCCGACCTTTTAGAGCTATTGCCGGGCGGAAGGGCAAAAGACCCCTCACTTAGCGCGCCTAACACTATCTCTATACGCGAAGTTCCTATTTCAAGTGGCAACTACTCCACTTCTTCTCTCGGCACGAAATTTGTGGTAGACGGCGCGCCTATTAGCACAAACGCGAATATGCAATACGTGAGCGGTGCCTACGACACGCAGACCACTTACCGAGATTTCACTAATCAGGGCGTAGACATGCGCACCATCTCTACCGACGACATTGAGAACGTGGAGATTGTGAGAGGTATTCCGAGCGTGGAATATGGCGACCTCACAAGCGGACTCGTAAAGATTGAACGTCGCAAAGGCGGCAACGACATCACGGCACGATTTAAAGCAGATATGGACACGAAACTGTTTTATCTGTCGAAGGCGTTTGAATGGAAACCAAAGCGCATGAGCCTCAACATCAGCGCCGACTATCTTGACAATAAGTCAGACCCACGAAATTTACTTGAAACTTACAGCCGACTCACCATTTCCACCCGACTTAACAAAGCGTGGCTTAACGACAAACGCAAGCTGGAGCTTTCAGCGATATTCGATTACGGCGGTTCGTTTGACGACGACAAGGTAGACCCGGAACTGAATTATGGCGGTGTAGACAAATACAAATCAGAATATAATCGCTATGCAATAAACCTTTCTCTGCATTGGAAAAACATGCGCATGGGAATGCCTTTGCTGAAAGAGGCTAACCTAACCGTGGCTTCTTCAATAGATAAAGATAAGACTTCACGCACCCGACTTGTGCAGCTGAGCGACGATACTCCTGCTGCAACATCGAGAGAAAACGGTGAAGCGGAAGCCGTGCTCATACAGCCTTACACATATACTGCCACCCACACCGTAGACGGCAAGCCTTTTAACGCTTTCGCGAAGGCTACAGCAACATTGCAGCTGCCACTAAGCAAGATAGGCAACACCACTCTTGTGGGCATAGACTGGCAGATGGACAAGAACTACGGAAAGGGTCAGATTTACGACCTTATGAATCCGCTCTATCCCGGCGTTTCTGAGCGTCCGAGAAAGTATTCAGATATTCCTGCTTCTCATGCGTTGTCTTCTTACATTGAGGAGCACATCACAGCCCACATAGGCGGAAATACTCTTGAATTGCAAGCTGGAGTGCGTGCCAACACAATGCTCAATCTCGACAGCAGATATTATCTTAGCGGCAAGGTGTATCTCGACCCTCGCGTCAATGCCGGATGGACCTTCCCTGCCATAAAGATAGGAAAACAGAATCTCGTGTTCGGCATAACAGGTGGCTACGGAGAGCACACCAAAACTCCTACGATGAGCCAGCTATATCCCGACAATGAATATATGGATTTGGTGGAGCTAAACTATTACCACCCGAATAAGGATTACCGCATGATTTACATGCAGACTTACGTGATAAATCCTACCAACTATCAGCTCAAGGCAGCACGCAACAGAAAATGGGAAATACGTGGCGACGTGAGCTATGCCGGCAACCGCCTCTCGGTGACATATTTCCGCGAGGATATGCGCTCAGGCTTCCGCTCTACCACTTTTTACGACCCTTACACATATAAGACATACGACGCTTCTTCCATCGACGCAAATGCTTTGACAGGCAAACCTGACATCACACTTTTGCCATATACAGAAAATCAGGAGCTGCGAGGATACAGCAAATACACCAACGGCAGTCGAACGCTGAAAAAAGGCATTGAGTTCACGATGGCAACAAAGCGTTTTCCCGTAATCCTCACCCGACTGACAATTACGGGCGCATGGTTTAAGACTCAATATAAGAACTCTCAACCTTATATATATAAGCCTTCCATCGTGATAAGCGGAAAGGAATATAAATATGCCGGCGTGTATAAGGATGATGATGGCTACATAAGGGAGCTGATGAACACCAACTTCACTTTCGACACCGACATTCCCAAACTGAAACTTGGCTTCTCGGTATCGGCTCAATGCCAGTGGTTTACGGCTTCGGAGTCAATGGCTAAGGATAATATGCCATCGCAATATATCGACGAGACTGGAGCTTATCACGACTTCACGGAGGAGTGTGCTCAGGATTATTATCTGAAAAATCTCGTAAGGCATTACAACGACGCGCAGTTTGAACGCCAGACAGTGCCATTCTCAATGAATCTCAACATGAAGGCTACGAAGAAGCTCTTTGCCGACAAACTGATGCTGGCGCTATTCGTAAACAAGCTGTGGGACGCTCACCCCGACTACACACGAAACGGCTACACCATAAGAAGATATGTAACTCCATACTTCGGACTGGAAATGAACATGAAACTATAAAAAAGAAAACAGACTGAGAACAAATGAAAAATATCATATTCAAGATAATGCTCATGATGATGCCTCTATTATCGCTGACATCATGCCACGAAGAAAGCGACGACTATTATGCCACAGCCGTGGTAAACGTCATGGCGGCAGAAGGTATAACGATAGAAAAGATACAGGGCACGGTAAAGCTCACGAATCTCAACAACGGCGAAGTTTATTCCACCGCTGATTTCGACAACGCAAGAGTAATGATAAATGTGCTGCGAGGCTCGTATGCAGTCTACGCTCAGGGCACTGTGAAATACCGCGATGCCGAGGGCAATGAAATGACTGCCAATTTCCGCGCTTCTGCTGATTACGCGGAGGTGATGAATCATCCGTCGGAAGTGAACTTGAAGATGTTGTTCATGTAAAAATAAAGAGATGAAAACAATTAATAAGCAATATTTACTCGCCCTCATGCTCTTTGCGATGACAACTGGCGCAACGGCAGCCGAAGCCGACACAATGGCTATCGCCGAGCACAACTCTTTATGGAACAACGTGCTCTGCATGAACAATGGCAACCCTGCCCTCTACGGACATAAATACAATAAGGACTTCTCACAGTTTGGCGTTTACGCTGACGCAAGCAAGGCAGACAAACCAGTGTTGCTGCAATTAGGCGATGGCAAGACAATGTTCGGAGCTGACGTAAAGACCTATCTTCATCCGTGGAAAGCGACTAACGTGTGGGGCTCGGCTTCTTACCGAAAGGGCAAGACTCGCAACATAAAATGGAACTCTACTTCTGATTTCCTCTTGCTCTATCCTTACGTCATGGCAGACACCCTCGGTGGAGAAATGAACAATGAAAGATACACATTCTCAGGCGGTTTTTCCACCGACATAAAGAAATGGACAATAGGCGGAGAGATGATTTTCCGCGCTGAGCATGAATGGCGCACCCGCGACCCTCGCCCTCGCGCGATAACCACCGACCTCACAATGCGCATTGGCACTTCTTACCCGATAACAAGAAATTACAACCTCGGACTTACTCTCGGTGCGCGTTTCTACAAGCAGACCAACGATGTAGACTTCTATCAGGAGGCTGGCACAATACCCGAATTCCACATGATAGGCTTGGGAGCTGATTACACGCGCGTTTCGGGCAGCAACAACGATGTATATTACAAGGCTACAGGCTTCAACGCTCAGTTGGATTTCAAGCCAAAGCAAGACATTAGCGGAGTTTACGCCTCTGTGTTCACTTCCTACGTTTCGTTTAAGAAGATAAACACTCAGCTCAACGCCATGCCAATGTCTACATTATATAATATGGACTTGAATGCGGAAGCTGGATGGAAGCACGAAGGCAATATTTCATGGAGCGGTTTTGCCGGAATAGATTTTGAGAAGCGTGAGGGTGATGAGCATATCAGCGGCAGCTCTTCATCATTGGAATATTTCATAATAGGCAAGCTCACGATGTTTTATCTCGACCGAAAGGATTATCATGTGGGTGGAGCTGTGAAGATAGGCAAAAAGAATCCGCTCACCGTTAAGGCGCAAGGCGGCTACTTAAACTTCAGCTCGCATTATGTAGAGCCAGCCAGAAGAATAGAATACAGCAAGATATATGGCACTCTCTCCACTCAATATATAGCTGCGCTAAGCAAGAATATGCTCCTTACGTGCGGAATAGATGGTAATTACTTTTCTAACAACGACAAAAAGATAGTAATGCCCTACGCCTCAATGGACGAGAAACGCACGCAGCTCGTAAACACCAATTATGAATCGCTCATTGCCGACAAATGGACTGTTACGCCCCACGCGCGCATAGACTATCACGACAAGAGCATGAAAGGCTATGCCCTCTTTCTTGAAGCAAGCGGCACAATGGGCAGTCTCGGCAAGAGCAACAACTATCAGGCGATAACGATGAAAGCCGGCGTGACATTCTAAAAAACGGAATATAATAAAAACAAAAATAACACACTAAAAAGGAAAAAGTTATGAAGACAAAATTCTTGTCTATGTTTATGGCAGCGACAGCCATGACATTTGCGTTCACTTCATGCAGTGATGACGACAACAACGAAGTAGCCTCAAAGATGGTTTCAGTGCCATTGTCAGTAGATATGCCTCTGACGGCACAGAATGCCAAGCTGCACAACGCTACAGCAGTGCTCACCAACTTGCAGACAAGCAAGCAGTACACATCTACCTCATTCAGCTTCACCAACAATCAGTGGGTAGACACCATCAATGTGCCTGAAGGCACTTACAGCCTCGATATAAAGGGTAAGATTTCTTATCAACTCGACGACACTACAGAGGTGGTTTCCGACGTGAAGTCACACAAGGACAACATGAACGTAGTCTACAACGAGACTGGCTTGGCACAAGCAGAAAAAGTAGCCCTCAACACATACAGCACAAAAGACGGACTTGTAATCTCAGAGATATTCTTCACAGGCACACAAACCCCTGAAGGCAAGCAGTATTCAAGCGATCAGTATATCATGATTGGCAACAACGCCGACACCACGATGTATCTCGACGGTCTGGCTATCGTAGAGTCTGATTTCCTTTCAACAACAAAGCAGGACTACACTCCTGACATCATGGAGAAGGCAATGACAGTAGACGCTGTTTATGTAATTCCGGGCAACGGCACAGAGCATCCTTTGAAGCCGGGAGAACAGGTGACTATCGCCTGCAACGCCAAGAACCACACAGAGTTCAACTCTAACAGCTTTGATTTGAGCAACGCAGCATTTGAGTTCCACGACACTTCTTCTGATCCTAACAATGAAGACACCGACAACCCTAACGTGCCTAACCTTGAAAGCTGGACTACATTCTCAGCAACATATTTCACAATGCACAACCGCGGTTTCAAGTCAATGGCTATCGCGCGTATTCCTATCAGCTATCAGCAGTATCTCACAAACTACAAGTATGAATACAGCTATGAGCTTAAAGTAAGAGATATGGTATTCCCTATGTCGAGCGAGGCTTACAGAATGCCTAACGACTGGATTGTAGACGCTGTAGGCTTGGGCGTTACTGAAGCTCACGAATGGAACGTAGTTTCATCTACTCTCGACGCAGGCTACGCACATTGCGGAAAAACTACCAGCGACAAGAGCCGCTATGGCAAGGCTGTTGTGCGCAAGAAAGACGCCACAACAGGCAAATGGATTGACACCAACAATTCTTCTGACGACTTCGAGTCGGAAGCAGTGCCTTTCTATTTGAAAAAGTAAAACGAGGGCGACGTGAGGGCGCATTTTTACAGTGCGTCCCTCTATTATGCGCCACGAAATAAGGTTAGAAAAACAAGATATAATCATAATTCAAAAATAATATGTTCTTTATTAAAAAAGGATTGGTAGTAATGGGAATGCTCATGGCTACATCAGGCATGATGGCAAAGAGCGAGCTTCCCGTTGACGCTACGATAAGAAAGGGCGTTCTGAAAAACGGAATGACCTACTACATTCGCCACAACGCTCAGACTCCAGGCGTTGCAGAATTCTATATTGCCCAGCGTGTGGGAAGCATTCTTGAAGAGCCACAGCAGCGCGGACTCGCCCACTTCCTTGAGCACATGGCCTTTAACGGCACAAAGCACTTCCCAGGCACCGACAAGAAGCCGGGAATCGTTAAGTGGTGCGAAAGCGTAGGTATTAAGTTTGGCGCAAACCTCAATGCCTACACGAGCGTAGACGAAACAGTATACAACATTTCTTCCGTGCCAACAAAGCGCAATGGCGTGGTAGACTCTTGTCTGCTCATTCTCCACGACTGGAGCCATTATCTTCTTCTCACCGATGAGGAAATAGACAAAGAGCGCGGAGTGATTCACGAGGAATGGCGCACCCGCACCGCCTCAATGGCAACAATGAGATTTATGGAGCACGTGCAGCCACACATCTACGCCGGAAGCAAATATGCCGACTGCATGCCTATCGGAAGCATGGACGTGGTAGACAATTTCAAATACGATGCTCTGCGCAGCTATTATCAGAAATGGTATCGCCCCGATTTGCAGGCTATCATCGTGGTGGGCGACATCGACGTAGACAAGATGGAGAAGAAGATAAAAAAGAAATTCAGCTCTATCCCTATGCCGAAGAACGCTGCCGAGCGCACTTATTACACTGTTCCGATGAACGACAAGATGATTGTCTACACAGAGCAGGACAAGGAGCAGCCTACGGTAAACTTCACTTTCTATCAGAAGCACGCAACTACTCCACGCAGCGAGCGCAACTCTGAGGAATATTATGCCGGCGACTACATGGCTAAAATAATCCGTATGATGCTCAACGACCGCTACAAAAAGATTGTGCAGCAGCCTAACCCTCCATTCCTTTCTGCAAGCGGAAGAGACGGCAACTTCTTCCTTTGCAACACTATGGACGCATTCACTGGCGGCGGAATGTTAAAGCCTGACAGCATTTTGGAAGGCATAAGCGCAATCGTTGCCGAGCAGCAGCGTGTGCGTCAGCATGGATTTACAGCTTCAGAGTTGAAGCGTGCAAAAGCAGAAATGCTGCGTTACGCCCAAGACGCTTACAACTCTCGCGAGGAGCGCCGAAACAAGGAATTCGTGGCTCTCTGTCTGCGCAATTTCACCGACAACGAGCCAATGCTTTCTCCTGAGCAGGAGCTTGAACTTGTGAAGAAACTCGACGCTACAATCACTCTCGCCGACATCAACAATGAGGCACGCAACCTCATTTCAAACAAGAACCAGGTAGCTACAATCTTTGCTTCTGAAAAGGACGGCTTCAAGTTGCCTTCAAAAGAAGCTATTGAGAAGACAATTCTCGACGCTCAGGCAAAGAACTATGCTGCCTACACAGAAGAAAAGTTGCCGGAAACTCTTATCTCTAAATTGCCAAAGAAGGGCAATATTGTGAGCGAAAAGGATTCTAAATTCGGATATAAGGAACTCACGTTGAGCAACGGCATGAAAGTGTATGTGAAGTCTACCAAATATGAGCCTGACGCTATCTCTATGCGTATGTTCAGCGAGGGCGGAACTTCTATTTACCCTGATTCCGACATGGTAAATCTGTCTTACCTCATTTCAGGCGTAACGGCAGGCGGTGTTGGCAAATTCAATAACATTCAGCTCGACCAGATGCTTGCCGGCAAGACAGCAAGCGCGCGTCCTTACATTGAAGGATTGGAAGAGGGTATCAACGGCACGAGCAATAAGGCTTCATTAAAGACAATGTTTGAGCTTACCTATCTTTATTTCACAAGTCCTCGTCGTGACGACGCTGCGTTCAAGAGCCTTATGAACCGTCAATACACATTCCTTGCCAACCGCGATGCAAGTCCTAACGTGGCTTACAAGGATTCTATCACAGCTATTCTTTATGGCAACAATCCTCGTCTTGCTCCTGTAAAGCAGGCTTCGCTCAAGCATGTGAACTACGACCGCATAATGCAAATCTATAAGGAGCGTTTCGCTGATGCGTCTGATTTCCGTGTTGTCTTCACGGGCGACATCGACCTAGATCAACTTCGCCCTCTCCTCTGCCAGTATTTGGCTTCTCTCCCATCAGCAGGAAAGAAAGAACAATATGTAGACCGCCACGAGTATATGCTTCGCGCCAACGAGAAGCACATATTCAAAAAGGAACAGAAGACTCCATCTTCACTCAGCAACATCTTCATCAGCGTTCCAATGGAATACACTGCCGAAAACGACCTCAAGTTGAGCGTTCTCTCTCAGCTTCTCCGCATCGACTACACAGAGAAAGTGCGCGAGGAGAAAGGTGGTACTTATGGAGTAAGCGTTTCAGGCTCTATGAGCAAAGACCCACGTGAGGAAGCCATCATGCGAATCAACTTCCGCACCGACCCAGCAAAGTACGACGAGCTTATTCCTATCATCTACCAGTGTCTTGACGACATGGCAAAGAATGGCCCTACTCAGGAGAATCTCAACAAGATTAAGGAATACGAGCGCAAGACTTACGGACAGATGAAGGTAATCAACAACTACTACGACTACCTTATCTACAACTATCTCACAGACGGCATAGATTTCGATACCGACTATGTGAAGAAGGTTGATTCTCTCACCATAGAGTCTATCCGCGACTTCGCTAAGCGCATATTCTCTCCAGGCAATCATGTGGAGATTACCATGCAGCCAGAGAAATAATCTGTAATTCGAATTATAATAATAAGAATGGCATTCCGCGCATATTGTGCAGAATGCCATTCTTCGTTTGGGGGCGTAACATTCATTAACAGAGTTTTTTATGTGATTTTGCTTGCAGATTTAAAAATAAGGTCATTATTGTCCCACTAAAATGGGACAAGTTTAAATTAACTCTACCATTTCTACAAATTTCGAACCACTAAAAGAAACTACAGCTTTTTACTTAAAACTGTAAAAACACATCTTTATAATAAATTCTAAAATAGTTTCATTTAAAAAGTTTTATCATCCCCAATTATTTTGGATATATCATCCAAAAGTTTTCTAAAAGTTTCCTTTTTGAAATTATCATTGGTAAAATTAGGCACAGAAGCATTTTTAAACCAATCCCACAAATCTGGTTTTTCACTGCGTAGAGGCATTCTTTTATTACATCTAACAAAATTTAAAAACGCATCACATTGTTCAACAAACCTAACTTGTGTAGATTTCTTAGGTAAAAAATTGTATTCTGAAATAATTTTTTCTATTTTTTCTTTTTGATTATCTGATAAATTGGGCCCTTCTGAAATAACATAGTTGAGCCAACGCCACAAAGAGCGTTCTTCTTTACTACTATCTATTGATAAATTAGGGAATCTTTTTTCTCTTTCTATAAATTCCTCTAAACATTTAAACCGTTCTTCAAAAGAATATTTTTTGGAAATATTAGCGTAAACATATGACATCTTATATTTTCTACCAACAATTCCATAATAATAATCCTCGAACCTAACGAACCTATTATCTAAACCATAGATTAACATTGACTTCAATGAGTCAAACGAAGTATTTGGGAAAAAGGGCTTTATTCTATCATATAATTTCTCTTGTGGTATAGGGTCTTCACTTTTGTTCAATATTTCATAAATTAAATCAATAAGTGTTCCAGTATAGAAAGAACCATCATTCCATACATCAAGAAAATATTTATGATGACCCCTATCAAGACCTATTCCATTCACAAGACTTACAATTTTTGCAAATCTTGATCCAACAGGAATTATTTCATTGGGAAATTTTTGTCTCAATTTTATTATTATATCATCAGCCACCATCGCTCTATTTTCCTCTTTCAATATTAAATATATTTCTTTCTCCAAATCTATGGAATCTGCCTTAAATATTATTTCTAAATCAGAAAATTCTACATCATAATTTTCTTCTACAATACTACGAATTATATTCACGATTGCAGAATAGTTCTTACTATTACTATCTTTTAAGAAAAGAGGAAACAGATCACAATATTTTAATATTATATCTGCACGAAGAGGGCATTCAGTACAGGGAATATCTCAATGTCTCGATTGTAGTTTATGGCTGTCTCGC
>JAIKZG010000003.1 GCA_024682415.1 Prevotella sp.
GCTAAGAAGGATTCTGTAAAGCGTGCTATCATCGGCACTCAATATAAGGATTTTGAAATGGCCGACACCAAAGGCGTAAATCGCCACCTCAGCGAGTTTATCGGCAAAGGTAAGTATGTGCTTGTAGATTTCTGGGCGTCATGGTGTGGTCCTTGCCGTGCGGAAATGCCTACGGTGATAGCTTGCTATGATAAGTATAAGGACAAGGGATTTGACGTTGTGGGCGTATCTCTTGACGCTAAAAAGGAAGCGTGGCTGAAAGCCATTGAGGATTTGAAGCTGCGATGGCACAATATCTCTGATTTGAAAGGTTGGGCAAGCCTTGTTTCAAAGCTCTATGGCGTTAATTCCATTCCAGATAATATCCTTGTCAGTCCTGACGGAAAAGTTATCGCTCGCGGACTTAGAGGCGAAGCGCTTGGAGCTGAATTAAAGAAAGTTTTAGGAGAGTAAAAGTATATATAGCCTTATAGCCTGTATCTAAAAAAGATGCAGGCTTTTTTTGTGCTTTGCTCAACTTGCACTAACTTTTAAGAAGTTAGGCTGCGTCTCGAAAGCAAAAATGAATAAATTCATTTTGTGCTTTGCTCAACTTGCACTAACTTTGCACACTCAATTAGAATGAAAATAAGATGGATAAGAAACTTTTTATTGAAACTTTTGGCTGCCAGATGAATGTGGCTGACTCGGAAGTAATCGCTTCGGTGATGAAAATGGCGGGTTACGACACTACAGAGAATGAAGATGAAGCTGACGCCATATTCCTGAACACTTGTTCTGTACGTGAGAACGCGGAGAACAAGATTTACAACCGTCTCGACACTTTGCATGCTACGCGTAAGCATGGCCGTAAGCTCATTTTAGGAGTAATGGGATGTATGGCAGAAAGAGTGAAGGACGACTTGATAGAAAATCATCATGTTGATCTCGTGGCAGGTCCTGACGCTTATCTCAATTTGCCTGACCTTATTGCTCAGGTGGAAGTGGGAGAGAAGGCAATGAACATTGAGCTGTCTACAACTGAAACTTATCGTGACATCGTGCCTACCCGTATCGGAGGCAATCATATAAGCGGCTTTGTCAGCATTATGCGTGGCTGCAACAACTTCTGCCACTACTGCATCGTGCCTTATACTCGTGGACGTGAGCGTTCGCGTGATATAGAGAGCATCCTTCGTGAGGTGAAAGACTTGGAGGAGAAAGGCTACAAGGAGGTTACACTGCTTGGTCAGAACGTAAACTCTTATCGTTTCCAGCCAGAAAACGGCGAAATGATAACATTCCCTGTGCTTCTTCGCCGTGTGGCTGAGAGCGTGCCTAATATGCGCGTGCGCTTCACCACTTCACATCCTAAGGATATGAGCGACGAGACTCTGCACGTGATAGCTGATGTGCCTAATGTTTGCAAGCATGTGCATCTGCCTGTTCAGAGTGGAAGCGACAAGGTGTTGAAGGCTATGAACCGTAAATACACTCGCGAATGGTATATGGACAGAGTTCACGCCATAAGAAATATTATTCCAGATTGCGGACTTTCTACCGACATCTTCGTGGGCTATCACGACGAAACGGAGGAAGATCATCAGCTTTCGCTTTCTTTGATGAAAGAAGTGGGATATGATTCTGCCTTCATGTTTAAGTATTCGGAGCGTCCTGGTACTTTCGCTTCAAAGCATTTGCCAGACAATATCTCTGAGGAAGTTAAGATTCAGCGTCTTAATGAGATGATTAAGCTGCAGACAGAGCTTTCTGCCGAAGCCAACAAACGCGACGAGGGCAAGGTGTTTGAAATCCTCGTTGAAGGTTTCAGCAAGCGCAGTCGTGCTCAGCTTTGCGGACGTACGGAGCAAAACAAGATGGTAGTGTTCGATAAGGGCAATCATCATGTGGGCGAGTTTGTGAAGGTGAAAATCACTGGCAGCACAAGCGCCACATTGTTTGGTGAGGAAGTGGCTGAATAATAAGTTTTTTATGATACATAATATTATAATGGTAGCGCTCGGCGGAGCTTTAGGCTCTGTGGGGCGCTACTTATTTTCTAAGGCGATGCAGGATAATGTGGCAACGGCATTTCCGATAGGCACTATGGCGGTAAACATTCTGGGCTGTTTCTTGATAGGCTTGTTTTACGCAATGCTTGAGAAGATGCACATAATGAATCCTGATTTGCGGTTATTTCTTACGGTGGGATTCTGTGGCGGATTCACTACATTCTCTACGTTTATGAACGAAAGCATGAGCCTGTTTCGCGCGGATAATTTGCTTATGGGAGCATTGTATATTGGTGGAAGCGTAGCTCTCGGAATGATTGCCGTAGTGGCAGGAGCTAAAATAATGACATTTTAGGTAGTGTTAGGAAAGATATTCTTATTCATTTTTAAATAAATTTGCTACCTTTGCCCCAAATTAATAATAAAAACAATCCATTAAAGAGAATGAACAAGACAATATCTCATATTTTTTCGGTCGGCGCAATAGCTATGGCTCTTCTCGCTACAACCGCCTGCAACAACAAAAAGTTTCATGTAGATGGAAATATCTCTGAAGCAAAAGACTCAATGCTTTACTTGGAAAATGCCAGTCTTAACGGCCCTGTTGTAGTAGATAGCGTGAAGCTTGGCGAAGATGGCTCTTTCGCTTTCGACGGCGACGCGCCTGAAGCACCGGAGTTTTATCGTCTGCGTATTGCAGGACAGATTATCAATGTGGCAATCGACTCAACGGAAACAGTCAATGTGAAGGCTGCTTATCCTACTATGTCGTCGCAATATGAGATTACGGGTTCTGAAGACAACGAGAAGATTAAAGACCTTGCAATAAAGCAGATGAATCTGCAGAGCAGAATTGACGCTGTGGCGCAGTCTGCCAACCTCGGCGTTGATGCCGTTATCGACAGCGTGGGCAAGATGTTGAATGTGTATAAGCGCGACATCATGGTGAACTACATATTCAAAGCCCCGATGAAGGCTTCTTCTTATTTCGCACTTTTCCAGACCTATCGTCTTGGCAATTCTGAGGCTCTGATATTCAATCCTCGCAGCAGTGAGGAAGATGTCAAGGTGTTTGCCGCTGTCGCTACAAGCTGGGATACATTCTATCCTAAGGCAAAGCGTGGCGAGAATCTCCACAACATCGCCATTGAGGGAATGAAGGATGTGCGTATCGTGCGTGCCCGTCAGAATCAGACGATAGATGCTTCAAAAGTGGGCGCTACAGGCATTATCGACCTCAGCATGGAGAACAACCGCGGACAGGTGTGCAAGCTGTCTGGTTTGAAAGGAAAGGTGGTATTGCTCGATTTCCATGTGTTTGCTACACGCAACAGCACACAGCGCATAATGCAGCTTCGTGGACTTTACAACAAGTATCATGCTCAGGGATTGGAAATCTATCAGGTTTCGCTCGATGAAAATGAGCATTTCTGGAAGACTCAGACTGCTAATCTGCCTTGGATTTCAGTTCGTGATGAGAGTGGCAATTCTGCCAACCTTTACAATGTGCAGAGCATTCCTACATTCTTCCTTATCACAAAGGATAATGTGCTTTATAAGCGTGATGTCCAGATTAAGGATTTGGATGCAGAGATAAAGAGTTTATTATAATTACATCGCATATATAAATGAAGGGCGCATCCGTGCGCCCTTATTTTTTTAGAAGATTATGAACGACGAGCAATTTTTCATTGATAAATTAGAGCATAGAGGCATTCGCCCTACGGCCACACGCCTGCTTGTGCTCAGGGAGATGATGCGTGGCGATGAGGCTGTTTCGCTGCCAGAGCTTATGCAATTTTTGCCTACTGTGGATAAATCTACTATTTCTCGTGCCCTTACATTATTTCTGCTCCATCGCCTGGTGCACGTCATCGATGATGGCTCAGGCGCGTTGAAGTATTCAGTGTGTGCCGACGACTGTGACTGCTCAATAGAGTATGAGCACACTCATTTCTATTGCGAAAGCTGTGGTCGCACCTTTTGTCTGCGTGGCATAGCCGCTCCTGTGGTCGATCTGCCCGATGGCTTTGTGATGCACGACGTAAACTATGTAATCAAGGGGCTTTGCCCCGAATGCGCTTATAAGAAATAAAGCCACTCATATAGCGTAAATTTGCTTCATATTCGTCTTATTATCTTTTTATTTACAGCTTTCTTGTTGCGTTTTGAATAAAAAACGCAACGATTTTTTGTGCGTTTTATTTATTTGCCTTACTTTTGCACCCTTGAAAACACCAGACGTATAGTACCTATTTTAGTATAAAAGTATTTAATTGAGATTTGTGATTCTAATTAATATAATTTTATACAGATTAAAAATGAAATTAAAGTATTTTGCAGTACTTTTTACTGCTATCATGTGTTTTTCTTCATGTGGTAATGAAGAAGAGGCAACAGATTCATTTGCAACGAGTAGTAATGAAGAGCGCATTGCGCAGGTAGCGTTAGCCTTTGCCAAGAGCATTAATGATGATCCGTCTACAAGAGGCGTTTCAGGTAAGGAGATGTCGGTGAAAGGCGTTTATAAGTTGGCTATACGTAATAATGCCACTCGCTCAGCTTCTATCGGCGATGGCAATTCTTTCTTTACTGTGCCTATGAACGCAAATCTGGGTACTGTTGTGGTAGCCACCAATGGCAATGCCGTTTGCCCTGTAGCTTATTTCAAGGATGAAAACGCGATTGATCCTAACACCGTTATGGAAGACACTGTAAGCGACGCTGCTTACATTGTGCAGACCGTGGTTAATATGGACGACTCTTTTCAAGATATGTCGCAAATGCCTGACAAAGAAGAGCCATCAACTCCTTCTATAAGAATTGTGGAGCGCATGCAGCCTAAATGCAAGGTATTTTGGGATCAGGACGACCCATATAATGAATATTGCCCGATGATTGATACAGTGCATGCTGCGGCAGGATGCGTTGCTGTGGCAGGTGCTGAGGCTCTCACCGTTTTGCGTCCGAAGATGGATCTTGCCACATCGTGGGACGAACTTGTAAAAGAGCCTTATTATCGTTCGGCGGAGGCAACAGACGAGATGAAGCAATTGATATATAAAATCAGCGTGGCTGTTCATACATCGTATGGCATAAAGAAATCGGGCGCGAATGTGGCTTACTTGTCTGAGCTTTTTAGCAAATATGGAATTGTAGATTATGGCATAAAGCATATGATTGATGTGCTGAAAACGGAGCATGGTATCGTTGTCGTTTCAGGATTTAGAGCAAAGCATGGCTGGGGTCCTACCAAGCATTATGTCGACGGCCATGTATTCTTGGCAGATGGATATGTGAAATACAATACGGAAAGAAATCCTTATTATTTCCACCTGAATTATGGATGGGGCATAGGTTATGCCAAGGATGTGTATGTGTTGAGCAACGAGATGATATGGGATGAGGCTGAGGCAAGAAAAGCCTATGGCACTATTTATCCTCATAAGATGAATGCTTATTCTTACACCTACGAAAGCGAGAAGAATTGGAATTAAAATATGATAAAGAGCTTTATCGTTAGTTTGCCGAGGGCATATCTATTGATAAAGCTCTTTATCGTTAATCTGCCGTGAGCATATGTATTGATAAAGCTCTTCATCGATAATCTGCCGTGGGCGTATCTATTGATAAAGCTCTTCATCGTTAGTTTGCCGTGAGCGTATCTATTGATAAAACTCTTCATCGTTAGTTTGCCGCGGGCGTATCTATTGATAAAGCTCTTTATCGTTAATCTGCTGGCGTATGTTTAGTTTAATATAAATTGTCAATATCCTCTATATTCTTTCCTCGCTCTTGACATTTCTTCCCTAATACCTCCTTGTTCCAGAAAATTTTGTTTTAATCTTTCAATGTAGCGATAAAGCAGATAGTCTTCTTGGCATATCATTATGATAGCTATATTTGCGATTGTTGCTGCTGAGCGTTGTGGTAAACGTGAGATGAAGAAATTGCTTTCATTGTGTTTGCTGCATACGTTTCTGGTTTGTTTGAATCTTATGTCTTCTTCGTGCCATTGTTCTTCACCATGTTGTCTCAGATAATCTTTGTAGTCTTCAAGAAGTTCTTGTAAACTCGCTTTTGCTACATTAGTTAGTTTAATCTCTGTTTCTCGTGAGGTTGGTGCAGCAGCATTTCCTTCCACTATATTTTGTTTGCATGAGCGTGCAGCTTGTACCATTTGGTCTATGGTTCTATCACCTTTTGCATAGAAGTGATTTGCAAAGTAATAAGCTATATCGCTAATACATATAGATTTCTTGTATATTAATAGATCTTTATAGTTTACAATCTGTTTTAAGAAAGTGTTGTTTCTTATCATAGGTTTGGCCTCTTTTAATATCATTTAAAATTCTCGCAAAGATAATAAAACTAAAGAAGAAATAAAGTGATTAATGTGGATAATGATAAATAAGGCGGAAAAGTAATTAAAGTGAATAAGATAATTAAAGTAATAGGTAGATTAATGGTATTATTACATTAATAGCCTATATTAGGCATTCAGCTTTAATTGCCTTATTCACTTTAATTACTTTTATGGATTATGGTAAACCGCAAGCGTATTAATGGGCTTCGAGCCAGTTTATGCCCCAGCCGGCGTCGGCAATGAGTGGCACGTGGAGCGGATAGGCATTCTGCATTTCTTCCATTACGATTTTCTCCACTTTGTCGTGTTCTTCAGGAAGAACGGAGAAGTTTAATTCGTCGTGCACCTGGAGTATCATCTTAGAGCGGATACCTTCCTCCTTAAATCGGCGATGGATGCGAATCATTGCCACCTTGATGATGTCGGCAGCGCTACCCTGGATAGGGGCGTTGATGGCGTTGCGCTCGGCAAATCCACGCACAGTTCCGTTGTGGGAATTGATGTCGGCAAGATAGCGACGACGCTTGAATATCGTCTCGGCATATCCTTTCTCTCGCGCGTTTTGCTTGCTTTGCTCCATGTATTCCTTCACTTTGGGGAATGAAAGGAAATAGCCTTCTATGAGCTGTTTCGCTTCGTCGCGGCTTATTTCCAGACGCTCTGCCAAGCCAAACACGGTGATACCATAAATGATACCGAAATTGGCACGCTTAGCCTTGGTGCGCTCATCGCGCGAAACCTCGTCGATGGCTTTTTTATATATTTTCGCTGCCGTAGCGGCGTGAATGTCGTGACCCTCACGGAAAGCTTCAATCATGTTCTCGTCACCACTGAGATGCGCCATTATGCGAAGCTCAATCTGACTGTAGTCGGCAGAGAAGAACTCACAGCCTGGCTCGGCAACAAAACATTTGCGGATTTCCTTTCCGTCTTCGCCACGCACAGGGATGTTTTGCAGGTTAGGGTCGCTGCTCGAAAGGCGACCTGTGGCTGTGATGGCCTGATTGAAAGAGGTGTGGATATGCCCTGTGCGAGAGTTCACAAGTTTCGGCAGGGCGTCTACATAAGTGCCGAGGAGTTTTTTCATTCCTCTATATGCCAGTATATCCTCAATTATCGGGCTTTTCGACTTCAACTGCTGTAATACCTCCTCGCTCGTGACATATTGCCCGGTACGTGTCTTTTTAGGCTTGTCGGAAATGTGCATCTTGTCGAATAATATTTCGCCCACTTGCTTAGGTGATGAGATGTTGAATTCCTCGCCTGCTATTTCGTATATATGCTTCTCGTAAGCCTCCATCTGGGCAGTGAAGGTCTTGGATGTTTCCGCCAAAGCCTTGGTGTCGAGTGTCACGCCGTTCATTTCCATTGTGGCAAGCACTGGAATGAGAGGACACTCTATTTCGCGGAACAGCTCATACGCACCTACTTCATGAAGCTTAGGCTCAAGAGCGTTTTTCAGCTTAAGGGTGATGTCGGCATCCTCGCATGCGTATTCATACACATCCTTTGGGGCTAGGTCGCGCATATTCTTCTGATTTTTGCCTTTCGGGCCAATCAGCTCGTCTATATGCACGGTTTGATATTTCAGATAGGCTTCAGCCATGTAGTCCATGTTGTGCTTGCTTTCTGGCTGAATGAGATAGTGGGCAATCATAGTGTCCCAGATTTCGCCTTCCACATCAACGTCATATCGTGAGAGCACCTCAATATCATATTTGATGTTCTGTCCGATTTTCAAAATGGACTTGTTTTCATAGACAGGTTTGAAAATGTTCACGATTTTTTGAGCCTCGTCTTGATTTTCCGGAATTGGCACATAAAATGCCTTTCCTTCTTCCACAGAAAAGCTCAAACCTACCAATTCTGCGTCAATGGGGTGGGTAGAAGTGGTTTCCGTGTCTAAACTTAAAAATTGCTTTGTTAAGAATAAGTCACATAGTTTGTGCATTTCTTCCTCATTATCAATGAGTTTGTAATCATGAGGCGTGTTTTTAATGCTTGTGAGAATTGAATTTTCAGGCTCGTTCTGGTCAGCTGCCTGAAAATCAGCAAAGAAATCAAGCTGCTGGTTTACAACTTTTGGCTTGCTTTTACTTTTATTAAGAATTTTGTCGGCAAGACTCTTAAATTCCAATTCGCCGAAAATCTTGCGCAGAGCATCCTCATCGGGAGCTTCAATTTTGAGAGCGTCAAGATTCAGTTCGATGGGAACATCCTTGCGAATGGTCGCGAGGAAATAACTCATCTTGATATCCTCGGTGGCATTTTCTACTTTTTCGCGTAGCTTGCCTTTTATCTCGCTTGTGCCCTTCAACAGGTTTTCTACTGAGCCGAACTGATTGATGAGTTTAACGGCAGTTTTTTCTCCTACGCCTGGGCAGCCGGGGAAATTGTCGGCAGAGTCGCCCATGAGCGCAAGCAGGTCGATTACTTGGAGTGGGGAAGAGATGGCGTATTTCTCCTCAATCTCCTTTTGTCCCAAAACTTCATATCCGCCACCATGGCGAGGGCGATAGATTTTGACATTGTCGGTGACAAGCTGCCCATAATCCTTGTCGGGAGTGAGCATATATGTTTCCACACCAGCCTCGCCTGCTTTGGTAGCCAATGTTCCGATAACGTCGTCGGCTTCAAATCCGTCCACCTGAAGGGTAGGAATGTTCATCGCCTTAAGAATATCCTTGATGATAGGCACGCTGGCGCGAATGTCCTCAGGAGTTTCTTCTCGCTGAGCCTTGTATTCAGGGAATGCCTCATTGCGGAATGTCTTGCCATGGTCGAAAGCCACGCCGAGATGTGAAGGCTTTTCCTTGGTTATCACTTCGTTGAGGGTGTTTACAAAACCGAGAATAGCTGATGTATTAAGTCCTTTCGAGTTTATGCGCGGGTTCTTTATAAAAGCGTAATAAGAACGATAAATGAGTGCATAAGCGTCGAGGAGAAAGAGTTTTGCCATTATATAGTTGTTTTTTGTTTTTGTGGGGTAAAATTACTAAAAATGTGCGAGTCTTAGAGAGAATTTCTGTAATTTTGTAACGAAATACTTATTTTAATGGACTATTTATCTCTCATCAAACGACCTATTGAGGCCGAATTGTCTGATTTCATCGCCCTGTTCGAAAAAAGTCTGGATGGCGGTGATGGTATGTTGCGCAAGGTGTTGAATTATATCGGTGCCCGAAGCGGTAAGCGTATGCGCCCAATGCTCATGCTGCTTATGGCTAAGAATTTCGGAAAGGTGACTGATGCGACACTTAATGCCGCTGTGGGTCTTGAGCTGCTTCATACCGCAAGTATCGTGCATGATGACGTGGTGGATGAGAGCGGAGAGAGAAGAGGACAGGCTTCGGTAAACGCCGACTTTGGAAATAAGGTGGCTGTCTTGGCTGGCGACTACTTGCTTTCTACAGCGTTGCTGCATGTGAGCTACACTCACTCTGAAAGAATAGTGCGCTATCTGTCGGAGCTGGGGCAGACGCTCTCGAATGGAGAGATACTGCAACTTACTAATACTCAGACAGAAAAGATTTCAGAAGAGGTGTATTATGAAGTAATAAAAAAGAAAACCGCTGCTTTGTTTGAGGCTTGCTCTGTGATGGGTGCTGAGTCGGCAGGAGATACTGATGAGGACGATATTCAGGCTGCAAGAGAGTTTGGACAGAACCTCGGTATCATATTTCAGATTCGTGATGATATATTCGATTATTATGAGTCGAAAGAGATAGGCAAGCCTACAGGCAATGATATGGCTGAGGGAAAGCTCACTTTGCCTGTGATTTATGCCGTAAACACATTTGGCGACGACAAGATGGTGGCTTTGGCGCGTAAGGTGAAGAGCCGTAATGTGAGCGCTGAGGAAATAGCTAAGCTTGTGGATTTCACAAAGCGGAACGGTGGCATAGAATACGCTGAAAAACGCATGAATGATTTCCGTGATAAGGTATTAGAGTTTATAGATAAAAAAGTAAGCGATGAAAGCATTAAAAATGCCCTCACCGCTTATGTAGATTTCTTTATTAACAGGAAATATTAGAAGAACTTTACTTCTTTTCCCTCAAGTTCGCTGAGAAGAAGGTTAGCCAAGCGGCTTGTGCCGAGGCGGAACCACTTGTTGGTGAGCCATTTCTCGCCGAGCACTTCTTTGACGATGGTGTAGTAGATTACAGCATCCATTACGGTGTTGATACCGCCGGCAGGCTTGAAACCTATCTGAATGCCTGTCTCGTCGTAGTATTCCTTAATGGCTTTGCACATCACGTAGGCTGCTTCAGGAGTAGCTCCGGCTTTCTCCTTGCCAGTAGATGTCTTTATGTAGTCAGCGCCGGCATACATAGATAGGATAGAGGCTTTCTTAATATCGCTCATAGAAGGCAGATCGCATGTTTCGAGAATTACCTTCATAGGAGCGTCGCCACATGCCTGCTTAAGCTCGTTGATATCATCGCATACGCCCTCGTAATCACCGCTGAGATACTTTCCTACAGGCATTACTATATCTACCTCGGTAGCGCCGTCTTTCACTGCCAGTTGTGTTTCTATCATCTTCACTTCCATAACCGATTGTGAAGATGGGAAATTACCGCATACGCAAACTACTTGTACTCCGTCTACCTCAAGGCTCTGGTCTACAAGGCTCGCAAAGGCTGGATATACGCAGATAGTAGCTACATGAGGCAATTCAGCGTATTCAGAATCAAACTTGTTTACTTTCTCTACCATGGCGAGGATGCTTTCCTCTGTGTCGGTAGTGTGGAGAGAGGTAAGCTCAATGCTTCCGAAAAGGAACTTCTTAACGTCAAGTGTGTCGTTTTCAGCTACCTTGTTGGCAATGATGTCCTTTACGGCTGCCTTTACTTCTTCGTCTGTGATATTGGTGTTATACTTGGCAAGCGCTTGCTCATATTTGCTTGTCGCGGCTTCATCATGGTGGTGATGATGCTTGTTTCCTTCGATATTCTGTGTATAAGCCATAATTACTTATGTTTTAAATTAATGTTTTATATTGAATTATAACGTCTTCGCTTAGTTTGTCTTCTTATTCTTTGTTCTTGGTGTCGATAACTATCGTCACAGGGCCGTCGTTGAGCAGCTCCACTTTCATGTCGGCACCGAATTCTCCCGTTCCTACAGGCTTCCCCAATAGTTCTTCTGCCTTTTTGCAGAAATATTCGTAGAGAGGGATTGAAAGGGAGTGGGGAGCGGCATTTATCCAGCTTGGGCGATTGCCTTTCTTTGTAGACGCTAAAAGCGTGAATTGTGAGACAATTATGATGTCGCCCTCAATATCCTTCACCGAAAGGTTCATAATGCCTTTCTCGTCGTCGAAAATGCGCATTTGGATAATCTTCTTAACAAGCCAGTCGACATCTTCTTTCGTGTCGCCAATGGCAACGCCCAACAGTATCAATAATCCTTTTTGAATACTGCTTTTTATATTGCCGTCTATCGTGACGGAAGCCTTTGACACTCGTTGAATTACTGCTTTCATTATCTGTCTTTGTGGTAGTTTGAGGCTTGCCTTTTTCGTCGTTAGATATAATGTGAAATGGCAAGTCATTAACCATGCAAAGATACAAAAGTTTTCCTAAGAATGAAAATAGTTGTACACTATATTTCCTTTGGCATTGCCGAGGATATCAGTAATAGCCTGTAATTCAGCCTCTTTTATCTTCTTTACGCTCTTAAACGCATGGAGAAGGGCTTCTTTGCCTTTCGGGCCGAGTCCCTTTATGTCGTCAAGCTCGCTGTGGAGCGCGTGTTTGCTTCGCTTGTCGCGATGGAATGTGATAGCGTAGCGGTGTACTTCGTCTTGAATATGGGTAAGCACATGAAACAGTTCGCTGTCTGTCTTCAGCCCGATGGTTACGGGTGGAAAGCCATACAGCAGCTCGTTGGTTCTGTGGCGGTCGTCCTTTGCGAGTCCTGCTATCGGAATATTGATGTGCAGCTCGTCTTCCACAACTTCTCTAACTACTTCCATCTGACCTTTTCCGCCATCGGTGATGATGAGGTCGGGCAGGGGAGTTCCTTCTTCTATCATGCGGCTATAGCGGCGTCTTACCACTTCCTGCATTGATGCGTAGTCATCAGGGCCTGTTACGGTCTTGATGTTATATTTTCGGTAGTCTTTCTTCGATGGCTTCATCTGCTTGAAAACTATGCAGCCGGCCACAGCGTCAGTGCCGGATATATTGGAGTTGTCGAAACATTCTATAGTAACTGGGAGTTTAGGCAGCCCAAGCTTAGTCTGCAATTCTTTCATCAGTCTGGTTTGCTTCTGCTCTGGATTGAGCTTTTCTGCCTGTTTTAAGCGGTCAAACTTATATTGTTTGCCGTTCATCTCGGATAGGTCGAGCAGATGTTTTTTGTCGCCTCTTTGCGGAATGAAGAATTCAGCGTCTTTCATCTTCCATTCAAGCTCAAAAGGCACGATTATCTCCTTAGCTTTGCTATGGAAACGCTCTCTTATCTCAGGAATGGCGGTGATAAGCAAGTCTTCGTCTGTTTCGTCGAGTTTGCGCTTGTATTCGTAAGTAAAACTCTGATTAATTGTTCCGTTTTTAACGTGAATGTAGTTTATAAACGCATTCTTTTTCAGGTCGTCGTCGGTAATAGTGAAGACATCCACGTCTGTTATGGTATGGCTTACTACTTCGCTCTTTGCCACGAAGCTGTTGAGAAGCTCTATTCTCTGCTTTATTTCCTCTGCTTCCTCAAATTTTAATTCTTCTGCTTTCTTTATCATGAGGTCGTAGAGCATGCGCGATACTTCGCGAGTGTTTCCCTTAAGGATTTCGCGTGCCTGGTTCATGTTTTGCTGATATTCCTCATAGCTCTGCTTGTTTATGCAGGGAGCTTTGCAGTTGTGTATGTGATATTCCAGGCAAGCCTTATATTTTCCCTCTTTTATTCCTTCCTGTGTTATAGGTAAACGGCAAGTGCGAGGTTTATATAGCTTCTTAATAAGGTCGAGCAGGGCATACATCGTAGAAATCTGGCTGTATGGCCCGAAATACTGTCCGCCTCGTTTCGTTATCGTTCTTGTATTGAAAATGCGTGGAAAAGGCTCTTTTGTTATGCAGATGCTCGGGTAGGTCTTCCCGTCTTTAAGGAGTACGTTGTAGCGTGGGTTGTATTTCTTTATCAGGCTGTTCTCAAGAAGAAGCGCGTCTTCTTCCGTATTAACTACTGTGTAGCTAATATCTCTGATTTTTGAAACAAGCACTTTGGTCTTAAAGCGGTCTACTTCTTTATGAAAATAAGATGAAACGCGACGCTTTAAGTTTTTGGCTTTGCCGACATAGATTATAACATGATTTTCATCGTAGTATTGATAGCTACCTGGCTTCTCAGGCATATTCAGAACGATGTTCTTTAGATATGCCAAACGCTTTTCGTTTTCTTCTTTAGTCATAATCTGTAACTCCTTTAAAGAAAAGGCGTTTCATATGTTTCACATGAAACGCCTTGATGTTTCTATTCTGTTCTTCTGAGAATTATAGCTTCAGAAGTGAAGTGATTTCCAATTCCTTTGGGAATGGAGCACGTCCTTCCAGTCCTTCGTTTGTAAGCTCGATGATGAAGTTGGCGTACACTTTCTTAGGATGGAATTTCTGAACGAGGTCGTAAGCTGCCTTCATCGTGCCGCCTGTAGCGAGAAGGTCGTCGTGGAGGAGCACTACGTCGTTCTCGTCGATAGCGTCCTTGTGTATCTCGATTGTGTCTTTGCCATATTCCTTGGCGTAGCTTTCCTGAATTGTTTCGCAAGGAAGTTTTCCTGGCTTACGACAAAGCACAACGCCTGCGTTCAGACGGATGGCAAGAGCTGTAGACATTACAAAGCCACGGCTCTCGATACCTACGATTTTGGTGATGCCTTTATCCTTGTAGATGTCGTACATCTCATCGCAAATCTCTTTCAAACATTCAGGACTTTTAAATAGGGTAGTGACGTCTCTGAAGTTTACTCCCTCTTTAGGCCAATCTGGTATGCAACGCAGATTGTCTAACAATAGTTTATTGTTCATTTTCAATATGTTATGCTTAAAGTATTTACTTAAATGTTTCACGTGTAACGTTGTCTGTTTGTGAAACGTTACACGCTATGTTTATCTTCCCATCAATACAAGCAGTACGTTTATATCGCTTGGTGAAACTCCGGGAATTCTGCTTGCCTGTGAAAGCGTGTCGGGATCTATTCTTTCCAGCTTCTGGCGAGCCTCAGTGCTGAGCTCGTGGATTTCTGAATATTTAAATCTGCCCTTGATTTTAATGTCTTCAAGACGGTGCATCTTTTCTGCTTCCTGTCTTTCGCGAGCAATATATCCTTTGTATTTTATATCGATTTCTACGGCTTCCGCAACTTCTTCTTTTCTGTTTGGTGTCGCGTCGCGCGCTTCTCGGAGTTCCGGTATTATTTCCGCCAGATTGTTCAATGTAAGCTGAGGACGACCTAACAAATCAGCAATCTTGCATCCCTCACGAAGTGGAGTAGTGCCGAGTGCTTCCAGCTTGTCGTTTATATCTTTCGGCTTCACCGATGTCGTCTCACAGAAGTTTCTTAATCTTTCGATATACTCATTCTTCTGTTTCCACCAATCATATCTTTCTTGGCTTGCCAATCCTAAATCATAGGATTTCTTCGTAAGTCGTGCGTCGGCGTCATCCTGTCTTAGCAGAATTCTGTATTCAGCGCGTGATGTGAACATACGATAAGGCTCATCTACTCCTTTTGTTGTCAAATCATCGATGAGTACGCCGATATAGCTCTCGTCGCGCTTCATTACGAATGGCTCTCCTCCGCTACAGTGAATAGCTGCGTTGATACCTGCTACAAGTCCTTGACCGGCAGCTTCTTCATATCCTGTCGTTCCGTTTACCTGACCAGCGAAGAAAAGACCTTTTACTACTTTCGATTCCAATGAATGCTTTAGCTGTGTTGGGTCGAAGTAATCGTATTCTATCGCGTAACCAGGACGATAAACTTTGGCGTTCTCAAAACCTACAATATGATGAATTGCCTCTATCTGTATGTCCATTGGCATGCTCGATGAGAACCCGTTGAGATACATCTCGTTGGTGTCAGTGCCTTCCGGCTCAAGGAATAGAGGATGATGGTCTTTGTCGGCGAAAGTGACGAGCTTTGTCTCTATCGAAGGGCAATAGCGTGGACCGGTGCTCTGTATCTGTCCGTTGAAAAGAGGAGAGTCAGCAAGTCCGCTTCTGAGAATTTCGTGTACTTTCTCATTAGTGGCGCATGTCCAGCATGGCAGCTGTGGCAAGTCGCGATGGCTGCCCATATAGCTGAACTGATGGAAGTCCTCTTCGCCCGGCTGCTCTTCAAGTTTGCTGAAATCTATTGAGCGCTTATCAATTCTTACGGGCGTGCCTGTCTTCATTCGTCCGAAGTTTATGCCCCATCGGGTGATACTTTCGGTGAAATTAGGCACAGCTGGCTCGGCTGTTCGTCCGCCCGGATATTGATGTCTTCCTATGTGCATCAGTCCGTTGAGGAATGTTCCAGCCGTTACTATAATGCTCTTGGCACGGAACTCAACGCCCCAGATGGTTTTTACGCCAATTGCTTCTCCATTCTCCACTAATAATTCGTCTGCTTGGTCTTGCCAAATGTCGAGGTTGGGCGTGTTGTCTAATTCCTCACGCCATTTCCAAATAAATTTACCTCTGTCGCATTGCGCGCGTGGACTCCAGACGGCAGGACCTTTGCCCCTATTAAGCATTCTGAATTGAATGGCAGTGGCATCGGTTACGATACCCATCTTTCCTCCTAATGCGTCAATTTCTCTGACAATTTGTCCCTTGGCTATACCACCGACGGCAGGATTGCAGCTCATTTGCCCAATCTTGTTCATATCCATCGTGATAAGGCACGTCTGCGCGCCCATCGTGGCAGCGGCGGAAGCGGCTTCACAGCCCGCGTGGCCTCCACCAATGACAATTACATCATAATTAAATTTCATTTTATTGTAGACTCCTGCAATTTATTTTTCTGCAAATGTAGGCATTTTAGCTGGATTTTTAGGAAATAACTTTGATTAATCATGGGAAAATAGTAATTTTGCAAGCATCTTTTTTATATATAATAGGTATTATATAAGCTTATAAACTAACAAAAATATAATTTTAAATCAAATCATTTATGTGGTTAATCAATTCACCAATCGGTAGGAAAGTCATTATGTCATTGACAGGCATAAGTCTTATCCTCTTTCTGACATTCCACTTATGCATGAACCTTGTTGCCCTTTTCTCGGGCGAAGCCTACAATGCTGTTTGCGCATTCCTTGGATCTAACTGGTATGCAGTTGCCGGTACTCTCGGCTTGGCTGCTCTCGCCGGTTTACACATCGTGTATGCCTTTATCTTGACTGCACAGAACCGTCGTGCGCGTGGTCCTGAGCGTTATGCAGTTGCCGGCCGTTCTGAAAAAGTAAGCTGGGCTTCAAAGAACATGCTCGTTCTTGGTATTATTATCCTTCTCGGTCTTTTGCTCCATTTGCACAACTTCTGGGAGAATATGATGTTTGCTGAGCTTGCAGGCATAGAAGGTCAGTTTGGTCCTGCTGATGGATTCAACTGGATTAAGCTTACATTCTCAAATCCTGTTTATGTAGTCCTCTATGTAGTTTGGATTACTGCAATCTGGTTCCATCTTTCTCATGGATTCTGGAGCGCAATGCAGACTCTTGGTATCAATGGCAAAATTTGGTTTAAGCGTTGGCAGATGATTGGATTGGTTTACACCTCTCTTCTCATGCTCGGCTTCCTCTTGGTAGTCCTCGCTTTCGCGTTTAACTGCGCTCCAAGTCTTTGCTAAACGAGTTACGGGTTTCTTTAACTTAAATACTGAAAAATTCATTCATGTATTTTTAGAAACTCATTAATGAAAACTCAACATCAAAAACAAAATTAAAATGTCACAGATAGATTCTAGAATTCCTGAAGGCCCTTTGGCTGAGAAATGGACCAATTATAAAGCTCATCAGAAACTTGTGAACCCTGCCAACAAGCGTAAGCTTGATATCATCGTTGTAGGTACCGGTTTGGCTGGTGCTTCAGCTGCCGCTTCTCTCGGCGAGATGGGTTTCAACGTATATAACTTCTGTATTCAAGATTCACCACGTCGTGCTCACTCTATCGCTGCACAGGGTGGTATCAATGCCGCTAAGAATTATCAGAACGATGGCGATGCTATTTATCGTTTGTTCTACGATACAATCAAGGGTGGCGACTATCGCGCTCGCGAGGCTAACGTTTATCGTTTGGCTGAGGTTAGCGCTGATATCATCGACCAGTGTGTAGCTGAGGGTGTGCCTTTCGCTCGTGAATATGGCGGTATGCTTGCCAACCGTTCTTTCGGTGGTGTGCAGGTAAGCCGTACTTTCTACGCAAAGGGTCAGACAGGTCAGCAGCTTCTTCTCGGTGCTTACTCAGCATTGAGCAAGGAAGTACACAACGGCTCTGTAAAGCTCTATACTCGTTATGAGATGGAAGACGTCGTAATCATCGACGGCCGTGCTCGCGGTATCATCGTTAAGAACCTCGTAACAGGTAAGCTTGAGCGTTTCGCTGCTCATGCCGTTTGTATCGCTACTGGTGGTTATGGCAATGCTTACTTCCTTTCTACAAACGCTATGGGCTGCAACTGTACAGCAGCTATGCAGTGCTATCGTAAGGGTGCTTACTTCGCTAACCCGGCGTTCGTTCAGATTCACCCTACTTGTATCCCTGTTCATGGCGACAAGCAGTCTAAGCTTACTCTTATGTCTGAGTCACTTCGTAACGACGGACGTATCTGGGTGCCAAAGAACATTGAAGACGCTAAGAAGCTTCAGGCAGGACAGATTAAGGGTTCTGATATCAACGAGGAAGATCGCGACTATTATTTGGAGCGTCGTTATCCAGCATTCGGTAACCTCGTGCCACGCGACGTTGCAAGCCGTGCAGCTAAGGAACGTTGCGATAAGGGCTATGGCGTAAACAATACAGGTTTGGCTGTATTCCTCGATTTCTCTGAGGCTATCGGTCGTCTTGGTATCGATGTAGTTCGTCAGCGTTATGGCAATCTCTTCGATATGTATGAGGAAATCACCGACGTTAATCCAGGTGAGGTAGCTCGTGAGGAGAATGGCGTTAAGTATTACAACCCAATGATGATTTATCCTGCTATCCACTACACAATGGGTGGTATCTGGGTAGACTATGAGTTGCAGACATCTATCAAGGGTCTCTTCGCTCTTGGCGAGTGCAACTTCTCTGATCATGGCGCTAACCGTCTTGGTGCTTCTGCCCTCATGCAGGGTCTGGCAGATGGTTATTTCGTTATTCCTTACACAATGCAGAACTATCTTAGCGACCAGATTACTGTTCCACGCTTCTCTACCAATCTCCCAGAATTTGAGGAGGCAGAAAAGAATGTACAGGCAGAAATCGACAAGCTCATGTCTATTAAGGGTACTAAGAGTGTTGATTCTATCCATAAGAAGCTCGGCAACATTATGTGGGAATATGTAGGTATGGGTCGTACTAAGGAAGGCCTTGAAACAGGTCTGAAGAAGATTAAGGAACTCCGCAAGGAATTCTATACCGACCTCTTTATCCCAGGTTCAAAGGAAGGACTCAACGTAGAGCTTGATAAGGCTATCCACTTGCGTGACTTCCTCATAATGGGCGAACTCATCGCTTACGACGCGCTCAACCGTAACGAAAGTTGTGGCGGTCATTTCCGTGAGGAAAGCCAGACTGAGGAAGGCGAGGCAAAGCGCGACGACGAGAACTACATGTACGTGGCTTGCTGGAAGTATCAGGGCAACGACGAGACTGCTCCTGAGCTGCTCAAAGAGCCTCTGAACTATCAGTATATCAAGGTACAGACACGTAACTACAAAAACTAAAAGAACATTATGGATACAACAATAAGTTTCACTCTAAAATACTGGAAACAGAACGGCCCTAAGGACAAGGGTCATTTCGATACAAGGGAAATGAAAGACATCCCTACTGATACTTCTTTCCTTGAGATGCTCGACATCCTTAATGAGCAGCTCATCGAGGAAGGCTCAGAGCCTTTTGTCTTCGACCACGACTGCCGCGAGGGTATCTGCGGTATGTGTTCACTCTATGTTAATGGTCATCCTCATGGCCCTAACACAGGTGCTACAACTTGCCAGCTCTATATGCGTAAGTTCAACGATGGTGATGTTATCACCGTTGAGCCTTGGCGTTCAGCTGCATTCCCTGTAATCAAGGACTGCATGGTTGATCGTGGCGCATTCGACAAGATTATGCAGGCTGGTGGTTACATCAGCGTTCGCACAGGTCAGGCACAGGATGCTAACTCAATCCTTATCCCTAAGCAGAATGCCGATGAAGCTATGGACTGCGCTACATGTATCGGTTGCGGTGCCTGCGTAGCAGCCTGCAAGAACGGCTCTGCAATGCTCTTCGTAAGCTCAAAGGTAAGTCAGCTGGCTCTCCTTCCACAAGGCCGTCCAGAGGCCGCTAAACGCGCTAAGGCAATGATTGCACGTATGGATGAGCTTGGCTTCGGTAACTGTACCAACACCCGTGCCTGCGAGGCAGTATGTCCGAAGAACGAGTCAATCGCCAACATTGCCCGCCTGAACCGCGAGTTCATCAAGGCAAAGCTTGCTGACTAATAATTGTTTATTGGTAATGGGGGCTACTATGTCCCCATTACCTTTTCTTTATTATAAAGGAGTTAGGCTAACTATAAATATTATGAACAAAAACGAAAGATTTGTCATCACTATTAATCGTGAGTTGGGCAGCGGTGGTCGCACCGTCGGGCGCATCTTAGCCGAGAAACTGGGTGTGGCTTACTACGACAAGGCGCTTATTAAACCTTTGGAAGAGAAGTTTAATCTGACATCAGACCAAATAGAGCGTTTGAAAGGCAATAACCGCAGTTGGTGGGAAGACATCAAGCGCGTATTGATTCTGGGAGAAGAGGCAGCGAACTCGTCTGATTATTACGATGAGAAAAAGAAGAATTTGGTTACCTCTGAGGCTGTGTTGAAGGCAGAAAAGGAAATCTTACAGGACATTGCTATCGAGGAGTCGTGTGTCATTGCCGGCCGTTCGGCTTTCTATGTGATGAACGGCTTCCCCAACCATCTGAATGTGTTCATCCAGGCCTCTATGGAGTACCGCATGAAGCGCCTCATGGACAAGCGAGGTATCAGCAAGAAGGAAGCAAAGAAAATCATCGAGGAGGTGGATGAAGCGCGTGAGGAGTATCTGAAGAACAATGCCCGCACCTCACGCTACGACACTCGTAACTACGATTTGGTCATTACGATGGATGACAAAACGGAGGAAGAGGCAGTCAATGTCATTTTAGCTTATATCGGCTAATCTCCTTGAAGAATCAAGGGATAGATTGGACCAATAAGGATTACCCTCCCCTTAATTTATAATACGTCGCAGACCTCATAATCTGCGACGTTATTTGTTCTGTAAGTGCTATCCTCTTGTTCTGCATATTGCTGTGTCACAGCAATCCACTCAACGCTCATCCCTCGCAAATTGCCTTCGCCATCTCATTCAGCTCCAGGCACTGCTCCCTCTTTATCGTTATTTTCTCATTATGATGCTCCCAAGGAGCCAAAATAAGGAGTTGACCTTTTGCGCAGGCATCCATTCTCATACCCCCAGGCTTTGCCAAATCCGTAAAACCATTCTCCTGCAGATAGATTAGCGGCAGCCCCTCCTCAAACGCCGCCCTCATAATAGCCTTCTCTCCTTTTGAGATAGCGGGCGAAACCAACACCGCTCCTTGCCTTGCAGCACGAAGGCAATCATTCATCTTCGCCTGTAAATCGTTCTCGCTGATGCTCCTTGAGCACTGCACCTGTATCTTCAACGGCCTTTCCAACAAAAACCGATTACCAATAGCCGAAAAGTTGAACCCAGCAAACGTCAGCCCCCTCTGCACCTTAAACAAATCAGGGCTTTCCCGCTTCATCATTAGTCGCCGCGGATTATCCTTCAGGTAGTTCAGCCATCGCTCCAGCTGGCCGTCCCTCAGCAATATCTGGTCGTTAAAGCCCTTTGCAAACAGTAGCCCGTTTTCCCTCTTCTGTTGTGCATGTTGCTGTGCCACAGCAACAAACTCCACCGGCATCACCTCCCGAAACGCCTTATTGCACGCCTGCTTAACCCCCAGCAAAACCTTCCCCAATGGCTTCTCCATCCGCTCCTTCACAAACAGAATTGCGTGCAGATGGTCAGGCATCATCTGTAGCGCCACTACTTTCACCTCAGGATGGTGGCAGCCTATCGTTTGCCATATCTGCTCTACAGCCGCTCCTAATTGCGAAAGCTCAATATGGGGTGCCTCTGGCGATGGCTCCACAGCCTCACTTCGCCCCACAACCTGACCAAACAGCGGCTTCCGTCCCTCCGTCACCATTGTTATCATATACATCCGCCGCGCCGTGTAGTCGTTATCTACACAGCGTCGCTGCATCGAGGCCTTCTTCTCGCCCGCAAATGCCTTCTGGCTTTCAAACGTTGCTCTATCCATAGCAATTGTACCGCAAAGATACAAATTATTTCGCAACTTTATTCGCTTATTCGGAAATTATTCGTATATTTGCGGTCAGAATGTAAAATTAACAGGAAGTTGAACCCTTTTAAACGATTTTGCCAATGACATAGAAACAGAACGAATGTAACGCTACTACCTGATGATGAGGCTTAGCCTCGCAAGGTCACAGAGAGAAATATTATCAATTTTATTAACTTTCTGAGCAGCGAAGGCCAATATGCTTGCATAATTGGTTGAGTCGTAAAGAAAGTCAACGTAGTTAACTTACAGATTAGCGTTTCTGTTCGTACTTATACATAGATATTGGGCTTCTCGCTCTTGTTCGTAGGACTCGAATACCGCCAAACATTCATCCAACGTGGATAAGCAGTAAGAATGCTCACGCTTGATAGGCGTGGGCTATTCGTGCTTGTTGTTGGATAGGTCACTTGGCGGTAACCAGAGTTCTGATGAGTATCGAATGGTTCCGCCTTTTTTAGAATTATGAATAGAGTAAAAACAATGTGTATTATTATGGCATTTTTCTTTTCATTAGGAATATATGCCCAAAATGTTGTAAGTTTTTCCCTTAAACCTGATGGCACATTCGTCTCAGAGGATGGTAATTCATACGTTGTTGTAAAATTTGAAGGAAAGACAGCACAGGATTTGTATAATAAAGTAAAGGCAAATGTCTTAACATTGTATAACAGTCCTCAGAACGTACTAAATGAGATAGAACCGACAAACATTACAATTAGAGCTATGTCAGATGTTTTGCATAGTACATACAAACTGGGATCTGCTTTTACGGAATATAAAGCAATGTATACGTTAGTTTTTCAGTTTAAAGATGGGAAAATTAGAGTAAATGCTCCCGAAATTGACAGAAATCTAAAAGTTAATGCCACTGCTGTTCCTTTACCTAAGACTTTTATTAGTCTTATTGATGATTGGTTTGACAAAAAAGGTTTAGT
>JAIKZG010000032.1 GCA_024682415.1 Prevotella sp.
CTGACAGGGATGATTTTGGATGTCAACTTTTAATCGAGTTTAAGCATCTATAGTCTACAATTATCAGTTATAATAATTAATCTGAGTCAACTTATAAAAGGTTTAGATAAAAAACAGTCAACCTAAATTAGACAAATACAGGTCAGTTTTGGATATTGATATTTCCGCGAGGAAATTGCTATGTCCAGTTTTGGATATTTAACATTTCCGCGAGGAAATTGCTATGGTCAGTTTTGGATATTGATATTTCCGCGAGGAAATTGAATGGTCGTACAATGTTTGCAGTACGCTCATATCACTATGATGCAGTGGGTAATCTTCTTAATTGGAACAATGTTATATATAAGATTACCACACGAGGATATGATTTAATGATGGAAAGTACTCCAGCTACAATTTATTTAAGTGGACCAAATTGGAACGTTAATGATGGAGATAGAATAAGACCTGTTTGTGATTAATCTGTGAAATCCATTAGAATTCAAAATCTGTGTTCATCTGTGCCATCTGTGAGAGATAAAGATACATTTTTATAGCTTCATAAAGCTAAGTTTATAGCCAGTGGTGCGTAGATCGTGAGAGTCAAAGCACCACTTTTAAAGAAAATGTTTCAAAATAAAGAAAATAGGGAAGTTGTTCTATAATGAGGATTTAAAGTCTAAAAACGCTTTAATAACTCATTTTTCCAAAATATAGATACTTTGTAGATAGCAGGACAAGTCGTATTGAATTAGCCTTAGCTACAAATATATGCCAATATTGAAAATATAGCCTCAAATAATTGGAGATGTTACGAAATATTGGTAACTTTACCAACACAAATATAAAAAACAAGTATATGAGAACAACTTCTGTAGCTCTTGGTGATTATTTTGAAGGATTCGTTAAAGAACGAATTCAGGTTGGACGTTATAATAATGCAAGCGAAGTTATCCGTGCTGGACTCCGCCTTTTAGAGGAAAATGAAGAAAAGATAGTTGTATTGAAACAAGCAATCCAAAGAGGTTTAGATAGTGGATATAATGAGAATTTTGATCCCGAAGAAAATCTTAAACGTCTTAATACCTCATTGAAATGAAGAAATGCATATTTTCAAATGAAGCCATAGCAGATTTGAATAGCATTTGGACATACACGGCGGAGGAATGGTCTGTAGCTCAAGCAAATAAGTATTATCGTATGCTGGTATCTGCATGTAATGATATTATTTCAGCTAAAAGAATTAGTCATACATATAACGAAATATATGAAGGATTGTTTGGTTTGAGAATTGGCAGACACATTATTTTCTATATATATAAGGAAGATGGTAATATCTTGATTGTTAGAATCCTCCATGAAGCGATGGATTTTAAGCGGCATTTTAATTAGAAATATGCAAGTGAAAAATATGACACTCACAGATAGACCGATTCCGACTTTGACAGGAAAGGACGCAGAACGCTTTATAAAAGCAGCGGAAGCAGCAGAGAAAAATCCGCATACAATCGCTCTTCCTGTTTCTGATAGTGATGTAGAAAAGATACTGAGTAAAGCAAAGTTAAATGGTGCTTTATGAAATAAGCCGCAGAATCTGCGGCTTATTTTGCTTTTTTAGTCGCAAAGAGAGAATATCAAGCATTGATTGGCTTAGATATTCCCAAAATGAAATAACCTTGCAAGATATGGCTGCCAGGTATTTCGCTTTTACGGAACTAAGATAAGAATGATATTAATTTGAAAGGTTTTTCTTGCATGAATGAAAAAAATCAGTTACTTTTGCAGAGATTTTAAAACGCTTTGAAAATATACATACTTTAATACAGAGATAAATGAAGAAAATTCTCTTTTCTTTAGCTTTCGCTTCGGTATGCTTGTTCTTCGGAAGTTGCACAAGCACTAAAAGCGTTGCTTATTTCCAAAATATAGATACTTTGGATCTCAGTAATACTCGTGGACTTTATGACGCAAAGATTATGCCAAAGGACGAGCTGACAATCACAGTCAGTGCTTCTGATCCAAGCGCGGTTTCACCTTTCAACTTGTCGGTGTCTAATACTCTTGGAAGTTCAGGCAATCTGTATACAGGCGGTGGATCTCTCCAAACTTATCTGGTAGACAATAACGGAAAGATAAAATTTCCTGTCGTAGGCGAGATTCATGTGCAGGGACTTACAAAGAACGAGTGCGAAGCTCTTATCACAGAAAAGATTAAGCCTTATCTTTCTAAAGACGAGAAGCCTATCGTGACGGTGCGTATGGCAAGTTATCGTGTTACTATCATCGGTGAGGTAGGCGGAGCGAGAGTAGTGCCTGTTACTACAGAGAAAATGAGCGTTGTGGAGGCATTGGCTTCGGCAGGCGACCTTACTATATATGGACAGCGTGATAATATCCTCGTGATACGTGAGGATGCCAACGGACAGAAAAGCGCGCATCGACTGAATTTGAATGATGCGTCGATATTAAGCTCTCCATATTATTATTTGCAACAAAACGATATTATATATGTGCAGCCTAACAAGGTGAAGACAGTAAATGCTTCTATCGGTTCGTCGGCTCAGCTATGGACTCCGTATTTGAGTATTATCACAGCTTTGGCATCAATCGTTGTTACTGCTCATACAGTTTCGAAATGACAAAATTCTAAATATGAGAGCTGGGAGGTGAAGCCTCTTAGCTCTCTCTTATAATTATAAAAAGATAATTAAGATAGCAATATCAAAAAAAAAAGATTGTTAGATTATGTGCGGTATTGTAGGATATATAGGTAAACGTCAGGCTTTTCCTATCCTGATTAAGGGATTGAAAAGACTTGAATACAGAGGATACGACAGCGCAGGCGTCGCTCTTATAAATGAGAAGGACGACCTGAATGTATATAAGACAAAGGGAAAGGTGGCAGGTCTTGAGGAATTCTGCCAGGATAAAGATATCAGCGGCGTAGTGGGCATTGCTCACACACGCTGGGCTACTCACGGTGAGCCATCATCGGTGAATGCTCACCCTCATTATTCAGAATCAAAGAATTTGGCTATAATTCATAATGGTATTATTGAGAATTATGCCGAGATTAAGCGCAACTTGATAGCAAAGGGCGTACACTTCCGCTCAGAAACAGATACGGAGGTGCTCGTGCAGCTTATAGAATATATAAAGACGCAGAAAGATCTCGACTTGCTTTCTGCCGTTCAGGTGGCTTTGCATCAGGTGATAGGCGCGTATGCCATCGCTATTCTTGATAAGAACGACCCTAACCAGATAATCGCAGCCCGCAAGCAAAGTCCGTTGGTAGTGGGTATTGGCGACGGTGAGTTCTTCCTTGGCTCAGACGCAAGTCCTATCATTGAATATACTGATAAGGTGGTATATCTTGAGGATGGCAATATCGCTGTCATGCGATTGGGCGAGGAGCTGAAGGTGGTAAACATTCAGAATCGTGAGCTTAACCTTTCTGTTCAGACGGTGGATTTGAACCTCGGACAGATAGAGAAGGGCGGTTATCCTCACTTCATGCTGAAAGAGATTTTTGAGCAGCCTGAATGCTTGGCTAACTGTATGCGCGGCCGTATCAACATGGAGCATAACAATGTTACATTGAGCGCCGTAATAGACTATAAGAAGCAACTGCTTGCAGCAAAGCGTATCATAATCGTAGCGTGTGGTACATCATGGCACGCGGGATTGATAGGCAAGCAGCTGATAGAAGATTGCTGCCGCATTCCTGTAGATGTGGAATACGCAAGCGAATTCCGCTATCGCAACCCTGTAGTTAATAAGGATGATGTGGTGATAGCAATCTCTCAGAGCGGAGAGACTGCCGACACATTGGCAGCTGTGGAACTGGCAAAGCAGAAGGGTGCTTTCATCTATGGTATATGTAATGCCGTAGGCTCAAGCATTCCAAGAGCTACCCATACAGGTAGCTACATCCATGTAGGCCCTGAAATTGGTGTGGCTTCTACAAAGGCTTTCACCGGACAGGTGACCGTTCTCGCAATGCTCGCTTTGGCATTGGGCAAAGAGAAAGGAACTATAAAAGACGAGGATTACAAAAACATAGTTAATGAGTTGGCTGAAATACCAAGCAAGATGAAGATGGTGCTCGACCAGAATAAGCAGATAGGAAAGCTCGCGAGAACTTTCACTTATGCTCAAAACTTCATCTATCTCGGTAGAGGTTTCTCTTATCCAGTGGCATTGGAGGGAGCATTGAAGCTGAAGGAGATAAGTTACATTCATGCAGAGGGTTATCCCGCAGCGGAAATGAAACATGGCCCAATCGCTTTGGTAGATTCTGATATGCCTGTCGTGGTTATCGCCACTCATAACGCGATGTATGAAAAGGTGCTGAGCAATATCCAAGAGATAAAGGCGCGCAAGGGACGCGTTATAGCTCTTGTCAGCAAGGGAGATGAGACTATTGCCCGAATCGCTGACGACGTGATAGAGATACCACAGACGATAGAATGCTTAGAGCCGCTGATTTCTACAATACCATTGCAGCTATTGGCTTATCATGTGGCTGTCTGCAAGGGTAAGAATGTAGACCAACCTCGAAACTTAGCAAAGAGCGTAACTGTAGAATAAATAAATGGAACCACTGAAACATGATTGTGGAGTAGCCCTGATAAGACTACTGAAACCACTTGAATACTATCAACAAAAGTACGGAACATGGATGTTTGCCCTCAACAAACTCTATTTGATGATGGAGAAGGAGCACAACCGTGGTCAGGAGGGAGCGGGACTCGCTTGCGTAAAACTCGACAGCGAACCCGGAAATGAATACATTTTCAGAGAAAGATCTGAAGGGTCGAATGCGATAACCGAAATATTCGGTGCGGTGCACAAGGAAATCGCATACAACATCGACAAAATTGACGACGCGGAGTTCGCAGCGAGAAATATTCCTTTTGCAGGCGAACTTTATATGGGTCATCTAAGATACTCAACAACGGGTAAGCACGGACTTCAATACGTGCACCCGTTCTTGCGCCGCAACAACTGGAAAGCCAAAAACATCTGCCTCTGCGGTAATTTCAATATGACGAATATTGACGAGGTGTTTGGCAAGTTGGTGAAACAAGGGCAGTGGCCGCGCATTTCAAGCGACGGACATATCTTGCTGGAAAACATGGGACACAGGCTCGATAGAGAGGTGGAGAGAAATTTCATTGAGGCGCAGAAACTTGGGCTGAAGGGAATGGACATCACTGAATATATCGACGACAATGTGAAGATGAGCAATGTGCTTCGCACTACGATGACCAATTTCGATGGCGGATATGTGATGTGTGGTATCACCGGCAGCGGAGAAATGTTTTCTATGCGCGACCCTTGGGGCATTCGTCCGGCTTTCTATTATAAGAACGACGAGATTGTAGTGTTGGCGTCGGAACGCCCAGTGTTGCAGACCACATTCGACATTGAATATGAGGATGTGAAGGAATTGCAGCCTGGCTCGGCTCTTTTGGTAAAGAGAAATGGAGAATGCTCTATTGAGCAGATTATTGAGCCGAAAGAAGTGAAGAAATGTTCTTTTGAGAGAATTTATTTCAGTCGCGGCTCGGATAACGAAATCTATAAGGAGAGAAAGAAACTTGGCGAACAGCTTACGGAACCTATCTTGAAGGCTATAGACTATGATACTCGCCACACTGTTTTCTCTTTTATTCCTAATACTGCCGAAGTAGCTTTCTACGGAATGCTCAACGGCTTTAAAAGATACCTCAACGAAGAGAAGATTAAGCAAATAGAAAAACTGGATCATAAGCCTACACATGAAGAGCTTAAAGCTATAATTCATGACTATGTACGCTCAGAGAAAGTTGCTTGGAAAGACATAAAACTTCGCACATTTATTGCAGAAGGCAATTCACGTAATGATTTAGCGTCTCACGTTTATGATATTACTTACGGAAGCATTAATCCACATGTGGATAATCTTGTGGTAATTGATGACTCTATTGTGCGTGGAACTACTTTGAAAGAAAGTATTCTGCGTATTCTCGACAGACTGCATCCGAAGAAGATTGTAATCGTGAGCAGCGCGCCTCAGATACGCTATCCTGATTATTACGGCATTGATATGCCGAGATTGGAGGAGCTTATTGCGTTCCGTGCCACAATAGAACTGCTCAAGGAGCGTGGCATGCACAATGTGATAGAGGATACTTATCGTGCCTGCAAGGAGGAATTACTGAAGCCGAAAGAGGAGATGCGCAACTGCGTAAGAGATGTGTATGATCCATTCACGGTAGAGGAAATCAACGAGAAGTCTGTGGAAATGCTTCGCCCTGAATGCGTTACCACGCCTGTAGAACTGGTTTATCAGAGCATAGAGGGATTGCATTCCGCTATTCCTGACAACAGAGGCGACTGGTATTTCACGGGACATTTCCCTACACCGGGCGGAACACGCTTGTGTAACCAGGCATTCATCAATTATATTGAGCAGGTTTATCAATACGAACAAAAATTCTAATCTCTATTATAAATATAAAAAGGTAGAGATGAGTCTGAATAAGAAAACAGAACTAACAATAATGAAGAACGTAACTTTAGTCTTAGATGACGGAACAAAGTTCCACGGAAAGAGTTTTGGATACGACGCGCCTGTAGCAGGTGAGGTAGTGTTCAATACCGCAATGATGGGTTATCCAGAGAGTTTGACCGATCCTTCTTATGCCGGTCAGCTTATGACTCTCACTTATCCTCTTGTAGGCAACTATGGCGTTCCTGCATTCACATTCGAAGAGAATGGATTGCCAACATTCATGGAGAGCGACAAAATCTATGCGTCGGCTATAATCGTGGCTGACTATAGTGAGAAGTTCTCACATTGGAACGCAAAAGAAAGTCTTGCCGACTGGTTGAAACGTGAGCATGTGCCGGGAATTACCGGCATAGATACTCGCCAGCTGACTAAAGTGTTGCGTGAGCATGGCGTTATGATGGGTAAAATTCTCTTTGATGATGAGCCAGACAATATCCCTACTGCCGATTATGAAGGTGTAAACTTTGTGGATAAAGTTTCATGCAAGGAGATTATAAGATACAACGAGGGCGCGGGCAAAAAGGTTGTGCTCGTGGATTGCGGCGTAAAGGCGAATATCATTCGTTGTCTTATAAACAGAGGTGTAGAAGTAATCCGAGTTCCTTGGAATTACGACTACACAGACATGAATTTCGATGGATTGTTCCTCGCCAATGGCCCTGGCGATCCAGATATGTGTCAGGACGCTGTTGATGTGATTCGCAAGCAGATGAGCATGAGTCGCAAGCCAATCTGTGGTATCTGCATGGGTAATCAGTTGTTGGCAAAGGCAGGCGGTGCTTCAATTTATAAGTTGAAGTATGGTCATCGTTCTCATAATCAGCCTGTACGCCTTGTAGGAACAGAGAAATGTTATGTGACAAGCCAGAATCATGGTTATGCTGTAGACGCAAAGACATTGGGAAGCGAATGGGAGGAATTGTTTGTTAATATGAACGACGGCTCAAATGAGGGCATTCGTCATAAGACAAATCCTTGGTTCTCTTCACAGTTCCACCCTGAGGCATGCTCAGGCCCTGTAGATACGGAGTTCATGTTTGATAAGTTTGTTGATAGTCTATAATTTAGAAAATGAAGTACGACAATATAAAGAAAGTATTGCTCCTCGGTTCTGGAGCATTAAAGATAGGCGAAGCCGGAGAGTTTGATTATTCTGGTTCGCAGGCATTGAAGGCGTTGCGTGAGGAAGGTGTTGAAACTGTTCTCATCAATCCTAATATTGCTACCGTTCAGACTTCAGAAGGCGTGGCAGACCAGATATATTTCTTGCCTGTGCAGCCTTATTTCGTAGAGCGTGTTATTGAAAAGGAAAAGCCGGATGGCATTTTGTTGTCGTTTGGTGGACAGACAGCACTTAACTGCGGTGTTGAATTATATAAGAGCGGTGTCCTTGAAAAGTATGGCGTAAAGGTACTTGGTACGCCTGTGCAGGCGATAATGGACACTGAAGACCGTGAACTCTTTGTTGAGAAACTTAATGAAATTGACGTTAAGACAATAAAGAGCGAGGCTTGCGAAACAATAGAGCAGGCAAGAAAGGCGGCTAAAGAATTAGGCTATCCTGTAATTATCCGTGCGGCTTACGCTCTCGGAGGTCTTGGAAGTGGATTCTGTGACAACGAGGAAGAACTTAACAAGCTTGCAGAGAAGGCTTTCTCTTTCTCTCCTCAGGTTCTCGTTGAAAAGAGTTTGAAGGGATGGAAGGAGATTGAATATGAAGTGGTGCGCGACCGTTATGACAACTGTATCACGGTTTGTAACATGGAGAATTTCGACCCACTGGGTATTCACACTGGTGAGAGTATCGTTATCGCTCCTTCACAGACTTTGACTAACAGCGAGTATCACAAGCTTCGCGCGCTAAGCATAAAGATTATTCGCCATATCGGTATCGTCGGTGAATGTAATGTGCAATACGCATTCGATCCTCAGAGCGAAGATTATCGTGTGATTGAGGTAAACGCTCGCTTGAGCCGTTCTTCTGCATTGGCCTCAAAGGCAACAGGTTATCCTTTGGCTTTCATCGCCGCGAAACTTGGTATGGGTTATGGATTGTTTGAGTTGAAAAACTCCGTAACCAAGACTACAAGCGCATTCTTTGAGCCTGCTCTTGACTATGTGGTTTGTAAAATTCCACGTTGGGATTTGAGCAAATTCCGTGGCGTAGACAAGGAACTTGGTTCAAGCATGAAGTCGGTAGGCGAGGTTATGGCCATCGGTAGAAACTTTGAAGAAGCAATTCAGAAAGGTTTGCGCATGATAGGTCAGGGTATGCACGGCTTCGTAGAAAATAAGGAATTGCAGATTGAGGATATTGACGCAGCGCTTCGCGAACCTACAGATAAACGTGTGTTTATCATATCAAAGGCAATGCACAAGGGATATACGGTAGATCAGATTCATGATCTGACAAAGATTGACCGTTGGTTCCTTGACAAGTTGAAGCACATCATTGACATTGATGAGCAGTTGAAGAAATGCACAAGCGTAAATGTGCTTGATAAGGATTTGTTGCGCACAGCAAAGGTATACGGATTTACGGATTTCCAGATTGCCCGCGCCGTAGGTTTGGAGCAGGAGTTTGGAAATATGCACAAGGCATTGCTCGTAATCCGCAAGCTGCGTAAGAGTTATGGCATTCTTCCTGTAGTAAAGCAGATTGATACTCTTGCTGCAGAATATCCTGCACAGACTAATTACTTGTATATGACTTATGCAGGCGATAAGAGTGATGTGGAATTCGAGCAGGACAACCGCAGCATAATTGTACTTGGATCAGGTGCTTATCGCATTGGTTCTTCTGTAGAGTTTGACTGGTGCGGTGTGCAGGCATTGAAGACTATCCGCAAGCATGGTTATCGCTCTGTGATGATCAACTATAACCCAGAAACGGTTTCTACCGATTATGATGAGTGCGACAAGCTTTATTTCGATGAGCTGACATTCGAGCGCGTGATGGATATCATTGATTTGGAATGCCCTCATGGAGTAATCGTTTCAACAGGTGGACAGATTCCTAATAACCTCGCAATGTGGCTCGACGAACAGAATGTGCCAATTCTCGGAACATCTGCTAAGGATATTGATAATGCTGAGGATCGCGCTAAGTTCTCTGCAATGCTTACAAACTATGGCATTAACCAGCCGGAATGGAGCGCATTGACAAGCATGGAAGACATTGATAAGTTTGTTGATCGCGTAGGCTTCCCTGTTCTTGTGCGTCCTTCTTATGTGCTTTCTGGTGCTGCTATGAACATCTGCTCTAACAAGGAGGAGTTGGAACGCTTCCTTAAACTTGCTGCAAATGTGAGCGCTGAGCACCCTGTAGTGGTAAGTAAGTTTATTGAGAACGCAAAGGAAATTGAGATGGATGCCGTGGCAAAGAATGGCGAAATCATGGCTTATGCAATATCTGAGCATATCGAGTTTGCCGGTGTTCACTCTGGTGACGCTACGATTCAGTTCCCACCTCAGAAACTATATGTTGAAACCGTACGTCGTATCAAGCGAGTAAGCCGTCAGATTGCGGAAGCTCTGCATATCAATGGTCCATTCAATATTCAATATATGGCTCGTGAAAATGACATACTTGTTATTGAATGTAATTTGCGTGCTTCTCGCTCATTCCCATTTGTAAGTAAGGTGTTGAAACTGAATCTTATCGACCTTGCCACAAAGATTATGCTCGGCGTGCCTGTAGAGAAACCAAGCAAGAATTTGTTTGATTTGGATTATGTGGGAATTAAGGCTTCTCAGTTCTCATTCAATCGTCTGCAAAAGGCTGACCCTGTTTTGGGCGTAGATATGTCGTCAACAGGTGAGGTAGGTTGCTTGGGCGACGACACCAATCAGGCTCTTCTCAAGAGTATGCTTTCTGTAGGTCAGCGCATTCCTGAGCATTCTGTTCTCCTCTCAACAGGTGGAGCTAAGCAAAAGGCAGAGCTTCTTGATTCTGCGAAGAAACTTGTGGCTCATGGATATGAACTCTACGCTACAGGCGGAACAAGCAAATATCTTGAGGAAGAAGGTGTTCCTTGCACAAGGGTTTATTGGCCATCGGAAGAGGGACAGACTCCACAGGCTCTTGATTTGCTTCACGAGCATAAGATTGACATGATTATCAATATTCCGAAGGATTTGACTCCACGCGAGCTTACCAATGGATATAAGATACGTCGTGCCGCAATCGACCTGAATATACCTCTTATTACCAACAGCCGTCTTGCTGCTGCGTTTATCAATGCGTTCTGCACATTGAAGCCAAGCGACATCGACATAAAGAGTTGGGCAGAGTATAAATAAAGTATATACATGAAATAAAATGTGATTCATTTGTTAAAGGGTACATCTCGCTGTGATAACGAGGTGTACCCATTTTGCAATATAGAGTTTTCAAAAGTAAAGATTTTGTGCAAAATAAGGTTATAAAGCAAATCTTTTCTAAGTCGATGCCAGTTTTTTTTGCTATATTTGCACGTCAATTAATAATTAAGACAAAGATTCTAATAATTAAATATTAAGTAAAAACAATGAAAATCGATCAATTCAACTTTGCCGGTAAAAAGGCAATCGTTCGCGTTGACTTCAACGTGCCATTGGACAGTGAAGGACATGTAACCGACGACACTCGTATTCGTGGTGCACTGCCTACACTCAAGAAGGTCTTGAGCGATGGCGGTTCTCTTATCATGATGAGCCACATGGGTAAGCCAAAGGGTAAGGTTAAACCTGAACTCTCTTTGGGACAAATCGTTAAAAACGTTTCTGACGCTCTTGGTGTAGAAGTTAAGTTCGCTCCTGATTGCGCTAAGGCTGGTGATGCAGCAAAGGCTTTGAAGCCAGGTGAGGCATTGCTTCTTGAAAACCTCCGCTTCTACGCTGAAGAAGAGGGTAAGCCAGTTGGTATCGACAAGGAAGATCCTAAATATAATGACGCTAAGGCTGCAATGAAAGAAAGCCAGAAGGAATTTGCTAAGACATTGGCTTCTTATGCTGATGTTTATGTAAACGACGCTTTCGGTACTGCTCATCGCAAGCACGCTTCTACAGCTGTTATCGCTGATTACTTCGACAAGGATTCTAAGATGCTTGGTTTCTTGATGGAGAAAGAGGTTACAGCTATTGACAACGTTTTGAAGAATGCTCAGCGTCCATTCACCGCTATTATCGGTGGTTCTAAGGTAAGCTCTAAGCTCGGTGTAATCAAGAACCTTCTTGACAAGGTAGACAACCTCATCATCGGTGGTGGTATGGGTTACACATTCATCAAGGCTCAGGGTGGTCATATCGGTAACTCTATCCATGAGGACGACCTTATCCCAGAGGCTTTGAACGTAATGGAAGAAGCTAAGAAGAAGGGCGTAAACCTCAGCCTCTCTGTAGAGACTGTTATCGCTGACGACTTCTCTAACGATGCAAACACTAAGGTTGTTGATATCTTCAATATTCCTGACGGATGGGAGGGTATGGACTCTGCCGAGGCAAGTATCGAGAACTGGAAGAAGATCATCATGGATTCAAAGACAATCCTTTGGAATGGTCCTGTAGGCGTATTCGAGCTTGACGCATTCGCTAAGGGAACAGCAGAAATCGCTAAGACTGTAGCAAAAGCTACTCAGGAGAATGGCGCTTATTCACTCGTTGGCGGTGGCGACTCTGTTGCTGCTATCAACAAGTTCAACTTGGGTGATAAGGTTTCTTATGTATCTACAGGTGGTGGCGCAATGCTTGAGGCTATCGAGGGCAAGGTGCTTCCAGGTGTAGCAGCAATCGAAAAATAATGAATAAAGAAATGTTTTAATTTCTTATCCATAGATATTAGATTTTATTTAAGTCCACTTTCTTTTGGGAGAGTGGACTTTTGTTATTTGTGATTTGCACGAAGTTTTTACCTTAAACTATCTAAATAGATTTTGTCTATTCATAGAAAAACTGTATTTTTGGTGCTGATATGGGAAAAAATAATATTAGGAAAGATATAATATCTATTATAGCTACTACTCTTCTTTGTGTTCCTACTTACGCCCAGAAGATAACGCTTGGTTCTTGTACTACTTCTAACGGAGGTCAGTATAAGGGCGAAATGGTATCGGGTAAACCTTACGGCAAGGGAAATGTAGTATATAAAAACGGTGATACTTACGAGGGAGAATTTATCAAAGGAAAACGTCAAGGATATGGCGTTTATACATTCTCCGATGGTGAAAAATATGAAGGCCAGTGGTTTCAGGACCAGCAACATGGACGTGGCACTTACTATTTCATGAATAATAATAAATACGTAGGTCTTTGGTTTCGTGATTATCAGGAGGGCAAAGGCACTATGTATTATTATAATGGTGATAAGTATGAGGGTCAGTGGTTTCATGATAAGCGTCATGGGAAAGGCAAATATACTTATTCAAGCGGTGCGTATTACAACGGCAACTGGGAAAATGACCAGAAAAGCGGTCGTGGCTTCTTTGATTGGGGCGACGGCACTACTTATGATGGTATGTGGGCTAATAACCAGCGTTCCGGTCGTGGCACTAACAAGTATGCCGACGGCGATGTTTACATAGGCGATTGGAAAGATGATATACAAAACGGCAGAGGAGTGTATAAATTCCAAAATGGAGATGTATATGAAGGCGACTATGTGCAGGGAGAACGCACAGGTGAGGGCATTTTCAAATACGCTAACGGAGATAGATATACAGGTCATTTCAAAGAGGGCGATAAAGATGGAGTAGGCACTCTTGTATGGGAGAATGGCGATGTATATGAAGGTCAGTGGAAGAATGATAAGCAGAATGGCCGTGGCAAACTTACTAAGAAGAATGGTGACATCTTTGACGGAACTTTTACTGACGGAAAAGTTAATGGTGAAGTGATAATTCACTATGCGGATGGAAATAAATTCAAAGGTACATATAAAAACGGTATGCGCAACGGCGCGGCTATCGAGGAAACAAAAGATGGCAAACGCTTTGAGGGCACATACGTTGATGACGTGCGTGATGGTAATTTCGTAGAGAAAGACCGTAACGGACAGATTACGGCAACTGGTCGATATGAATTTGGCAAACGCTTTGAAGAATAACAAAATCTAAGAAACACACAATGAAAAGAACAGGAAGAGAGGAACTTAATGCTAAAAAGGCGATAGCCAAGCATATTGGACTCGTTAAAAATGATGGCTATTTGGAACCTTATGAAGATGCCATTCGTGGTCGTCATGAACATGCGGTTTGGAAGTTGAATCAGTTTACCGATAACGGCAAAAGAAAACTTTCGGATTTCGCGAGTGGATATGATTATTATGGATTGCATAAGACTTCAAAAGGATGGGTTTTCAGAGAATGGGCTCCTAATGCGACAGAAATCTATCTTATAGGTGATTTCAACGATTGGACTCCGACTGAAAGCTATAAATGTGAGCGTATAGAGGGAACTGGCAATTGGGAATTGAATCTGGAAAACTCTGCCATGAAGCATGGAGATTATTTCAAGATGCTTGTAAAATGGCAAGGAGGGGAGGGTGAGCGTATTCCTGCATGGTGTACAAGAGTAGTACAGGATGAGCAGACTGCTATATTCTCCGCTCAGGTGTGGAATCCCGAACCATATAAGTGGAAGCGTAAGCGTTTTGTTCCTAAGACGACACCTCTTTTAATATATGAGTGCCACATAGGAATGTCGCAAGACGCTGAGAAAGTTGGCACATATACTGAATTCAAGGATAATGTTCTTCCACGAATTATAGAGGATGGATATAATTGCATTCAGATAATGGCAATACAGGAGCATCCTTATTATGGCTCATTCGGCTATCATGTGAGTTCTTTCTTTGCCGCGTCTTCACGTTTCGGCACTCCTGAAGAATTAAAGGCTCTTATAGACGAAGCTCATGCCAATGGTATTGCAGTGATAATGGATATTGTTCATTCTCATGCAGTAAAGAATGAGGTAGAAGGACTTGGAAATCTTGCCGGCGACCCTAATCAATATTTCTATCCTGGCGATAGACGTGAGCATCCTGCATGGGATTCTCTTTGCTTCGATTACGGCAAGGATGATGTTATGCATTTCTTGTTGAGTAATTGCAAATACTGGCTTGAAAAATATCATTTCGATGGTTTCCGTTTTGACGGCGTGACATCAATGCTATATTATAGCCACGGACTTGGTGAGGCATTTACCAACTATGGCGATTATTATAACGGTCATGAGGACGACAATGCGATATGCTATCTTACTCTTGCCAATCTTCTTATCCATGAGGTAAATAAGCATGCCATAACCATAGCTGAGGAAGTGAGCGGAATGCCAGGATTGGCGGCAAAGTTTGTTGATGGTGGTATTGGTTTCGACTATCGCATGGCAATGAACATTCCTGATTATTGGATAAAGACGATAAAGGAACATAGAGATGAGGATTGGAAACCAAGCTCTATTTTCTGGGAAGTGAAAAACAGACGACCTGACGAGAAGACAATTTCATATTGCGAAAGCCATGACCAGGCTTTGGTTGGTGACAAAACAATAATATTTCGTCTTATTGATGCCGATATGTATTGGCATTTCAAGAAAGATGACGAGAATGATGCCGCACGACGTGGTATTGCGCTCCATAAAATGATACGCCTTGTTACGGCTTCTGCCATTAATGGTGGTTATCTTAACTTTATGGGCAATGAGTTTGGACATCCTGAGTGGATAGATTTCCCGCGTGAAGGCAACGGATGGGGATATAAATATGCCCGTCGTCAGTGGAATCTTGTAGATAATAAGGAACTATGTTATCATTGGCTTGGCGATTTTGATAAAGCTATGCTTAATGTGATATGCGGTGAGGATAAGTTTAACGAGACTCCATTACAGGAAATTTGGCATAACGATGGCGACCAGATTCTGGCATTTAGTCGTGGTTCATTGCTTTTCGTATTTAATTTCTCACCTGTAAAATCGTTCTCCGATTATGGTTTCCTTGTCCAAGAAGGTTCTTATGATGTTGTGTTGAATACAGACTCAAAGGATTTTGGTGGCTTTGGATTTGCTGATGACACGATAGAACATTTCACAAATCATGATTCGCTTTATGCTGATCAGAAGAAGGGATGGCTCAAACTCTATATCCCTGCTCGCTCAGCAGTAGTATTAAAGAAAAAATAATAAATGACAGATAAAAACAGTGGCATAGACTTTGTAATTCGTCAGTTCTGTGCCGTTCTTTTTTGCTTATTCTCATTCATATATCTGTATTTTTTTCAGGCAGATATAATTGCCTATGGACAGCATGTGCTTTCCCATGGACAAACTTATTATAATCGCCATATTGGCGCTTTCCTCATCACGTTGGTGCTTTATCTGCTCGCCCTCATTGTGCGTCAGTTTACTTCCGTGATATTCAAACATCGTGAACCGTCGTATCTTCACGCATTGACTTATTTGCCATCGTGTTATGTCCTTGGGCGAATTACCCATGTGAGCATTGGCATGGATAATAGCTTTTCATGGGGATTGTGTATGTTGGCATTATGTGCTGTTCTTGTTGTTTACGGTTTGCTGGCATTTGGATTGAAGTGCATTATCGATTTGATTTCTACGGATGAAACACTACCTATGACTAATGCCAGAAAGTTTTGGATGAATATCATGTGGGCGACTGGGCTTTTTATAATGACAGGCGCAATGGGAAATAGCAATGACGTGCTTCATTATCGCCTTGCCGCTGAGCGACACATAGCAAAAGAAGAATATGATAAGGCGTTGCTTGTAGGCGAGAAGTCATTGGTGAAAGATTCTTCTCTCACAATGCTTCGCGCGTTTGCATTGTCAAAGCAAGGACAGCTTGCGGAACGCCTTTTTGAATATCCGCTCATTGGAGGTTCTGAGGCTTTGCGTCCACATAAGAATGTGCGCTTTTTAATGCTTCCTCTCAAAACATTTTATAGAGTAGGGCAGACTCCTAAAGATTATATTCTTATAGGATATCTTCTTGATTGCAAAATAGATGCTTTTGCTTCAAACATCGGTAAGTATTATCACATAAATGATTCTTTGCCAAAGCATTATCGCGAAGCGTTGATTCTCTATAAGCATTTGCGCTCAAATCCTAAAGTGGTATATCAGAATGCGGTTCTCGATGCTGATTTTAAAGATTTGATGGATATGCAGAAGAAATATCCGGAACGTCGTTCACGCATCAATGCTATTATAGATTCTTATTGGAATACATATTGGGCTTATTATTTCGTAAATAGGTTGTCTTCCAAGTAAGAAGAACAGAAATAAAACAAAATGTGGCTCACTTCGATATGAAGTAAGCCACATTTTTTGATTAAATCAATATAGAATATTCGTCTTATTTATTCTTTACTTCTTCCAACGCCTTTTCCCAGTCAGTGTCGAGAGAGAAATTTGTGATGAAGCGCTTGTTGTCTACATAGGCGTAAGTCACTTCCTTATCCATGTCGTTGAAGAGAGAGTGGGCGAGTGATGCGTTCTTATAGTCAGCTATGATTACCTCTTTCGCCTGATCATTTCTTGCTTTCGCTATTTTGCGCACAAATGAGTTCACAAACTCAGTCATGGCAAAAGTCTGTTGCCCTAAAGTATATTCGGTGAATGTGCTGTCCTTAGACGACTGCAAAATCATGTAATATATGGCGTCAGACTTGAAAGTCGCAATCAGTCTGAGTTGCATATCTTTAGTCGTGTCGTTCTTCACCTTTTCTGCCTGTTGCATTATCTTATTTACCTCGTTGTAAATAGCCTGTGCAGAAACGCTTGTGAAGCTCATAAGGCATAAAGCCATTGCTATAAAAATCTTCTTCATATTTCTCGTCATTTTTATGTTTTATCTTATTCTGTCTTTATTCTTGTTTATAAAATCCTTCCATCCATGATAGCTCTTATCCGTAGTAGGCGCGCCCATCTGCATGAAATGGCAATAAGCAGCTCCCAACGCGTCGGTGGCATCCATGAATTTCGGCATTTCAGAGTCTTCCAGTTTCAGAAGCCTTTTAAGCATTCCCGCGACCTGTTCCTTGCTCGCCTGACCTTGTCCTGTGATTGCCATCTTGATTTTCAGCGGAGCATATTCATGAATAGGTATATCTCGCTTTATTGCGGCGGCAATAGCCACACCTTGCGCACGTCCTAATTTCAGCATGGATTGCACATTCTTTCCAAAGAAAGGGGCTTCAATGGCCAGCTCGTCGGGGTGATATGCGTCTATTATTCCCGTCACGCGCTCAAAGATATGTCCTAATCTCAGGTATGGGTCGTGCATCTTTCTTAGGTCAATCACTCCCATTGCAAGCATCTTTGCTTTATTGCCTATTACCGTGATAAGTCCATATCCCATTACGTTGGTTCCCGGGTCGATACCTAATATTATCTTTTCAGTAGTCAATTTTCCTTGCTTTATTTTTTTTATCTGTCAAGATAAGGGTTGGTGGTCTGTTCATATCCCATTGTGGTCTGCTCGCCATGACCAGGTAAAACAACAGTTTCGTCAGGCAATTGGCTTATCATTCTCAGACTTTGTATTATCTGAAACATCGAACCGCCAATGAAATCAGTCCTTCCTATTGAACCTTTAAATAATGTGTCGCCAGTAAAGAGCACATTCTCCTCCTTGCAATATAGCATTATGCAACCTTGCGAATGACCTGGAGTCTCAAATAGGGTGAATGTGTGATTACCGAAGTTTATTGTATTTTCGCCCGTCAGAAATTTGCCTATCGGTGGAAATTCATAATCCAAGGTTACGTTGCATAATTGCTGTGCCATCTCGGGCAACATCTGCATCAACTTTTCATCATCCTTGTGTACTTCTACTTTCAGCCCATAAGTGTCGAAAATGAATTTATTTCCAATATTATGGTCTATATGTCCGTGTGTCGCCACAAGATGTTTCGGAATAAGCTGATTCTTCTCTATATATTTCTTTATAGCCTGCTTTTCTTCCTCATAGAAAGCACCACAGTCTATAATAACGCATTCTTTCGTTTCATCGCTCACAATATATGTATTTTCTCTTAACATATTGCAGGCGAATCTTTGTATGTTTATCATGTCTTTTAAAAGATATTTATTTAGTGAAGCTTACTACATATTTCTCCTCAAACCATTCCTCGTCGAAGAAATCGTGTATTTCCTTCAGGCAGATGTTCTTATATCCTTTCACTTCTTCTTTAAGGTTGCCACCTTTCAAGCAAATAAGACCATTTTTCATGTTCTTTCTTACCAACTTTTCCAAATCGGCAAAAGGCATTACTGCACGGCTCACCACATAATCATATAGCCCCTTCTCCTCTTCTCCTCTGATATGCTCGGCTACTACATTTTTTAATCCTATTGCGCTCGAAACTTCCTGACAAACTCTTATCTTCTTTCCTGTTCCGTCAATCAGCTTGAATTTGCATTCAGGATACATTATCGCCAATGGAATACCAGGGAAACCACCGCCTGTGCCAAGGTCAAGAATCTTCATTCCATTCTTGAAATCAGCCACCTTCGCTATTGCCAAAGAATGAAGCACATGATGAACATATAATTGGTCAATATCCTTTCTTGAAATCACATTTATCTTCTGATTCCATTCTCTGTATAGCGCGTCGAGCATAGCGAATTGACGTTTCTGCTCTTCTGTGATACCAGGAAAATATTTCAGTATTTCTTCCATAGAAAAATCAGTCTTTTAGTAATTGCTTAATTTCGTCCTTATCTATGTCAATGCGAATTTCGCTAACGGCATGCGCGGCAATCTCGTCTTGACAGTATATAAAAGTAATCTTGTCGCTATAAGGAATAAAATTATCTGGCACATAAGCTTTCGTGCCATAGAAAACGCCGACGCTTTCCAAATCATCGGTCTTGAATTTCTCTTTCAGCTTTTCCGTGATTATTTCGGTAAGTCTTGTCTTATATCCGTTTACGAAATAATCATCAAGAGTAAGCATTTGGCCCGTCTTTGTGTTGAAATTCTTCACAAGAGTCTGGCTTATGCCGTGCGCGCCGCCTCCAAATGTGTAACACTCGGCAATATATGTAAGCACATTTTCCTCGTTGCTTTCAGTGCTTGTCTTCACGTTGTACACATTATTGTAGCTTGAGGCGAAATCCTTGTCTATTCTGTAAAGCTTGGCATATTCATTCTTATAATCATCAATATATCTTCCGATAAAAGAATCTACGGCAAGCTTAATATCCAGCTTCTCATTTCCCAAGCCTAAATAATCAGGCATGAGAATGCCCGAACGCAGCAAAGCGTTGTTTATTTTCTCAGCGTTTTCGCCTTTCGCGTATTGCAATGAAAGCTTGATTTCGCATTTAGGAGAATTCTTATCATTTGTGAGGGCTACTACAGTGTCTTTCACTATAGAGTCCATAGTCAGACCGTCCAAATTCGCGGTCTTCTCGCCTTTGCTTCCGCAGGCACATATTGTCATCATGGCAATTACAGCCAAACTTATTTTTTTCATACTGTGCAAAATTACTACATTTATTTATATGTCCCCAAATTATTCGGTAATATTTCTGTTTCTGAAAACGGATTTTTATATAAAGTTATGTGAAAATTTTATTAAATTTATTCGGATTTTATTTTTCTACTTATGAAAAACGCATTATCTTTGTACACATATACGTATATAAAGATATGGGAATATTCGGATTATTCAACAAAAAAAAGAAAGAAACTCTCGATAAAGGTTTGGAAAAAACCAAGCAGAGTGTGTTTGAAAAACTGTCAAGAGCCGTTGCCGGCAAATCTAAAGTTGATGATGATGTGCTTGATGATTTGGAGGAAGTGCTTATCACTTCTGATGTAGGTGTGGAAACCACGGTAAAGATTATCCGTCGCATTGAGGAAAGAGTGGCAAGAGATAAATATGTTTCTACATCAGAGCTTAACGGCATTCTTCGCGATGAAATCGCCAATTTAATGACAGAAAATAATACCGAAGACGCGGATTCATTGGATTTGCCTTGCGATCATAAGCCTTATGTTATTTTGGTAGTAGGCGTAAATGGCGTGGGCAAGACCACAACAATCGGTAAATTAGCTTATCAATTTAAGAACAGTGGCAAGAAAGTTTATCTTGGTGCTGCTGATACATTCCGTGCCGCCGCTGTAGAGCAGATAAGTATATGGGGTGAGCGCGTGGGCGTGCCTGTAATCAAACAGCAGATGGGGTCAGACCCTGCAAGTGTCGCTTTCGATACATTGCAGTCGGCAAAAGCCAATGATGCCGACGTAGTAATCATTGATACGGCAGGTCGTCTTCACAACAAAGTGGGACTGATGAACGAGTTGAAGAAGATTAAGGAAGTGATGAAGAAAGTGTTGCCAGAAGCACCTGATGAAGTGATGCTCGTAATCGACGGCTCTACAGGTCAGAATGCTTTTGAGCAGGCAAAGCAGTTCTCAGCCGTTACTAATATTACTTCTCTTGCTGTCACCAAGCTCGACGGAACAGCTAAGGGCGGAGTAGTCATCGGTATTTCCGACCAGCTCAAAGTGCCTGTAAAATACATCGGCTTGGGTGAAGGCATGGAAGATTTGCAATTATTTAATAAACGTCAGTTTGTAGATTCTCTTTTCGGTAATAAATAATATTCTGCATGAAGAAAAATCAAATAGATATTATTACAATGGGGTGCTCTAAAAACCTCGTTGATAGTGAGTTATTAATGCGTCAGTTTGAAGCCAACGGTTATGAATGCGTTCACGACCCTGAAAATCCCAATGGTGAAATCGCGGTAATCAATACATGCGGTTTTATCGGCGACGCAAAGGAAGAGAGCATTAATACCATATTGAAATTTGTGCAGGCCAAGGAGGAAGGAAAGCTCAATAAACTCTATGTAATGGGTTGTCTTTCACAGCGATACCAAAAAGAACTTGAGCAGGAAATTCCACAGGTAGATAAATATTACGGCAAGTTTAATTATAAACAGTTGCTCAATGAGCTTGGCAAGGCTGAAGTGCCTACATGTGACGGCAAACGCCATCTCACCACACCATCTCATTATGCCTATCTGAAAATTGCCGAAGGATGCGACCGCCATTGCGCTTATTGTGCTATTCCTATTATCACTGGCAAGCATATCAGCCGACCTAAGGAGGATATCCTTCAGGAAGTAAAGGAACTTGTGGCTCAGGGCGTGAAAGAGTTTCAGGTGATTGCACAGGAATTAACTTATTATGGTGTGGATATTGACGGAAAACGCCATATCGCCGACCTTATTTCCGACATCGCCGACATTCCCGGAGTGGAGTGGATTCGCCTGCATTATGCTTATCCGAATCAATTCCCGCTTGAATTGCTCGATGTAATGGCGCAGAAACCTAAGGTGTGCAAATATCTTGATATTGCTTTGCAACACATTTCCGACCACATGCTTCAGCGTATGCACCGCCATGTTTCCAAAGCCGACACGATTGAGTTGTTGAAGAAAATCAGGGAACGTGTGCCAGGCATCCACATCCGTACTACTCTGTTGGTCGGATTCCCCGGTGAAACCGATGAAGATTTCCGCGAACTTTACGATTTCGTAAAAGAAGCAAAGTTTGAGCGTATGGGCGCTTTTGCCTATTCCGAAGAAGAGGGCACTTACAGCGCCGAACATTATGAAGACGATGTTCCAGCCGAAGTAAAGCAACAGCGTCTTGATTCTCTTATGGCCTTACAGCAGGAGATAAGCACCGAAATAGAGTCTGCCAAGGTAGGCAAGACAATGAAAGTGATTATCGACAGACTGGAAGGCGATTACTATGTAGGCCGCACGGAGTTCTGCTCACCAGAGGTAGACCCCGAGGTCTTGATTTCGGCTGATGCCAAGAAACTTGAGATAGGCGAATTTTACAATGTCACTATTACCGACAGCGATGAATTCGACCTGTTTGGCACAGTAGAAGAATAAACACACACAATTTTTAAAGGTTCAGATTATGAACAATAAGGAGTACATTTCAGAATTGGCGAAGCAATGTGGCTATACGCAGGAAAACACCGCTAAGATGGTGAAAACTGTCGTTGATGCCATGACTGATTCTTTCAGCGAGGGCAGTAGTGTCCAAATTATGGGCTTTGGCACATTCGACGTGAAGAAAAGAATGGAACGCATTGTCGTTAATCCCACTTCAGGTCAGCGCATGATGGTTCCTCCCAAATTGGTTCTTGCTTTCCGTCCTGTCAATGCTATTAAGGAACAATTAAAGAAAGGAGGCATCGCCTATGAGTAAGGAAATGTCAATCATCGATGTATTGATGGAGAAAAATAATCTCACATTGGAGCAGGCATCCGACTTCGTGTCTAAGATGTTTGCTTTGGTGGGCGAGGGATTGCAAAAGGATAGAATGGTGAAGATTAAAGGTCTTGGCACATTCAAAATGCAACGTGTCAGTCCTCGCGAAAGCGTAGATGTCAATACAGGTGAACGCATCATCATTGAGGGACGCGACAAAATATCGTTCAATCCCGACACTGTTGTGCGTGATATTGTGAATGCTCCTTTTGCGCAGTTTGAAACCGTAATGCTTAACGACGGCGTTGATTTCACCGATATTGACTCTCAATATGCCGAAGAAGCTTCAAATATGGAGGAGGAAGACGACAGCGTTGTTGAAACATCTCAGCCTGCTGTAGAAACTTCTAATGCAGAGGACGCTGTCGATGAAGTTCCCAAAGTAGAGGAAGAAAAAGTCGTAATCCCTCAGCCAGTAGTGGAAGCACCACAAGTGGAAGAGAAAAAAGAAACTCCTCAACCCATTGTTGCGGAAACTTCCAAGGCAGAAGAAAAGAAAACAGAGGAAACTGCAAATATAGATGTGCCGTCGAATGAGAAGGAGTCAAACGTTTCAGAGAAAGAAAATACTGTATGCCAAAGCACATCAAATTCTGTGGTTGCAGAAAGCACTGCCGACGATAGCGATGACAATGACGGCAGTGCTGATTCCGACAACAGCAACAAAGAGGATGACCTTATGGAGCAACTTCAAAAAAGCCATAAGCGATTGCGTCTGCTGGAAATAGCTTTGGCATGTATCATTCTTTGCGGAATAGGCTTTGCTATTTATTTGGGGAATTCCATCATGAGGCAAAACAACCGTCAGGCTCATCTTGAAGCATTATTGAAGGAAGCGCAGATGAAGTCGGCTAAGAAAGCAGTTAGCAAAGCCAATGTTTCTCAGAAAGAGGAAACATATAATGTAGAGCCTGCTCAAAAGGCGGATATAGCCCCTGCTGAGAATACTTCTCAAAAGCAAGCACAGACTGCTAATCCACAGCTGAAGCAGGAAGAAAAACCGAAGGCGGAAGCTAAACCTCAGCCACAGACGGATTCTTACGCAAAATATAATGCCGATCCGCGTATTCGCACAGGCGCATATAATATTATTGGTGTATCAACCATTGTCAAGGCAAAAGAGGGTCAGACGATAGAAAGCATTAGCCGCACATATCTTGGCCCTGGAATGGAGTGCTATCTCGAAGCCCTTAACGGCACATCTGTAAAAGCTGGGCAAAACGTAAAGATTCCAAAGCTAAAGCATAAAAAGGCAAAATAATATAAGGAATTAATAAAAAAAATAAGAACGATGGATATTCCCACATGCGGAGAATTTCATCGTTCTTATTTTTTTATGCGCTGTTTTTTGCGTAATACTTTTTATTTCAACACCTCTTTTAGAAATCTCGGAGTATATCCTTTCTTGCTCTTCGCCACTTCTTCAGGTGTGCCAGCCACGAGGAGAGTGCCACCGCCACGACCGCCTTCCGGACCCATGTCGATAATGTAATCAGCAAGCTTTATCACGTCGAGATTATGCTCAATGATAATCACCGTGTTGCCTTTGTCTACAAGCCTCTGCAACACATCCATGAGTATTCTTATGTCCTCAAAATGAAGACCAGTGGTAGGCTCATCAAGAATGAAGACAGTCTTTCCCGTGTCCTTCTTGCTTAGTTCGGTGGCGAGCTTCACGCGCTGGCTCTCACCGCCCGAAAGAGTTGTTGATGGCTGACCAAGCTTGATATATCCCAAGCCCACATCCTGAATAGTCTTTATCTTGCGCAAGATATTAGGCACATTCTCAAAGAATTCCACCGCCTGATTTATTGTCATGTCGAGAATGTCGGCTATGCTCTTGCCCTTATATCTCACCTCAAGTGTTTCTCTGTTGTATCTCTTGCCGTGGCACACCTCGCAAGGCACCATCACATCGGGCAGGAAATTCATTTCTATCGTCTTATATCCGTTTCCGCCACAGGCTTCGCATCGTCCGCCTTTCACGTTGAATGAAAATCTTCCCGGCTTATATCCGCGAATCTTAGCCTCAGGCAAGTTTACGAACAGCGAACGAATGTCGCTGAAAACGCCTGTATATGTGGCAGGGTTAGAGCGTGGCGTACGTCCGATAGGGCTTTGATCCACATTCACCACCTTGTCTATATATTCCAGTCCCTCAATCTTGTCGTAAGGCATAGGCTTTTTCTGAGCGCGGAAGAAATGATGCGACAGAATAGGCTGCAAAGTCTCGTTTATGAGCGTAGATTTTCCCGAACCCGAAACACCTGTCACTACTATGAGCTTGCCCAATGGAAATTCCACGTCCACATTCTTCAGATTATTGCCTCGCGCGCCCTTTATCCACAGACTATTGCCATTGCCCTCACGTCTTTTCTCGGGGATTTCTATGGCCTTCACTCCGTTGAGATAATCAGAAGTCATGGTGTGCTGCTTCAGCATTTCTTCGGGCGTGCCCTGAAACACCACCTCGCCACCTTTTCTTCCTGCCTTCGGGCCAATGTCTACTATGTAGTCGGCATTGAGCATCATGTCTTTGTCGTGTTCCACCACAATCACCGTGTTGCCCAAATCCCTCAACTCCTTCAATGAGTTTATCAGTCGCTCGTTGTCCCTCTGATGCAGACCTATACTTGGTTCGTCGAGAATATAGAGCACATTCACGAGCTGAGAGCCTATCTGCGTGGCAAGGCGTATGCGCTGACTTTCACCGCCCGAAAGAGTGGCACTCTGGCGGTTGAGCGCGAGATAGTCCAGACCCACGTCGAGAAGGAAATCCACTCGTGTGCGTATCTCCTTCACTATCTCGTGAGCAATCTTTTTCTGCTGTTCGTCAAGGTGTTCTTCCACATGGTCGAGCCAGTCTCTCAGCTCTGTTATGTCGAGATTAGCCACCTCTGAGATGTTCTTATCCCACACACGGTAGGAGAGCGACTCCCTTTTCAGCCTCATGCCCTTACATTCCGGGCATTCCACAGTGGCAAGGAATTGCTCAGCCCATTTCTGACCTGCCGCCGAGTCGTCGTTCTCCATCACTTGATGAATATATTTTATCACTCCGTCAAACTCCACGAAATAGTCTGACGACGTGTGTACGCGTTCCTTTGGAATACGCACATCTTTCAGCGTGCCATACATTATCTCGTTTATGGCATCTTCGCTCAGTTCTTTGAAAGGAGTTTTCAGCGTCTGGTCGTATTCAGCGAGGATAGCCTCTATCTGCCAGAATATCATCTGGTTTTTGTATTTTCCCAAAGGCTCTATCGCACCGTCATGAATGCTCAGCTTCGTGTTTGGCACCACCTTTTTCAAGTCTATCTCATTTACATATCCCAATCCCTTGCAATGAGGGCAAGCACCCTCAGGAGAGTTGAAAGAGAATATGTTAGGCGCGGGATCACCGTATGAAATTCCGCTCACGGGGTCCATGAGCTTTTTAGAGAAGTTGCGAGCCTCATTGGTGTCTTTCTCCATTATCATTATCGTGCCATCGCCCTGCTTCATAGCCGTTTCTATGCTGTGGCGAAGTCGCTCATCATCTTTGGCCTGCACTTTCAGCTTATCGATTACCACCTCAATGTTGTGGTTCTTGTATCTGTCCACCTTCATGCCTTGCCTTATCTCGGCTATTTCTCCGTCTACTCTGGCATATAGATACCCCTTTCGGCGCATACTCTCGAAAAGCTCACGATAATGGCCCTTTCTCTGCTTCACCAGCGGCGCGAGAATGAATATAGGTTTGTCGGCATATTCAGAAAGAATCATGCTAATAATCTTCTCCTCGGTGTATTTCACCATCTTTTCGCCCGAAACATAGCTATAAGCCGTGCCGGCGCGAGCGTAAAGCAGACGCAGATAATCGTAAATCTCTGTCGTTGTGCCCACCGTAGAGCGAGGATTTTTGTTGGTAGTCTTCTGCTCAATGCTGATTACAGGGCTTAATCCCGTAATCTTGTCCACATCGGGACGCTCCATGTTGCCTAAGAAATTACGGGCATAAGCCGAGAAAGTTTCTATGTATCGTCTTTGTCCTTCAGCAAAAATGGTATCGAAAGCCAACGACGACTTTCCCGAACCCGAAAGACCTGTTATCACCGTGAGTTTGTTTCGAGGGATTGTCACGTCCACATTTTTCAGATTGTGCACGCGTGCTCCCCAAATATTTATGTTATCCATCTATGTGTTTTAATTCGTTGTTGTAGTTTCTGTGAATCCGCGCAATAAATTCACGTCAGTCTTTATGTCAAACACCCTGCCGTCGGCGCCCTTTGCCCTTACTCGGCAGAAATACACGCCTTGCTTCACGGCATTGCCCTTGTAAGTGCCGTCCCAGCCTTTTGAGGGGTCGGTCCATTCAAACAGTTTCTGCCCCCATCGGTTGAAGATGTAGGCATGAAAATCCACTATGCTCTGATAATTGCTCATGGGCTTATATATGTCGTTGATGTCGTCGCCGTTGGGCGAAAAAGCATTCGGCATTTCAAGTTTACTTTCTGATATTGAAACTGTTATGGCTCTTGCTTCAAGCCAATATTCATCACCATATCTTACTGTGTCGTTGCCCTGAGTGAATGTGGCATACAGCTTCACGAGGTGAGTGCCCGATGTGTTGAACACGTAGTCTGTGTTTTCCTCATATCTTATTATGTAAGGCGTTTTTTCGTTTTCTCTGTAAAAGCGCCATTCATAATATGCGTTCCATCCGTCGGCGTTTTCTGTGCCTGCCGAAAGGGTAGCTTTTACCGGCGCAGAACCAGAAAAAGCAATGCCTTCCTGCTCGTCGCCTGTCGTGGCGATGAACTTTGCCGTAGGGTTTATCGTCGGCTCATTGTCGGCTTTCGCGTATTGAGCCGCCATTATGATGAGCGCAAGGATGTTGATTATCAATTTCATTATCGACTTATTTATCATGCAAAAATAGTCATTTTTGGTAAGATATGCAGCGTTTCAAAAATAAAAATGAATAAAATCCCTTTGCATTTCTCTCAACTTGCAGTATCTTTAGATAAGATACGTGGCGTTTCGAAAGCAAAAATGAATGAATTCATTTTGTGCTTTACTCAACTTGCAGTATCTTTGCAAGAAAATCAAGAGATTTTTCTCACAACAATCTAACATAAAAATATATATAGCAATAGTATTATGAATTTTATCATGCATAAGAGTGTAATAAAGTGCGTATTCGCATTTTGCGCACTCGGTTTCTCTTCAAATATCTATGCTCAGGCGCAATGGCAAGACATGTATAAGGTGAAAAAGAAAGATACAATGTTTGGCATTGCAAAGCTGTATGGCATTACTGTAGACGAACTTATAAAGGCTAATCCCGATATGGCGTTGCCAGGATATACATTGAAAAAGGGCGACTACATCTATATTCCTGTGGCTAAAACCCAGAAGCCTGCCACGCCTGCAACCACGGCTAATAATGCCTTCACTGCTCAGCCTTCACAGGCTCACAACGCTTCACGCACAGGCGACATTCGCCAACGTGCCATCAATGTGGGAGTGATGCTTCCTCTCCACAATGTAGATGGCGACGGCAAGCGAATGACAGAATATTACAGAGGATTTCTCATGGCCTGCGAAAACCTCAAGGCAAGTGGAATCTCAGTGAATGTAAACGCATGGAATGTAGCTATAGATTCCGACATACGCCAGACATTGCTCGACCCTAAGGCAAAGGAATGCGACATCATTTTCGGTCCTCTCTATACCAAGCAGGTGAAGAGTGTGGCTGATTTCTGCAAGCGCAATGGCTCTAAGCTCGTGATACCATTCTCTATCACAGCCAACGATGTGCAGACCAACAATGCCGTAATACAGGTGTATCAGACTCCTGCCGACCTGAACGAACACGCCATAAAGTCTTATCTTGAGCGTTTCCCGGATGCTCATGCCGTAATCGTAGATTGCAGCGATTCGCTAAGCGATAAGGGTGCATTCACCTATGGCTTGCGCAAGCAGTTAGACGCTCGTGGTCAGCAATATAGCCTCACAAGCTTAAAGTCAAACGAAAGCTCATTTGCCAACGCTTTCAGCAAGACGAAGCCTAATGTTGTGATACTCAATACAGGGCGTTCACCTCAGCTCAACGCCACTTTTGCCCGTCTCAACAGCCTCACGGCAAAACATCCCGATCTGCGCATTTCAATGTTTGGTTACACAGAGTGGCTTATGTATACAAGCGTTTATCTTGAACTTTTTCATAAGTACGACGCCTATATTCCTACCACATTCTATTACAACTCAGCGTCTACATCTACGCGCGTGCTCGAACAGCAGTATCGCCGATGGTTCAGAACAGATATGCAGCAGGCATTGCCACGCTTCGCCCTCACTGGCTACGACCATGCGGAATATTTCCTCCGCGGACTTCATGAGCACGGACTTTGGTTTAATGGCTCACGCTCTGCCAGCACCTATGTTTCTTTGCAGTCGCCAATGCACTTCGTAAAGGTGGGCAACGATGGCGGACTGAAGAATACTGCTTTCATGCTCGTACACTACAAAAAGAATGGAACTTCAGAATCAATAAATTATTAAATGTTGAATAAAAAAATAAAACTTACTTTCCTTGCGCTTTTCCTTCTCGCATCAGGGGCGCATGCTCAGATAGGCGAACATCGCAACGACCTCGCCATTGGCGTAAACGGCGGCTATGTGTTGAGCAACATCGGCTTCACTCCTAAAGTGAACCAGGGCATGCACACTGGCTTCACGGGAGGCATTTCAGCCCGCTATGTCAGCGAGAAATATTTCTCCACCATCTGCTCTATCTATGCCGAGCTCAACTATGCCAACATCGGCTGGAAGGAAGACATAAAGAACATGGATGGAAGCGCGTTTATCGACAAGACCACGGGCAACCCTCAAGAGTACACTCGTTCGCTCACATATATTCAGCTCCCCGTCTTTGCCCATCTGGCATGGGGAAGGGAAGTGAAAGGCTGCAACTTCTTCCTTAATCTCGGTCCGCAGTTTGGATTTCTCATGAGCGAGAGCACAAAGACCAATTTCACCGTCACCCCCGATTACGAGAAGAATGGCTATGCTGAGGGGCGTGCCTTCAAGCATGTGGCTCAGGACACGATGAAAGTGGAAAACAAATTCGATTATGGTATTGCCGCCGGCATCGGTATGGAATATTCCAACAGTAAGCTCGGCCATTTCCTCATCGAGGCGCGCTATTATTACGGCTTGGGAAATATCTATGGCGACTCCAAGCGTGATTATTTCTCAAAATCGAATATCGGCAACATAGTGCTCAAGGCTACATATCTATTTGATATTACGCGCACTAAGGGCACAAGTAGAAAGTAAAAGTTTATATATGGATAAAACTCTTCGCTCACAACTCGTCTGGCTGTGCAACGTCACTGGCAAGCCAATCTTGAAGCTCACCAACAAAGACTATGCCGACAACGGCCTGCAAACCATTGTCGACAAATATGGTTCTGCTTACAACGCCAATCTGATAGTTTTTAATGAGTTGCAGCACACCATCACGGGATGGCCCGGAGGAAAGCCCGATGCCGACGACACCTATCGCCCAGAGCGTGCCAAGCCATGGCCAAAGAGGGTAGTAGTGTTCTCGCCCCATCCCGACGACGATGTAATTTCCATGGGTGGCACCATCCGCCGACTGGTGAATCATGGTCATGAGGTGCATGTGGCTTACGAAACGTCGGGCGACATTGCCGTGAGCGATGAAGAGGTAATGAAATATATGCACTTCATCAACGGCTTCAACCAGCTTTTCGGTGGAGATTTCGATGAAGTGATAAAGCAGAAATACAACGAGATAAAGCAATTCCTTGCCGAGAAGCAGCCATCAGATTTAGATTCGCGCGACATTCTCACCATCAAAGGTCTTATCCGTCGTGGAGAGGCTCGCATGGCTTGCGCTTACAATGGCATTCCAAAGAAAAACGTGCATTTTCTCGACCTTCCTTTCTATGAATCGGGCAAAGTGGAGAAGCTCCCTATGACCGATGCCGACATCAACATCGTGAAGGCACTTTTGCAAGACGTGAAGCCTCATCAGATTTTTGTCGCCGCCGACTGGGCCGATCCTCATGCCACCCATAAGAAATGCACCGAAGCCGTGTTTCAGGCATTCGATGATGCCGTGGCAAAAGGCGAGGAATGGACTCGCGACTGCATCATCTGGATGTATCGTGGTGCGTGGGCAGAATGGGCTGTCGAGGAAATAGACATGTGTGTGCCGCTCAGCCCCGAGGAGCTTCTTGCCAAGCGCACCGCCATCCTCAAACATCAGTCGCAGGCAGAGGGTGCGCCATTCCTTGGCGACGACGAGCGATTATTCTGGCAGAGAGCCGAAGACCGCAATCGTGGCACGGCAGAGGTCTACGACCGCCTTGGGCTTGCCTGTTATGAAGCAATGGAAGCCTTCAAGAGGAGGGGATAAGAAAAAGAAAAATCAACTATTTTTTATGGGAAGAAATAAATTTTCACAGCAGGAAATAAAGAATATAGGCAAATTGCTGAAACTGAAAAACGCGGGAAATCGCTTTCAGCAGAAACAGGTGCGCCACGAGCTGCGCACAAAGTATGAATTCAATATCTCTGATTTTAATGAGCCTGGCAAGGCGTTTGGAGAAGAGGAGCTGGAAGATGCTCTAAAGCGTGGCGCGATACAGATTCTCGACGACGCCACGATAGCCGACATGAAGGCAAAGCGCGCTCGCGATAAGGCAAAAGACGAAGCTAAGCGACAGCAGGAAGCCATTGCAAGCGGTGAGCAGACCGACTGGCAACAGGCAGTAAAGGAATGGGAAGACTGGGAGAAGTCGCAGAAATAGATTGTTCGCAAAAGAAAAAACATAAAACGTATTTAAAGCACACTGCAATAATTGCTTTAAATACGTTTTTTTATTTATATATAAGGTAAGCTTTTCAAAATATGGAGCAAGAAAAGTTTAAATCCTATTTTGGTTTAGATTAAAATCAAATTCTCAAATTCAAACAAGATTATTGAAAAGCATTTTTCCCTAAAATCAAAGGGGGAAAATGCGTTTTGTAAATAAAAGCGTTTTGATGAACTGAATGAAGACAATTTTGTAAATTAAAACGTTTTGAAAAACTTAAAAGGGATATTTTCTCAAAAAAAATCGCTTTAATTTACATTTCAACATCGATTTTGATTTTCAAAACACTTTTATTTACAAAATTATGATGATGCGGAAAATAAAAACGGTTTTATTTACATTTTTATGGCAGTTTCGATTTTCAAAACGTTTTAATTTACAAAATAGGGTAGTGTCGTTTCATCAAAACGTTTTTATTTACAAATCACTTTGATTTTTCATCAAAACGCTTTAATTTACATTTTCGCTTGTAACTAATTGATGTCTAAACGTTTAGAATTTCGCCTTTACAGAATTTAACCTCAAAAACATCGCCATTTTCGCTGATTTTTCAGTGAAAACGCACGATTCTTAGGTTTTCAAGCAGATAGAAATTCTTTCCGCAAAATGCCCTCTACTGCTTGAAATTTTCGTCGTAATTGATTACCTTTGCAAGGTTTTATGTTGAATTAGAAAGAAACAGAATGAAAAAGTTTGTATTACTTATATTTTTTACTGCATTATCTATGGTTTCGTTTGCACTTCCCAAAGATAGTGCAAACGCTGTTACAATGGTTGCCTATGAACAAAGATGGCTTGATGCGGAAGGAACGATTTCACTAAGAAATAATACTGATAAACCTATAGAAAATGTCTATTTCATGATTACCTATCTTGATATGAAAGGTAATGAGAAGGACTATAAAACTTTTGCGTATAAAATTGATATAGAGCCGGGTAAGACCAAGGAATTAGATATTCCTGCTTATGAGCATGAAAGATTTTATCATTATTATAAGACACAGGATGACTATGGACATCCTGCTTTCAAAATCAGATATAGCCTTAAAGGATATAATCTTTCAAAAGAGGAAATAAGAGAATTGAATTATAATAAAGGTAATATAGACAGTATAGATAATGATTTTGCTTTTATGAGTATTGGCTTTATTATCTTTGCTATATTATTCATTATATTTATTACGTGCGTTTTGTATGTTGTAGTTGCAATGATGGCTAAACATCGACATCGCAGTGTTGTGTTATGGCTTCTGCTAAGTTTTATCGCGACACCACTTCTTATTATCCTTATATTGCTTATCGTCGGCAATAATGATAATTATTATTTGAATGAAGATTAAAGGTAGCTACGAAGCGAGAATTAATAATCATATTTGTGAGATATTTGGATAAAACTTTAAATTTTATTTTAATTATCGAATAATTTGTGTTAATTTTGTTCGCGAACATATATTGTATTCTACTTATGTAGATGGCATTAACATTATAACATATTATATATCAACAAAATAGAAGAAATAGCCCAAAGTTTAGACTAAATGATAAAGTCTAATCATGGGTGATGAAAATATTAATTAAGACATAAAGACATAAGAAAGCGTTTACTTTCCGAGAGTAACATCAGAAATCGCCAAATTTCAAATGATAATACAACTCTAAGGAAGGTAAACGCCTGCGCCGATATAGGTGTGGGCGTTTCCTTCGTAGTTGTATAGGTGTTTGGCGATACCTTGATGTTAGCGAAGGAAGTCCACACCTTTCTTTTTGCTCCCTTGTCTGCAAAAAGAACTAATATGGCGCGTATCTATGATAACATTAACAATCAGTTTACTGATGGATTAAAAACATTTATTACTGAGCCTGGAGCTACGCGAGTGGATTTTTGCGTAGGCTATTTTAATCTTCGAGGTTGGGATTTCATTGATGAAATAATAGACCAATTGCCCGGCGAGGACATTTATGAAGAATGCGAAAACGCGACGAAGCATCGCACTTGCCGTTTGCTTGTGGGAATGCACCCCCGACAGGATGATATTCTTCGCCAGCTATATGGCAGTGGCGTGAAGCGCATAGATGCAGAAGCGATAAACAAATATAAGTATCAAATTGCGCAGGAGTTTAAACATCAGTTGCATATCGGTTATCAAACGAATAAGGATAAGCACACATTGCAACACCTTTCGCAGCAACTTAAAAACGGAAAACTTTGTGTGAAGCTGTATCTCGCCTCGCAGCTCCATGCCAAATTATATGTCATTCATTACAGTAGCCAATTGTCGCCGAGTCGCTCTTTGCTTGGCAGCAGTAATCTTACTTATTCAGGATTAAAGGGACAAGGCGAACTCGATACTGACGTGGCTGACAATGACTCAAACAAAGTCCTCGACGATTGGTTTGAAGATAAATGGAATAATAGAAAATGTGTGGATATTTCTGCCGAGCTTGCTAATATTATTGATAACAGTTGGGCGGCAGAGGAAGAAATTCCACCTTATTATATATACCTCCGCACAGCATATATGCTAAGTCGGGATGTGCGTGACAGCTTAAAGTTTTATCAAATACCTATGGAATTTGATAAAGACCTCTTTCAGTTTCAAAAGAATGCGGTAAAGATTCTCTGCCGTCATCTCAACAACGATAAGCGCAACGGAGCTTTGCTTGGCGATGTGGTAGGTCTTGGCAAAACTATCACAGCCTGCTGTGTAGCAAAAATTTATGAAAACACTTATGGCTGTAGTAGTCTTGTGATATGTCCTGCCAATCTGCAAAAGATGTGGAAAGGATATGTTAATAAATATGACTTAAAGACAGATATTATTTCTAATGCGGTGGATTTCAAAATTGATGAGATGAAATTCTATCGCCTGATAATAATCGATGAAAGCCACAACCTGCGTAATGAGAATGGACGGCGCTATAAAAGAATAAAAGACCTTGTGAAACATCAAGGCAGCAGCGTGCTTCTCCTTACAGCCACTCCATATAATAAAGACTATCGCGACATCAGTGCGCAGCTGAAACTCTTTATTTCTGAGGATCAGGATCTTGGAGTGCGCCCTGAAAAATATATAGAGCAAATAGGAGGCGAGCGTGCCTTTATGCAGAAGCATAGCGAGATTTTAATTCGCAGTATCAATGCTTTTGAGAAAAGTAACGACCCCGACGACTGGAACAGTTTGATAAAACTCTTTATGGTGCGTCGCACTCGCACTTTCATTCAGGAGAATTTCGCAAAGCTCGATGCCAACAACGGCAGGAGATATCTTGAGTTTAGCGATGGACGTCGCAGTTATTTCCCTAAGCGTCTGCCAAAGGCTATAAAATTCCCTACCGAGGGTAACGACCAGTTTAACAGGCTCTATTCTGCCAAGATGGTAGATTTGATAGAATCTTTGTCATTGCCTCGATATGGATTGTCTAACTATCTGAACGATAGCAAAATACAAGATGCTTCCGACAGCGACAAGCAGTTGTTTGATAATCTTTCTCGCGCTGGTGTACGCATGATGGGATTCTGTAAAAGCACATTCTTTAAGCGTATGGACAGTAGCGGATTTGCTTTCCTGCTCACCCTTTATCGCCACATTTTGCGCAATGCAATATATATCTACGCTATAAGCAACAATTTAGATTTGCCAATCGGTGATGAAAATGAGTTGCCCGATGATTTTACTGATGAGAATGATATTAATTCTACGGCTTTTAATGATTTGCGTGGTCTTAGAATAAATTCTGATGGCGAAATCGTTATCCCTACATCAATGGATGAATACATGGATATTGCCAATGTGTATTATAACGAGATAAAGCACAAAAGCAATCTTTCATGGCTTAGCAGCAAATATTTCAAGCGCACGCTAAAACAGAAACTAAAGAATGACTGCGAAACTATTATCAGCATGATAGAATATTGCGGAGCATGGCAACCGCAAGGTGATAAGAAGCTGATTTCGCTTATTAACCTTCTCACCGGCAAGCATGCCAATGATAAGGTGCTCATTTTCACTCAGTTTTCTGATACTGCAGAATATATTTATCGCGAATTGAAGGAATTCGGAATTTCTAATGTGGATATAGCCACAGGCGACAGTGAAGACCCAACATCTTCGGCTCGCAGATTTTCGCCTGTCAGCAATGGCTATGATGTAAGTGCTCAGGACGAAACTCGTGTGCTTATTGCTACCGATGTTTTGAGCGAGGGACAAAATTTGCAGGATGCCCATATCATTCTCAACTATGATTTGCCATGGGCTATTATTCGCCTTATTCAGCGTGCCGGTCGTGTAGACCGCATTGGGCAGACATCAGAGGAAATCATGTGTTATTCGTTCTTTCCTGCCAATGGTATAGAGCAGATTATAGGTCTGCGTCAGCGTCTTAACAATCGCATTAATGAGAATGCCAATGCCGTTGGCAGTGATGAAGTATTCTTTGAGGGCAATGAAAAGAATCTAATGGATTTGTATAATGAAAAAGCAAATCTTGATGAAGATGAAGACAGCGATGTAGACCTCATGTCGCAGGCTTACCAGATATGGAAACACGCCATAACAGGTAAGCCCGAATTAGAAGCTGCGATAGAAAATTTGCCTGATATGGCTTATGCAACTATGAATAAGTCGCAGATGGAAGGTGTCGTTACTTATGCCAAAACATATAATGGCTTTGACATCTTGTCTTATCTTGGCAGAAATGGCGAAACCATCACTACATCGCAGAGCGAAATTTTGAAGGCTATGGCATGCCAACCATGCACTCCGAATGTTTCTCCACTTGATAATCATTTCAACTTGGTAAAACAATCGCTTGAAGAAATAAAGTCTACGCAGACACGGAGTGTAGGCGGAATTCTCGGCAGCAGATTCAGTACTCGTTATCGTGTGATTAACAAGATGGAGGAATATTTCCGCCGACCTACTGATATTTTCTATAGCGAAGATAAAAAGGCTCAGTTGAAGAATGCTATCGACGAGGTATATAATAATCCATTGCTTGAAAACAGCAAATCAATCCTTAGCCAGCATTTACGCTCAGGCATTAGCGACGACGACTTGATAGATACTATTATTTCTATGCATGAAAGCCGCACATTGTGCCATGTAGACGACTCTGATGATAAGGAAAAAGAGCCACATGCAGTTTGTTCGCTTGGCGTGCGCAATGAAGCCTGACATGAATAACTGATTTTCTTAAATTTGAATGTAATACACTCTTACTTTATATATGGACTTAAAAGTATTCAAAAGATATCTACGAGATGCTGATTTTGAGGCACTCTTCATAGATGAACTCGGATGGAACAATCCTCGCGGACAGCGTCTTTTGCCTTTGATTACTATTGACGAAAAGGAATATAGTTTCAACATAATAGCAGAGCGCAATGGCTTTCAGGTGATGGAATGCTATACCGATAATTTACCTGCCACAACGCTTTGCCGACGCATAGATTATAAGTTGCGCCGACAAGCCAATGACTATATTTGTATCTTTATAGTAGATGGCACTCAGCGACAAGAATGGATGGTGCCCGTAAAGAAGACGGAGAAGCGCGACATCGTAACTTGTGAATATGACTGCGCGGATAAAGCCATTTTCCTGTATCAGAAGATAAGCGGATTCACATTCGGCATGGATGAGCACACTACTATTGAAGATGTGAAAGAACGTGTGCATCAGGCATTCTTTGTGAATAGCGAGAAGATAACAAAGAAATTCTATGCTGAATTTAAGAAGCAGCACAAAGCTTTCGTCAAGTTTATTGTCGGTATCGAGTCGGAAACTGATTGCGAATGGTACACTTCCATTATGCTCAATCGCTTGATGTTCTGCTACTTTGTTCAGAAAAAGAACTTCTTCGATAATGATGTAGACTATTTGCAGCATAAACTTGCCATGGTGAAGTCGCAGGAGGATGATGGCACTTTCTATGATTTTTATAGAGATTTCCTTGTCGCTCTTTTTCATGACGGTTTAAATTCTCCTGTGCATTCTAAGGAGTTTGAGCAAAAGTTTGGACGCATACCTTATCTTAATGGTGGAATGTTTGATGTCCACATGCTCGAAAGTAAATATCCCGATATTGATATTCCTGATGAAGCTTTCGCTAATCTGTTCGCGTTTTTCGACCAGTGGCATTGGCATCTCAGCACTCGCATCACCGACAGCGGTAATGACATCAACCCAGATGTGCTTGGATATATCTTTGAGCAATACATCAATGATCGTGCGCAGATGGGTGCTTACTACACTAAAGAAGATATTACTGAATATATTTCTCGCAACACAATTCTGCCTTATCTTATTGACGAGACAGAGCGCAAAGGAGCAGAATTCTTTAAGCCTGACGGATATGTTTGGAGTATGCTTCGAAAGAGTGGAGTGAAATATATTTTCAATGCCATGAAGCATGGCTATACGGAAGATTGGCAGCAAAGAATACCCGATTATATCAGTAATGGTATCGACACTACTAAGCCACATCTGCTTGAGCGTCGTGCCCATTGGAATGAAAAAACACCAGAACCTTATTGCCTGCCTACTGAAATATGGCGTGAAACTATTGACAGATTTCAGCGTTGTGATGAAATAAAAGCTAAAATCGCTAATGCCGAGATTTGCAGTATTAATGATTTCATCACTTATAATCTCGATATTGTGCAATTCTGTCGTGATATTATCGACAACGCCACTATTGAGCAGAGCCGATTGGTGAAGCATTTCTATGCAGCTTTGCAGCATATCACTATTCTCGACCCTACTTGTGGTTCGGGTGCTTTCCTTTTTGCCGCGATGAATATTCTTGAGCCGCTTTATAGTTCTTGCATTGAGCGTATGCAGACAATGAATGAGCAGAATTCTAATCTGTTTGTCGCAGAACTTGGAGAAATCAACAAGAAATATCGCTCCAATGTGCAGTATTTCATATATAAGAGCATTATTCTGCGCAACCTCTATGGAGTGGACATCATGAAAGAGGCTGTGGAGATAGCCAAGCTGCGCTTGTTTCTTAAAATGGTGGCAGAAGTGGAGGTAGATTTGCGTGCCGATAATCTTGGTCTTGACCCTTTGCCTGATATAGATTTCAACATTCGTTGTGGAAATACTCTTGTGGGCTATGCCACTGAGAAAGAGCTTGATACGGCTTTGCTGGAGGGTGATATGTTTGCTGCGCAGGCTTTCAAGACCGAAGTTTACAATCAGATGGATTTCGTTTCCAAAGTATTCAATAGCTTCCGCAATTTGCAACTTACACAGAATGAAGACTCTATTGAATATAAACAGGCAAAGCATGAATTGCAGATAAGATTACAAAATTTGAATCTTACTCTGAACAAGTATATGTATAAGTCGATTATGGGGCGTGATGTTGCCGACCCTGACAATGATGAATCGTTTAAGGCATGGCTTTCTTCTCACCAACCATTTCATTGGCTTGCAGAATTTTACGAGATTATCAATGGCAATGGCGGTTTTGATGTTATTATTGGTAATCCGCCGTATGTTGTATATACAAAAAAGGATAGAATAACAAAGAAATCTGTATCTGATTTATATTCCGTTAAAGGATATTCTACTTTGAGTTGTAATAATCTGTATGCATTTGTATTAGAACGAAGTATTTCTATCATTCATGATAATAGTGTTAATGGAATGATTATTCCAATATCAAGTTTTTCAAATGATCAATTCGTTCCATTACAAAATATAATGATGAAGAATGGGACTTTATGGCTTTCTTCTTTTTCCAACAGACCAGGAAAACTCTTTCCTGATGTAGAGCAAAGATTAACAATATTATTATTTCAATATAGAAGAATAATACATGGTTATTACACTTCTTCATATAATCATTGGTATGTGTCAGAACGTGATATCTTATTTTCAAGATTATCATATTGTTTTAATGTAAAAGAAGAAAAAGAGATTACTTATAATAAAGTTGGGAATATAATACAATCTCATATATTAAACAAACTCTTATCAAAGAGTAATAAATCACTCGGTTCATTAAGATGCTTGAATGGTGAATCAGTATTTTATCACAATGGACCGACTTATTTTATTAGAAGTATTCCTTTTATGCCAAATTCTGGTGATGGAATGGTACCTTCTTCTCATTATAAACAAATAATATGTTGTAATAATTTCTTCTTTAGTTGCATATTAAATAGCTCTTTATATTATTGGTTTTATAAGAATTATAGTAATTGTAGAGACTATTCTGATCGAGAAATTAATCCTTTCCCAATTGGGGATATTAATTTAGACATTTTAAATAATTTAGGAAAATTAATTTCTTCTTCATATAAACAAAATCGTGTTATTAAGAATAGAAATTATAATGGTAATGTCGTTTATTATGAGGAGTATTACCCATCAAAGTCTAAACCTATCATTGACGAGATAGACAAAGTTCTTGCAAAGCATTATGGCTTTACAGAAGAGGAGTTAGACTTTATTATCAATTATGATATAAAGTACAGAATGGGCGAAGAGCTTAATGGGACAGAGTAATAAATACTCTAATGACAACGCTTGGCAATATAGAAATACTAAGAAATGAAAAGATTGCTTTCTTTGCGTCAAGAGAGGTGAAAGCTAAATCTGTAATTGCAAGTTATGATTGGGCTATGCAGATGAGCAGAGAGGGCAAGACTGTGATAAGTGGTTTTCAGAGTAAGTTGGAGCAAGATGTGCTCCACTTCCTCTTGAAAGGCACACAGCCAATAATAAAGGTGATGGCTCGCCGATTGCCACGGCAGAAGCTATGCGAAGAGGAGCAGAAAGCTGTAGACGATGGGCGATTGCTGATAGTAAGCCTTAATGAGCAGCCACGATGCACAAAAGAAAGTGCGTCAGTGCGTAATGAATATATTGCCGAAAGTGCTTCTTCTATTATTTTTGCTTCACTTACGGCAGAGAGTAGTCTTTTCGCCTTATATGAAGAGATGAAGCGAAGCGATAAAAACATAATATTAATCTAATTTCACAGCTTCTTGCAAAATTCTTTCCCTATATATAATAATGTGTGGGAACGTGCTTCGACGGAAAAGAAGCGTGTTCCCACACATTTACAATTCTCAAATTTGCGAATTTAAGAATATGTTTGTATCTTTGCAGAAGTAATAAATTCTAATATGATAGTTACATTTGAAGAAAAATATCTGAAAGAACTTTTTGAGAAAGGCTCCACAAAGGATAAGAAGCACAGATTTCAACCTCCTGTGGTAAAAGGTTATCAAAAGGGAATTAAATTTATGCTTCAAGCCCGAAAGCCTGATGATTTGAAGAAGATAAACTCTTTGAATTTTGAACCTTTACGAGGTGACAAGCAAGGAACATTTTCAATAAGGGCGAATGATAAATATCGTATAGAGTTTACTATTGATGAAAATCTTGATACACCTGTATTGACGATTTGTAACATTATTGATTTGTCTAACCATTATAAATAAGAAGAAAATGATAACATTAAAGGGTGTGGACCCAAATATGATAGCGAATAATCTGGAATCATCATTCCTTATTCATCCTGGAGAAATGATAAAGGATGAAATAGAATCGCGAGGTATAACACAGAAGCAGCTTTCTGAAATGACTGGCATTTCGGCTTCTGTGCTGAATGAAGTGCTTAATGGTAAACGTTCGGTAACGACTAATTACGCACTTCTTTTTGAGGCTGCTCTCGGCATTGACGCTGATATTTGGATAGGATTGCAGGCTGATTACGATAAGCAGAAGGCACGCCGCGACAAATCATTTCTGAAAAGATTGGAAGAAGTGAGAAAATATGCTGCTTTGTTATAAGGGAACATATCCCTTTCCCTATATATAATAATGTGTGGGAACATGCTTCGACGAAAAAGAAGTGTGTTCCCACACATTTTTTGAAAAAATAGGGGCAAAATTATACATAAATGTTGCAATGTTCGTCAGGATTTTATATATTTGCATACGAACAATAAAAATAAGGAGAAACATTCTGCACACTAATGCTAGAAGTAATAGTACTATGAGTGGTGCAGATAGAGATGAAGATAAGATAACATTAACTAACCGTGGAATGAGAGAAGGTATATTTTGACGTCAGGATACTATCTCCCCCCACACATAAAAAAAAGGAAAGGAAGGTGCTGAATGTAAAGGCATTGGACGAAAGGTAATTCAAAAAAAGCCGACAGGCACGAAGTGCATCCGGGCGTGCCAAACTTGGGCTTCTAATACAGCTAAATCCCGCGATAATAAAAGAACGTTAATTTAAAAAAAGCAAAATGATGGATAGTAATTTAAACATTTTATACGCTGTACTTAAAGGCGTACTCACCGGTGGTGAACATGAGGTTTACGCGGCGCAATATATTGACGCCTGCGAAGAGTGTGAAAAATTAGTGGAGGTGGCTCCTAAGCAGATTGCCGTTGCAAAAAGCTGTTATAAGGCTGAGCAGGAGGCATATAGCCTGAGTAGAAAAAATCATCTCTCAAAAAAGATAACAGAGGCTACTAAGCTGAGAAAGAAGCAGATAGCAGGACTTTATGGCCTGGGCATAGCTGCCGAGCAGGATGATGACGCGCTGATAAAGGAGTCGGGCACAATAATCATTGAGGCTGTAGAGGGCTTCAAGAAAGGTGGTGTCAATACCAAAACGGATGATACGGGTAGGATCAACAAGATGCTGGCAAAGCTTGAGTCGGATTATGCAGATGACATTGTAAATGTGCATGGCGAAAAGGTGATCAGCAAACTCAAAACTCTGAATAAGCAAATCTACGACTGGGAGAAGAAACGCTCCAGCGAGGTGAATGAAAACAAAGGCTTGCTCTCTAAAAGACGTAAGCTTACTGATGATGCTTTGGAGGACTTGAGAACTGTGATTACAGGTCATGCCATTGTGGAGGGTATCGATGCTTACAAGACATTGGTGAATAAGCTTAATTCTATCAATGCTTCTTCCCTAAAGGACAACGCAAATCATAAGAGGATGAAGGCTCATAAGGATGATGATTTGCAGAAAGAGAATACCGAAAAGGAGAATAAGCAGAAAAACAAGAAGCAGAACACAGCCAATGATGCTCCTAAGGACAACAACACTTCTAAGGAAAACAATGAGGATGGCAAGACCGTCTTGACACCTGAAAAGGAAGCTGCTCCTAAGGATAATAATGATAAGAATGAGCAGCCAAGCGGACAGGAGAACGCGCCATCTGCCACAGGCAAGAGCAACGAGCCTGCGCCTACCGACAATACGGGTAATAATGAGGAAATACCGAAAGAGGGTAGTGGCGGAACAGGTGAGAAGATGAAGCCTGCTCAGTAAGCTTTTCCCATGAGCTGACTAAAAAAGGAAATAGGGCACGAAGCTATTGCAAGTGTCGTGCCCTATTCTTCCTTTGCTGCTGTCAGAGAAATCCAAACAAAAAGAAAGAGAAATCTCTTACTTTATCCTTACGGAATTATAGCCCACAAGGCGGTCGGTGCGTTCGCCGTTTCCACGATAATAGACTAATGCCTGATATCGGTTTTCGGTGGGCGAGAAATTGCCCTCGGTAGAAACGGGCGAAATGGTGCCATCGGCTTTTCTGAGAATGTATTCATAGGAATAATAGCCAAGTTTCAGGGGCAAAGTGGCACGATATTCCTGAGAGCGCGCGTCCCACTGCATCTTGTATTGCGGAGTGAGCTGACCACCGGTCCACATGCCGTTGATATATACATCGCCGTTTTGAAGGGGGGCTTTCAGAGTGAATGTGACGTTTACATATTCCGACTCCGTGGCATTGTTCGCATCGCTGCGGTTGCGTATATAGAAAGCGCCATTGGCGTCTTCATCGTACACATAGCTAAGGCGTGGCTCGGCAGGCCATAGGCGGGCGTTGTATTCGTGGCCGTCCCACGAAATATGCTCTATGCCCATCGTGGCGTGGTCGGGATCGGTAAGCTCAAACTTGCGATATTCATTGCCGGCATTGAAAATAAGCTGGCGGTTGTGATTCCATTTCAGTCCATCGGCCATGATGTAGTCGGGCTTCACGCCGAAACGGCAGTCGCTCCAACGGAAATTCTGCAACACTACGGTGGTGATTTGCTCGGCTGGATTGCTCACCTGAATGCCGCTATAGCTAAGGCTCATGCTCACTTGCTGATGCGCCCTGTTAATGTCGATATCCGTGTTGGTGGAAACATTCAGATGCACGCCCATGCGTGGCTCTACCACCATGAAGCATGCCCTGAGAATATCCTCGCCGCTCACATCGTCGTAGACCGTTACGCTGTAGTTGCCGCTGAGCTTTATGCGGAAATTGTCGTTGGGAATGGTAAAGGAATAGTGGGTGTAGAGGGTGTTGGTGCCCGCGCTTTCCCTTACGTCGTCGATGGCTATACCCTCGGCAATGCCTTCTATATAGTCGCTCTGAAAAAGTTCTTCCGATGGTCGCCAGTCGGCCTCACGATGTTCTATTCGGTAGGCATAGCGATGGTATTCATGTGTCATGTCGTCGAATGAGATTACGATGGGTGTCTTGTCGTGAATATTCACTATAGGGGGATTGAGCCAATTATCGCCCGTCGTCACCTGCAATGTGGCTATGCGAGGGGAGATTATCTCATTCTTCTGCGCACTGGCAAACAGGGAAAATGATAATAGGGCTGAAATAAGTATTCTTCTCATTTTTTTTCGGAATTTCAAAAAAACACGCACACTGGGGGAGAGGCAGATTAAAACTCGAAATTGATTTTCGCGTTAATCTGTCGGCCCGTAAGATAATTTGGCACAGCATACTGCTGACCCACGACATCGGTGATCCAATAATATGAATTCACATTGTCGAGATCGAAGAGGTTAAGGCAGTCGATACCGAGCCAGATGTTTTTGAAGATGCTCTTGTGGCTTCTGTCGTCATTGCCCAGCAGGCGATAGCTCATTCCAATGTCGGCACGCTTATAGGCTGGAGCACGGAAAGAGTTATCCACTATCTCGCGATGTGGGGCAGAGAAGGGGAGCCCGTCGGCATAAGAGAGCTTGAGTGTCATTGTCCAGCGATCGGTGCCTGGGAAATAGTCGGTGAAGAAGAGGTTGAAGCCCCATCTCTGGTCGGTGGGCAGAGGAATGCTCTTTCCGCCTATCTTCATCTTCGTGTCCATCAGCGAAAGGCTGAGCCATGAATCTCTGCCCGGCACAAACTCGCCATAGAGCTTGAAGTCTAAACCCATTGCATGACCGCTTGCCTCGCCTGCATCAAAATATGTAACTTTCACGTTGTTGATGCAGTAAGGAGTGAGGCGGCTCAGGGCTTTGTAGTAAGCCTCGGCGGTGAACTTATATTTGCGCTGGCTCACATTGAATCGATAGTCCATTCCGGCGATGAAATGCACTGAGCGCTGGCTCTTGGCATTTCTGTTAAGCGTGGCATAGGTGATGCCATGGCGAGTGGTGGTGTCGCGAAGCTCTTTAAAGAATGGCGCCTGATAATAAAGTCCGGCGGCAATTCTGAATGTAGTGTTCTGGCTGAACGCCGGCACAATGCCGAGCGAAAGGCGAGGGCTGAAGATGGTTTCGCGGTTGAAATTCCAATGGCTCATGCGCACTCCATAGTTGAGGGTGAAGAATGTGTGCTCATGAGCTGATGTAAAGCGATAGGTGTCTTGAGCGTAAAACTCTGTGCGGGTGGCATTGAGAGCATTGTCGGCACGCATGGTGTAAATCATGTTAAGAGCATCGGGCGTGTTTGGAATGTTGTATCCGCTGGAATCTCTCATTTCGTATTCGGCTGACTGCTCGTCGATGTGCTCGCGCTTTATAGTGATTGCCGACTCTATGTTATGCTGTTTTGCCTTGTGCTTAAACAAAAGCTTTAAGTTCTCCACATGGGCGCTGAGATAGTTGCGGGCATGCTGAAAATAGGTGCCCACACCGAGGTTTTCGCTCGTTTCGGTCTGCGTGAGCCAATACTGCCCCTGAATGTCGTATTTTTCCTGCTCCTTGGTGTAGAATGCCGAGCCGATGAGCGAAAGGGAAGTGTTTCGCCCTATATTGCGTGTAATGCCAAGCGAGCCGAAGAATGTGCGGAAAAGGTCTTTCTCCTGACCATCGAAATATACTTTGAACGATTTCACGTTTTCCATCGTGCCAAACTTAGTTTCGCGGCTTTCGGGATAGAAATTATAGTGATTGTCGGATATATTGCCAATGAAGTCGATAGTCCAACGCTTGTTGGGAGTGAAGTGAAGATAGGTCTGATAGTCAAGAAAATTAGGCTTATATTCGCCATCGGTTTCCATTGAGCCGAGAAGGTATTTTGTGGTTTTATATCTTAATCCGTTGCTCCACGAAAAGTTTTTGCCACCAAAGCCTGCGTAGGCACTCGCGCCAAGCATGCTTGCCTCTGCGCTTGCCTCAAAATGCTGTGGATTTTTGTATGTGATGTCGAGTGCCGACGACATTTTGTCGCCATATTTTGCCTCAAATCCGCCTGTGGAAAAGCCTATTTTGTCTACCATGTCGGGATTGATGATGGAAAGGCCTTCCTGCTGACCGCTTCGCACGAGGAACGGGCGAAACACTTCCACATTATTTATATATACGCTGTTTTCATCGAAAGCTCCGCCTCTCACATTATAAGAAGAGCTAAGCTCGCTATGAGTGGAAACTCCGGCCTGGGTCTGTATCAGACTTTCCACAGAATTTCCATTTGTGCCCGGCATGCGTTTCAAGAGTTCTTTCTTTATCTCCTGAGTCTGTCCTGTCTGGCGTTTCATCTCCGTAACCTGCACTTCGTCGAGCGTCTGAGCGTCGGGATAAAGCACAATCTGAAGGTTTTGCCTGCCACGCGGACTGCGCAGTGTTCTAATCTTGGACTTATATCCGAGCATTGAGAATTTCACGGTCACGCTGTCGGCAGATTGTAGACGGAGGGTGAACTCACCATGAAGGTCGGTCATCGCCACCTTGCCCTGCGACTGGCACATTACCGTGGCAAAGCCGATGGGGCTCATCTTCTCATTCATCACCTTACCGCGCAAAGTGAACGACTGGGCAAGGAGCATTGTCGACATGCCCACGAGGAATATATATATGGTCAAAAGTCTTTTCATATACTCATTAAAACGATTGATATTTGGTTTTATTGTACAATTTGACTTCGTATTTATAGCGTATCTTGCCAAAAAATCGTATCTTTGCATGTATATATTATTATAATAAATCACTGAACAGTACAAACTTTTAAAGACATCAGGATATGTACGAAAAAATTAAAGAAACAGCCGCGTGGCTGAAAGAAAGAATGACAACAAGCCCAAAGACTGCGATTATTCTCGGCACGGGGCTTGGTCAGCTTGCCACGGAAATCACAGATACATACGAGTTTCCTTACAAAGAGATACCTAACTTCCCTGTATCAACGGTAGAGGGACACGCAGGCAAGCTCATTTTCGGAAAGCTTGGCGGTAAGGACATCATGGCGATGGAGGGTCGTTTCCATTTCTATGAGGGATACAATATGAAGGAGGTTACATTCCCTGAGCGAGTAATGTATGAGCTGGGCATTGAGATTCTCTTCGTGAGCAATGCCAGCGGCGGCATGAACCCTAATTTCAAGATCGGCGACTTGATGATTATCGACGATCACATCAACTTCTTCCCTGAGCATCCGTTGCATGGCCCTAACTTCCCTACAGGCCCTCGCTTCCCTGATATGCACGAGGCTTACGACCATAAGCTCATAGCATTGGCCGACGAGATTGCAAAGGAAAAGAACATCAGAGTGATGCACGGCGTTTACATGGGCGTGCAGGGCCCTACATTCGAGACTCCTTCTGAATACCATATGTATCACATGCTGGGTGCCGACGCTGTGGGCATGAGTACTGTTCCTGAGGTTATCGTGGCGCGTCATTGCGGCATCAAGGTGTTTGGTATCAGCATTATTACCGATCTGGGCGATGTGGAGACACCGGTAGAGGTGAGCCACGAAGAGGTGCAGATAGCTGCTAATGCCGCTCAGCCATTGATGACTGAGATTATGCGCGAAATGATTAAGCGAAGCTAATTTTTTTAGATAAAGCTATTACACCAATAGCTCGGCTAACATAACGACATGGATATAAAGGAATTAGGAGAATTCGGCTTGATAGAAAGAGTAACTAAGGATATTAAGCCGAAGAATGAATCTACTAAATATGGAGTGGGCGACGACTGCGCCGTGATGCATTATCCCGACAAGGAGGTGCTCATGACTACTGACTTGCTCATGGAAGGCATTCATTTCGACCTCACTTATATTGATTTGCAGCACCTTGGATATAAGGCGGCAATGGTGAATATGAGTGATGTGTTTGCAATGAACGGTATGCCTCGCCAGATGCTTGTAAGCATTGCTATGGACAAGCGTTTCAAGGTGGAAGATGTGGAACAGCTTTACAGTGGCATTCGCATGGCGTGCGACAAATGGAATGTGGATGTAGTGGGGGGCGACACCTCTCCTTCTTACACGGGTCTTACTATTTCTATCACCTGCATCGGTGAGGCAAACAAGGAGGACATAGTGTATAGAAATGGAGCTAAGGATACCGACCTCGTCTGCGTGACAGGCGATTTGGGCGCGGCCTACATGGGACTGCAACTCCTTGAGCGCGAGAAGACTGTTTACTATCAGGAAGTAGACGAGGCTAAAAAGAAGAACGACAAGAAGGCTCTTGAGAGTTTGCAGGATTTCCAGCCAGATTTTCATGGCAAGGAATATCTTTTGCAACGCCAACTTCAGACGGAGGCTCGCGGTGACATCATAGAGAAACTTCGCGAGGCAGGAATAAAGCCTACGGCAATGATGGACATAAGCGATGGTCTTTCAAGCGAGCTTCATCATATCTGCAAGCAGAGTAACTGCGGATGCAGAATATATGAGAAGAATCTGCCTATAGATTATCAAACGGCTATCATGGCTGAGGAGCTGAACATGAATGTTACTACAGCTGCTCTTAATGGTGGTGAGGATTATGAATTGCTCTTCACCGTGCCAATAGGCGACAATGAGCGCATTCAGGAGATTGAGGGCGTGAAGCTGATAGGTCATATCACAAAGCCTGAGTTTGGAATGATGCTCGTAAGTCGTGATAACCAGGAGTTTGAGCTGAAGGCCCAAGGATGGAATCCTCTTGAGGATTAATCCTGCTTAAAAATAAGAAAAGCGATGGAACTGATTTGTTCCACCGCTTTTTCTTTATCTTTTTATCGATATTTTCTATCTTGACGCAAGATGCTCAACCTCAGAAACATATCTATTTATCCTTCTATCTCGCTTAGCTCAAGCCAGCGCATTTCTTTTTCATCAAGAGAATCGTTGATTTCGGCAAGGCGCTTGCTGAGCGAGGCTATTTTCTCCACTTCCACCGTGCCATTGCTAAACATATCTTCTATCTCTTTCTTTTCTTTTTCAAGAGATTCGATGTCTTTGCCAAGCTGTTCATATTCGCGCTTTTCCTTATAGCTCATTCGGCGACGCGTTTCGTGATGGTAATCAGCTTTTTTTTCCTTAGCGGTATCACTTGCTTTAGAGTTGCGCTTGTCGTTGGCAGATTCCTTGCTTTCCATTGCCGACCACTCACGATATTGGGTGTAGTTGCCAGGGAAGTCTTTCACCACGCCATCGCCCTTGAATACCAGCAGATGGTCTACCACTTTGTCCATGAAATATCTGTCGTGGCTCACGATGATGACACAGCCAGGGAAATCCTGCAGATACTCTTCAAGCACCTGCAAGGTTTGAATATCCAAATCGTTGGTAGGCTCATCGAGCACAAGAAAATTAGGATTGCGCATGAGTACTGTACACAGATACAGCTTTCGGCGCTCACCGCCACTTAGTTTATACACATAGTTGTGTTGTTGCTCAGGCGTAAACAGGAAATATTGCAAGAATTGCGAAGCCGTCATGTGGCGGCCGCCACCCAAATCTATGTAGTCGGCAATTTCTCTTATCACGTCGATTACTTTCTGCTGCTCGTCAAATTTCAACCCTTCCTGAGAGAAATAGCCGAAGCGCACAGTCTCACCGATGTCGAATTTACCACTGTCGGGCGGAACAAGACCAAGCAACATCTTTATAAACGTGGATTTTCCCGTTCCGTTGTTGCCCACAATACCCATCTTCTCGAAGCGTGAGAAGTTGTAGTAGAAATCTTTTAAGATTACCTTTTCCTTGTCGCTGTCATTCCATGCCTTTGAAACATACTGGCACTCAAAGATTTTAGAGCCTATATACACATTGCTTGCCTTGAGCCTGATCTGACGTTCCTCGATGCGTCTTTTCGCCTGCGACTCCAGCTCATAGAATGCGTCTTCTCTGTATCTTGCCTTATGTCCGCGCGCCTGTGGCATTCTTCTCATCCATTCCAGCTCTCGTCGGTAGAGATTGTTGGCACGGGCAATTTCCGCGCGCGCAGCATCAATTCTTTCCTGGCGTTTCTCTAAATAATAACTGTAGTTGCCACGATAGGTGTAGACGGTGTTGTCATCGAGCTCAAGAATGATGTTGCACACATGGTCGAGAAAATATCTGTCGTGGGTCACCATCAACAGAGTCTTGTTTCCTCGTTGCAAAAATCCCTCCAGCCATTCTATCATCACGAGGTCGAGGTGGTTGGTAGGCTCGTCCATGATAAAGAAGTCTGGCTCTGTGATAAGCACATTGGCAAGAGCCACACGCTTCTGTTGTCCACCGCTCAGCTGCCCCATAGGCTGGTCTATATTCGTGATATGAAGCTGGGTGAGTATCTGCTTGGCTTTCAGCACTTTGTCTGGGTCGCCATGGTGATTGAAGCAAGCGTCGAGCACAGATTCTTCCGGGTCGAACTTAGGACTTTGCTCCAGATAGCCTACGCGCAAATCACGCTTATAGATAATCTCGCCACTGTCTTTTCCTTCCACACCTGTCAGGATAGACAGAAGGGTAGACTTTCCTGTGCCATTTTTCGCGATCAGCCCTACATGCTGACCTTGCGATATAGAGAATGAAATGTTACGAAACAAAACCTGAGCGCCAAATGTCTTAGTCAGATTTTGCACGTCAAGAAAAGGTATCTCGCTCATTTACAATGATTTGTTAATACTTTCAATATATTCAAGAACTTCATCTCTGCCCAATCTTTTTTCTGAGCTTGTGATGAAGTAGGGTGGGAGCTCCTCCCAACGGTCTTTCAGCTTGTTCATCCATGCTGCGGCATTCTGCTTCGCCTTTACAGAGCCGAGTTTATCAGCCTTGGTAAAGATGATGGCAAACGGAATGTTGCTTTCGCCGAGCCAGTCTACAAATTCACGATCAATCTGTTGCTGGTCGTGGCGCACATCGATAAGCACAAATACATTTGTAAGTTGCTCACGCTGAAGAATATACTGAGAAATCATCTGCTCCAGTTTCTTTTGTGCCACCTTGGAGCGCTTGGCATATCCATAGCCTGGCAAATCCACGAGATACCAATCATTATTGATTATGAAATGATTGATAAGCATCGTCTTTCCGGGCGTGGCAGAAGTCTTTGCCAATCCTTTGTGCTGGCAAAGCATGTTTATCAGGCTCGATTTGCCCACATTAGAGCGACCTATGAAGGCGTATTCCGGCTTTGTGTCCTTAGGACATTGCGTATAAGTCGGGGCTGATATTACGAATTCTGATTTTGTTATCTCCATTGTTTCTTATTATTTTTCGTTCTCAAAATCAATAGTTTGCGTCTTTTTATGCAAAGATACAGATTTATTTGAGATTGAGATTGTTATTATGATAAATAGAACTTTTCTATTTACCCTTGTTCACTCCTAATCCGAATAGGGCGAAATCTCCTCTCAAAGGGTCGTCGGGGAACACTTCGAGCATTGTTTCCGAGAGTTCTATCGCGGTAGACATTGAAGCAGTCTTTGAGCCTGTAAGCTCCAAATTGCGCGATTCCTGCATCACATGAGTGTCCAATGGCATTATCAACGACTTTTTGTCAATGAAATCTGCCCATAATCCCAAGTCTACAGGCGATTTGTCTCTCACCATCCATCTTAAAAACATGCAGACTCTCTTGCATGAGCTTTTTGTATTTTTAGGCACGATTACCTCAACGCCTTTCTGAGTGAAAAATTCGCTCAGTGCTTCTACGCATTCCAGAGCAGTAGTTTTTTCGTCAGAATTAAAATTTCGCGCGCTCAGGCAATTTCGCTTCAGATAATTGCCAAGAGAACCATAAATGGCAAGCATATCCGAGAGGGCGTGGAGGAATTTATTCATCATGTGGTTAGAGTATAGACGATAATAGCATTCGTCGTTGTCTGGAATATCTTTCTCAAATTTATTGTTAAGAACCCAGTTGTAAACATCGCCTTTGCTGCATTTTATGATGTATCTTATCTTGGGGAAAAACTGTTTGCGCGAGCCATAGCTCAGGCACGACGCTATAAAGGCGATAGTTTCCTGATTCTTTTGTCCTTCCACCTCGTGCATAAATCTGCTTGGGTCTTCTTTCAGAAAATCCTCGGTTTCATACTTATTGGCGAGGTTGCGGAGTAGTATTACTAAATCTCTATTTATCATAATACATATAATTTTATTTTTAGAGAGGAAGAAATCAAGACCTTTTTATATATCATGGCATATAATTAAGGTAATATTTGCTTCTTTCAAAAATGGGCAACGAAAAATAGAAAAATCTTCGTTGCCCAAATCATTTTAATGTTTATGTCTCAAGGAATATTATCCATAAGACGGAAAAACTATTGAGAATTTCGCATATAGATATTATTCTCTTGTTATCAAATTAGTTTTCGTCAGCTGGATGAATGTTGGTTGCCTCGAGCTGGCTTGCTACTTCGGCACGAATTCTCTCTACGAACTCTGCCATCGGCATTGTAGCCTGCTCACCGCCACCTTGCTTACGCATTGATACCAATCCATCTGCGGCTTCCTTCTCGCCGACGATAATCATGTAAGGCACACGCTTCAACTCGTTGTCACGAATCTTGCGGCCTATCTTCTCGTTACGAGCGTCGATAGTTGCGCGAACGCCATTCTCATCGAAGAACTTACGCACCTGCTTAGCGTAGTCGTTGAACTTCTCAGAAAGAGGCAAAATTGCAACCTGGTCAGGAATCAACCACAATGGGAAATGACCTGCTGTGTGCTCAATGAGTACGGCTGTGAAACGCTCCAGAGAGCCAAATGGCGCACGGTGAATCATTACAGGAGTCTGCTTCTCGTTGTTCTCGTCGGTGTATTCCAAGTGGAAACGCTGTGGCAAGTTGTAGTCTACCTGAATAGTACCCAACTGCCAACGACGGCCGATAGCGTCCTTCACCATGAAGTCGAGTTTAGGACCATAGAAAGCGGCTTCGCCCTCTACGCACTTAGCGTTAAGACCCTTCTCCTTGCATGCTTCAACGATAGCGTTCTGGCTTTCTACCCAAACCTCGTCAGAGCCGATGTATTTCTCCTTGTCCTTAGGATCGCGCAGAGAAATCTGTGCCTCGAAGTTCTGGAAATTGAATATCTTGAACACGGTCTGGATAATATCCATCACGCGCAGGAATTCGTTCTTCACCTGGTCTGGACGGCAGAAGATGTGAGCATCGTCCTGTGTGAACGAGCGTACACGGGTCAATCCGTGAAGCTCACCGCTCTTCTCATATCTGTATACAGTACCAAACTCTGCGATACGCAAAGGAAGATCACGATAAGAACGTGGCTTGAATGCGAACACCTCACAGTGGTGAGGGCAGTTCATTGGCTTAAGCATGTATTCCTCGTCTTCTTCTGGAGTGTGGATTGGCTGGAATGAATCCTTACCATAGTGAGCGTAGTGACCACTTGTTACATAAAGATTCTTGCTTCCGATATGCGGAGTGATTACTTCCTGATAGCCGAAACGCTTCTGGATTTTGCGGAGCATGTCCTGAAGACGCAAGCGAAGCTCAGTGCCCTTTGGCAACCAGATAGGAAGGCCCTTACCTACTCTCTCTGAGAAGAAGAAGAGTTCCATCTCCTTGCCAATCTTTCTGTGGTCGCGCTTCTTTGCTTCCTCAAGCATAGCGAGATATTCGTCGAGCATCTTTTTCTTTGGGAAAGAGATACCATAGATACGAGTCATCTGTTCACGCTTGGCGTCACCACGCCAGAACGCGCCGGCAACACTTGTAATCTTGATTGCCTTGATAGAACCAGTGTTCATCAAGTGAGGACCACGGCAAAGGTCTGTGAAATTGCCCTGTGTGTAGGTTGAAATTGTACCGTCCTGCAGATCCTGCTCGATGTGCTCGCACTTATATTCCTGACCATTGGCCTTGAAGAATTCCAAAGCGTCAGCCTTAGAGATTTCTTTGCGAACAACAGGTTCGTTCTTTGCCGCGAGCTCACGCATCTTGTCTTCGATTTTTCTGAAATCGCTTTCTGAGATTACGTCGCCTTCTTTTGGCATTACGTCATAGAAGAAGCCATTCTCGACAGCTGGGCCGAATCCGAACTGGATACCCGGGTAAAGTTCCTGCAATGCTTCTGCGAGCAAATGGGCAGAAGTGTGCCAGAAAGTGTGTTTGCCCTCTTCGTCCTCAAACTTATAAAATACTATAGAGCCGCTCTTTTGAATTGGGCGGTTGAGCTCTATAATCTCACCATTAAAACCGCAAGATACAACGTTGCGAGCGAGAGCCTGTGAGATGCTCTCGGCGATTTGTAGACCGGTTGTGCCAGGAGCATACGTACGCTCTGATCCATCCGGGAATGTGATGTTAATAACCATAACAAATTAGTTTTTTATAATCATGTGCGAAATTACAGTAAAATAATCAAACAGCCAAATATTTATTCAAGAAAAAAGGCTATGCCAGCCTATTTGCCGATTGCATAGCCTTTATATATAAATAAGGAGTGTCGCTTATAAAGCTTCTTTTACTGTGCTGGGGCTAATTCTCCCCTATCGCCACTCCCTCTCCTGCCTTGGGGATTCTCTGAAGGCTTGTCGGTAGGTGTCGGCTGTGGTTATTTTGCTCCAGAAAGTATCGAACGTATTCATTTTTTACGTATCTTTACTGCAAAAACCGAGACGACATGAAAAAAGTAAGTCTATTATTAATAACATTATTCCTCTCTATTGCTTCCCTGGCAGAGGGAACACACAAAGTCAGAAATTATGGATTGACAATAACAATCGAGAGAAAAATAATTGCCCCGATTTGTTTTTTGTTTTATTAACAATTTAGGACAAATTGATACTTTTTCGGGACAAAATGATGGGTAGAAATGGAGGAGATTCTGGAGCGGAGTGATTTTATAAAATAAAAAATGACATCGTTCGCAAGCGATGTCATTTGCAAAACATGTTTTTCTATATTGTTTTTAGGAATAGAGACAAATCAAAACAAGTTAGCGCAGATACTCATTAAAGAAATCGGTGATTGCGCCAAAAGGTATCACCTTTTTCTCTCCACCATCGTAAAGATCGATGTGAGAAGCACCCGGAATGATGTAAAGCAGCTTGTTGGAAGCATACTTAGAGCCGTCGGTCATGTTGCGGTAAGCCGTTTCCGAGAAATAGCGTGAATGAGCCTTCTCGCCATGAATCATCATCACGGCATTGCGTATCTCCTTAGAGAATTGCAACTGCTTGAGGTTGAGAAATGAGATGCAGCCTGTCTTGTTCCATCCGCCGTTGCTGTTGAGCGAACGCTCATGATAACCGCGCTTAGTTTTGTAATAATCATAGTAATCTTTCACAAACCATGGCGTTTCTTTCGTAATCTGCTCTTTCTCTATCACTCCGCCGCCCAGTTCGTAATAGCCTTGTGCATAGTCCTTTGTGCGCTGAGCGTTGAGAGCTTCACGGGCAGCATAGCGCGCGTCTTCGTCCATAGAGTCGAAATAGCCATATTCATTCACACGGCTCATGTCGTACATGGTGCTCGTCACAGTGGCTTTCACGCGAGTGTCGATAGCTGCCGTGTTAAGGGCAATGCCACCCCATCCGCATATACCTATAATTCCTATGCGGTTGGCATCCACCATCTTATTTGTGCTGAGGAAATCCACCGCTGCCTGAAAATCCTCGGTGTTGATGTCGGGAGAAGCCATATAGCGAGGCTGTCCGCCGCTCTCGCCAGTGAAAGATGGATCGAAAGCGATAGTGAGGAAACCACGCTCTGTCATTTCCTGAGCATAAAGCCCTGAGCATTGCTCCTTCACTGCTCCGAATGGTCCTGCCACGGCGATGGCAGGCAGTTTGCCGTTTGCGTTTTTAGGAATGAACATATCGGCAGCCAACGTAATGCCATATCTGTTTACGAATGTAATCTTCTTATGGCTCACCTTACTGCTCTGTGGAAACACCTTGTCCCACTTCTCCGTGAGTTTCAGTTCCTGCTTCGCTATATTGTTTCTCATCTTGCTTTGTGCGTTTGCGCCCGTAAGGCTTAGTGCCATTAGAGCAATAGTTAATAATTTCTTCATATCTCCTTTTATTTCAGTTCGTTATATAGTTCATCACCTACAGGTTCAAGCCAGTCGGTAGAAGTCTTTTCTTCAGTGTTGGCAAAGTATGTGAGGTGTTGCATCCACGAGTCTTTTGCAGCTCCGTGCCAGTGCTTCACGTCCTTAGGAATCACGATTACAGTGCCCGGTTTCAGCTCCACAGACTCTTTGCCCCACTCCTGATACCAACCGCGACCTGCCACGCACACGAGCACCTGATTAAGTCCGTGGTGCACATGCCAGTTGTTGCGACAACGAGGCTCAAAAGTTACGTTCAGTGGTCCTCCTTTCTCCGTTTCAATCTCGGCAAGATAGCTGTTGCCGATAAAATATTGCGCATAGCCCTCATTGAGCTTGCCTATAGGATAAGGTGTCGTCATCTGAAATTCTTCTTGATTTTGCATATCTTCTTTTCTTTACTTGTTTACGATTGCAAAGTTATGCCAAAATAAGATACGTTGTATTTCACAAATTCCCCCTCTGTTTTCACTTTTTACATAATTTCGCTTGACAATGTCGCATTTTCGTTTTATTTTTGTCGATGCAATGGAAGAATATAAGGAATATAATATATGCTACGGCTATGATTTTCAAGAAATCAACGCGCCACAGCTAAATGATTACTGCATTCACATGGCTTGCACGGAGGGTGAAGGCAGCTTCGTGCTCGATGGGCATAGCTTCCGCATCGGCAAAGGCGACCTCGTAGTTTCCACTCGCACCGACATAATCAGCAATATGGTTTCCACGGATAGCACTATAAAAGTGGAATTTCTTGCCGCCCCAAACAAGATGCTATATAATCTTCTTCCGGCCAACAATTTCGGCATAGGCGGAGCTATTCAGCTGTTTCAAAACCCAGTGTTGAAAACCACAGAGGAAGAAGCGCGCCTATTTTTAGAAGATATTCGCCACATTCGCTCGCGACTTCTTACCGGAGCGCACGCATTTCAGAAAGAAGCAATAGAAAGCATGCTGCTCACGATGATGTACGACCTATTCGGCATTCACGCGCGCAACAACGCTCAAGTGATTAGCACAGACCGCACGTCAGCCGTAATCAAAGGTTTTCTTGCCCTGCTTGAAAGCGGAGCGAGCCAGAGCCATCGCGACGTGAAATTCTATGCCGACCATCTGAATGTTTCCGTGAAATACCTTGAAAACACCGTGCGCCGTCTCACGGGCGCAAGCGTCACCTCCTACATCGACCGCTACACCATACCGATGATTACCGCCATGCTGAAAGACAATAAATATTCGTTCACGCAGATTGCCGACCGCATGAACTTTGCAAGTCTTTCTTATTTCTCACGCTACGTGACCAAGCACCTCGGCATGAGCCCTACGCAATACCGACAGACGCTCAGTCCTAAAAACAAATAACTATTGCTCGTCTTTTGCTTTGAGTGCGCGCCATTCTTTACCATTTATTGGCGTAATAAAGAAACGTTCATTGAATATCTTATTCACAGCATTGAAGTCGCCATCTTTCCATTTTTCTGTAGCTTCTTTTACTATAGCTCTTAATTCCTTATTGGGAATATAGCCTATAGTGTCTATTACGTGATACGCAATTTTTCTCACATCCACATCAGCGTAATATCCTCTATTAATACCCCAATCACCATATATAGGGTCGGTAAAAATCGTATCACCATTAGCAAGCACTCCTATCAAACGCTCTACTACAACATCAGTAGCGCCAATTACACGTTTAAAAGTATATTTATGTGGGTCATGCTGATTCTCGTCACGCTGCATTATGAACTCACACGACAGGAGCAACGCAGGGGTTGTTTCACTTGTATCCCGCTGTTTCGCGTCGAAACCAAAACCAAGATGTTCGTCCTCTTTATAAGATATAGCTTCTCCCCAGCGTGCTATTTGTTTGGGTGTCAAAAGAGCTTCGTTGGTGTTGCTTGGAATAATATTAAGACGTACATACGGAACAATTTCCACATCATAAGTGTCATCATCATTTGAAGAACAACTTATCATCACGGTTACTATTGCAAGAGCCGAGAAGAACACAAATAGTAAATTCTTCATATTCTTATGTTTTTAGTTATGTGTTACTCACATCGCAAATATAAAACAAAAATCAATATGAAGATAAATATCAAGGCGAAAAATACTAAAATCAGTTCTTTCTTACGCTTTATTCTGTCCTAAAAACAAATAAGCTACGCCACGCAAGACAGAGCATAGCGAAGCTTATCGGCGGAAACGCAAATCCGCACAGAGCACAACGGCTGGACTTAAAAATGTTATGCCCTGCTTCTAAATTCCTGCGGAGTGCAGCCCCACTCCCTCCTCACGTATTTCCCGAAGGTGGACATATCGGGGAAGCCAGTCTGCAAAGCTATTTCCTTAATGCTAAGCGACGATTTCAGAAGATAATTGCTTATATCCTCGTTTACATATTCCTTTATCCATTCGTGGGCAGTCTTTCCGCTCACCGCATTGCATACGGCAGAGAGATATTTCTTGGAAACGAAAAGCTCGGTGGCATAATAGTCTACGCTGTGGCGCTTCACCTTGCTCGCCCTCAAAACATTGAGGAATTTATAGAAAAGTTCACTTGAACGGCTTGCCGCGCTTGGGCTGTCTTCATCGCCTATCATGTCTTGTATCAACGAGCAGAAATAAAGCAGAGTGGTCTGCACCTGCGAGTGCATAATCTGCTTATACAGTTTTAGTTGCCTATTCTCCACTAAACCTTTCATTGCGTAATACACGGCAGAGATTTTCTCCACATCTTCGCTTTCCACATTCACCATATACATCTTATTAATATATATGGCCCTGTTCCATATTTCCTCGTAGGGGCTGATGGCCGATTTCAGCAACTGGTCGCTAATACCCATCACGAGGCAGCGGTAATCGTCGGAAACGGCAGTGATATTCACAATCGTGGCAGACGGACACACAAACACCTGTCCGCTGCGCATATCCACCACCATGCCGCCCACCTCAAAGCGTAGGCTGCCCTCCACGCACAGCATAAACACATTAAAGCCCATTCTCACGATGTCGCTGGGAATGGTTTGCGACTTCACATCCTCTATAAGCACGAGGTCGTTGTCGCCATAGTCAATATTGCTGTAATCGGCTACAATATCCTTTAATTCCGCATTAAAAACCATGTAAGTCAAGTCTTTATAAATGAAATCACGGTGCTAAGATATGCACTTTCAACCACTCAGGAAAGGAATTATGTGCTTTTTTGATAGTCAAAAGTGCTTTTAAGGGAATATCAGCCCAAGGCGGAAGGCTTTTTGACTACTCCCCGAAAACGTATTATGTCTATATTTGCAGCCGATATGACGATTTAAAATCCATTGAAGATGAACGAATTAGCAAAACAATAAAACATGTAGAAAATGAAGAAGAAAGAAATTACTTTGTCTTGCGTGGCATGCTTATTATTGCTTTCAGGATGCACAAGCAAGGAGAAGACAAACGATGAGCCTTTAAAGGTGGGTGTCTATGCCGTGAAAGAAGCTTCTACGGCCGATGGTCATTCCTATGTGGGCACTATTGAAGAGAGCGAGGGCACAATGCTCAGCTTCGCTGGAATGGGCACGATAAACAGAACTTTTGTGGAGGAAGGACAGGCAGTGAAGCAAGGTCAGCTGCTCGCCACCCTCGACCCTCAGACGGCACGCAACGCCCACAACATCGCACTTGCCACGCTGAAGCAGGCACAAGACGCCTACCGAAGAATGAAGCAGTTGCACGACGCGCAGTCGATAACGGAAATGCAGTGGGTGCAGATAGAAACTCAGCTCTCGCAGGCTGTATCTTCTGAGCGTATGGCAAGAAAATCGCTCAACGACTGCGCCTTGCGTGCTCCTTTTAGCGGTTACATCTCGCAAAAACAGATTAGCGAGGGAAGCAACGTTGCGCCGGGCGTGCCATGCTTTAAACTCGTGAAGATTGACCAGGTGAAAGTGAAAGTGGCAATTCCTGAGAAAGAGATTGCCCACGTGAAGAAAGGCGACAGAATGACGTTCACCGTGAGCGCGCTCGACGGCAAGAGCTTCGTTGGCGTAGTGGCTGAAAAAGGAGTGCAGTCGAATGTGCTTTCTCATACTTACGATGTGAAGCTGTCGCTCGGCAACCCTCGCCACGAGCTGTTTCCAGGAATGGTATGTTCGGTTAAAACAAACATTGAGGGCGCAAGCCGTAACTCTCTGGCTATCATTCTTCCACAGGAAGCAGTGCTTACCGACGAGAAGCAACAGTTTGTGTGGATAGCAGAGAATGGAAAAGCCGTGAAAAGAATAATCAGCGTGGGCGACATCTGCAATGAGGGCGTTATTGTAACGTCGGGGCTGAATGTCGGCGACAATGTGATTATAAGCGGTAAGGACGAAGTTAGCGAAGGAAGTAAAGTGATTGCGAAATGAAAAGAAAACTGAATATAGTAGAAAGCGTCATGCACTATTGGCGCATAATGCTGCTTGTGGTTGTGGCTCTCATCGGCTTTGGCGTTTACTCTCTCTTTGTAATGCCGAAGAATGAGTTTCCTACCACTACCATACGCCAAGGCGTGATGGTGGCGGTGTATCCAGGAGCTACGGCGCAAGATGTGGAGACACAGGTGGCAAAACCTTTGGAGCGTTTCCTGTGGGGATTTAAGGAGATTAAGAAAAAAGACACTTACACTAAGAGTAAGGACGGAGTATGCTATGTATATATCACTCTCAACGATAATATAATCGACAAGGATGAGTTTTGGAGCAAATTCAAAATCCGCGCTCAGCAGGAAAAGGCCAATCTTCCGCAGGGAGTGCTTGCGATAATTGTGAACGACGACTTCGGTGACACGAGCGCAATGCTCATCACGCTGGAAAGCGACACCAAGACTTACAGCCAGCTACACGACATAATGACCAATCTGGAAGACTCGCTGCGCACAATTCCCGAATTGTCTAACCTCAGAGTCTATGGCGAGCAACAAGAGCAGATAGGCATATATGTAGACAGGGATAAACTATCGGCTTACGGCATAAACACCGCCACGCTATTAGCTCAGCTGCACAGTCAGGGCATGAAAGTTATGAGCGGAAGCGTGGACGACGGCAAAACCATTCGCCCTATCCACATCACTTCACCTCTGCACACAGAGAACGATGTGGCCAACCAGATTGTCTATTCCGACCCTTCGGGCAATGTAATCAGACTTAGGGATATTGCCACAGTGAAGCGCGAATATCCCGACCCTTCTTCTTACATAAAGAACAACGGCAAGAAATGCCTTGTGCTCTCAATAGAAATGAACGAGGGCAACGACATTGTGGCGTTTGGAGGAAAGGTGAAGCAGATTTTGGAACGCTTTGAGAAGCATTTGCCTGCCGACGTGAATGTGTTTACCATTACCGACCAAAGTCAGGTGGTGGGCGACTCCGTGATTCATTTCCTCGGCGAACTTGTGCTTGCCATCGTTACGGTGGTAATCGTTATTATCCTGTTGTTGCCGTTAAGGGTAGCTGCCGTGGCAGCAAGCACCATTCCTGTGACGATTCTTATCTCTATCGGACTGTTTTACGCATTCGGAATAGAAATCAACACTGTAACTCTTGCCGCGCTTATCGTGACGCTCGGAATGATTGTGGATAATTCCATCGTGATTGTAGACAGCTATGTGGAATATATCGATATGGGAATGAGCCGTTGGCACGCTGCCGCGCGCAGCTCAAGAGAATTTGCCAAGTCAATATTCTCTGCCACTCTCGCCATCTCTATCACTTTCTTCCCTCTCATGGCAACGCTCACGGGTATGTATCACGACTTCGTGGTGTGGTTTCCTAAGAGCATGTCGATAGTGCTTGGCACTTCGCTCGTTGTTGCCCTTCTGCTCGTGCCTTATCTTCAATATGTAATAGTGAAGAAAGGACTTAAAAAGGACGCAAACAGCAAGAAGACGCTGCTCGACTATGTGCAGGGCTATTACGACAAAGCCATTACAAAGTGCTTCGCCCATCCTTACGCCACTCTCAGCGTTGGACTTGTTTCCATCGTGCTTGGCGTAGTTTGGCTGGCGCATCTTCCGCAGCAGCTTATGCCACGCGCTGAGCGCAACCAGTTTGCGGTAGAAATATATATGCCAGAGGGCACAGCATTGGAACAGACGGCAGCAGTGGCTGACTCTCTGCGCGACATAATGAAGAAAGACGAGCGAGTGAAGAATATCACAACATTCTACGGCTCTGGCTCGCCACGATTCCAGACAGCATACGCCCCACAATTGGGCGGCAGCAATTTCGCGCAGTTTATCGTAAACACCGAAAACGATGAAGCTACACAGGCTCTGCTCGACGATTACACCGACAAATACGCCCACTATTTCAAAGAGGCGAAAGTGAGGTTTAAGCAGTTGGAATACAACGACGCTACAGTGCCTGTAGAGGTAAGAGTGCAGGGCGAGAACTTAGCCGACCTCAATGAGACTGCCGACACCATAATGAAGCTGATGCGCAAGGATGGTGACTTCCGCCTCGTGAGAAGCAGCAGCGACGGCACATTGCCTGCCATTAATGTAGCACTCGACGCTGATGAAGCTTCGCGCCTCGGCATTTCAGCCACAACGATGAGCCTTAATCTCGCCACACGCTTCGGCGACGGCATTCCTCTCACCTCGGTATGGGAAAACGACGACGAGATTAACATTGTGCTGAAAGAGCATACGAGCGGCAGCCAGAGTATCGACGAGTTTGAGAATGCCAACGTGAGCGGAATGCTTCCGGGCATGAATGTGCCTATGCGACAGACGGCAAGTTTGAAGCCGGTATGGCAGACAGCTACAATCACCCGATACAACGGTGTGAGAACGGTTGCCATAATGAGCGACATCGCGCGCGGAGTAAACATGAACAAAGCTATCGACAAGGCTATAAAGATATATGAAAGCGTGCCACATAAGAAAGGCGTTTCCATAAATATAGCCGGTCAGAGAGAAAAAGACAAGGCTGTAGAGCCACAGATCGCTGTAGGACTTGTGATAGCGGTGGTTATCATCTTCGTGATTCTGCTGTTCCATTTCCGCAACATCAATCGCGCTCTGCTCATCTTCCTTTCTCTTGCGTTTGCTTTGCCGGGCATGGTTCTCGGTATCGGCGTTATGGGGCAGGAATTGAGCATAACGAGTATTCTTGGCGTTATCTCGCTTATGGGTATCATTTCCCGATGCGGAATTATCATGGTGGATTACGCTGAGGAACTTAGGAATAAACATCATCTTACGGCAAAGCACGCTGCCCTTGAAGCTGCCAAGCGTCGTATGCGCCCTATATCCCTTACGTCGGCTGCGGCGTCTATGGGCGTTATCTCAATGGTGATAAGCAACAACCCTATGTGGGGACCTATGGGCTGCACGGTGTTCTTCGGCTCTATCTTCACTATGTTCTACATCGTAACGATGATACCTGTGGGCTATTGGTTGCTTGCACGTAACACAAAGAGTTTGAAATTCAAGAAATAGACAAATTACATTCTTTTGCTTATTATGAATAAGAACAGAAATATATTAATCCTGATGTGCGCCATTTTGATGGGTGGCGCACATCCATCTTTCGCTCAGCAGCATTTGTTTACGCTTGATGAGTGCCGACAGATGGCGTTGCAAAACAACATTAAGGTGCGCAATCAGAAGTTGAGCATAGAGCAGGCTGGCGAAACAGAAAAGGAGATGCGCGCGAAGTATCTCCCCACGGTTAAGGCAGGCGCGGGATATTTCCACGCCGACAGGGACATAGTAAAGGCTTCGCTCGACGGCAAACAGATAAATCAGCTTGGCAATATGGCTACGGCTATGGGCATTGACGCTGTGGCTCTTTCGGGCATTCCCACGAGCCTTACGCTTCTCGACCACGGACTTCTTTCGGGAGTAATGGCTATGCTTCCTGTCTATGCAGGCGGACAAATTCACAATGCCAACAAACTCGCAAAGGTAAATTCAGAAGTGCAGAATCTCATAATGCGACAGACCACGGACGAGATAATTCAGACTACGGAGTCTTACTTTTATCAGCTTTCAAAACTTTATGAAAATCAGCATACTATAATCACAGCGCAGAAGCAGGTTTCTTCCATAGAAAAGGACGCTGAACTGGCTGTGAAAGTGGGCGTAAAGCTGAAAGGCGATTTGCTGAGCGTGAAGTTAAGAAAGGATGAGTTAAGCTCCGATAGCCTGAAACTCGAAAACGGCATCGCTCTTTGCCGTCTTGTGCTTGCGCAGTATGTGGGAGCTGAAGATGTGAAAGCGTTCGACATCGTGCGTTCTTTCAATGAAAACATTCGTCCTGCCACGGATTACCTCGTAAATTTCAACGACGCTCTCAGCAATCGCGCCGAGGCAGCATTGCTTGATAAGAACGTAGCGGCAGCCAGTTTGCAGACCAAGCTGAAACGTGGAGCAATGCTCCCTACTCTTGCGGTGGGCGCGGCTGGCACTTATTACAATTTCGACAAGGGGCGTGCCAACATTATGGGTATGGCTACGCTTTCTATTCCTATCAGTGCGTGGTGGAGCGATAACAAAGGAGTGAAGAAAGCTCGCCTGGCAGAACAGCAGGCTATGCAGACACGAACAGACAACAGGCAGAAACTTCTGATTCAGATGCAGAGCGCATACAACGATTTGGATAATGCTTACAAGCAAACCCTTATCGCGCGCCAGAGCGTAACCACGAGCGAGGAAAATCTCCGATTAAATCAGAATTACTATCGCGCAGGCAGCTCAACGATGACCGATCTGCTTAACGCTCAAACATCTAATCGCATGGCAAACAACAAACTTGCGGAAGCAAAAGCCGACTATATGCTTGCGCTTACAAAATACCTGAAAGCAATAGGCAAATAACACGACATACTTTAGCTTTTTAAATAAAATCCCCCAGAAAGTCTTTTCTAACACACAGGATAACATTTCATCACATGGCTTTCGGGGGATTTTTAATTACTTAGACAGCAATTAGTTACAAATAAAAATGTAAATTAAAGTGTTTTGATGAAAATTCAAAGTGAAATGTAAATAAAAACGTTTTGATGAAACGACACTACCCTATTTTGTAAAACAAAACGTTTTGAAAATCTGAATGGTCATGATTTTGTAAATAAAAGCGTTTTTATTTTTTGAAACAATGATTTTTTGTAAATAAAAACGTTTTGAAAATCAAAACAGCTCTTGAAATGTAAATAAATCCGTTTTTTTTTGGAAAACGACACCTGTTTCTCAAAAAAAAACGGATTTATTTACAAAATTGCAACCGATCGTTTCATCAAAACGTTTTTATTTACAAATCACTATCTTCACTTTATCAAAATGCTTTTTTGAAATCAAATTAGTAATTTTATAAGCGATGAACAAGATTGATTACTATCTCAATCGCCTTAAAACGAATTATTATCGCGCTAAGGCGGAAGCGCAGAAAGTAATTGCTTTGGCAAGGCGTAGATCGTAATCGGTGAAATGGTCGCCAGGGTTAAGCTCAAACGTGGAGCGAAGACCGAGCGAGAGATAATGCTCATTTATCTGGCGCATGATACTTTCCGTAAGCTGAAGCTGAGGTTTCTTGCTCTTTGTTTCCATATCGCCCAATGAGAGATAAACGGCTTCGGGGCGACGCATGAAATCATTTCCAAGCACGAAATCAAGAAAGCGAGGAAACCACACGGAAGCCGAACCGGAAGCTATGGCAGAGAAGTAATCACACTTATAAGCGGAATAGATGGCGAAAAGTCCGCCGAGAGAATATCCGGCGATGATGCGCTTCCCGTCGGGACACAACGGCAAAATCTTCTCGCCTATCCATGCAAGATGTTCGTCGGCTCTGCCCTCAAAATTGTCGCGACGGGTGACGATGCGGTCGGCATGCCACGGAGTGAGCATTGCGTCCCACTTCAATCCCGAAATGAGCACGAGATTTATGTCGGGGCAACGCAATTCTTCGCAGAAATGCCATATCTTGCGCCATTCGTCGTTGATGCTGTTGCATATCACGGTAATATGAGAGGGAGTTTCGGCAGGCGTGATGATGATTACGCTCTTGCCGTCTATATTCTGTTGGGTAACGTTTGGATTCATGATGAGTATATTATATATGTACGCGCGAGGAAACCGTTCGCGAACGCAAAATTAAGCCTTTGCCACGAAATATGAAAAATATTAGAAAAATAATTGCGTTTTATTTGCGAGAACGGAAAGAAAACATTACCTTTGCACTCGCAAAAAAGCAATACGGGTAAGTCTCGTACGGTCAGCTCCCTTCGAATCCCCCCAGGACGGGAACGTAGCAAGGGTAGTTGGTTGTAGCGACGCGATACGAATAGCTTGCCCACCCCGCCTCTTTAGCTCAGTTGGCCAGAGCACGTGATTTGTAATCTCGGGGTCGTTGGTTCGAATCCGACAAGAGGCTCAAACATTAAAACAACCAGATAGCACTAACGATGATTTTCGCATTACGCGAGATTCATCGTTTTTTTGTTTTCAACATTAATTGTGCTATCTTTGCAGAAATAAATCAGAACAAAATGATAAACGAATATCAACTAAGGATTTTGCCACAGCAAGCATACAGCGAGCAAAGCATAATAGACTATATCGCGAAAGATAAAGGTATCGACGCGCGCACGATAAAACACGTGAAAGTGTTGAAACGCAGCATCGATGCCCGACAGCGCAATATATATGTAAACCTCACGGTGAACGCTTACATAAATGAGTTTCCACAGGAGGAAGATTATGTGAAGACGGAATACCCCAGCGTGGAAGGCAAACCTCAGGTGGTAGTCGTAGGCGAAGGGCCTGGCGGACTTTTCGCTGCCCTAAAGCTTATTGAGCTTGGTCTGCGCCCCGTAATCGTGGAGAGAGGAAAAGACGTGAGAGAGAGAAAGAAAGACCTCTCTAAGATCACGAAGACTCAGAAGGTGGACTGCGAAAGCAACTACAGCTTTGGTGAAGGCGGCGCGGGAGCTTATTCCGACGGCAAGCTATACACTCGCTCTAAGAAACGTGGCAACGTGGATAAGATTTTGAACGTGTTCTGCCAGCACGGAGCATCAACTTCTATCTTGTCTGACGCTCACCCCCACATCGGCACAGACAAGTTGCCGAGGGTGATAGAAAATATGCGCAACACTATTCTGAAATGTGGCGGAGAGGTGCATTTCATGACAAAGATGACAAGCCTTATCATAAATGGCGACACTGTGGAGGGAATTAGAGCCGTGGATTTGCAGTCGGGCGAGGAAAAGACATTCCGTGGCCCTGTGATTCTGGCTACAGGTCACAGCGCAAGAGATGTGTATCGCTATTTGGCTAACGACGGCATAGAAATCGAGGCTAAGGGTCTGGCTGTAGGCGTAAGATTGGAGCACCCATCAATGCTTATCGACCAGATACAATATCATAATAAGAACGGCCGAGGAAAATATCTCCCTGCTGCCGAATACAGAATGGTGACACAGGTAGACGGACGTGGCGTTTACTCTTTCTGTATGTGCCCTGGTGGATTTGTAGTGCCTGCTGCGACAGACAATGAGCAGATTGTGGTAAACGGCATGAGCCCAAGCAACCGTGGCACGAAATGGAGCAACAGCGGAATGGTGGTGGAACTGCATCCGGAAGATATAAATGGTCTTGCCCTCGGAGAGCCTACCGACGAGAATGATCCTCTCTGCATGATGAAGATGCAAGAACAATTAGAGAAAATGTGCTGGCAGCAAGGCAACATGAAGCAGACGGCACCTGCTCAGAGAATGTCTGATTTCGTAAACAATCGCCTGAGCTATGATTTGCCGGAAAGCTCTTACGCTCCGGGATTGATAAGCAGTCCGTTGCATTTTTGGATGCCTCGCCCTATCGTAACGCGTTTGCAGCAAGGATTTAAGAATTTCGGAAAGGCACATCACGGCTTCCTCACCAATGAGGCTTGCCTAATTGCTATCGAGACGCGCACTTCTTCGCCAGTAAGAATTTTGCGCGACAACGAAACATTGCAGCATGTGCGTATAAACGGATTGTTCCCTTGCGGTGAAGGCGCGGGATATGCCGGAGGAATTGTTTCGGCAGGCGTGGATGGCGAGCGATGCGCAGAAATGTGTGCCCAATATATTAATAAGTAAGCAATGCCTTTAATATCAATAGAAAAGATAAGCGACAAGGCACGTCTTGGAATGTGGCAAATGGAGTCTTCGCCCGAAAAACTCCTTGAAAATAACGACTGCCTGAAAGCATACGCGCAAGACGTGGCAAACTATAAGAGCACGACTCGCAAGATGGAATATCTTGCCGAGCGTGCTTTGCTTCATGCCCTCTTCCCTACCGACACGCCAAAGATAACACACAACGAGGACGGAAAGCCACTGCTCACCAACCAACACGCCATAAGCATAAGCCACACGAGAGGATTTGTGGTGATAATGACAGCCCCCGAGGGAAGACTTGGCGTAGACATAGAATACAGGAGCGACAGAGTGAACAAAATAGCCGACAAATTCATAAGAAAAGATGAACATGCCGACACCACAGAAGAAAGATTGACTATCTGGAGCGCGAAAGAGACTACTTATAAATATTTCTCCGAACAAAATCTGGAATATTACGACATGAAGACAGAGCCGTTCACGGCTACAGAAAAGGGTTTCCTCGAAATGCGTAATTTGAAAAGTGGAGGTAGCATTTGTGTTAATTTTGTAATAACAAGTAGGTATCTTTTGACCTTTGCGAGTGAAGAAATGAAAAAATAGCATGTTTTATTTTGTCATTTTTCATTTTTGATTTATCTTTGCCAAGGAAAGTTGACTAAAATCAAGTAATTTGATTAGAATCAAACAAAATTTGAAACAAAAATAAAAGAGATTCAATCGAGACATGAAAACCGACATGATAACCATACTTGGACCTACAGCCTGTGGAAAAACTTCCACGGCAGCAGCTTTAGCGGCTGACATAAACGGCGAGATTATAAGCGCCGACAGTCGGCAGGTTTATCGTGGCATGGACATCGGCACAGGTAAGGATCTCGCGGATTACACAGTAAACGGAAAACACATTCCCTACCACCTCATAGATATATGTCCGCCAGGCTCGAAATATAATCTCTTTCAATATCAGCAAGACTTCCATAAAGCCTACGACGACATAACGCAAAGAGGCGTTACGCCTATATTATGCGGCGGAACAGGACTTTATATAGAATCGGTGTTAAGAGGATATAAACTTTCACCGGTGCCACAAAATCAGGAGCTAAGAGAAAGACTATCGGGAAAGACACTTGAAGAACTCACATTGATGCTCGAGGAGCTGAAAAAGAAGACAGGCTCGTGTATGCACAACAAATCAGACGTAGACACGGCTCAAAGGGCAATAAGGGCGATAGAAATAGAAACCTATAATCTGGAACACCCTACCCCCGAACGAGAACTTCCCCCTGTAGACTCAGTAATAATAGGTATTGACATTCCGCGCGACGAACGTCGCCGACGCATCACAGCCCGACTGCATGAACGCCTTGAAAAGGAAGACATGGTGGGCGAAATAAAGGGGCTGCTTGAGCAGGGCATTAAGAGTGAAGACCTGATATACTACGGACTGGAATATAAATATATTACGGAACACGTTATCGGGAAGACTTCATACGATGAAATGCTCAATGGTCTGGAGATTGCTATCCATCAGTTTGCCAAACGACAGATGACGTGGTTTAGAGGCATGGAGCGACGTGGATTCACCATCCATTGGATTGATGCCATGCAGCCGATGGAAGACAAAATAAAAGAAATAAAGAAAATCGCTAATCACAATGACAGAGAATAGACGTTGGGGCGTGATTTATTGCCCGAAGAGAATCGCTTTATGTCCTAAGAAGCATTTAGAACGAATACAGAGAGCCTTTGACAAAGAAGGCATTGCCTACGACTTCGTGCAGAGCGAGAACAGTGGCAGCGTGGACAGGCTCTTTAAGATGATGATAAACAATGGATACAAGACCATCGTTATCATCGGCGGCGACTCGGCTTTAAATGACGCTATTAACTGCCTGATGCAGACCGATTCTACTCTGAGAGATACCATAAGCCTTGGAATAATTCCTAATGGAGTGATGAACGATTTCGCCCATTTTTGGAATATGCGTGAGGGTGATTATGAAAAAACGATAAGCGGACTCAAGAAACATCGCGTGCGCCGAATAGACCTCGGCTGCATAAGATACAAAAACAAACACGATGAAAGCTGTCGCCGATATTTTGCCAACTGCATTAACATCGGACTGATAGCGGTAATCATGAACCTGCGCCGACAGACAAGGCATTTGCTCGGACTGCGCTCTCTTTCATTCCTTTTCTCGTTTATTCTGCTGATTTTTCAGCGCATGGACTACAAAATGCACCTGAAAATAAACAGCGACGAGATAAAAAGAAGGATAATGACCATCTGCATAGGCTCATGCACTGGCTACGGACAGACTCCGAACGCTGTGCCTTACAATGGCGAGCTTGACGTGACTCTGGTGAAAAATCCGGGAATAACACAGCTGCTTGAGGGCATTTATCTCTTTTTGAGAGGAAAGATTCTGAATCACCATAACGTAGCCCCCTACCGCACAAGAAAAGTTGAGGTGATTTCCACCGAAAACGCTTTGGTAGGAATAGACGGCAGACTGATGCACACTCCGAAAGGAGGATTCACGATAACAGTGGAACAGGAGGTGATTAATTTCCTTATCCCTGATTAATTGAAAAAGATGGGCGTAATTTTCTCGCCCGATTACAAAAACGAACTAATAATTAACACACAACAATATATATGAGTTATTTACGTTTTGAAAAAGCTCTGATGACCAACTTGGAAGAATCTCTGCCAAGAGAACTTCTTCGCACTAATCGTTCAGGTGCCTATTCGTGCTCTACAATTGTTGACTGCAACACAAGAAAATATCATGGACTTCTCGTCGTGCCTGTGCCGGAACTCGACGACGACAACCATGTGCTCCTGTCCTCGCTCGACGTGACAGTCGTGCAGCATGACGCGGAATTTAATCTTGGGCTGCACCGATACCAAAACAACAATTACAGCCCGAAAGGACATAAGTACATTCGCGAGTTTGACTGCGACAAGGTGCCAACGACGATTTACCGCGTAGGTGGCGTTATCTTGAAAAAGGAAGTTGTATTCCAACACTATGAGAACCGCATTTTGATAAGATACACTCTTGAAGATGCACACTCTAACACTAAACTGCGTTTTCAGCCATTTCTCGCATTCCGCAGCGTGAAGCATTTCACGCACGAAAACGGCGTGGCAAGCAGAGATTATGCTCCCGTGGAGGGCGGCATAAGCACCTGTATGTATGCAGGTTATCCTAATCTCTATATGCAGTTTAGCAGAAAAAATGAGTTTATCTATCGCCCCGACTGGTATCGCGGAATAGAATATCCTAAGGAACAGGAGCGCGGATATGCTTCCAACGAAGACCTTTATGTGCCTGGATATTTTGAGGTGAACATAAAGAAAGGCGAAAGCGTAGTGTTTGCGGCTTCTACGTCTGAATGCAAGACAAGAGGCCTAAGCGCGATGTTTGAGAAAGAGGTGGAAGAACGTCATCCTCGTGACAACATGTTCCACTGCCTTGTAAACGCTGCTCATCAATTCCACAACAAGAACAACGGCGAGAGATACATCCTGGCTGGTTATCCATGGTTTAAATGCAGAGCGCGCGATACATTTATCGCGTTGCCTGGTCTGACTCTTTCCATAGAGGAAGACAATAACTTTGAAATAGTAATGCAGACAGCCATCAAAGGTATATATGAATTTATGGAGGGCAAACCGCTTTCCGTGAAGATATATGAGATGGAACAGCCCGATGTGCTTCTGTGGTGCGTTTGGGCAGTGCAGCAATATGCCCGTGAGGTGAGCCATGAGAAATGCGTGGAGAAATACGGCAAGTTGCTGAGAGATATCATCTCATTCATATTCGCCGACAAGCATCCTAACCTCCACATGAAGGAAAACGGACTGGTTTATGCTAACGGCAAGGAGAAAGCTTGCACATGGATGAACTCTTCAAGCAACGGCAAGCCTATCGTGCCTCGCACTGGTTATATCGTGGAATTCAATGCTTTATGGTATAATGCTTTAAGATTTACGGCAGCGTTGGGAGGAGAAGCCGGCGACACGCAGACTGCTGAAAAGCTCAATGCGTTGGCAGACAAAGTGCAGAAGAATTTCGTAGACATCTTCCTCAACGACTGTGGATATCTGTTTGATTATGTAGACGGAAAGATTTCTGACTGGAGCGTTCGCCCGAATCAAATTTTCGCTGTGGCTCTTGACTATTCTCCACTTTCACCGGAACAGAAGAAAGGCGTGCTCGATATTTGCACACGCGAGCTACTCACTCCTAAGGGATTGCGCTCTCTTTCTCCTAAGAGCGGTGGATATAATCCTATGTATGTGGGTCCACAGAGCCAACGCGACTACGCTTATCATCAGGGCACAGTATGGCCATGGCTTGGCGGTTTCTATATGGAAGCCTGCATGAAAGTGTTTAAGCGCACGCGACTCAGCTTCATCGAAAGACAGATGGTGGGATATGAAGACGAGATGACAGACCACTGTGTCGGCACAATTCCTGAGCTTTTCGACGGAAATCCTCCTTACCGCGGACGCGGAGGTATATCATTCGCAATGAATGTGGCTGAAATTCTTCGCTCAATGGAAATGCTTGAGAAATACAGCTACAAAGAATAACTCAATACACACACAACAACACATCAATATATATACCTATATATAGAACAGACACTTTATGAAAGTATTAATGTTTGGATGGGAATATCCTCCACATATATTAGGCGGACTAGGCACCGCCAGCTTCGGAATCACCGAAGGACTGCACGCACAGGGTGACATCGACATTACCTTCTGCCTGCCGAAACCTTGGGGCGATGAAGATCAAAGCAACGCCCACATCATAGCGATGAACTGCGTGCCAATTGCATGGCGCGACGTGAACTACGACTATGTAAAAAGTCGTATAGGCAATGTCATGCACCCCGATGAATATTATCAACTCAGAGACCACATCTATGCCGACTTCAACTACATGAATGTAAACGATTTGGGATGCATGGAGTTTTCCGGTCGTTATCCTGATAACCTGCACGAGGAGATAAACAATTACAGCATAGTAGCCGGTGTGGTGGCTCGCCAACAGAATTTTGACATCATTCATGCTCACGACTGGCTCACCTATCCTGCCGGCATTCACGCAAAACAGGTAACGGGAAAGCCAATGTGCATACATGTGCACGCCACGGAGTTTGACCGCTCACGCGGAAAACCAAATCCTACGGTATATGGCATTGAAATCGACGGTATGAACAATGCCGACTGTATTATGTGCGTAAGCGAACTCACAAGGCAGACCGTAATCAATCAGTATCACCAAGACCCTAAGAAGGTGTTCACAGTGCATAATGCCGTTTATCCTTTGAGAAAGGAGCTTGCCGATATTCCACGCCCTAATCATAAAGGCAAGGAAAAGGTAGTGACTTTCCTCGGACGACTGACTATGCAGAAAGGCCCTGAATATTTCGTGGAAGCTGCGAATATGGTGCTGCACCGCACAAACAACATACGTTTCTGCATGGCTGGTTCGGGCGACATGATGGATCAGATGATTTATCTTGCGGCAGAGCGTGGTATTGCCGACAGATTCCACTTCCCTGGCTTCATGAGAGGCAAGCAGGTGTATGAATGCCTGAAGGATTCCGACGTTTATGTAATGCCTTCTGTGAGTGAGCCATTCGGTATCTCTCCTCTTGAGGCTATGCAATGCGGCACTCCTACAATCATTTCAAAGCAGAGCGGATGCGCCGAGATTCTCAACAACTGCATAAAGGTGGATTATTGGGATGTTCACGCATTGGCAGACGCAATGTATTCTATCTGCCATAATGAAAGTCTTTTCACCTATCTGCAGGAAGAAGGAAAGAAAGAAGTAGACCAGATAACATGGGAAAAGGTGGGATTATGGATACGCGAACTTTATGAGCGCACTCTCGGCTGGAGATAACATCTCTGCCCCACTTCACAAATTCATCAACCAACAAAAAAGAAATAACATACACATATATGAAAACAATATGCCTATATTTTGAGATACACCAATTAACGCATCTCAAACGCTATAGATTCTTCGACATAGGTGCCGATCATTATTATTACGACGATTATGAGAACGAACGCTCAATCACGGATATCGTGCAGCGTTCTTATTTGCCAGCTCTTAACGCAATTCAGCAGATGATAGCCGACGCTAAAGGCGCGTTTAAAGTGGCTTTCTCTATTTCCGGTGTCGGCATGGAGCAACTTGAAGTTTACGCTCCTGAAGTGCTCGACAAATTACAGGAGCTGAGCAAAACAGGCTGCGTGGAATTTCTTGCCGAGCCTTATTCTCACGGACTTTCTTCACTCATCAACGAAAAGTGTTTTGAAAAGGAAGTGAAACGCCAGATGGCTCGCATGAAGGAGTATTTCGGACAGACTCCACAGGTGCTTCGCAACTCTTCTTTGATTTACAACGACGAGATTGGTCGCTTGGCAGCTCACATGGGATTCAAGGGTATGCTCACCGAGGGAGCGAAACATGTTTTGGGCTGGAAATCACCTCACTACGTTTATCATTGCGCGCTCAATCCGAAACTCAAATTGCTGCTTCGAGATATTACTTTCAGTGATGATATCTCATTGCGATTCAACAATAGCGACTGGGAAGGCTATCCTCTCTTTGCCGACAACTACATCGACAGAATAGCGAAGTTGCCTAACGAGGAACAGATAGTAAACATATTTATGGAGCTTTCTGCCCTCGGCATTGCGCAACCATTGTCAAGCAACATTCTTGAGTTTATGAAAGCTCTGCCTGCCTGCGCTAAATCTCGTGGAATTACATTCGCCACTCCTTCGGAGATATTCGCGCGCACAAAGAGTATTTCAGCTCTCAATGTGCCAGACTCTCTGAGCTGGGTAGACGAAGAACGCGACGTGAGCACATGGCTCGGAAATCCTATGCAGCGTGAAGCTTTTGATAAACTTTACAGCATTGCCGACCGCGTGATGATAGCCAACTCTCCACGACTGAATCAAGACTGGGACTACTTGCAGGCAAGCAACAATTTCCGCTTTATGACAACAAAGCCGTCAAATGTAGGATTGGACAGAGGTATTTACAGCAGTCCTTTCGATGCGTTCACCAATTATATGAATATTCTCGGCGACTTCATCGGAAGAGTACAGGCTCTCTACCCTATGGATATTGACAACGATCAGCTCAACTCTCTTCTTACAACAATTAAGAATCAAGGCGATGAGATTGAGATGAAGACAAAGGAGATTGAGCGTTTGCAGACTAAGATAGAAAAGATAGAGTCTGAAAGCGACAAGATTCGTGAGCAGATGGATGCTAAGAAAAAGCCAGCTAAGAAACCGGCAGCAAAGAAAGCTCCGGCTAAAAAGAAGTAAATAATTTAGGTTTGTTATTATAAGGAAGTAAATCAGCGTTTTTACGATGCTGATTTACTTCTTTTTTATTATGATATAGATAATGACAGGCGCGCCTATCAATGGCGTAATAGCATTGAGAGGAATCATTCCATGTTCGCGTGGCAGGAAACAAATGAAGTTGCAAAGCAAAGCAACAAACGCGCCACAGAGAATTGTAGCTGGAAGAAGTGAGCGATTGTTTTCCGTAGAAAGAAGCAGTCTTGCGATATGAGGTACGGCAAGCCCGATAAATGCTACTGGCCCACAAAAGGCAGTACAAACAGCCGTAAGAAGTCCTGTAACAAGAAGCAGGATATTGCGAAGAAGAGAAACGTTTACTCCAAGATTTTCTGCGTAACGCTCTCCTAACAGCATTGCGTTAAGAGGCTTTACAAGCAATAAAGCGAATGTAAGTCCGATAATACAGATTAAGGCAAAGACTGGTATCTGAGCCATTGACACTCCGCCAAAATTTCCCATGCCCCATACCATATAGGAACGCACTCCTTCTTCGGTGGCAAAGAAATTAAGCAGAGAAATTGCCGCTGAAGACAGATAGCCCACCATAATGCCGATAATGAGCAACATCGTATTGCTGCGCACGATTATAGAAAAGAAGAAGATAACTGCCGTGACAATCATTGCTCCGAGAAACGCTGCAAAAAGAATCGCTAAATATCCTCCGAAACTGTAAGCTCCCATTCCTACCGAACCGCCAAGCAAAAGCATGACAAGGGCCACGCCTAAACCTGCTCCTGAGCTTACACCAAAGATAGATGGCCCGGCTAAAGGATTACGAAAAGCAATCTGCAATAAAAGTCCGGAAGTGGCAAGAGAAGCACCGCAAAGCAAAGCCGTGATAGCTTGTGGCAGACGGGTTTCAAGAATGATAAATCGCCATGACTCATTATACGACTCGTCTGTGGTAAGAATATTCCAAATCTCTTTTGCCGGAATATCTATCGAGCCATAAAAGAGATTAGCGACAAACATTATTGCCACGCAAAACAACAATATCTTTTTCATATATAATCTTTTTTATATAATATGGCGTATATATCGAAGCAACGCATTACAACTTGCTGTAATATCTTAAATTCCCTTTTACTTCAGGATGAAGCAAAATAATAAGCTCACGAAGAAGAAAATCGGGACGAAATGGCACTTCATCAAAATATGGAATTTTGGTGCTGTTGCATTCATAAATATTACCTGTCTTAAAACTCTTCAAAGTGGCATAGCCATGATATTCGCTTAGCAAATCCTCACGAGAAAGCATTCTGTCGCCCTCATATTTGAATACCCACACATCTGCGTCGGAAACTTTTGCGAGCACCTGTTCAGGCGAAAGGGCTAACGAGCCGCTATTCTTATCATTGGCAAAGGCATACGTGCCGTTAGCGTCTTTGATAATCTGCCCCATAGTGCTTTCTCCTCCCGGCATATACCATGTAGAACCAGTTTTGCGCTCTGTAATAATAGAAAGTCCCTTAGGCATATTCTTCGCTTTTGTTTTCAACGCATTATATGAAGAATCAACAACAGCGAAAAGAGAATCGGCTTCATGCTCTCTGCCATAAATCATTCCATAAAGTTTCATCCACTCTGCCCTGCCGAGAGCCGTAGATTCCATATAATCAGCACATTCGATAATTGGAATACCTATCTCTTCTAACTTGCCATATCCACCGCTGTTTTCAAAAGGAGAAATAAGCATTCCGTTGGCTTTGATATTAATTATCTTTTCAACGACAGGCGACATTCCGTTACCGCAATCGGCTATTTTTCCTTTTGAAATAAGAGTTTTTACCTGTTTGTCAAGTATATATTGCGCATCACACACGCCGGCGATACCATCTAAACCATTCAAAGAAGCAAGAAGGAAGCAGTGTGCCGATGTAAATACTATGCTTTTTTTGAGAGGAGTGCGGACGATTGTCCCATTCGGCAAATCATTTGGCATTTTCTCATTGCGAGGCACAAGTATGTATTTATGCAATGTGTTTCCTTTATGCCAAGGGTCGGCGACAAGTACTTCCGAAAAATGGTCGTGCTTCACGATAGTAAGCAGGCGAGCATATTTCAGCTTAACGGTATCTCCGCTATTTGCGCCAACGGAATTAGTGCGCCCTGCTCCGCATGAGCAAAGCAGCAACGCACTAATAAAAGTCAGAACAAATAAATGTTTTATATTCATTCCTTATGAAAGATAAATATTATTCTATGTGGTAGTCGTAAGCAAATACCATTGCCTCAGGATCTACACCCACATCTACCTTACGCTGCAATTCGCCTGAACGATTATAAACATTCATATAACCATTCTTAAAATAATCAGCATAGCCGTTTTCACCCAAACTCATAGATGTGATATAAACATAATTTGTAACTGGATCAACGAATATTCCTGTAGGGCTGTCTACACCAGTCTGAGTAAAGGTAGAAGTAGTTCTGTAGGCAAGATTATATACATTATAAGTAGCTGCCGTACTGCTGCCATAAGGAGCATTGATGAAGTAAATAAAACCATTGGCTACATCGCACGCCATAGCTGTAGCGTCAACGACTTTCTCTACCCCGAAGCTACCGATATTGCCTGTGATTCTCACGATATGCGCATCCTTTTGAGCATACGGAGCTGTTGTCTCATAATATCCCATGTCGAGAACGTAAGCACCATCCTGCATTACCACTACCGACTTAGGATTTTTAATAAGGTCGCTCTTAATCTGGGTAACTTCATAAGTATTTAGATTGACAAGTGCGACAGAAGCATTAACCTGATTGGCCAAATCAGAATTTGCGACAAACAGATAATTGCCATTCACGCACATTCCCTCAGGATAAGAACCCACTTCTATTGTCTTGTGGCAAGCATAAGAGGTAGTATCTATCTGAGCGACAAAGCCATCATAAGTATCAACGAAAACATAACCGCCGCTGACAGCAAGATGACGTGGCTGCTTGCCCTTATCATTACCCATAAGGGTTGTTGTGCTTAGCTGAGCAATCTTCTTCATACTCTTCTTATCTACCACCCAAACAGTGTTTTCGTCTGTTGCGACGACATAAAGTTTGCTGCCATAAACAACAGCATCGTTCACAGTACCACCAAGCTCCACGCCATTCACGCTCTTGAATGCGTTAGGAGTTGCTGCCCACGAAGCTACATCAATGGCAGTAATACTGCCATTAATGTTTGAGCTATGATTACCCACGTTAATAACGAAAGCAGAAACCTTGTCGAGAACAATTTTCTGAGAAGGTGAGTCATTGTCGTCGCATGAAGTAAACGACACAAAAGCCATCATAAGCATGGCAAAATTCAATAAATGTTTTTTCATTCTTTTATTTTGTAATTAAAAATAAGTGATATTCATATTTTAATATTTATAAGCCACGCTCAGCATAAAAGCTCTGCCTGGCATAGGATATTTAGCTACAATGCAATATTGTTTGTCGAAGATATTTTTTATATCGAGTCGGGCGTCAATGGAACTTTTGTTTATAGTGAATGTACGCATGAAGGAAAGTCCACACTCCACATACCCATCAATACATGTTCCATCATAATGCTCATTGTTAGTCCATCTGTTGGAAGACGCAATAACATGAGTAACTACATTTACCCAAGGATTGTTCCATCCTAAAGATACACTTCCAAATTGCTTTGGAGTGTAAGCAATCTGATATTTATAATATTGTGAATGCTCGTTGGATGCGTTCATTATGCGCTGAAAAGTGTAAGACACATTAAGATTGATAGCATGCTTCTTATTCAAATCTTTCTCTAAATTAAGGCTTGCCTCAATACCCTTTCCATGCACTTTTTCTACATTGATATTACGCCATACGAACATATTATAAGGCACGGCTAATATCTTATTGCTCACATTATTAATATATGCGTCTAAAGTGAAGCTATAATTTATTTCGCTTTCTGTTTTTACGCCATTTGACATTGCGAAGCCTACGTTAATCTGATTTGTAGACTCCGGCAAAAGATCTGTGCTGCCATAATGATAGAAATATAATTCATTGAATGTAGGCGATCTGAAAATGTTTTTATAAGAAGCCCTCACATACCACGGCATTTCTTTCAGCAGGCGATAAGAAATAGATATAGAAGGAGAAAATCTATTGATGTTTTTAGCAGGTTCAGCTTCCGCGACTCTTACATTATTTATATATTTAGAATGGAGCAAACGAGCTATAGCGGTAAATCGGTCCGACTGGTATTTGGCAGTAATACTTTGAAAGATAGTATTTCGGTATGGCTTTTGGTCGGTTTCCTTGCTGCTGTTAAGATTGTTGTAACTATAATCAATGGAATAGTCAAACGAGACATTACGACATGGATTATATAATACGCAAAGAGAAGAATAAGCCTCTCTCTGCCAATAAGTTGCGTCAAGAGATCCATCCTTGTAGAGTCCGTTACGATATTCTGATGAAGCCCAATTAAATTTTCCCAGCCACTTAACGGAAATTTTGTCTGCATGAAAAATATTATATTTCAACTGAGAAAAAAAGTTTTTATCGTGGAGATTTTCATCGCTTAAATCTGTGTAATATCTCACAATACCTGGCAACTCTCTATTATTGTCGTAATAATAGACTTTACCCTGCACGTCGCTATACTTGGAAATGTTCCAAAAGAGATTTATTTCGCCGTGAGCAGAATTCATTTGGCTGTTAGTTCTGCGCTCGCGTGTCTTTATTTCCCCATTTTCCAATGTAAAGGGATAATCGTTTTCTGAATATGTATATTCGGCCGAAACAGATAGAAAAAGTTTATCTGATATTCGTTTTTTATAGCTAAGGAACGGATTGACGTATCCGAACGAGCCTAATTTCAATAGCGCAGTCATTCCCTCCTTTCTGTCCATAGTCTGGATTTCCAACAAAGATGCAGATGAACTATTTTTTGCTGGAACAAAGATGTCGTTTCCATCACCAAGAGTAAGAGAAATAGATGAAACATCATTAAGAGAATATCTTGCAATATCTATTGACGCATTCTGGCATTCGCTAAGCATTATGCCGTCATAACTCACGCCTGTATATTGCGCGCCAAAGCCACGCACCGATACAGTTTTCATACCTCCCGCGCCCCCATAATCGCGTACCACTACGCCCGGCATACGATTTACGGCATCGGTAAAATCAGTAATTCCCAATTGGGCAATTCTGTTTCTGTCGAACGAGCGAACAGGTACTCCGCTACTTAATTCTTTACTATTACGAGAAGCCTTAACTTCCACTCCATCAAGTCTTATAGCGTTATTTACAACTGTATCTTTTGATTGCGTAGACGCACCATCAGTAAACCCAATAGACTCTCTTTGCATAACATTATTGCCATACAAACACAGCACACCAACATGCTGAAAACAGCACATTGACATCGCAATTACAATTATTTGCTTTTTCTTGAATAACATAAATTTACGCCTAACCCACGAGGACGAAATTAAAATAATAAGAATCAGGCAGGTCTTCTGGCTCGCAGTCTGAGGGATAACGCCTTCCCGACCAAACGACCAGTGGCTCTATTTCTGTTATCCTCATTTTTAATTCCCATTTCACACATATAAAGAAAAAGGAAAGAGACTGCACACAGCAGCGGGACTGTAAGTGATTCTCACACTTTTCCCTATTAATCACCGTTAAGGTGAACCTGTTTCCGCCTGCAAAGGTAATAAGAAAAACACATTGACACATATTTTCTGATAAAAATAAGATTGGAATAGAGTTTTTTTCGTATTTTTGTTCTCAAAAATTACATATCATAAAAGAGAAATACATTCATACTATTATGAGAAAAGCAAAATTTCTATTAATTACATTCGTTGTGGCTTTGCTCTCTGCATGTGGCACAACAAGAACAGTACCTATAACGGGACGTAAACAAAATCTGCTCGTAAGCGACGCTCAGATATTGAATCTCAGCAATCAAGAATACACAAAATATATGTCGAGTGCCAAGAAATCTACCAACTCGACAAATACTGCTATGGTGAAGCGTGTCGGCACGCGTTTGGCAAATGCCGTGGAGAACTATCTTAGAAGCCACAACATGGCTAATGAAGTAAAGAACTTCAGCTGGGAATTTAATCTCGTGAAAGACAATAATGTAAACGCCTTTTGTATGCCTGGCGGAAAGATTGTGGTCTACGAAGGATTACTCCCTGTCACACAAGATGAATCTTCATTGGCAATAGTGTTGGGACATGAGATTGCTCATGCAGTGGCAAAACATTCCGCTGAGCAGATGTCGAAACAAATTCGTCAGCAATATGGAATGCAGATTGGCGCTGGAATATTGGGCGCGGCAGGCGTAGGCTCTGACATGACAAGCATTGCTGCCACAATCGCGCAATATGGTTTCTCTTTCAGAAATCTGAAATATTCTCGCGACAACGAAAGCGAAGCCGACCACATGGGGTTAATCTTTGCTGCGATGGCAGGCTACGACCCAAGAGTAGCCGTAACCTTTTGGCAAAGAATGGCAGCTAAAAGCGGTGGTAATCAAAACGATATGTTCAGCGACCACCCTTCTGACGCAAAACGCATCGCTGCTATCAAGACAGAACTGCCAGAGGCGTTGAAATATTACAATGCTGCAAAAGGCATAAGCAATAACAGCACGCCTACCAAGCGTTCTACAAAAAAAACATCAAGCCAAAAGAACACACGCAAACAGGTTAAATCAGTTTCGGCTGAAAGCCTTTATAAAAACATGAAAAAATAATCTTCCTAAATTAATTATATGATAGAATACATTCAGAACAATTTATGGCTATTTTGGCTGATTATAGCCATCGTGAGCCTGATATTGGAACTTAGCAGCGGCACATTCTTTATTATGTGTTTTGCTATAGGCTCTATAATCACGATTTTTTGTACTCTGCTTGGTATTCCATTCTGGAGTCAGGTTTTATTATTCGCTATTTTCTCTACATTAAGTATCTATTGGGTAAGACCTTTTGCCATTAAGTATCTGCATAGCAGCAAGAAAGAACGCCTTAGCAATGCAGACGCTTTAATATCACGCGAAGGCATAGTAAGCGAAACCATTGAGCAGAATGGCTATGGCAGAGTTAAAGTTGATGGTGACGACTGGAAAGCTAAGAGCATTGACGGAAACGAAATCGCGAAAGGCACTATGGTTGAAATCGTCAATATAGAATCAATAATTATAACGGTAAAAGAGAAATTACCTATTAACAATATTGTAGAACATAACTAAAAGATTAAAACTTATGTTAGAATTCGGAACAATCGCACTATTAGTAATAGTGTTTTTCGTGCTTATCTTCGCAAAGATGGCACTTGTAATCATTGCCCAATCGGAGACAAAGATTATTGAGCGTCTTGGAAAATATTACGCAACCCTCAAGCCTGGCATCAACGTTATAATTCCATTCATAGATAGGGCTAAGGATATCGTAACCATAAGAAACGGCAGATACACATACACCAATACGATAGATTTAAGAGAGCAGGTCTATGACTTTGACAAGCAGAACGTTATTACCAAAGATAACATTCAGATGCAAATCAATGCTTTGCTCTATTTTCAAATCGTAGATCCATTCAAGGCTGTATACGAGATTAACAATCTGCCCAATGCCATTGAGAAACTTACACAAACCACCTTGCGTAACATCATCGGCGAGATGGAACTCGACCAGACATTGACAAGTCGCGACACAATCAACACCAAACTTCGTGCCGTGCTCGACGACGCCACAAACAAGTGGGGAATTAAAGTCAATCGCGTAGAATTACAGGATATCACTCCTCCACAAAGCGTATTGCAGGCTATGGAGAAGCAGATGCAGGCAGAACGCAACAAGCGTGCCACAATTCTTACAAGTGAGGGTGAGAAGCAGGCACAGATATTGCAGTCAGAGGGTGAAAAGGCAGCTACCATCAACCGCGCTGAAGCCGACAAGCAGCAGAAGATTCTTCGCGCTGAAGGTGAAGCTCAGGCTCGCATAAAGGTGGCAGAAGCTGAGGCTATAGCAATACAAAAAATCACAGACGCTGTAGGTCAAAGTACAAATCCTGCCAACTATCTCTTGGCTCAGAAATATATCCAAATGCTGCATCAGGTGGCAAGTGGCGACCAGTCTAAGATTGTTTACATGCCATACGAGGCTACAAACATGCTTGGAAGCATTGGCGGCATAAAAGATTTGTTCAAGAATTAATGTCGCATGCCTTGTTTATCAGCTAAATACAGCATAAACAAAGCACACTTAGAATATAAAGATCAAACCATCACCCTTGAATGTGTCTTTCTCTGATTGAACATTCAAGGGTGAATTTATTCTTAAAAAAGTACAAAATAAGGACATTTTGTGTATTTTTGAAAAAAAATTAGTTTGAAGTATTGACGCTTTTAAAATTATTTCCTATTTTTGCAAGTAAATAAATTAGAATTGGTATAACACATTAATTTTATACAACAATAAAAGATAAATCAAGATATTATTAATATAGAATCATGGGAAAGTATAACATTACTGAAAAGAAAGAAAAGGATGCAGCTTACCGCACCTTAGTTAGTCCTAAGCTAATGGATGAACTTCAGGAGAAGATTCTAAATGTCATTCTTATACAGAAGAAATATAAAGACAAGAATTATTCTGCAAGAAAGTTAGCAGAGGATCTCGGAACTAATACACGTTATATCTCAGCTGTTGTAAACGTAAAGTTCCACATGAACTATACTTCATTCGTTAATAAGTATCGTATTGATGAGGCTATGGCGCTCCTCGTAGACAAGCGTTATAGAAATCTTAATATGGAAGAGATTTCAGATATGGTAGGCTTCTCTAATCGCCAATCTTTCTATGCGTCTTTCTATCGTATTAACGGTACTACACCACGCGAATACAAATTACGTCACCTCAGAGGAATTAGAAACAGAGGAGAGAAATAAAGTTATAAAGAAATGCAACTCGATTTTAACTATTCAGACGAACGCTTTGCTGACTTGCAAATGTTGCGTTATCGCTTGAAAGGTTGGGACGAGCTTTCTTTAGAACAAAAAAAATATATCTACTTTTTAGCTAAAGCAACCTTGATGGGTCGAGATATCACAACCGACCAACAAGGTTGCTTTAACTTGCAAATACGTAAGGCTCTCGAAAGCGCGGTAAATTTATACAAAGGCGACAGAGAGTCAAGCGAATTTAAAGAGTTGATAGTTTATCTGAAGAGAGTTTGGTTTTCCAACGGTATTCACCACCATTATGGATGTGATAAATTCATACCAAACTTTTCGGAAAATTTCCTCCGAAAAGTTTTTCTATCTATAGGAGCTGAAAATTTACCTTTAAAAGAAGGAGAAACCATAGAAGACTTTTTAGATACGATTATGCCTGTTATATTCGACAAGAACATAATGACAAAACGCGTATCAAGAAATCCAGACACAGACGTAATAAAAGCATCGGCATGCAATTATTATGAGAATGTTTCTCAAGATGAGGCTCACGATTATTACGAAAAGAAAGCTCAAAATCAAGGCGATGCACACCCTTCTTACGGACTTAACTCTAAACTCGTAAAAGAAAACGGCGAGTTGAAAGAAAAAGTATGGCATATAGGCGGAATGTATAGCAATGCCATTGAGCAAATAGTGTATTGGCTTAACAAGGCTAAGGAGGTAGCCGAGAATGATGAAGAAAAGCAGATAATTAATCTGCTGATAAGCTATTATAAGACAGGCGACCTCAAAACATTTGATGATTATTCTATAGCATGGCTACAACAAAAAGAAGGCGACGTGGATTTCATCAATGGATTTATTGAGGTGTATGGCGATCCTATCGGAATAAAAGGTTCATGGGAAGGTCTTGTAGAATATGTTGATGAAGAAGCGACAAAGCGCACAAAAACTATAAGCGAAAACGCGAAATGGTTTGAAGACCACTCTCCTATTAATCCACGCTTTAGGAAAAGCAAGGTAAAAGGTGTTTCCGCCAAGGTAATAAACGCTGCTATGCTTGGAGGTGATGAATATCCATCATCTGCCATTGGAATTAATCTGCCTAATGCCGACTGGATAAGAGCTCAATATGGAAGCAAAAGCGTAACGATCGGTAACTTAACAGAAGCATACGACAAAGCAGCGCATGGCAACGGATTCTATGAAGAGTATGTGATTGACAAAGATACATTGGACATGATTAATAAATATGGTGACCAATGCGACGATTTACATACCGACCTGCATGAATGCTTAGGTCATGGAAGCGGTCAGCTATTACCGGGCGTAGATCCGAATGCCATGAAATCTTACGCAAGCACGATAGAAGAAGCCAGAGCCGATCTGTTCGGTCTTTATTATATTGCAGACGAAAAATTAATAGAACTCGGATTGCTAAAAGATAAAGACGCATATAAAAGCCAATATTATACATACATAATGAATGGCTTGCTCACTCAACTTGTGAGAATCAATATCGGCGCACAGATTGAGGAAGACCACATGCGTAATCGTGCTTTGATAGCATATTGGGTTTTGGATCACGCTGACGGAGCTGTAGAATTGATAAAACGCGAGAACAAAACTTACGTTAAGATAAATGACTACGAGAAGCTGCGCAAACTTTTTGCTACATTGCTTGCCGAAATACAGCGCATAAAGAGCGAAGGCGATTATGAAAGCGCGAAGAATCTCGTAGAAAAATATGCGATAAAGATTGATTCTGAACTGCATAAGGAAATAAAAGAACGCTATTCTAAGCTAAATATCGCGCCTTATAAAGGCTTTATCAATCCTTGGCTGAAACCAGTTAAAGATGAAAATGGCGAGATAACAGATGTTGAAGTAGACTACACTGAAACATATTCTCACCAGATGATGCGATATTCCAAAGAATACGCTACATTATAATATATGGACGATATAAAAGACATAATAAAGGAAATCAAGAAATCGTTCAGGCTGTTCATGAACGGTGTAGCTTCGCGCTCGATGCGTGAAAAAGGCCTTGATTACAAAATAAACTGGGGACTCACCCTACCACAGCTTAAACAATTAGCCGCGCAATACGACAAGAACGCGCAATTGGCAATAGAATTATGGAAGGACGACGTGAGGGAATGTAAGATATTAGCCACATTGCTTATGCCGGCAGAAGAAATGTCAATTGAGCTTGCCGAATTATGGATGGAGCAGACGCATTCTCAGGAAATGGCAGAAATGCTTGCGTTCAATTTATATCAGCACTTAGATTTCGCGCCTGCACTTGCATACAAATGGATGGCGTCAGAAGATATCGCATCTCAGATATGTGCTTATCAGATATTGGCACGACTATTTATGCAGGGAAAGGAGCCTAACGAACGAGGCATAAACGAGTTTATAGATCAAGCAATGACAGCTCTGCAAAATGATAATATCGGCTTGAAGCATGCGGTAATGAATTGTATTCAGCATTTTTCTAATCTCGGATTGCTTTACGAAAGGCTAATTCAATCGGCATTGAAGAAGCTGGATGCTCCCCAAAAAGAAAGCTAAATGTTCTTGTTTAAGTTTTCTTTTTAGTACTTTTGCACAGACTAATTGCCAAAAGCAATAATTAATACTATTAATAAATACTGTTATATAATAATGAATAACGGAAAAGTAGATGTCCTGCTCGGTTTACAGTGGGGCGATGAAGGTAAAGGTAAAGTAGTAGACGTACTGACGCCGAAGTATGATGTTGTAGCTCGTTTCCAGGGCGGTCCTAACGCTGGACATACCTTGGAGTTTGAAGGTCAGAAATATGTTTTGAGAAGCATTCCTTCAGGCGTATTTCAGGGCGACAAGGTAAACATCATCGGTAATGGTGTAGTGCTTGCTCCTGATTTGTTTATGGACGAAGCTAAAGAATTAGAGAAGAGCGGACATGAGCTTAAAAGCCGTCTGCATATCTCAAAGAAAGCTCATCTTATAATGCCTACCCATCGCTTGCTGGACGCTGCGATTGAAGCCTCTAAAGGCAAGAACAAAGTAGGAACGACAGGCAAAGGCATTGGCCCTACTTACACCGACAAGACAAGTCGTAATGGTCTGCGTGTAGGCGATATTCTGGATAACTTTGAAGAGAAATACGCTGCTCATAAAGCACGCCATGAACAGATGCTTAAGAATCTGAACTACACAGATTACGACTTGACAGAAGTTGAGAAGAAATGGATGGAGGGTATTGAATATCTGAAGCAATTCCATTTGGTAGACAGCGAACATGAGATTAATAGTATTCTTCGTGAGGGCAAGAGCATTCTTTGCGAAGGTGCTCAAGGCACAATGCTTGATGTAGATTTCGGTTCTTATCCTTTCGTCACATCTTCTAACACAATATGCGCAGGCGCATGTATCGGTCTTGGAATCGGACCAAACAAGATTGGCGATGTATATGGAATCACAAAGGCATATTGCACTCGCGTAGGTGCAGGCCCATTCCCTACTGAGCTTTTTGACGAAACAGGTAACACTCTGCGTCAATTAGGTCATGAGTATGGTGCCGTTACAGGCAGAGAGCGTCGTTGCGGATGGATTGACCTCGTTGCTCTGAAATATTCTATCATGATAAATGGCGTAACCAAACTTATTATGATGAAGAGCGATGTCCTTGACGGATTCGACACAATTAAGGCGTGTGTAGCATACAAGCAGAATGGCAAAGAAATAAATTACTTCCCATTCAATATTGAGGAAGGCATTGAGCCTATTTACAAGGAACTTCCAGGCTGGAAGACCGACATGACTAAGATGACAAGCGAAGATGAGTTCCCACAAGCATTTAAGGACTACATCAAGTTCTTGGAAGAAGAATTGGAAACTCCTATCGCAATTGTTTCAATAGGTCCGGATCGTGACCAGACAATAGTTAGGAAATAAACGATAAAACATGAACAAACCAAGTATACCAAAAGGTACAAGAGACTTTTCACCGGAAGAAATGGTGAAAAGAAATTATATTTTCGATACAATTAAGCAAGTTTATGCGCTATATGGATTTCAACAGATAGAAACTCCATCTATGGAAACCCTGTCTACACTGATGGGTAAATATGGCGAAGAGGGCGACAAACTGCTTTTCAAGGTGCTTAATTCCGGAGATTATTTGAATAAGATAACAGACGAGGAATTATCAGAGCGTAATTCATTGCATCTCGCTGCAAAACTATGCGAGAAAGGACTGCGATATGACCTTACCGTTCCTTTCGCGCGTTATGTGGTAATGCATCGTGATGAATTGCAATTACCATTCAAGCGTTATCAGATTCAACCTGTTTGGCGTGCTGACCGTCCACAGAAAGGACGTTATCGTGAATTTTACCAGTGTGACGCCGATATCGTAGGCTCAGATTCACTTCTCAATGAAGTAGAATTAATGCAGATTGTTGATACTGTATTCACGAAATTGGGTATTCGCGTACAGATTAAAATCAACAACCGCAAAATTCTCTCAGGAATAGCTGAGGTTGTCGGAGAGGCAGATAAGATCGTAGATATAACAGTAGCTATTGACAAACTCGACAAGATTGGTCTTGACGGAGTAAATGCCGAACTAAAAGAAGATGGAGTAAGCGATGACGCAATTGAAAAATTGCAGCCTATTATTTCTCTTTCTGGTAGTAACGAGGACAAGTTAAAGACTATTGAGCAACTCCTTGCCACATCAGAAATCGGAATGAAAGGTATTGAGGAAACACGCTTCATTCTTTCTCAACTTCAGGCTGTAGGTCTTAACAACGAGTTGCAATTGGATCTTACCCTCGCTCGCGGATTAAACTATTACACAGGAGCTATCTTCGAGGTTAAAGCCCTTGATACTCCTATGGGTAGCATCACCGGAGGTGGCAGATACGATAACCTCACCGGTATATTTGGAATGCCTGGACTTAGCGGTGTAGGTATAAGCTTCGGCGCAGATAGAATTTACGATGTACTGAATGCTTTGGATTTATATCCTAAAGAAACAGCCATCGGCACACAGATTCTGTTCGTAAACTTTGGAGAGAAGGAAATTTCATTCGGTCAGAAGATAGCAAAACAGCTGCGCGCTGCCAATGTTCGCACTGAAATCTATCCAGACAAAGCAAAGATGAAGAAACAAATGAGCTATGCCAACGCAAAGCATATTCCATTTGTAGCAATCATCGGCGAGGATGAATTAAACCAGAACAAAGTCACTCTCAAAAACATGGAAAGTGGCGAACAGGAGCAATTAACAGCCGAAGAAGTAATTGCAAAATTCGCAAAGTAAGTTAATTAACGTTATTACATACTGATTTAAAACCATGAAAGCATTGCGGGTTTGAAAAAAACACATAACTTTGCATTGTGTTTTTCATGGTATTAGATTATTAAGGTTAAAAAGGTTGGTTGTCGGGAGATAACCAATCTTTTTTTGTTTAAGGATATGCCAAAAATAAGAAGTAAATATTTTCATAAATTAGAAAAAAGTTGTTACCTTTGTGCACAACTTAAAAACATAAAAATGGCATAAAAGGCATTTAAATAGCCTTTTCGCTGATTTTATAGTTAAAACACGTTTTCAAAATTAACGATAAAAATAACTTTCAATAAAATAAAATGGACGAAAATCAAACTATTGATCAAGACCGCATTTTGAAAATCAATATCGAAGAGGAAATGAAGACCTCTTATATTGACTACTCAATGTCGGTTATTGTGGCTCGTGCATTACCTGATGTGCGTGATGGTTTCAAACCTGTTCATCGCCGTATTCTCTATGGTATGCTCGGAATTGGAAACACAAGCGACAAACCATATAAGAAGTGTGCCCGCGTTGTAGGTGAAGTGCTCGGTAAGTATCACCCACATGGCGACTCTTCTGTCTATGGTGCCTTAGTACGTTTGGCTCAGGACTGGAACATGCGCTACACTCTCGTAGACGGTCAAGGAAACTTTGGTAGTGTCGATGGCGACTCTGCCGCTGCCATGCGTTACACCGAGTGTAGATTGAGCAAGATGGGTGAGCACATCATGGATGACCTTGAAAAAGATACCGTTGACATGACACGCAACTTCGACAACACTCTCGATGAGCCAACAGTCATGCCAACTAAGATACCTAACCTTTTGGTTAATGGTGGAAACGGTATTGCTGTCGGTATGGCAACAAATATACCTACCCACAACCTTAATGAGGTAATCGATGGCTGCTGCGCATATATAGACAATCCTGATATCGACGTAGCAGGATTGATGCAATACATTAAAGCCCCAGACTTCCCTACTGGCGGTTATATCTATGGTATGGAAGGCGTACGCAATGCTTACGAAACAGGTAAGGGTCGTATCGTAATGCGTGCAAAGGCAGAAATCGAGACAGGCGAAAACAATGATAAGATTGTTATTACTGAGATACCTTATGGCGTAAACAAGCAGCAACTCATTGAATATATTGCCGACCTCGTGAAGGAAGGCAAGCTTGAAGGCATTTCAAATGCCAACGATGAGTCTGGTCGTCAGGGTATGCGTATCGTTATCGATATCAAGCGCGATGCAAATGCTAATGTAATTTTGAATAAATTATTCAAGATGACAGCATTGCAAAGCTCTTTCTCTGTAAACTGCATTGCCCTTGTAAAACAGCGCCCTCGCCTACTGACATTGCGTGACTGCGTAAAGAACTTCGTAGAGTTCCGTCACGATGTGACAATACGTCGCACAAAGTTCGATTTGAAGAAAGCACAAGAGCGTGCTCACATCTTGGAAGGCTTGATTATCGCCTGCGATAACATCGACGAAGTAGTTCATATCATTCGCGCAAGCAAGACACCACAAGAGGCACAAGCTAATTTGGAGAAGCGTTTCAATCTTGATGAAATTCAGAGCAAGGCTATCGTTGATATGCGTCTGTCTCAGCTTACAGGCTTGCGTATGGATCAACTCCACGCTGAATATGATGAATTGCAAAAGCAGATTGCTTATTTGCAGCAAATCATTGAAGACCCAGAGCTTTGCAAGAAGGTAATGAAGGATGAACTCAACGAAGTAAAAGAGAAATATGGTGATGTACGTCGCACTCAGATTATTCAGGACGAGCATGAGTTCAACGCCGAGGACTTCTATCCTAACGACCCTGTTGTTATTACCATAAGCCACATGGGTTATATCAAGCGTACACCTCTGTCTGAATTCCGCGAACAAGCTCGTGGCGGTGTCGGCGCTAAGGGCGCACGCCACAGAGATCAGGACTTCACAGAGTCTATCTATCCAGCAACAATGCACCAGACCATGATGTTCTTCACTCGCAAGGGTCGTTGCTTCTGGTTAAAGTGTTATGAAATTCCAGAGGGAGCACGTGACTCTAAGGGACGAGCTATCCAAAATCTTCTCAATATAGAGCCGGGCGACAGCATCAGCGCTGTATTGCGTCTGCGTGGTCGTGGTCTTGAAGACGAGGAATTCATCAATAGTCACTACATCATCTTCGCTACACGATTCGGTATGGTTAAGAAGACCATCCTTGCAGCTTACTCTCATGTACGCGCTAAGGGTATCAACGCTCTTACCATCCGTGAAGGCGATGAAGTTATTGATGTTCGCCTGACGAATGGACACAACGAGCTTATCATGGCTAACCGCAATGGCCGCGCCGTTCGTTTCAACGAGAGCGAGCTAAGAAACATGGGACGTCCTTCTATGGGTATCCGTGGTATGAAGATTGACGAAGATGGTGAGGACGAGTGCGTAGGTATGGTTGCCGTAAACAAGCCAGAAGAAGAAACCGTAATGGTTGTCAGCGAAAACGGCTACGGAAAACGTTCTTACGTTGAGGATTATCGTCTTGTTCATCGTAGCACAAAGGGCGTGACAACTCTTAAGATAACAGAGCGCACCGGTAAACTTGTCGCTATCAAGAGCGTAACAGATGCCAACGACCTCATGATTATCAATAAGAGTGGTATCACAATACGCGTCGCTGTTTCAGAATGTCGCATCATGAGCCGTGTAACTCAGGGCGTACGTCTTATCAACCTTGAAAAGAAGGGCGATGTAATCGCAAGCGTATGCAAGGTAATGGGTTCTGAGCTTGAAGCTGCCGTTGAGGAAGAAAGTCGTCGTCAATGGACAAAGAATCAAGACGACCTTGCCAACGACAACAAGGCAGATGGTGAAAACGCTGCTCCTGCATCAGAAAGCGAAGTAGAAAGCCCTGTTGAAGGTGAGCAGCCTGAAAACACGGAAGAATAAAAGCAATAACAATAAAGTGTGAAATATAACTTTGAAACATAATAATTAATAATTAAAGGTTATGAGAAAATTATTTATTATGGCCGCAGCTGCAATGATTGCAGGCTCAGCCAATGCTCAAGACATCAAGAGCATTCTCAAAGCAGGAACCTATGCTGAGGCACAAGGTCTTATCAAGAGTGCCGAAGCCACTCTATCTAATGCTGATAAAGCAAAAGCCTATAACAAGCTTGTAGACTTGGCATTGGAGCAGGGCAAGAAAGACGAAGATGTGCTCGACAAGAACATGATTGCGGCACAGATGAAGCAATCTCCGGCTCCTTACGACACAACCAACCTGCTCAACGCAATCAAGTCAGCTTATGACAACGCACTTATCTGCGACAAGTTTGACCAAATGCCTAACGAGAAGGGAAAAGTAAAGCCAGCATTCCGCAGCAAGAACGCAGGTCGTTTGCAGACACGCCGTAACTATCTTCTTACTATCGGTAATGACGCTTACAATGGTCGTAACTATTCAAACGCTGCCGGTGCTTTCGGTTTGTTTGTAGATACTTACAAATCTCCTATATTCTCTGAGTCAAAGCTCAATGGCGACAATCTCCCTGTAATCGCATTCTATGCAGAGCTTGCAAGCTATTACAATAATGATTTCAAGGCTGCTACTCGCTATTTTGAGACAGCTATCAACGATACTGCCGACATTCAGAACGCTATCCAGATTGCTGCTGCCGCTTATCAGAACATGAAGGACGACGCTAACTATCGTGGCGTGCTTCTCAAAGCTCATCAGAAATATCCTAACGACAACAACTACTTTGAGTGGTTGGTGAACAGCTATGCTGACGCTCGTGACACTCTTGGCTTGAAGAAGTTCGCTGAACAGGAAGCACAGACATATCCAAATGCTGCTCACACTTATTATGTTCAGGGATTGGTTGCTGAATATGAACTCAACTTTGCTAAATCTGTTGAGGCATACAAGAAGGCCATCGAAGCAGATCCTAAGTATTCAAGTGCCGTTTACAACTGCGCTCGCGCAACATTGCTTTATGGCAACAGCGTATTAAACGACAAGTCTCTTGGAGCTAACGCTAAGCAGAAGGCAATGCCTATCTACAAAGAGAGCATAACTCTCTATGAGAAAGTAAAGGAACTCTATCCTGATCGTAAGAATCTTTGGGCTTATCCTCTTTACAATGCTTACTATGTAATCGGCGACACTGCGAAGGCTGCTGAATACGAAGCACTTACTAAGTAAAGAACAAAAAGACAAGTCATGCGGACAAAGCATGAATAAATAAAAACAGTTCGGGCAAATAGCTCGAACTGTTTTTATTTTTCCTATAAAGAAACCTCTAAATCTATTTATAATAACCTCTTCACAAAGATATTATATTATATCATCTCTTTTTCATTATCTTCTCCACATTTGCCACACTTCCGTATTTCAGCAACAGAGCGCGAGATTCATCATAAGAGATTGAAAATTCATTTGCCAATATGCGCGTACCGCGATCAATAAGTTTCTCATTAGAGAGCTGCATATTCACCATTTTATTATCTCTCACCCTTCCGAGTCTTATCATCAGCGTTGTGGAAATCATGTTAAGCACAAGCTTTTGAGCCGTGCCCGACTTCATTCGAGAAGAACCTGTCACAAATTCTGGCCCTACTATCGTTTCAATTGCGACATCAGAATATTTGCTTATCGGAGCACCAGTATTACTCGTTATGCAGGCAGTAAAAATTCCACGCTTCTTGCATTCCCTCAAAGCACCGACGACAAATGGCGTAGTGCCCGAAGCAGCAATTCCTATCACGCTGTCTTTTTCATTTGCATCATATTTCTCCAGTTCAAACCAACCGTCCATATCATCATCTTCTGCTCCCTCCACAGCATTTCTCAAAGCTTTCTCGCCACCGGCAATAATTCCGATGACCAAATCGGGAGAAACTCCATAAGTGGAAGGCAACTCTGAAGCGTCAAGCACTCCCAAACGACCACTTGTCCCCGCGCCGACATAAAACAAGCGTCCCCCCTGCTCCATTCTTTCAGCAACGGCATTCACCACCTGCTCTATCTCAGGAATATTCTTCTCCACAGCGTCAGCCACTTTGTGGTCTTCCGCATTGATATTTTCAAGTAAAGTTCTTACAGGGAGATGTTCCAAATCACGATATAATGAAGATTGCTCTGTTATCTTAGTAAACGCCATAGTGAGTGATAAAATTGATTCGTTTTTAAAAGGTAAAAATTTGGGACGCATGATTGCGCCCCAAACAATATAAAGTTGTTCTCATTAAAGGAATGAGAATTATTTCTTTTTCTGAGTTTTCTCCTCACATACATGAGGTTTCGGCAACTTAGCCTTTATTCCAAGAGCCTGAATCTGCTTCAGCAAATCCTCCGCTTTCACAGTTTTATTATCGTAAGTGACAGCCATTGAGCCACGCAAAGGGTTCATCACCACATCATCAACGCCATCAATGGCAAGCATCTCATTCAGAAGTTCCGCTTTTTTTGCTTGCTCTTTCGGCACAAGATAATAAGCCCATGAAATCTGCTTAGAAGTGTAATAATTCACAGGAGTGAAACCTACACCAAGCAAAGCATTGCGGATACTGTCCTTGCAAGTTTTGTTTGCGTCATAACGAATGAAAACATACTGCTTATCTATATGCGGAGCTATGCTGTCTACGCCATCCACCTTTTCCAGACATTTTGTAAGGCGATTAGCGCAATTCTGGCAATACATATCTTCCACCTTATATCCAAATCCGCGTATGATTACATCCTTCGGGCTGTAGCTCGTAGGATTATAGCGAGTACCGATAAGCGGAGCTTTAATTGAGTCGGCGCAAGTCTTTGAGCCATCGAAATATACAGTTGCTGTGCGACGCTCAAGATTAAACTGAATATCTTCTACCCCATTAATCTTTGTCAGGCGATCCATCACCTTATGAGCGCAGTCATCGCAACGCATACCCTTTATGCGCATTGTAAGGCTATCTGTAGTTGTCGCCATCGCTGATGTTCCAATCATCAACATCAATGCCGCAAGAAATGAGTTTAATTTCTTCATTATTCTATATGGTTTTGTTTTATTTTAATGCAAAGTTAGGCAAATATGTGCAATAAACAAGGGAAACAGACGTTATAGTAATAAAAATCATAATAAATTATGAATGATGCAATAACAGCGATACATATAAACTGCGATACTTTTAAACGCCTGAAACAAAATATCTTCTGCCTTTCACTTCTATTATTGGCATGCAATTCTAACACCTACGCACAGGAATGGACTGACAATCACGACTCTTCCAAGCGCAATCTCGCCCACGGGATAGAAACGAAATTAGAATGGCAGTCTACATTCTCAAAAGGCAAAACTCCCCTATGGCTCAATGCCAACAAATATGGTCTAAGCTCGCTTGAAAAAAACAACGGATATTTTCGCGCTACAATGGAACGCCCATTGCAAACCGACTCTGCACGTCGTTGGGGCATAGGCTATGGAATAGACATCGCCGCGGCTTACAACAACACGAGCCGTTTCATTGTGCAGCAAGCTTTTGCGGAAGTGCGTTGGCTTCATGGCAAGCTTACCGTTGGAAGCAAACAACAACTGCCGGTAATGAAAAACGCGGCATTGTCTTCCGGTGCGCAGACCCTCGGAATAAATGCTCGCCCTGTGCCACAAGTGAGGCTTGAGTTGCCAGAATATTGGGCAATCCCTGTTGCCAACAGATGGATTCAACTGAAAGGCCACATCTCTTACGGCATTCTCACCGACGACAGCTGGCAGAAAGACTTCACCGCTCAAAAAAGCAAATACGCAGAGCACACCTTGTTTCATTCCAAAGCAGGCTATCTGCGCATTGGAAAAGACGAAGAGCTTTATCCTGTTTCCTTAGAATTTGGCTTGGAAATGGCGACACTTTTCGGTGGCACCACGTATATGCCCGACGGAAACGGACAGATGGAAAGGCTTAGCAACGGTCATGGACTAAAAAGCTTCTGGCACGCCTTGATTCCAGGCGGAAGCGACATCACCGATGGTGCTTATGCCAATGTGGAGGGCGACGAGCTTGGCAGCTGGCTTCTACGTCTTAACTACAACACCGACAACTGGCGCATCGGTCTGTATGCCGACAAATTCTTTGAAGACCATTCTGGAATGTTTCTGCTCGACTACGACGGCTATGGCGAGGGCGAAGAACATGCAGTGAAGAAGCACACAAAATTCTTCCTTTACGACATGAAAGACATCATGCTCGGAGCGGAACTTAACCTGAAATACACCAAATGGATTAAGAACATTGTGGCGGAATACATCTACACTAAATATCAGAGCGGTCCTGTCTATCACGACCACACTTTCACCATCTCAGAACACATCGCAGGCATTGACAACTATTATAACCATGCCGTTTGCAGCGGTTGGCAGCATTGGGGACAGGTGATGGGAAATCCTCTCTATCGCTCCCCTCTCTACAATGAAGACGGAAGAATTGAGGTGGAAGATAATCGCTTCGTGGCATGGCATTTAGGCTTCGACGGCGCTCCCACCGATAATCTCGCCTATCGCGTTCTTGCCACATGGCAGGAAGGCGTTGGCTCTTACGACAGACCTTATCTCATGCCACGCCGTAATGTAAGTCTGCTTGCCGAAATCAGCTATCAGCTGCGCAAAGGCTGGGCATTGAAATGCGGATTTGGCGCAGACTTCGGCAAAATTCTCGGCAACAACCGCGGACTACAAATCAGCGCGTGCAAGCAGCTGTAACTTTTTTTGGCGACATCAATGTAAATCAACAAAAAACGACAAAGAAAATGAAAAAATCTATATTTCTCCTTATCCTTATTATTGCAACTCTCACCTCTTGTCATCGCCTTGTGGAAGCATCCGGCAACGGCAATCTCGACGGATTCTGGCACATAGAGAGTATCGACACCATTCAGTCGGGCGGCACTCTCAACGTCAGTCAGCAATATTTCTTCTGGTCAGTGCAGCACCATCTGCTTATATGCGACGACAAAACTGGCAACAACTCGAAGATTATAATGCGTTTCCACCATTCCGGCGACTCCCTCACCACCTATTCTCCCCACATCTACAGCCGTGAGGCAGCGGGCGACATTCCCACCGACGACATCGCTCACCTAAAGCCCTATGGCATTAACAATCTCGAAGAGAAATTCCTTATTCTGCGACTAAGCAGCAACAAAATGGTGCTCCAAAGTAAAAAATATATAATTAAGTTCAGAAAATTATAAGGCATTTTCTTTGGCGTTTCAAAAAGAAACCATTACCTTTGAAAACGAACTAATAATAAGAAAGGAGAACATCATGAAGGAAAACACTACTAACGGGCAGTTCTACGATGAAGTAGAAGTGGCTCGAATTGACAAATTCGTATGTGCCGAGATGCAGCGCCAGATACATCGCTACATCAAAGCCATGAAAGGGAGTAAGAGTATGATGGAACTATTCGAAGAAAGTCTCGCGACATTATCTATTCCCGAAAGAGAAAAGGCTATCGCCAAATATATTGATCTCAACCGCAAAGTTATCAGCGGATTGGATTGGAAGATTGTGCTCACGCGCGCCATGGCAAACTATTGCGACACCTTTGCCTATCTTCTCACTCTCGTAAACGACAGACGCAAAATGGTATTCTATCTCAACCGCGTAAAAGACAAATACGTGCGTTTCCACGAAGTGTTTGAGGAAAACGGCAAATTCGGCATTAAAGACCATAGCGGCAACATCATCATTCCAGCCGAATATGATTTCTTGCGTTCCCCCTATGTCTATGTAGACGATCTGCGCACCATGCCTGTCATCGCCGAGAAGAACGGCAAGCTTGGGCTGATAAGCAACGACGGCAAAAACACTGTTGTGGCAGACTTCATCTACGACGACATCGCTCTTCGCGACCAGCCACCTTATTTTGAGGTGAAGAAAGGCAGAAAGAAATACCTCATGAACTATAAAGGCGAAATCGCCGCATAACTTTTTAAAAAATAGAAATTATTTCTACAGAGAAATCTCTCGCTCATTTCACAGATAGCGCACACATAAGCTAATACCACCATTATCACGATGATAATCCTCGAATAATAATCAGTGCCGTATCTGTGAAATAAGTGAGAGATTTTTGTTTGCGCAAAAAATGTTTTGTGCAAAAAGTGAAAATAGAAATGGATTTTGTGAAATAGAATGAATCTGAATTCTGCATATCTTTGTAAGCGGAAAAATTCAGGATAAAAATAAAGAAATAAAGCAAAAGAAAGATTGGATTATGTATATCGAAAAAATCAAATCCCCGAAAGATTTAAAGAAGCTTGGTGTTGAACAGCTACAGACAGTAGCCGAAGAAGTGCGCCAGGGCGTGCTCAACCGCGTGAGCCATCATGGAGGTCATGTAGGCCCTAATCTCGGTATCACCGAGGCTACCGTTGCCCTGCACTACGTGTTCAACGCTCCAGAAGATAAAATAGTGTTCGACATTTCACATCAGTGCTATCCTCACAAAATGCTGACAGGCAGAAAAGAGGGTTTCCTCGATGTAAATGCCATGAATAACATTTCTGGCTACAGCTCTCCGCTGGAATCACCCGTATATGACAACTTTGAAGTAGGTCACACCTCCACTTCCGTTGCCCTCGCATCGGGTCTGCAGAAAGGTAGAGATATTCTCGGCGGCAAGGAAAACATCATTGCTGTAATCGGCGATGGTTCTCTCAGCGGCGGCGAAGCCTTTGAGGGTCTTGACGAAGTGGCGGAGATAGGCACCAACATGATTATCATATTCAACGACAATGAAATGAGCATTGCCGAAAATCATGGCGGCATATACAAGAATCTTCGCCTGCTGCGCGAGACAAAGGGCAAGGCTGAGAACAACCTCTTTAAGGCTATGGGGCTTGACTATATGTATGTGGAGGAAGGCAACAATGTGAAGGCTCTCGTTGAGGCGTTTGGCAAGGTGAAGGACATCGACCACCCTATCGTGGTACACATCCACACGGAGAAAGGTCATGGCTTCAAGCCTGCCACCGACAACAAGGAGCGTTGGCACTATTCTATGCCTTTCAACATGGAAGACGGCTCTCTCAAAGGCGATTATTCTGGCGAAAACTACAATATCATGCTTGGTCAGTATCTGCTTGAGGAGATGAAGCGCGACCCGAAACTCGTTGCCATTTCTTCTGCCGTTCCCGCTGCGTTAGGATTTGGTCCTGAGCAGCGCAAGCAGGCTGGCGCGCGACATATTGATGTAGGCATTGCCGAGGAAGAAGCCGTAGCTCTCGCGTCGGGTATGGCAAAGCGTGGCGCTCACCCTGTGTGGTCTACCTTTGCCACATTCATTCAGCGCACCTATGACCAGATAGCGCAAGACCTCTGCGTAAATGGTAACTCAGCCGTTATCAATGTGATAGGCTCTTCTGTCTACGGCATGAACGACTTCACTCACATCTGCTTCTTCGACATCCCTATGCTTAGCCATATTCCTAACCTTGTGTATCTCGCCCCTACCACTTACGAGGAGCTTATCGCCATGGAGTCGTGGGCTATAAAGCAAGAGAAATATCCTGTCGCCATCCGTGTGCCGGCAACAGCCGTTGTGCATAGCAATGAGGATTACGACACCGATTATTCTGTGCTCAACAAGTTTAAGGTGGCTCATCGTGGCGCGGAAGTGGCCATCATCGCCGTTGGCGACTTCTTCCAGAAAGGTGAGCGTGTGGCAAAGGCATTAGCAGAGAAAGGTATCGACGCCACTCTCATCAATCCTCGCTACATCTCTGGCGTAGACGAGCAGTTGCTTCGCTCTCTTGAAAGCGACCATTCTCTTGTCGTCACCATTGAGGACGGCAGCATTGATGGCGGATTTGGCGAGACCATCGCTCGCTTCTATGGCACAAGCGACATGAAAGTAGCTTGCTTCGGCATCAAGAAAGGTCTTTACGACCGCTACAATGCTGATGAACTTCTCCGCGAGAACGGCATGGCCGACGAGCAGATTGTGGAGCGCATAATGCAGATTGCGAAGTAAGAAAATAGAGCACCACAACTCTTTTATATAAATAAGGTGTGCAAGAAAGGAAGCTATATCTGTAGCTCTACCTTTCGGCACACCTTAATTGTTTATAGCATCAGGGAATGATTACTGCGCCGGACTTATAGGAGCTTTTTCCGTATCCTCGCCAGCATGTTCGGGAGTTTTGTCCTTGTCTTCCACCTGTTTCGGAGCGTCATTCTCCTCCACAGGTTTCGACTCCTTCTCCTTGTTGTCGGCAGGAGCTTCATTTGCTTTCTCTGGCTGAAGATTGGTCTTGTCGGTATCCTCCTTAGAGTTCTTTCCGTTCTTCTTGCCATTCTTATTTTTCTCTTTCTGCTCCTTTTCCTTATCTTCCTCGCCATTGCTATGCTTTTTATGGCTGGCAGTCTTTTTCAGAGTGTCGTCATGCAAATCATTGAGCTTATCAATGGTAGTCTGATAATTCTCTATTCCGTCAAGAACGACATGAGCCACAATGTGTTGTCTTATGTCCTCCAGAGCATTGTCTGTGAGATTGCGCGTTTTCACGATAAGACCTTTCATTTCAGCCTTCATCTTGTCGCGCTCGTCGCACCATTTATCTATCTGCTCATTTTTAGCTCTCAATTTGCCCACCATCTTTTCGGCATTTATGTTTGCCAAGTCGGTAGCATAATCTGTTTCGAGCTTTTTCATGAAGCTGTCGATGCGCTCCGTTTCGTCTACATTGCGTTTTGAGTTCTCATTTCTAAAAGTGGTAACAGCATTTTTCACCACCGCGCCTGAAAATCTCACGTCTTCATTCTCGTCGGTCTCAGCCACCACGCCAAGCCCATACAATCCGCTGATAATTTTTCTTCTCTGCTTAATAGCATTGTCGATTTTATCAGAATATGGATTTTTTCGAGAAACCACATAAGCTTTTTTCTCATTATCCACGCATTTCTGCGCTTCGGCTATTACCTCCTTGTCTTTTTCGGCAAGCAGACCATCACCCAACACTGCTTTAATATACTCTTGAGCATACTTTGAATGCTCACCTGTCTTAAGCGAGTCTTTCAAGACTGCTTTCAAAACTTTTAAATAGCTTTGCATATTTTATTTTTTTAAAAAATTAATAATATTTTATTCGCGAGATTTGCTGTATTAGAAGCCCAAGTTAGACATGCCCACGATATTCCTTTTCATGTCAGTCGGCTTTGCGTCATTTACTTTTTCTCTATAAGCGACACCTTCTTTCTTATCTTTATGTAGGGGGAGATTGTATCCTGAACTCAAAATATACATCTCTCAATCTACAGAATTAGGTTCATCATTTATATCATCTCTTGTCGCACTACGAATAGTATTATCAATATATAGTATTATCTGTGCGACTATCTCTATCTTTGTTAGATTTTTATCTTTTTTGTAGAAGCAAAGATAATAATAAATATACAACAATGCAAAATTTAAAACCTATTTTTTTACCTTATTTCTAAAAAAAATGTGCAGGTGCACAGATTTTCCGCACCCACACATTATTATATATAGCGTAGCGTCAATTAGAATGCTTAGCAATAAACGTCGAAAGGTAATTCCTTAGTCCATTCTTTTCCCTGCCTCGTAACAAAATAATATTCTGCGCCTTCACGTTCAAAACAAGTAGCTACACTTTTATGAACATACTTACCATCCATAATATAAACCTTAGCTACGGTCCATCGTTTTATCTCATTATCAGGACTATCTGTAATAACTAAGATAGAATTACCATTATCTGCTTTTGCGAAATCAGATACAAATGTGCTTCCATATCTGTTTCTGCTGAATGGATCACCCTTTACAAGATTATTATAATATTTATCTATGCTAACACCATCTTTAGGACATGCTAAAAATTCTGTTGGCGTTTTCCAATCCTCTTGCATACAATTAGGAGTTTCCGAATGATAAAAATTACTTATCTCCTTATGCGTATCTTCCTTATTATCTGCTTCCCTATCATAGCCACAATAGCGCATGATTTTATCATTAGAAGATTCTTTGTAAATACTTTCCGTCACGAATTTCTGCGGATTCTTAGTATAATGAGGATTAGGATTGTTTGTAATCTTTAGCCAATTATTATAGGCGTTATTGAGTTCTTCCTTTGAAGCTGGTCTCATCCATTCACATTTACGTTTTTCTTCAGGGCTTTTAAGTTTAAGAGATTTCGGATCTTTTAAAAAAGCCTCAATACTTCCCCACACGGCAATTATCTTTGCCATTGTCAAAGGATTATTAAGAATGTTTTCCCAGCGAGTAACATACCTTAAATTCTCAGGACGGTTATTACAACGATTGGTATCAATATGGTCTACCACGATATCCGTTTTGTCCTTTGGCATTTCGTGGAAGGCGCAAGCCACAATGCGATGCACTCCCTCACTACCCCAAAACATATAGCCTTGAGAATTTTTCTTGCCAAATGTCCACCTGTTATCAAGCGGACGAACACGACTGCCCTCTTTGCTATGGCGCAATATAGCTCCATTGTCGCGCACAGAGTAATGCTCACCTTTATATTCGCATTCTCTTACTTCGTTATATTCTTCTATTAATTCCATCTCATTTTATATTTTAGTTTATCAAAAACGAAGCGAAAAGTTTCCTCCCACTCCTCTTCTGTCTTATCGCTAATCTTAATATCCACAAAGCGAATATTAAATAAATCGCTATAGAAATAATCTGCGTATATATGGTCGCCATCGCTGACTCTCTCACATTTAAGCAAATTCGGATTATACACACTTTGAGCTTTATCCTTGAAAGGCTTATCGTATGTAAGAGTTATATTATAAGCTGGCAGAATGAAATCTGGCGTAAGCAAATCAGGAGCATCATCAAGTCGTATTCCAAACTGAATTAATGAATCTTTACCCAACTTCCTTAACACCTCAGGCACTATCTTGGTGAAATTATCAATGCTTTTTTCCATGTTATCAGTAACATTTTCATTGTCTTCACGATAATCAAGCAGCCCTTTTTTTTAGAAATATCATAAAAGAAATCATGCTCAAGAACTTTACCAATCCTTGCGAGCAGCTGAATATCCATATTATTCTTTCTGAAATATTTGTAGATATTTCCGACGGTACACCCTATTGATTCCGCAAGTTTATTAGGAGATATAGCTTTCTTGTTGGCGACTTCTTTTATAAGAGTGCCCAGATTGTTTTCTTTCATATTATATTATTTTATTTTTGTTGCAGGCAAAAGTAGCACAAAAGAAATTTTTTTCAAAGGAAATCATTATCCAATTTGGATAAAGCAATAAAATAGCATTTCACTTCCACATTTTCGCCCCTTATTTTTCCGAAGCATTTAGATTTTAGATTTCACGAAAAAAAATTGCGCTTAAGTGCTTAGAAAATAAAAATCAACTCTGTTTTTCATTTCCTAAGCGTTTCGATATAAAAAAACAAGTTGATTTCTTTCATCGAAGTGCTTCGATACTACTTTGCAACCCCGTTTTGCATTTCCTAAGTATTTCGATATTAAAAAACAAGTTGATTTCTTTCATCGAAGTGCTTCGATACTACTTTGCGACTATGATTTGGAGTATCGAAACGCTTAAATGCTCCAAAACTTTTTTATTTCTTCCATCTAAGCGTTTCGATGGAACTTTTCAACCCTGTTTTTAATTTCCTAAGCATTTCGATACGAAGAATAAAGTTGATTTCTTTCATCGAAGCGCTTCGATACTACTTTTCAACCCTGATTTTAATTTCCTAAGCATTTCGATACGAAAAAACAAGTTGATTTCTTCCATCGAAGCGCTTCGATACTACTTTTCAACCCTGATTTCAATTTCCTAAGCATTTCGATATGAAAAAACAAGTTGATTTCTTCCATCTAAGTGCTTCGAATTGAAGAGCCTTGAACATATCACGAGAATTGGACATTTTGCGTAGCAAAGAACCTGATGTGTATAAGAGTTACTCACAGATGTATAAGCTATTTGATATTATTAGAGAAATTGTCATCAAAGATTAGATAGTGGTCTATGGTACAGAGCATAGATTTAAAAAAATCTAAACAAGTTTCCTTTTAAACGCTCTATAAAAGGCTTTTAAAAGGAAACTCTTTTTTATTTCAAATGATTACAAATCATCTATTGCCTGCTTACGAAGAATATCGCTGTTAATCTTATCATAATAAGATAATGTAACATAACAGCTTGACATTCCTTTATGAGAAATCTTTAATTGAATATCGCCTGCTTTCGTTGAAAAGGTTGTAATGTATCTACATCTATCTAACCGAACAGCTATCATACGAAAGTTATCATCTCTTTGGTCTGAATAGCCTTGAAAATTCTCTAAACAATCGCTTGGAGCACCATATTTCTCAGCAAGCATAAACTTTAAATCTAAATATGAGCCATGAAGTTCTGACCATGTATTACAATCTGGAAAAGCAACTATGATTTTAGCAACCAAATCTTTGTCTTTTAATGTTTCCACACTGATAGTACATTCTTTATAACCTGCGAAATCGCCTTGCAATATCGCAGCGCCATTCTCCATTCCAAGCATAGAGAAGCCTGCGGTTTTCATTTTCTGTACATACTGCGAAAGAGTGCCGTCGATAGGCACGCCTTTAAACTTTAAGTGCTCGTTGGCAGTCTGGGCATTTATCGCTATTGCCATCAAACATGCCGTAAATAACATAAAAATCTTTTTCATTGCCGTTTTAATTTTGTGTCTGCAAAGGTATTAATTTTTAGGCAGTTAGCCAAAACGACGATATTTACAAGACAACATGCAAAATAAAATATAATACAAAATTCTTACGAAGTGAAGCGCAAACTCTGCCGATATAATAATGTAAGCACATCTGATTCTTCTGATTTTTAACTTTCTTTATCACGTTTCGGATAACAAATGTTACCACCCTGCCCTTGCGAAGCTACTTACCTTTGCACCGACAAAAAGAAACAAAGTAAAATTATCAAATAAAAGAATACGAACATTATGGAAAATCAGATGTTTTGCTATCAGTGCCAGGAAACGGCAAAGGGTACAGGATGTGTGTTGAGAGGCGTATGCGGAAAGCTGCCTCAGACTTCTAATTATATGGACTTGCTCCTCGCTATGGTGCGCGGTGTGGGATGCGCCGCCGACGCTATGAACAAGGCTGGCAAGAATGTAGACGAGAAATATGGCACATTCATCTGCGATGCCCTCTTCTGCACTATCACCAACGCCAACTTCGACGACGACAGCATCGTGAAGCGCATTGACAACGGCATTGCGCTGCGCAACGAGCTTATTGCCGAGGCTAAAAGCGATGGCGTGGCATTGCCTGAATATGAGGAGATAACATGGAACGGCTCAAAGGATGATTATGAAGCAGAGGCTAAACGCATGTCGATTCTTCGCAATGAAGACGAAGACGCACGCTCACTGAAAGAGCTTACCACACTGGGACTGAAAGGCGTGGCAGCTTATTATGAGCACGCTGAACGACTGGGATGCACCGACACGACAATACTCAACTTCATGTATAAGGCTCTCGCGCAGATTTCAGACCCAAAGGCGGAAGTAGCCGACCTTATTAATATAGTGCTTGAGACTGGTAAGTTTGGCGTAGACGTAATGGCACTGCTCGACAAAGCCAACACCACAGCTTACGGCAACCCTGAGATTACAAAGGTGAACATCGGCGTGGGCAAGAATCCTGGTATCCTTATCAGCGGACACGACCTGCACGACATTGAAGACCTGCTGAAACAGACCGAAGGCACAGGCATCGACGTCTACACTCATGGCGAAATGCTCCCGGCACATTATTATCCACAGCTAAAGAAATACAAACATCTGGTGGGCAACTACGGTAACGCATGGTGGAAACAGAAAGAGGAGTTTGCCCATTTCAACGGCCCTATCGTGTTCACCACCAACTGCATTGTGCCACCTTCTCCTACGGCGGAATACAAGGAACGTATGTTCACAATGAACAGCACGGGCTTCCCTGGATGCAAGCATATCGAGGCTGACGCGACAGGCCATAAAGACTTCTCTGAGGTTATCGCCATTGCCAAGCAATGCAAAGCACCTGAAGAGATTGAGCACGGCGAGATAGTAGGCGGATTTGCTCATAATCAGGTACTTGCGCTTGCCGACAAGATAGTGGAAGCCATCAAGAGCGGAGCGATAAGAAAGTTTATCGTGATGGGCGGTTGCGACGGACGCATGAAAAGCCGCAATTACTATCAGGAGTTTGCGGAGGCATTGCCAAAAGACTGCGTGATTCTTACATCAGGCTGCGCAAAATACAAATACAACAAACTCAACCTCGGCGACATCAACGGCATTCCACGCGTGCTCGACGCAGGTCAGTGCAACGACAGCTATTCATGGGCGGTAGTGGCATTGAAACTGAAAGAAGTGTTCGGCCTCGACGACATCAACGACCTACCTATCGTATTCAACCTCGCATGGTATGAACAGAAAGCCGTAATCGTATTGTTGGCATTGATAAGTCTGGGCGTGAAGAATATCCACATCGGCCCTACGCTCCCTGCATTTGTTTCTCCGGGCGTGCTGAAAGTGTTGCAGGAGAACTTCGGACTCGGCGGCATCACCACCGTAGACGAAGATTTCAAGGCGTTCGGAATAATTTAAATCTGCCCTCTCAAGCGATAAAAACAACAATTAATCTATGGGAGATTAAAATATCTTATTACCTTTGCACTTGCTTTTAAAGACATAGGTAAAAAGACATGAACTATAAAGAAACTACAGAATATCTATTCAGAAGCACCCCTGTGTTTGAGCACGTGGGTGCTTCTGCTTATAAAGAGGGGCTTTACAACACTCTGATGCTTGATGAACACTTCAATCATCCTCACAGAAATTATAAGACAATACACGTTGCCGGAACCAATGGCAAAGGCTCGTGCTCTCACACGATTGCCGCCGTGTTGCAGGCACAGGGCTACAAGGTGGGTCTTTACACTTCACCTCACCTCGTAGACTTCAGAGAGAGGATAAGGGTGAACGGCAAATGCGTGAGCGAGGATTATGTGATAGACTTCGTGGAGAAAGAGCGCAGTTTTTTTGAACCTCTCCACCCTTCTTTCTTTGAGCTTACCACGGCAATGGCATTTAAATATTTTGCTGAACAGAATGTGGATATTGCGGTGATAGAGGTAGGATTAGGAGGCAGACTCGACTGCACAAACATCATCACGCCTGTGCTCTCAATAATAACGAATATAAGTTTTGACCATACGAAATTTCTTGGCAACACGCTTGCGAAGATAGCAGGAGAAAAAGCTGGAATAATAAAGGAGGGCGTGCCTGTGGTGATAGGCGAAGCCAACGAGGAAACGCGCCCAGTGTTTGAGGCGAAAGCTAAGGAGATGAACGCTCCTATCTATTTTGCCGAAGACAATATGGAAATAGAGCAGGCAAACAACACTCCGGGTGGGAAATTAGAATACATAACTAAAGATTTCGGATATCTGGAGGGCGAGCTTGGCGGCGACTATCAGAAGAAGAACGCCAACACCATTCTCAACGCCATAAAGGTATTGAAAAAGACTACAACAATAAAGGTGACGCTGAAATATCTGAATATAGGTTTTGCCGATGTGTGCAACCTAACAGGCTTGATGGGTCGCTGGCAGAAGCTGCAAAACTATCCTCTCGTAATCTGCGACACTGGGCACAACGTGGGCGGATGGCAGTATCTGAGCAAGCAGATAGCAAGACAGGAGTGCGTACACAAGCGCATAGTATTCGGAATGGTGGACGACAAGGACATAGAAACCGTGATGAGCATGCTGCCTAAAGACGCTGCGTATTTCTTCACGCAGCCGTCTACACACAGAGCTTTCCCGAAAGAGAAAGTGGCAGAGATAGGCAAAAAGCTTGGGCTTCAGGGCGATGTCTACCCTACCGTGGAAAGCGCCTACATGGCAGCGAGAGCCGTTTCAAGGGATATGGACTTCATCTTCATCGGCGGAAGCAGCTATGTAGTGGCTGATTTGCTTTCATCGGATATAAAATTCCCGAGTTAAGGCGGAATACCATTCAGAGCGTGAGCCATCAGGATTGAGCATACATTCTGTGGAAGACTCAAACTGCTGGCTTGCGCCCATCTTCATAAGCTCCAAAAGCACTCGCTTAGGGGCTTTTCGGGGCGTGGTCTTGACAAGACATTTACGAGAGAGCGTAAAACCCATTATATATGCTTCGCCCATAAAGCTGTCGATAGCGTCGGCAGGAAGCACCACGCTAAACATTCCGTCATCGCTAAGCAATTCGTAGGCACATTTCACGAGAGAGGCAAAAGATAATGAATCCGTGTGGCGCGCAAGAGTGCGTTGGCTGTCAGGATTCTTTAAACTATTTTCAAAATATGGAGGATTGCTCACTATAGCATCGAACAAAGCATTTTCCCCTTCTAAATCTTTTGAAGAACAAATGCGCTCAGCATATTCCTGCAAAGACGCATTTTCCACTTTTACGTGCTCACGAAAAGGACTGTTTGCAATATTTTCGCGCGCCTGAATTACTGCGTCTTCGTCTATATCTATCGCGCTGACATCAGCCATCGGGAAACGCTGAGCCATCATCAGCGAGATAAGCCCCGTACCTGTGCCGATGTCAAGGATTTTACTACCGCCTCTCGCCCATGCGCCAAGAAGCACTCCGTCGGTGCCCACTTTCATGGCGCAGCGGTCTTGCTCTATCGTGAATTTCTTGAATGTAAAACTGCTCATAACTGTAACTATAACGTACTGAAACCTGATTTATTTTATTTATTCTAAATAATCGACAATACTTTTCAATATATTTTATTATCTTTGCACGACAATATTAGAACATGAACAGTAATAGCACAACATCCATACAAATGATTGCCGATTTCGACGGCGATATTTCAAAACTATTTGACGTAGAAATTAAAGGTTCGCTGCCTATCCTGGCTACCCGAAACCTTGTGCCTTTCCCTGGCGCAATGCTTCCCGTGTCGATAGGAAGACCTGCCAGCGTGGCTCTTCTCGACAAATTGCAAAGCGGACAGGGCGACCAGATTATAGCCATGTTCTGCCAGAAAGACGCCGACGTGGAAAATCCTTCGCAGAAAGACCTTTACGAATATGGCGTGCTCTGCCGACTGGTAAAGACATTGAAGCTGCCGGGAATGACGCCTAACGTTACGGCGATATTCCAGGGATTGGGCAGATGTCGCCTAACGAGAATTATGCGCCACAATCCTTACATCACAGGCGTTGTGGAACACGCTGTGGAAGCTATTCCGCAAAAAGACGACGAGGAATTCAAGAATATCATAGCAAGTCTGCGACAAGCAGCGAAAAACTATATCAGAAAGCGTGAGGAAATGCCTGATGATATGACTCTGTCGATAGACAATATGGAAAATGAGGTTGTGCTCATTGACTATATCGCTGCGATGATGCCGTTCTCTGTGGAAGACAAAGTGGAACTTCTGAGAATGGACGACTTCGCGCAACGTGCTATAGGCTTGCTCAAAGCTATCGACAAATACACTCAGCTTCTTGATTTGCAGCAGTCTATTCAGGAGAAAACTCATGCCGACCTCGACGATCAGCAGCGAGAGTATTTCCTCCGCCAGCAGATGAAGAACATTCGCGAGGAATTGGGCACGAGCGACACTCCGGAAAAGCAGGAGCTGAAAGAGAAGGCTGCCACGAAGAAGTGGAGCGACAGCGTGAAAGCCACCTTTGAGAAGGAGCTTAGAAAGCTCGATACATATAATCCGCAAAGCCCCGAATACAGCACGCAGCTCATTTATTTGCAGACTCTTGTAAACCTGCCTTGGAATGAATTCACTAAGGATGACCTCGACCTTATAAGAGCACGCAAAGTGCTCGACAAGGAGCACTACGGCATGGAGAAAGTGAAGGAGCGCATACTGGAATATATGGCTGTGCTCAAGCTCCGTGGCGATTTGAAATCTCCTATCATCTGCCTGTATGGCCCTCCTGGAGTGGGTAAGACTTCGCTCGGAAAGAGTATTGCCAAGGCAATGAGAAGAAAATATGTGAGAATGTCGTTGGGCGGTCTGCACGATGAATCTGAAATCCGCGGACATCGCCGCACATATATCGGCGCTATGCCGGGACGCATCATCAGCGACATTAAGAAAGCAGGCACAAGCAATCCTGTTTTCATTCTCGACGAGATAGACAAGATAGCTCAAAACAATTATAACGGCGACCCGTCGTCGGCATTGCTTGAGGTGCTCGACCCTGAGCAAAACAATGCTTTCCACGACAACTATCTTGATATAGACTATGATTTGAGCAAGGTGCTTTTCATAGCCACTGCCAACGACCTCAGCACAATCCCTGCTCCACTGCTCGACCGCATGGAGATTATTGAGCTGAGCGGATATATCACCGAGGAGAAGCAGGAAATCACTAAGCGTCATCTTATTCCGAGAGAGTTGGAGGCGACAGGACTTAACAAGACAAAGATTACGTTCACCGACGAAGCTCTTGAGAGAATAATAGAGAGGTACACGCGCGAAAGCGGTGTGCGCCAGCTGGAGAAGCAGATAAACAAGGCTCTCCGCAAGATGGCCCTAAAGAAAGCCACCACAGGAAAGTTGCCATATTCAAAGGTGAGCGTAGACGAATTGGGCGACTTGCTTGGCAAAGAGCCTTTCTATCGCGACATTTATCAAGGCAATTCTTACGCAGGCGTGGTAACAGGCTTGGCATGGACAAGCGTGGGCGGTGAAATCCTCTTTATTGAAACATCACTAAGCAAAGGCAAGGCTGCGAAGCTCACTTTGACAGGTAATCTTGGCGATGTGATGAAGGAAAGCGCTGTCATAGCATTGGAATACGTGAAAGCTCATACCGATATTCTCGGCATCGACTATCGCATATTTGAGAATTGGAATATTCATATCCATGTGCCAGAAGGCGCAACGCCTAAGGATGGCCCATCGGCAGGTATCACCATCGCCACAAGTATCGCTTCTGCCGTGACGCAGAGAAAGATACGCAAGAATGTGGCAATGACGGGCGAAATCACTCTTAGAGGAAAAGTTTTGCCAGTGGGCGGTATCAAGGAGAAAATACTCGCTGCCAAGCGCGCGGGAATTACCGACATCGTAATCTGCAAGGACAACAGAAAAGACATTGAGGAAATACCCGAAATGTATATTCAGGGCGTAGAATTCCACTATGTGGAGAACGTAAAGGACGTGTGGGACTTCGCGCTCACCGATGAAATTGTGGAAAGCCCTATTGACTTCACCATTAAAGAAGAAGAAAAGAAATGACATTTGAATTACAGCATACAGACAACGCAAGCGATGCGCGCACCGGTATTATCACAACCGACCACGGACAGATAAAGACTCCAATCTTTATGCCTGTAGGCACTTGTGCTTCGGTTAAGGGTGTGCATTTCAATGAGTTGCGAGAGCAAATTAAAGCTCAGATTATCCTCGGAAATACATATCACTTGTATCTCCGCCCCGGACGCGAAGTGTTGCAGGCAGCAGGAGGATTACATAAATTCAACGGCTGGGATCGCCCTATCCTCACCGACTCTGGTGGTTTCCAGGTATTCTCGCTTACAGGCATAAGAAAGCTGAAGGAGGAAGGATGTGAGTTTCGCTCACACATCGATGGCTCAAAGCATATCTTCACGCCTGAAAACGTGATGGACACGGAAAGAATTATCGGTGCCGACATCATCATGGCTTTTGATGAATGCCCACCGGGACAGAGTGATTATGAATACGCCAAGAAAAGCCTTGGCATGACTCAACGCTGGCTCGACAGATGTATCAAGCGTCTTGATGAGACAGAGCCTTTGTATGGATATAATCAGAGCCTGTTCCCTATCGTGCAGGGCTGCACATATAAAGATTTGCGTCGCGAAGCAGCCAAATTCGTGGCAGACAAAGGTGCCGACGGCAACGCTATTGGCGGACTGGCTGTGGGTGAACCTACGGAGGTGATGTATGAGATGATTGAGGTGGTGAACGAGATTCTGCCTAAGGATAAGCCTCGCTATCTCATGGGCGTAGGCACTCCTCAGAATATTTTGGAAGGTATAGAAAGAGGTGTGGATATGTTTGACTGCGTAATGCCTACACGAAACGGCAGAAACGCTATGCTGTTCACATACAACGGCACAATGAACATGCGCAACAAGAAATGGGAAATGGACTTCTCGCCTATCGACCCTGATGGCTGCGAGACTGACCGCATCTACACCAAGGCATATCTCCACCATCTGTTTAAAGCTCAGGAGCTGCTTGCCATGCAGATAGCAAGCATTCACAACCTCGCGTTCTATCTGCGACTTGTCACCGACGCTCGTCAGCACATTGAGCAGGGCGACTTCGTGGCATGGAAACGCAGCATTATAGATCAGCTCGGACGACGCATCTAAAAATTCTCCTTAGCGTATATATAAAGAAAGGAAAAGATTTTTTCAAAAACGAGAATGGACTTTACTAAGATAAGAAAACACCACACCAGGTTGAAATTTCAAAGATGGTTTGAGCGACATTTCGGCAAACTCATCCGATTCACTACATGGCTATGCTCTAAGCTTAGCTTTCTTGGTGTGCTCAATCCCGGACGATACATCAAGATTCTCGATTGGTATATCATCAAGAAATTTATCGGCACATACATATATTCTATTGCGCTGATTATCAGTATATCTATCGTGTTTGATGTAAACGAAAACTTGGCGAAATTCTCACAGTATCACGCTCCACTTAAAGCAGTGGTATTCGATTATTACGCCAACTTCGTGCCTTATTTCGCCAACCTTTTCTCTCCGTTGTTTGTCTTTATCGCCGTGATATTCTTCACGTCGAAGTTGGCAGGCAATTCAGAAATTATATCAATGCTCGCGGCAGGCGTTTCGTTTAAGCGTCTGATGCGTCCTTACATGATTTCATGTGTACTTATCTCGGCATTGTCTTTTTATCTCGCTTCTTCAGTAATTCCTCATGGTAACGTGATTCGTCAGAATTTCGAAACCATGTATAAGAACAAGAAGAAGAACACGGCAGCCGACAATGTGCAGTTGCAGGTGGGCGACGGAGTAATCGCTTATATTCAGCACTACGATAACACGCGAAAAAATGGCTATGGATTTTCGCTCGACAAATTTGAGAACAAAAAGCTGGTAAGCCATTTCACGGCAATGGAAATACAATATGACACTATTTCCGACTCAAAGTATCACTGGAGAGCACGCAACTGGAAAGACCGCAAGCTGAAAGGACTGCGCGAACATATCACGAGCGGTGCAGAGAAAGACACTGTGATACAGATGGAGCCTACCGACTTGGTTTACTCTAAAGGTCAGCAGGAAACTTTCACGAGTGCCGAGCTGAAAGATTATATTTCAAAACAGAGAAACAGAGGTAGCGGAAATGTGGTGCAATATGAGGTGGAATATCACAAGCGAATAGCTTCATCGTTTGCCGCTTTCATATTAACTACCATAGGATTGTCGCTGTCGTCGCGCAAGCGCAAGGGCGGCATGGGTATGTATATCGGTATCGGTCTGGCGTTGAGCTTCGGTTATATCATGCTCCAGACAGTTTCCGCAACATTCGCGATAAACGCAGGCGCACCGCCTATGCTTGCGGCATGGACGCCAAACATTATTTTTACGGTAGTGGCTTACTTCTGCTATCGCAAAGCACCTAATTAATATCATTGAAAAGATAAATATGTATTTTGAAGATTTAGACTTAAACGACGATGTTCTCGACGCGCTTTATGATATGCGCTTCGATGAATGTACGCCTGTTCAGGAAAAATGTATACCGCAGATTCTCAGCGGAAAAGATATACTCGGCGTGGCACAGACCGGCACAGGAAAGACAGCAGCCTATCTGTTGCCAGTACTTTCAAAACTTGCCGACGGAGGCTATCCACAGGACTCTATAAACTGCGTTATCATGTCGCCTACGAGAGAGTTGGCACAGCAGATAGATCAGGCAATGGAGGGATTCAGCTATTATCTCCCCGATGTAAGTTCTCTTGCCATATATGGCGGAAACGACGGTGGACGATATGATCAGGAATTCAGATCGCTGAAGATGGGCGCCGACGTGATTATCGCCACTCCGGGAAGATTGCTTTCACATATATCTATGGGTAATGTGAAGCTTAGCAAGGTGAGTTTCTTCATTCTCGACGAGGCTGACAAAATGCTTGACATGGGATTTGCCGACGACATTCTCAAGATTGCGAAAGGATTGCCAAAGACATGCCAGATGATAATGTTTTCAGCCACAATGCCTAAAAAGATTGAGCATTTGGCAAAGAAGCTGTTGAAAAATCCGGTGGAGATAAAGCTTGCCGTGAGCAAGCCTGCCGAAAAGATTCATCAGATGGCTTACGTTTGCTATGAGAAGGATAAAGGCGTAATTATCAGCTCGATATTCTCTAATCCCGACATGAAGCGCGTAATCATCTTCTCTGGCAAGAAGCAGACGGTAAAAGACATCAATTTCATGCTGAAAAAGCTGAAAGTGAACAGCGGAGAAATCCATTCTGATCTGCCACAGGAAGAGCGTGAGGACACTCTGTTTAAATTCAAGGGCGGACAGATTGACGTGCTTGTCGCTACCGACATCCTCGCGCGAGGAATTGACATCGACGACATCGCGATGGTTATCAACTATGACGTACCACATGATTCTGAAGATTATGTACACCGCATAGGAAGAACAGCGCGTGCCGACAGAGATGGTCAGGCGATAACTATTGTAAGCGAAAAAGAAATACGCAAATTCAGAAGCATAGAAGAATTCTTGGGCAAGAGCATTGAGAAACTTCCTTTGCCTCCAAGTCTTACCGCGCCCGAATATAACAATGAGACAATCCCTGTGAAAAGGAAAAAAACTAAGGGCGGCAAGCATCATAACCACAAGAAATACGGATATGATAAAAATTGTTTGCGCAAACAACAAAAAAAATGATTTTTGTAACACAATTTTTATCTTATATATTTTGCAATTTTTCAGGAATGAACTAAATTTGCACTCACTTTTCGGGGGCACATGGCGAAATAGTTGCCCTATGCCTCCGAATCCGAATAAAGAAAAGGCATTTTGAAGTACCCTAAATAAAAAGAGTATAATTAAAATTTAAACATATAACAATAATAAAAAACGACCTATAATGGATCAAAAAAGAGTTTATACTTTCGGCAATGGTAAGGCTGAGGGAAATGCTAACATGAGAAACCTCCTTGGCGGTAAAGGCGCCAACTTGGCGGAAATGAACCTTATCGGTGTTCCAGTTCCTCCTGGCTTTACGATCACAACTGATGTCTGCAACGAATATTTCGAGAAGGGCAAAGACGCTGTTGTTGCTTTGCTTCGCGAAGACGTTGAGAAATCAGTAAAGCACATTGAAACTTTGATGAATTCTAAGTTTGGTGACGCTAAAAATCCTCTTCTTATGAGTGTTCGCTCAGGTGCTCGCGCATCAATGCCTGGCATGATGGACACAATCCTCAACCTCGGTCTTAACGACGAAGTTGTAAAGGGATTGGCAGAGAAGACCGGCAACGAGCGTTTCGCTTACGACAGCTATCGCCGCTTCGTTCAGATGTATGGTGATGTTGTTCTCGGCATGAAGCCTATTAATAAAGAGGATATAGATCCATTCGAGGAAATCATACAGCAGGTAAAGGCTCAGCGTGGCATTTCTCTTGACAACGAGATGACTACCGACGAGTTGAAGCAGCTTGTAACTCTCTTTAAGAAGATGATTAAGGAGCGCACAGGCTATGACTTCCCTGATAATCCTATCGATCAGCTTTGGGGTGCTATCTGCGCTGTATTCGACAGCTGGATGAACGACCGTGCCATCCTCTATCGTAAGATGGAAGGAATCCCAGCAGAATGGGGTACTGCCGTAACTGTTATGGCAATGGTATTCGGTAACATGGGCAATACATCAGCAACAGGTGTTTGCTTCTCTCGCGATGCTGCTACAGGTGAAAACATCTTCAATGGTGAATACCTTGTAAACGCACAGGGTGAGGACGTTGTAGCAGGTATCCGCACACCACAGCAGATTACTATCGAAGGCTCACATCGTTGGGCTAAGCTCCAGGGCATTGACGAGGAAGTTCGCGCTTCTAAATATCCTTCTATGGAAGAGGCTATGCCTGAGATTTACAAGCAGCTCGATGATATTCAGCACAAGCTCGAAAAGCACTATCACGACATGCAGGACATGGAGTTCACAGTGCAGGAAGGCAAATTGTGGTTGCTCCAGTGCCGTAACGGTAAGCGTACAGGTACTGCAATGGTTAAAATCGCCATGGACTTGCTCCACGAGGGCGAAATCGACGAGAAGACAGCTCTTCAGCGTTGTGAGCCAAACAAACTCGACGAGCTGCTCCACCCTATTTTCGATAAGAACGCATTGCGCTCTGCAAAGGTTTTGACACGCGGTCTTCCAGCATCTCCAGGTGCTGCATGCGGTCAGGTTGTATTCTTTGCCGACGACGCAGCAAAATGGCACGCAGCAGGTCATGAGGTAGTAATGGTTCGTATTGAGACTTCTCCTGAAGACTTGGCAGGTATGTCAGCAGCTGAAGGTATCCTCACAGCACGTGGCGGTATGACTTCACACGCAGCTGTTGTTGCCCGTGGTATGGGTAAGTGCTGTGTTTCAGGCGCAGGCGCAATCAATGTAGATTATAAGAATCGCGTAGTAGAAATCGACGGCACCGTAATCAAGGAAGGTGACTACATTTCTATTAACGGTAGCACAGGTGAGGTTTACCTCGGCGAAGTTAAGACTAAGCCAGCTGAGGTAACAGGCGATTTCGCTGACCTCATGAGCCTTTGCGACAAATATACAAAGCTCGTAGTTCGCACAAATGCTGATACTCCTCACGACGCTGAGGTAGCACGCAATTTCGGTGCTGTGGGTATCGGTCTTTGCCGTACAGAGCACATGTTCTTCGAGGCTGACAAGATTAAGGCTATGCGTGAGATGATTCTTGCTAAAGACAAGGAAGGACGCGAGAAGGCTTTGGCTAAGTTGTTGCCATATCAGAAGAAAGACTTCTACGGAATTCTCAAGGCTATGGACGGTCACCCAGTAAACATCCGTCTGCTCGACCCACCATTGCATGAGTTCGTACCTCACGATTTGAAGGGTCAGGAAGAAATGGCTAACGAGATGGGCGTAAGCGTTAAGGAAATTCAGGATCGCGTAAACTCTTTGAGCGAGCACAACCCAATGCTTGGTCATCGTGGTTGCCGTCTTGGAAACACATATCCTGAGATTACAGCTATGCAGACTCGTGCAATCCTCGGTGCCGCTATCGACTTGAAGAAGGAAGGTCACGATCCACATCCAGAGATCATGGTTCCACTTATCGGTATCGTAAATGAGTTTGACGCTCAGGAGAAGGTTATCCGTGAGACAGCTGCACAGTTGTTTAAGGAAGAAGGCATGGAATTGGAATTCAAGGTTGGTACAATGATTGAGATTCCACGTGCTGCCCTCACAGCCGACCTCATCGCTAAGAACGCTGAGTACTTCAGCTTCGGTACTAATGACCTCACACAGATGACATTCGGCTATAGCCGTGATGATATCGCAAGCTTTTTGCCTGTATACTTGGATAAGAAGATCTTGTCAGTAGACCCATTCCAGGTACTCGACCAGAATGGTGTAGGTCAGCTCATCAAGATGGCTGTAGAGAAAGGTCGTGCTACACGCCCAACATTGAAGTGCGGTATCTGTGGTGAACATGGTGGTGAACCAAGCTCAGTTAAGTTCTGCCATCGCGTAGGTCTTAACTACGTAAGTTGCTCACCATTCCGTGTACCAATCGCACGTCTTGCTGCCGCCCAGGCGGCAGTTGAATAATTTTACTCATTCGAAGTAATTTACACTCTAATAATTTAATTGGGCGGAAATGCTGATATACAAAGGCATTTCCGCCTAATTGCGTCTTAAAGGAATTGTACGTTTGGCAACGCTTACCTATGCCAAATGTGTACGCAACATTAGACAATATGACAACAAGTTTTATTTTTACATTAGACAACATTAGACAACATTAGACATTGCAATTATGACAAGTTTAAGAATAGCCTGCGTAGGATATTCGTAACTTTAAATAAGATTACTTCATCTCTGCATCAAAAAAAGAATAAAACCTTTTTATGCTACATTCGATTTTTCGTAACTTTAGCTTCGCTGAAATTACAGCGTCTCGGAAAAGCTCAAATAAATTTGGCTTTTCTCAATTTTTCGTAACTTTAGCTTCGCTGAAGTTACTTACACTCAGGAATGAAAATGAAAAACGAGTTTTTCATTTTGCATTCCATTCGTTTTTTCGTAACTTTGTGCTTCAAAATATTAGAAACACATAGAAAAAATGATTGTTTGCATAGCAGAGAAACCAAGCGTAGCCAAAGATATAGCTCGCGTGCTGGGCGCAAATAGCGACAGACACGGATACATGGAAGGAAACGGATATCAAGTGACGTGGACTTACGGTCATCTGTGTACGCTGAAAGAACCTAACGACTATACAGAAAACTGGAAGCACTGGTCGCTTTCAGCTCTGCCTATGATACCGCCACGCTTCGGCATAAAACTGATAAATGATGACGGAATAAAAAGACAGTTTGCCGTGGTGGAACAGCTTATGCAAAAGGCTGACAGTATTATCAACTGCGGTGATGCCGGTCAGGAGGGTGAGCTTATTCAGCGATGGGTGATGCAAAAGGCAGGAGCAAAATGCCCGGTAAAGCGTCTGTGGATTTCTTCTCTTACGGAAGACGCGATAAGACAGGGTTTCAATGATTTGAAAGACCAAAAGGAATATCAGCCTCTGTATTTCGCCGGACTATCGCGCGCTATCGGTGACTGGCTACTCGGCATGAATGCTACCCGACTATATACATTAAAATATGGACAAAACAGGCAGGTGCTTTCCATTGGACGCGTGCAGACCCCTACTCTCGCCCTCATTGTAAACAGACAGAAGGAGATAGACAATTTTAAGCCTGAAGCTTATTGGGTGCTCGCCACGAAATACAGAGAAACGGTGTTTACGGCGACAAAAGGTAAATACACGAGTAAGGAGGAAGGCGAGGCTGCTTTCGCCATAATAGAAGGCAAGCCATTCATGGTGGAAAGCGTGCAGAAAAAGAAAGGCACGGAATTTCCTCCAAGGCTTTTCGACCTTACTTCCCTACAGGTGGAATGCAACAAGAAATTCAGCTATTCAGCGGAAACTACGCTCAACATTATTCAAAGCCTATATGAGAAGAAGCTCACAACTTATCCTCGTGTAGACACGCAATTTTTGAGCGATGATATTTACGAGACATGTGCTGCGAGAATCAACGGTCTAAAGGGTTACGAAAGTCTGAAACAACCTTTAGCTGGCAAGAAACTGATAAAAAGCAAGCGCGTATTCGACTCATCAAAGGTGACAGACCACCATGCCATAATTCCTACTGGCGTGGCAGCAAGCGGCATAACGGATATGGAGAGGAATGTTTACGACATGATTGTAAAGAGATTCTTTGCCGTGTTCTATCCCGACTGCAAATTCTCTACCACTACAGTAATGGGAAAGGTAGACGAGATAGAGTTTAAAGCCACAGGTAAGGAAATTCTCGACCCGGGATGGCGTGCTATATACGGAACGGAAGCACCTACAGAAGCTGACGAAAAAACGCTCCCTACATTCACAAAGGGTGAAAGCGGAAGCCATGAGCCTACGCTGACCGAGAAATGGACCACTCCACCGAAGTATTACACAGAGGCTACTCTGCTAAGAGCAATGGAAACGGCAGGAAAATTTGTGGAGGACGAAGAGCTGAGAGCGGCATTGAAAGAAAACGGAATAGGTCGCCCTTCTTCACGCGCCAACATTATCGAGACTCTTTTCAAGCGTCACTATATTCAGCGACAGCGCAAAAATCTTATCGCCACACAGACAGGCATTGAGTTGATAGACCTCATACACGAGGAACTGCTGAAAAGCTGCGAGCTTACCGGTATATGGGAAAAGAAGCTACGCGACATTGAGCATAAGAAATACGACGCGTCTACATTTATCAATGAGCTGAAAGAGCAAATCACTCAGATAGTGAACACCGTATTGCGCGACCCTTCTAACAGGCGGATAAATATCACTACAACGAATAAGAAATAAGATAGAAAAGTAAAAGGCTGGTTTCTCAACCAACCTTTTACTTTCTTTATACAAAAAACATTATGAATATATCATTTATCACTTATATGGTAATCGTCCTATAGAAACTATAAAACTTATCTCTTTTTACATTTGCAAAGATACTGCATTATGCAATGCCATGCAATACCTAAAAATGGGTATTTATGTTTATCATTATAATTAGGTAGGCAAATAAGAAACTTATAGGCATAAAAAAAGGAGTACCGCTGTACTCCCAATCTGTTAACCTTAAATCTAATACTATGAAAAACACATTGCAAAGATACAATCTTATATCTTAAATTGCAACAGATAATGCAAAAAAACAATGTAATTTAATTCATTTTTACCAGATTTTATATTTTATAACAATTTAAGTTATATTTCCAACTTCAGTCCATCGTAAGCAAAACGTATATCATGAGGTAATCTTTCATTGGCTGCGTCGTGCAGTCCGATATAATGAGTAAGATGAGTGAGATAGGTGCGTTTCGCGCCTACCTTGCGAGCGAAATCTATAGCTTCGTTTACAAGTATGTGAGAATGATGAGGTTTCTCCCATCTAAGCGCGTTCACCACAAGAGTTTCCACGCCTTCAAGAGATTGCAGCAGCCTTTCATCGTAGCTTTTCATGTCTGTGATGTAAGCAAACTTTCCGAAACGAAAACCGAGAATAGGAAGTTTGTCGTGCATCACCCTCAACGGCAACACATCAACATCGCCAATACGGAACTTTTCGTATGCCTTTATTTCGTTCAGATGCAGTTGTGGCACTCCGGGATATAGATTTTCGCCGAAGCAATAAGGCATTGTTTGCTTTAAACCTTGGATGGTGTCTTGCTGAGTATATACTTCTATATCGCCAAACATACAATAAGGGCGCAAATCGTCAATACCGCCCACATGATCGTAATGTATGTGGGTAACGAGTACGCCATCAAGCCGTTTAAACGGCAACGGCATAAGTTGCTGACGGATATCAGGACCACAGTCTATAAGAATGCGCGTAGCGTCAGTCTCAAGCAGCCCTACGCAACGCATGCGCTTATCGTGAGCATCACTGCTCCTGCATACTTCGCAGCTGCATCCCAAAACAGGCACTCCGTTGGATGTGCCTGTACCTAAGAAGGTGAAAGTCATTTCGTTATTTTATGTTTACTTCAGGATATATGTCTATGCCGAATTTTTCTTTTACGTCGTGTTGGATAGTACGGCATAGCGTCACTATCTCCTCGCCTGTCGCCCCACCCTTGTTTACTAATATGAGAGCCTGCTTTTCGTAGACTCCTGCACGGCCAAGAGTTTTGCCTTTCCATCCACATTTTTCTATCATCCATCCAGCTGGAATTTTCTCATGCTCGGCATCGATGAAATAATGAGGCATATTAGGATAAGCTTCTGCCAACTGCTGATATTTTTCACGGCTCACGATAGGGTTCATAAAGAAACTTCCCGCATTGCCTTCCACCGATGGTTCTGGCAATTTATTTCTGCGAATGCTGATTATCGTTTCTCTTAGCTGTTTAGCTGTAGGAATTTCTATTCCACGCTCCTGAAGTGCTGCACGGATATTGCCGTAATCAAGATTAGGAGTGAAACGACGTGAAAGCTTATAAGTGACATAGGTGACGAAAAACTTGTCGCGCCACTCATTCTTGAATTTGCTCTGACGATAGCTGTAGCCGCAATCAGAATTAGAAAAATTCACCTGTCTGCCAGTAGACAACTCTATAGCCTGCACATTGTGAATATAATCCTTTGCCTCCGCGCCATAAGCACCAATATTCTGAATTGCGCTTGCGCCTACTTCGCCTGGAATATACGACAGGTTTTCTAGTCCATGCCAGCCATTGCTTGTGCAATAGTCTACTATTTCATCCCAATTTTCACCTGAGCCGACACTTATAAAGACATCATCGCCATGAGAATAAACATTTCTTCCCATAATGGCAGAATGAAGCACCACGCCATGATAATCGCCCGTGAGGAGCAAATCGCTGCCTCCGCCAAGCAAAAGCACCGGTTGTTTTCTGTCGTCTTCCCCACGCAAAGACATTGCAGAAGGCTCAAAAAACTTGCTCACTTCTTCCTGTGACTCAAATTCCACAAATCTGTCGCAGTTTACATCTATTCCGAAAGTATTATGACGAAGCAAATTATAATTCCGAATATCTTTCATTGTCTTACTACCTATTATATAATATGTATTAATTATAAGATAAAATGAAGGAGCTACATACTCAACTTCATGAGCATCCACTTGCCATTTCGGCGACGGAATGTGAGTTCAGTTTCCAAACCATTGGCAATGCCGCGAATCACAAATATCTTCTGATTGCTCTCCGTGTATTTCTGTCCATAAATGATATTGTAAATCATTCCTCCAGGCAATTGCGGAGCGAATGAAGACCATTGCTCAGGAGCAAGCACACCACTCATCGTGCTGAAATCATCATCAGGATCGGGGCCTGTGAAGTTAAGTGGATTATTTATATGGCGCATCTGAAATGCCGTATCGGTAGCAAAAGAACGATAAAAATTGAGGAATGATGAATTCATGTTCTGATAAATGCCGTTCACATTTATGGAAGTCATCATCCACTGTCCGTTTATGCGCTTGAAGAAATACTGGCGCACCTTTTTCTTATGCAGATATATCTTCTCTATGATAACATTGTCTATCGAGGTGTCTTTTACCAAATTCATCTGGCGCTGGTTATCGAAAATCAAAGTGTAAAAATCCTGATGCATAAAGAAATGCTCTGTCTTCCAATTTGCGACCGTAAGTTTCTCTACACTTTTGCCATGATATACAGGCAAAGGAAACTGAATTCTGCTTCTCTGCAACTTCTTGTTCGCGGCGAAATTAAAGATAAAATCATCAAACAATTCATCGGCAGCCTTTGGCATTGGTGTGTCAGAGATTATATCTTCCAAAGTATCGCTCGACGCTGTATCCACAATCAAGCTATCAGACGATATTGTATCAGATGCCGGCTTTTTATCAGTACAGCTGGATGTGGAAAAACTTGTAGTGGCAAAAATTATTATAGCCACAATAAAAAAGAGAATTTTACGCATAACTTATCTCGAATTGAGATTTTTAAAGATAGATATTGTCTAAAATTTGATGCAAAAATACAACTTTCTTTCGATATGAGCGGCGCAAAGTGGTAATTTTATTCTTACACTAAAGAAAATCAAGTGAGAGGATACGTTATTCCTCCTTTTTTTACTACCTTTGCATGGTATTTTTTGATATTAGAATATGATAACAGACAAGATAGATGAACTTCTTAAAGAAGTGAGCGCACTCTCTGCGAAAAACGCAGAAGAAGTGGAGCAACTACGACTGAAATATCTGAGCAAAAAGGGCGAAATTAACGCTCTTATGGCAGATTTCCGTAATGTTGCAGCCGATGATAAGAAGACCGTCGGCATGAAAATCAATGAGTTGAAGCAACTCGCTATCAGCAAAATCAACGAATTGAAAGAGCAGACTTCCACAAACGAGACAGAAGGCGAAAAGCTCGACCTCACACGTACTCCTTATCCTATCCAGCTTGGCACACGTCATCCTCTCACTATTGTAAAGAATGAGATTGTCGATATATTCCAGCGCATGGGATTCAACCTCGCCATCGGTCCTGAGATCGACGACGACTTGCACGTGTTCACAAAGCTGAACTTCGCTGCCGACCATCCAGCTCGTGATATGCAGGATACTTTCTTCGTAGAGACAAATCCTAACGATGTGACAAAGAACATTCTTCTGCGTTCTCACACATCTAACGACCAAACCCACTATCTGTCTACCCACCAGCCACCTATCCGCGTGCTCACCCCAGGACGCGTTTACCGCAACGAGGCAATTTCGGCACGCGCTCACTGCTTCTTCCATCAGGTAGAAGGTATATATGTGGACAAGAATGTGAGCTTCACAGACTTGAAGCAGGTGTTGCTGACATTCGCGCGCGAAATGTTCGGCCCAGAGACTCAGATTCGTCTTCGCCCAAGTTATTTCCCATTCACAGAGCCAAGCGCCGAGATGGATATCTCATGTAACATATGCGGTGGAAAGGGCTGTGGATTCTGCAAACACACAGGATGGGTGGAAATCCTCGGCTGCGGAATGATTGATCCTAACGTGCTTGAAGCATGCGGCATTGACAGCAAGGAATACACAGGCTACGCATTCGGTATGGGCGTGGAGCGTATCACAAACTTGAAATATCGTGTGTCAGACCTTCGTCTGTTTAGCGAAAACGACGTAAGATTCCTCAACGAATTTAAGACAGCATACTAAACCATATATAACAAGTAAAATTAGTTTGCTTTACATATTATAATAGGCAATGCGCTATCTTTCGTGCATTGCCTATTATTTTTTATCTGGAGAATTTGGAAAATAATAAAGATTTCTGAAGAAATTATTTTGCGCATTCAAAAAAAAGTTTTATCTTTGCAATCGCAAATTCAGAGCAAGGATGCCTTGTAAGCGAATGCCGATATGGCTCAGTTGGTAGAGCAATTCATTCGTAATGAATAGGTCCCCGGTTCGAGTCCGGGTATCGGCTCTTTTTATTTTCATTCGCGGTAATAGCTCAGTTGGTAGAGCATTGGCTTCCCAAGCCGAAGGTCACGAGTTCGAGCCTCGCTTACCGCTCTTCCACAAATTAAAAGTTTTCCCTTATTTTTTATTTTCCACTATTTTATTCGCTTATCAAAAAAGCGTTTGTGTTTTTCGTACTTGTTGCATTTCGCAAACGTGTACTTATTTCTTATCTGCCTTTACTTGCTTTCTTTTTCGTCCGAATAAATCACGAAGATTAACAAAATCTTTCTTTATAATCAGACCTATTCCCTGAGTATTCATGCTGTTTTTAGTGAAATATCTGTCATTAGTCTTATTATACACATTAATGCTCAGATTGCCGTTAGGACGCAAAAGATAGCGCAAATCAAAATCGCCAATGAAAGAAGTAGTGGCATTGGCATTATCACGATAACCAAACTGTCCGCTGAAGAGCAGACGGTTGTTTAACATTCTTCCGCTCAACAATCCCTCATATTCAGCATTATTGAAACCTTCTGTACCTGTGGAAATATTCGCGCCGAAATTCCAATTAGAATTGTTTATCACAGTGCTCAACACAGAGTTAAGCTGCTGGCTGAGAGTTCCGCTCAACAAGCTCTGCATAGCAAGAGATGTCTGGCTTTGCTGCTGTGCGTCCTCTATCTGTGAATTGTTAGAACCCTGCGTATAGAATCTTCCTACAGCAAGCAAATAAACCACTTGCTGGCTTATTTTCTCCTCGCTATTCATCAAATTCATCACCATCTGTTTAACATCGTTGTTCACGTTAGGCATATCAAGGCTGAAATCCACTTTCGGAGCACGTGGCATACCGCTTATATTCATAAGGCAATTCACTCGGATATTGCTGTTAGCGAAAGAATTACCAATCTTCAAATCTGCCAGACTGACACCATTCACTGTATAAGAAGCCTGCAAATTAAGCGCTGCGTTATATGGGTCACCGCCAAACGCAATAGTGCCGCCGTTCATAAAGCGAAAATCCTTCTTTATGATATTCTGTATGGTAAGCTTATACACACCATACATTACATTATAATTTCCATAAATATCAAATGCGCCCTTATTATAATACGACGCGCGCAACACACCATTGCCATTCAATGAAATGTAGTCGCCTGTCTGATTATCCATTATGAGCTTAAGAGTAAGATCCGGCGTACTATTAATAAGAAAATTAATGTGCATATCCGAAGGAATATCTATCTCAGGTCTTGGAATTCTCACATTATTAATATCAGCGCTTGCTGAATCCTTACGCACACTCCAATGAATAAAATCATTATTGCTAAGCATGGCATTTGAGCCAGGCACATTATACACAAACTGAGAACCTTTGCATGGAGTGGCCTCAATATCCATATTTATTTCTCCGCTACGTCCCTGAATACGACATGTGCCATCTACGTATGCCGTGCCATAATATGTGTTGTCGCCAAAAGAATGAGTATCAAATGCCAATAGGTTATTAGCGTCAATATTGATATTATATTTCATTCTCGCAAGATTGTCATGGCGAATATTGCCGTTCACGATACCGAGATTGCCGTTTCTGTCATATACGGAATCACGCTGGAGAGCGATATTATGATATGAGCACACAATAGAATCGTTCATTAATGTGTAAACAGTATTGAGTGGCTTTATTCTCAGTGAGCCATTAGCCACAAGCGTACCCATAAGATTTATATCATGACTTAAATCACCCACCAAATGCACATCGCCATTGCAGCGCAGATTCACATTATCCATAAAGCCACACATGCTCTGCAAAAAAGCTGCATTAGTGCCATTGGCATTTATGTCGAGGTCAATATAATTACGCGACGGCGAAACGAAACCATTTACAAGAGTGTATTTATTTTCTCCCTCATTGGCTATTGCCTTTATGTCTATCTGCTTTTCATGCGGATTCCATCCCACATTGGCAGTCAGCACGCCAAGATGACCTTTCTGGAAAGTGAAATTCTCCACTTTCACATCAGCGTCTGCCTGTGGCTTGGTGAATACGGAAGAAATACTGCCATGACCTGTAATATGACCACCGAAACTTACCGACTTAAAATTAATCAAATCAAGAATATATTCCACGTCAAGATCCTTGAAATCTACATTCAGCGCATCATTCTCGCTCTTTGTCGCCAAACCACTGATATACAGATATTGTTCACCATGCTTAATAGAGAAGTTGTCCACATCAATATGATTTTGACGATAAACAACATTAGATGGCTGCACGCTCCACACTGTATCACCCACCATAATATCAGACGGCAAGAACGAAACATAAGCAGTAGAACGTCCCTCCCTATCCTTCTTGAATTGAGAAACGAGCTGCACTTCTCCCCTCAGCAAAGGAGTTTTATGATTATTAAATCCCAACTGAGTGAAAAGACGGTTGCCTGCTGCGGAAGAATGAAGCTGCAAGGTTGTGCCGCGTCTGTCGCCCTGAGCAGATGTCGTAATTCTCGCGTCCGCATAAAGAGTGTCATTAGGCGAAGAAAGATTAAAATAGAAATTGCTGAACCTTGACTTACCATAAGAGAATTCAGGCACGGAAGCAGTAATATTCGTCTTGCCTGCCACATCGCTGAAAGAACCATACAGTCGCAATGGCTGATTCAGATTAAGAGGAACATTAAACAGATGGTTAAGCCAATCTGTTTTTGCTATCGTAGCGTCAATATTGAAATTGTTGTTATCCGTACGCCTCATGCGTGGCAGCCCAGGGATAGTAGGAAGTTTGCTTCCTATAAGATTTATAAAGCTCTGCGCAAGAGTAGAATAATCATATCTACCAGTGAGATAAACCTTGCCGAAATCGCTGTTCATCAACAGATAATGAATTCCTTTATTATATCCCGCCCTTACGCTAAGCGAATCGAGAGAATACTCCTCATCCTGCCTTACAGAACGGAAATCAGAAATGCGCAATAATCCATTAGAAGTATCTATCTTTCTGCCTGAGAAATCTGCATCGGCATTGAATGAGAATGTCGTGCCATTCCACATCTTAACCAATCCCAAAGCAAAAGGATTAAGTCGCGCGACATTAAGCTGCATCTTAACCTTTGGATTTTGAGTATTGAGCAATCCTTGTACTTGCAATTTCGCATAGATGTCGTCAATATCAAGTTTGCCCTGTGCTATACCTTTTATATATGAGCCGTTTACACTGATATTACGATAAGAGTAATTATTATAATCAATACGCGAAACAAGTCCATCAACCTTTATATCCGGCAATTTCGTTCCCACCATGCCGTTAATATTCAGCTTTGCCGAAAGAATTCCGAAATGATTGTCGGCAAGAATTTTGCCGAGCATGATACCATTTGTCTGGAAATGTCCCTGTATTCTGTTTCCGCTCTTACCCATATACAGCGACGCGCCACCTGCATCTGTATCAAGCACACCTCTCACTGCAATGTTTCTGCCACTACCGCCTATTCCGCCTACATATTTGATATTACCAAGACGAAGTACCTCATTCGGCATTTTTAGGCGCGCTCCGAAATTCTGCGCAAACTTTTCTATTTCATTTGCCGAAAGATGCAAATTTCTCACATTGGCATACCATCTGACGCCAGAATCCACATTTGTGGCTGAGCCTTCTGCCATGAGAGTGATACCGCCATTCTCTGTATTGACAGATATATTTTTCACACGCAGAGAAGTACTCGTTCCACTGAAATTTGAATGCAGATTTATCCTGCTTCTGAATGTTTTCAGTTCGGGCACGAAGCATTGCAAATCAGCCAATGTCACAGATGAAGGTAAGACACCGCCCTCATACTGCAAAGACGGCATGAGAAATTTATCCTTATCAAAAGAATAAGAAGCGCGTATATCGCTGAGATAAACCTCCGTATTAGGAAGTCGAAGATGGAAATCTGCCAATAAAGCCTCTTTCTTATTCGCTGTAAACCTGAAAGAAAGGTCTTTAACATTAAGCCCCGAAGCTTCCCTCAACGAAAATCTCTTCACATTCAAATCCACAGTATCTTCTTTCAGAGTATTAAGCATTAAATGCGCGCTTAAATCAGAAACATGTAAATGATTAACAGAGAACGTTTTATACTTTGAAGGAATATCATGTCTATCCCAATTTACAGAACCATGTCTTATTATAATCGAACCAATACGAATATCTAAAGGTGTCTTAGCTTCTGTCGTATCCTTTGAAGCAAGAGCATCAATAACAAACTGGAAATTAGGCTTTGCCGTGGCATTTTCCTTATAAAGATTGGCTCGCATTCCAAAAAGCTGAGCCGACGAAATAGAGACACGCCCTTGCAGAAGTGGAACAATATCAATGTTCACCGACATACGCGTAGCGTCAAACATAGGCTTATCTTTCTGATCAAGAATATGCACATCGTCGATAATAAGTCGATTAAGAAAGCCCACATCTACCCTACCTATGCTCACTCGTGTGTGAAAAGTTTCACCAATGAGTTTGCTCACTTCATGCCCAATAAGACATTGCACCGGCGCGATATGCGTCAATGCAACGAGCAAAAAATATAGACCCGCGAGGGTCCATATTGCAGAGTTAAGTATCTTTCGTAATTTCTTCAGCCTAATAAGGGAATTTAAAAATCTGTGCAAATATACATTTTTTTTATGTGTAATAAAAATAAAACGCCCATTATTAGGATATATAAGCGCATTTTTTGCTATCTTTGTATCGTGAAACAAAATTTGTACTAAATTTTATAAAACAAGATAAACAACGACTACCCTTACATATATAATCCATTAAGGATAACTACTTCCACAAGCGCTAAGAAGACTTCAATTATACTCTTACAAACTCTCGACATACATAACGAATTAACAATCAACGAAATATATAATAACTACTTATATACATATATAACTTATGACAAACGTAATAAAATTACGGAAAGGCTTAAACATCAATCTGAAAGGAAAAGCCAAATCTGCATGCCAAGCTATCAAGCTAAGCAGAGAATATGGACTTATTCCCGACGGCTTTGAAGGCATTACGCCCAAGGTGGTAGTAAATGTCGGCGACCGAATAATGGCCGGTGATGCCTTGTTCGTAAACAAGAAAAGTCCTGAAGTGAAGTTCGCTTCGCCTGTAAGTGGTGTCGTCGCGACTGTTGAACGCGGAGAAAGAAGAAAAGTGCTCTGCGTAAAAATTGAAGCCGACGAAACAATTCAATACCATGATTATGGGAAACACAATCTCGCTGAAATGAACGGCGACGACGTAAAGCACCTTTTACTCGATGCTGGATTGTTTGGCTACATCAATCAATTGCCTTACGCCATCTCCACCACTCCAGACACAACGCCCAAAGGAATTTTCGTATCTGCATTGAGAGATATGCCGTTAGCTGCTGATTTTGAAGTGGAACTTAAAGGCAACGAGAATGATTTTCAGACTGGTCTTACCGCACTGTCAAAGATTGCCCAAACACATCTTGGAATAGGTGCGAGCCAAAATGCAGAAGCATTGAGAAACGCGAAAGACGTGGATATTACAGTTTTCGACGGTCCATGTCCTGCCGGAAACGTAGGCGTACAAATCAATCACATTTCACCGGTAAACAAAGGTGAAATAGTATGGACAGTAGACCCGTCTGCCGTTATCTTCTTCGGACGACTATTAAACACAGGCAAAGTAGACCTAAGACGCAAGATTGCTCTTGCCGGAAGCATGGTAAACGACCCTCAATATTATGAAGTGATTATCGGTACTCCTATCGTAGACCTTGTAGGAGGAAAAATAAAGAGCGACAATCGCCCAAGAATAATCAATGGTAATCCTTTGACAGGCAAGAAAATAGAATCAGGCGCGACTACTCAGACTCAATATCTGCTGCCACACGCATCAGAAGTGACCGTTATTCCCGAAGGCAATGAAGCCGATGAAATGCTCGGCTGGGCAATGCCTCGCGCAAACATGTTCTCCACACATCACAGCTATTTATCATGGCTTTTCGGAAAGAAACGCGAATATGATATCGACGCTCGCGTAAAAGGAGGAGAACGCCACATGATAATGAGCGGAGAATATGATAAAGTGCTTCCTATGGATATCTATGGCGAGTATCTTATAAAAGCCATTATCGCAGGAGATATTGACCGCCAGGAGCAGCTGGGCATTTACGAAGTTTCGCCTGAAGATTTTGCATTGGCAGAGTTCGTGGATTCCTCGAAGCTGGAATTGCAGCACATTGTAAGACAAGGACTTAACACATTACGCAAAGAAAATGAATAAACTATTTAAGAAATATATAGACCACTTGCGTCCTAATTTCTCAGAAGGCGGAAAACTTCATGCGCTGAACAGCGTTTTTGAAGGTTTTGAGTCTTTTCTTTTTGTACCTAACACTACTTCAAGAAACGGCACAAGCATTCACGATGCCATCGACTCAAAACGCATAATGAGCGTTGTGGTGCTTGCCCTTATTCCGGCATTATTGTTCGGAATGTATAACATAGGTTATCAGAACTGGATTGCAGCCGGAAAGCCAGTAGAGGAAGGCTTTTTTGAAATGTTCTTCTTCGGCATGCTTGCCCTTCTTCCTAAAATCATAGTAAGCTATGTAGTAGGTTTGGGCATTGAATTTGCGTGGGCACAGTGGAAAGGTGAAGAGATTCAGGAAGGATATCTTGTTACCGGTATTCTCATTCCGCTTATAATTCCTGTCACCACTCCTTATTGGATATTGATATTGGCGATAGCATTTTCCGTAATCTTCTGCAAAGAGATATTCGGAGGCACAGGTATGAACATTTTCAATCCTGCTATATGCGCGCGCGCATTCCTATTCTTCTCTTATCCTTCTACAATGACAGGCGATTCTGTATGGGTAAGCCCTCATTCTATTTTCGGTCTTGGCAATGAACTGCCCGACGGATTCACCATGGCTACCCCACTCGGTAATATCGCTCAGAATGCGGATGTAAACTGTTCGTTAAGCGACATGATTTTAGGATTTATCCCCGGTTCTGTGGGTGAAACTTCTGTAATTGCTATCGGCATTGGCGCATTGATATTGTTGTGGACAGGCATTGCGAGCTGGAAGACAATGGGCAGCGTGTTTGCCGGAGGAATATTGATGTCGCTATTGTTCTCATCATTGGGAATGACCCCTATTTCATGGTATGAACATATCATTCTCGGTGGTTTCTGCTTTGGAGCAGTATTCATGGCTACCGACCCAGTGACATCTGCACGCACTGAAACAGGAAAATACTTCTATGGTTTCTTCATCGGAGCGATGGCTATCATCATAAGAGTGATGAACCCTGGCTACCCTGAAGGCATGATGCTTGCCATATTATTCGGCAACATGCTTGCACCTCTCATCGACTATTGTGTGGTAGAGCGCAACATAAGCAAGCGCATGAAACGTTTAACTAAAAACAAATAGTATAGAAGCTATGAAACTGAATACAAACAATAATTCCTACACGATAGTTTATTCTGCCGTTGTAGTGCTTATCGTAGCATTTCTTTTGGCTTTCGTTTTTCAGGCTTTGAAACCTGCCCAGGACGCCAACGTGGCTCTTGACAAGAAGAAGCAGATACTCTATGCGCTCAACATAAGAGGCATAAGCGATGATATAGCCAACAAGAAATACGCCGAAGTTGTGATTTCAGACGATGTACTCGACAAAGACGGCAACATCAAAGAGCAAGGCAAGAAAGGCGCTGAAAGCGTAGGCTTTAATGAGCTGAGCAGCCAAGCCCCAAAGTCAGGCGACTACGTTATATTTCAATGCAAGGTAGACGGCAAGACAAAATATGTGATACCTGTTTACGGTATGGGATTGTGGGGCCCTATCAACGGCTACATAGCAATCAATGAAGACAAGTCTACCGTGTTCGGAGCTTACTTCAATCATGAAGGCGAAACAGCCGGTCTTGGAGCTGAAATCAAAGACAACGCTGAGTGGCAAAAGAAATTTATCGGCAAGCACCTGTTTAAAGCCGACAATCGCGATGCTATAGCATTAAGCGTTGTAAAGAAGATAAGCGACGCAGACACTCAGGTGGATGCCGTTACGGGCGCTACTCTCACAAGCAACGGAGTGAGCGAGATGCTGAGTGAAGGCTTGCAGCCTTATCTTAAATTCTTAAACAAATAAGCATATCACAATAATACATATATAATTATGGCATTATTCTCAAAACAAAATAAAGAGGCATTTCTCAACCCTCTGAATCTCGACAATCCTATCTTGGTTCAAGTGTTGGGTATATGCAGTGCCTTAGCGGTAACGTCGCAGCTAAAGCCAGCGATAGTAATGGGTTTGGCGGTAACGGTGATTACGGCATTCTCTAATTTCATCGTTTCATGTATAAGAAACACTATCCCTAACCGCATACGCATCATCATTCAGCTTGTTGTGGTAGCAGCATTGGTTACCATAGTAAGCCAGGTGCTAAAGGCTGTAGCCTATGACGTGAGCGTACAGCTGTCGGTATATGTAGGCTTGATTATCACCAACTGTATTCTTATGGGTCGTCTTGAAGCCTTCGCCATGAGCAACAAGCCATGGCCATCATTCCTCGACGGACTTGGCAACGGCTTAGGCTACGCTCTGATACTTATCGTAGTAGGCGCGTTTCGTGAATTCTTCGGAAGAGGTTCGCTTTTAGGCATTCAGATTATTCCCGACGGTTTCTATCAGATGGGATATATCAACAACGGCATGATGACAATGCCTGCCATGGCGCTGATATTAATAGGCTGCGTAATTTGGGTACACAGAGCATATTTTTATAAAGAAGAAAACAAATAACTCATTTAGGAGGAACAGACAAACGATATGGAACATATAATTAATTTATTTTTCAGGTCTATTTTCGTAGACAACATGATATTCGCGTTCTTCCTTGGCATGTGTTCTTACCTTGCCGTGAGTAAGAATGTGAAGACATCTTTGGGGCTTGGCATGGCAGTCACCTTTGTGCTGCTCATAACAGTGCCCGTAGATTATCTTTTGCAGACTAAAGTGCTTGGCGCCGACTGCCTGATAGAAGGAGTAGATTTGAGCTACCTCAGCTTCATTCTCTTCATCGCCGTTATCGCCGGCATTGTTCAGATAGTGGAAATGGCAGTTGAAAGATACGCCCCGTCGCTTTACGCGGCATTAGGAATATTCCTTCCGCTTATTGCCGTAAACTGTGCCATCATGGGCGCTTCGTTGTTCATGCAGCAACGCATAGGCATGGATCCGTCTTCCACTCAGGCTATCACAAGCGTATGGGACAGCATTGCCTATGCCATTGGCAGCGGACTTGGCTGGACTCTCGCCATTGTAGCTCTCGGAGCGATACGCGAAAAGATGCAATATTCCGATGTGCCTCGCCCATTGCAGGGAATAGGTATCACCTTCATCACTGTCGGACTTATGGCGATGGCGATGATGTGTTTCAGCGGACTGAAGCTATAAACCATACTTTATTAAAAGATAAGTATCTTCTTACTTTATTTATAATAAGACATATCAAAATATGAATTTCATAACAGCAAGTATATTGGTGTTTCTTGCCACGATATTGATTTTGGTTATGATATTGCTCATTGCCAAGAAATATCTATCGCCGAGCGGAAATGTCAACATCGTTATCAACGACGATAAAACAATATCTGTAGCTCAAGGCGCGTCTCTCCTTTCCACATTGGCAGAACACGGAGTGCATTTAGCTTCTGCCTGCGGTGGTAAGGGCAGCTGCGGACAATGCAAAGTGCAGGTAATGGAAGGCGGTGGCGAAGTACTCGACACAGAGAAACCCCACTTCACTCGCAAGCAGATAAAAGACCATTGGCGTCTGGGATGTCAGTGCAAAGTGAAAGGCGACTTGAAGATAAAAGTACCTGAAAGCGTGCTTGGAGTAAAAGAATGGGAATGCACCGTCATTTCCAACAAGAATGTATCTTCATTCATCAAAGAGTTTAAGGTGCAGCTTCCTCCTGGCGAGCACATGGATTTCGTGCCAGGTTCTTACGCACAGATACAAATCCCTGCTTACGACTGCATAGACTACGACAAAGACTTCTCAAAAGAAGACATCGGCGAGGAATATATCGGAGCATGGGAAAAATTCAATATCCTTTCGTTGAAGGCCCACAACCCAGAAGCTACAGTGCGTGCCTATTCTATGGCCAACTATCCTGCTGAGGGCGATGTGATAACCCTTACAGTGCGTATTGCCTCTACCCCATTCTTGCCACGTCCACAAGTAGGCTTTATGGATGTGCCTACAGGTATCGCTTCTTCCTACATCTTCTCTCGCAAACCTGGCGACAAAGTGATAATGAGCGGCCCTTATGGTGATTTCCACCCTGTATTCGACTCAAAGAAAGAGATGATATGGATAGGCGGTGGCGCTGGTATGGCACCTTTGCGCTCACAAATCATGCACATGCTTCGCACTCTCAACACCCGCGACCGTGAAATGCACTATTTCTATGGCGCGCGCTCATTGTCGGAAGCATTCTTCATTGAGGATTTCAGAGCTTTGGAAAAGGAATATCCTAACTTCCATTTCCATCTTGCCCTCGACCGCCCAGACCCTAAGGCTGATGAAGCCGGCGAACCTTACACAGCTGGATTTGTACACCAAGTGCTCTATGAAACCTATTTGAAGAATCATGAAGCACCAGAAGATATTGAATACTATCTCTGTGGCCCTCCAATGATGAGCAAATCAGTACAAGATTTGCTTTATAATCTTGGCGTTGAGGATGAAAACATCCGTTTCGACAACTTCGGAGGATAATTCCAAAACTCCCTTATAAACAAAACGTGGGTGTATCTTTTTTGATGCACCCACGTTTTTATTTAAAAAAGCAATATCTCAAATTGGACATCATGATTTCCTTGCGGAAAAACTAATATCCCAAACTGACCATTGCAATTTCCTTGTGAAAAAGTCAATATCCAAAACTGACCATTGCAATTTCCTCGTGGAAAAGTCGATATCTCAAAATGGACATAACGATTTCCTCATGGAAAAACTAATATCCCAAACTGACCATTGCAATTTCCTCGTGGAAATATCAATATCCCAAAATGGACATCATGATTTCCTCGCGGAAATATCAATATCCCAAACTGGACATAACGATTTCCTCGTGGAAATATCAATATCCCAAACTGGACATAGCAATTTCCTCGTGGAAAAGTTAAATATCCCAAACTGGACATAACGATTTCCTCGTGGAAAAGTCAATATCCAAAACTGGACATAACAATTTCCTCGTGGAAATATCAATATCTCAAACTGGACATAACAATTTCCTCGCGGAAATATCAATATCCCAAAATGGACATAGCAATTTCCTCGTGGAAATATCAATATCTCAAATTGGACATCATGATTTCCTTGCGGAAAAAGCAATATCCAAAACTGACCATCATGATTTCCTCACGGAAAAAGCGATTTCTTTTTTTAAGTAATAATAGGCACAAAAAAGTCCACGCCAGTGTGATATGACGCGGACTGATGGATAAATTTATAGTCAAGACGATTACCCCTTCAGGAGAAAACAAGATTCTTTATCAAACATGCAATCCCTCCTGTTGTATTCTTGACTTTAACATTGCATTCATATTTGGGCGCATACGAACCATATCTACCTTATTATTAAATAGTTGTTCTAACTCCATCTGTACTTTATCAAGCGTGAGCAAAGATGGGGCAACGCCATCATAATAAACATCAATATCGCTATTCTCCGTCTGTTCTCCACGAGCAACAGAGCCAAACAATCCAAGAATGTTTATACCATAGCGTTTTAACGCCGTGGGTTTATAGGATTTTAGCAATATCAATATTTCGTCTGTTGTTTTCATTTTACGATTTTCTTGATTACAATGCAAATATATTATTTCTTTTGTTATTTTCCAAATCTTCATTGTTAGTTTGTACCCTACGAAATGCTCACGGATAACACAGAACTTTTTAAAACCGATATCTGTGCTATCCGTGAAATCTATGATAGCCTAATCAAAATCCCAGTAATTAAAGCCTTTGCCGTCGGCGCTAGATGCAATGCAGAAATGAGTTCGCAATAATTACAAACACACATCGTACCCTACGAAATGACATTCTAAAACTTGCTGTCACGCCACAGAGAAGAAGCAAAACTGACTTTTTTCTACTTTTTCTTCAAAAAAACTTTCGAAATGTTTGTTTTTTCGTCAGAAACATATACCTTTGCAAGCGAAATCTAACAAAAATGACTTTTTAGTAATTTTTGAGAGCATATTAGATTGAGATTAGATACTTTAAAGGTAAAGTAGAGAAGACATTTATATTCAATAAAAACCAAAAATTATGAAAGCAACAGAAGTTGTTGAGAATCTCAAAAGAAGATTCCCTAATGAACCTGAATACATTCAGGCAGTAAGCCAGGTGCTTGCAACTATCGAGGATGAATACAACAAGCATCCAGAGTTTGAGCGCGCAAATCTCATCGAGCGTCTTTGCATTCCAGACCGCATTATCCAGTTCCGAGTAACATGGACAGATGATAAGGGCAACGTGCAGACAAACATGGGCTACCGCGTGCAGCACAACAACACTATAGGTCCTTACAAGGGAGGTATTCGCTTCCACAAGTCAGTGAACTTGGGTATTCTCAAATTCCTTGCTTTCGAACAGACATTCAAAAACTCTCTCACCACTCTTCCTATGGGTGGCGCAAAGGGCGGTTCCGACTTCTCTCCACGCGGAAAGAGCAATGCCGAGGTGATGCGTTTCTGCCAGGCTTTCATGAGCGAGCTTTATCGCCACATCGGCCCAGATGAGGATGTACCGGCAGGCGACATCGGCGTAGGTGGTCGCGAGGTAGGCTATATGTTTGGAATGTATAAGAAGCTCACACATGAGTTTAGCGGAATCCTTACAGGTAAAGGTCAGGAATTCGGCGGCTCACTCATTCGCCCTGAAGCAACAGGCTATGGTAACATCTACTTCCTTGAAAACATGCTCAAGACCCGCGACATCGACATCAAGGGCAAGACAGTGCTCGTTTCTGGTTCAGGAAATGTAGCTCAATACACTGTTGAGAAGTTGATTCAGCTTGGAGCTAAGCCTGTAACATTGTCAGACTCTGATGGTTACATCTACGACCCAGACGGTATCGACGCTGAGAAGTTGGCTTACGTTATGGAGTTGAAGAACGTAGAGCGCGGACGTATCAAGGAATATGCTGAGAAGTATGGAGTAAAATATGTAGCAGGCGCTAAGCCTTGGTTTGAGAAAGCCGACATCGCTACTCCTTGCGCTACTCAGAACGAAATCAACGAGGAAGCTGCCAAGGCAATGGTTGCCAACGGCGTGATAGCAGTGAGCGAAGGCGCAAATATGCCTACTACTCCAGAGGCTATCAAGGTGTTCCAGGACGCTAAGATATTGTATTGCCCAGGTAAGGCTTCAAATGCCGGTGGTGTGGCAGTATCAGGTCTTGAGATGAGCCAGAACTCTGAGCGCCTACACTGGAGCCGTGAAGAAGTAGACGCTAAGCTCCACGACATCATGAACGACATCCACGCTAACTGCGTGAAGTATGGCACAGAGGCCGACGGCTACATCAACTATGTGAAGGGTGCTAACGTGGCAGGCTTCCTAAAGGTGGCTAAGGGCATGATGGCACAGGGCGTGCTCTAAAAAGAGCGGCTTAACATATATAATTGTGAAATAACTGAAAACACGCATTATATAACAATCCATGATAGTGAATGGTTGTAGTATGCTGAAAAAGCTACGACTATTCACTATTTTTTGTTTAACATTTATTTTGCCATAAACAAAAAAAGGAGTATATTTGCCCTCAATATCTCGAAAAACAATAATAAAACATAGAAAAAACAATAATTAAAAAAGTTACTACCATGACAATGACAATGGAAAGAATCAGAAACACGCTTTCTGGCGCATTTCACATGCGCAAAACGGTATGCTTTTTCATAGCCGTAATCATTACTGCCATTCTTTGGAATCTGCCTCTTGACTTCTATGGAATTACAGGTCTCACCATTATTCAGAAAAGAGTAATCGCGCTATTCGCGTTTGCCACCATATTATGGGTGACGGAAGCGATAGCGGCATGGGCTACATCAATCACGCTAATCGGCGTATTGCTGTTTTGTACATCAGACAGCGCATTCAGTTTCATGAGGGAGGGCATTGACAAAAGCCAGCTCATAGACCATGAGGCGATAATGGCTACACTTGCCGACCCTATCGTGATACTCTTCTTGGGAGGATTTGTGCTTGCCTACGCTGCCACGAAATCGGGACTTGACCTCGTATTGGCAAAATACATGATGAAACCTTTCGGCACAAAATCAGAAAACGTGCTTCTCGGCTTCATTCTTATCACCGGTGTATTCTCAATGTTTGTGAGCAACACAGCCACGGCAGCCATGATGCTTACCATCCTAACGCCTATATTCAAGATTATGCCTGTAGACGGAAAGGGACGCATTGCGCTTGCGCTTTCTATTCCACTCGGTGCTAACATCGGCGGAATGGGCACTCCTATCGGAACGCCTCCTAACGCGATAGCCATGAAATACCTCAACGACCCTAACGGATTGAACCTCGGAATAGGATTCTCGGAATGGATGGCATTCATGGTTCCGCTCACGCTGCTTCTTCTCATTTCGGGATGGATAGTATTGAAAACATTCTTCCCATTCAAGAAGAAGACAATCGAGCTGAATATCGATGCGAAGCTAAACCTCAACTGGCACACATGGGTAGTGGGCATTACATTTATCACTACCGTGTTGTTATGGATATTCGGCAAGCAGCTCGGCGTAGACGCTAACACGGCTGCGATATTGCCTATCGTGGTGTTCTCTATTACCGGTATTCTCACAGCAAAAGATTTGCAGGAGCTAAACTGGAGCGTGCTATGGATGGTAGCAGGCGGTTTTGCCCTCGGATTGGCACTCAACGACTCCGGATTGGCAAAGAACGCTATCGACAGCATTCCATTCGGCGGATTCTCACCGCTCATCATCCTCATTATCTCTGGATTGATATGCTACATTCTGTCTAACTTCATAAGCAACACTGCCACGGCTGCACTGCTCATGCCAATTCTTGCTGTGGTATGTAGAGGTATAGGCGACGGATTGAGCACTATCGGCGGCACTCCTACTGTGCTTATAGGCATTGCCGTAGCAGCTTCTGCCGCTATGTGTCTGCCTATCTCTACCCCACCTAACGCCATCGCATATTCATCAGGAATGCTTGAGCAGAAACACATCGTAAAGCTTGGCGTGACAATCGGAGTTTTAGGCTTGGTATTGGGCTATCTGCTTGTGTTCCTCGTGGGCGAGCTACACCTTATATGGTAAAAGAAGAAATCTCATTAAAATAAGAAAAGCAACCTTCTCAAATACTCGGGAGGGTTGCTTCTTTTTTTATCATATTTTATAATATATAATCACAAAATCTTTTGCATCATAACTGCGTCGTGGAAACTTCTGCCCACACAAAGCCAGTCTTTAAGCTTAGCATTTGGCTGAAAACCGAGAGTCTCAAACAGGCGCATGGAAATGCTATTTTCCACATCTACGATGGCATAAAGTTGATGAAGATTGAGCACCGATGAAGCATAATGCAATAGCTGGCTTACTGCTGCCCTGCCATACCCCATGCCACGATAAGCAGGCTGAATCACGATGCCAAGCTCTGCACGAGAGTGGCGCGGATCGAAATCCACCAAATCGGCAATGCCTACGGCTAAGCCCTCCTCGTTTTCCACAATAAGGCGAAGCTGCCTGTCGGCATAAATATCATCTGAGGAATTGGCAATATAATCGTGAAGCACATAGCGAGAATAAGGCACATTGGTGACACCGACGCCCCACAGCTGCACGTTATTCTCAATGCAATACAACAGATCTAAATCTTCAGGTTCTAATGCCCTTAATTTTACCTGCATAAGAAAATATTTTTTCCAGTTTGTTTTTTGAAAAAATCGTTAATGATTTTTTATTTTACATGTATATATTTTTATCGGTGATTACCACGCCCGAAGAAGGATGGAATGTGCCGATAAGAACATTATCATTTGCTAACTCGGCAAATATAATCAAAATTTCCCGATATGTAAACAACGACATATCATAAATGATATAAGTTTTGCCTGCGCAAGCATTTTTATGATAAGCTTTTTTATCTTTCAGATAATCTGTTATACTGATAAATGTAGCATTCATGCAATTTGCGTCGGCAATAGTTCGGCATTGCTCAGCTGTAGTTTCATTACCTATAAAGACATATTCTGCCGTTCTCGCGTCTTCATTATTCTTGATGTTATCCAAAGAATAGAAGCCAAGACTTCTGCGAGCCATAGAAAAGAGCATGGAGCAAAGCGCAATCAATGCTTTTACATAGATGGCCAACTTTATGGGGACGCTCAGCAAAAAGCTAAGACCTGAATAGTGCTTGCGAAAGAAGATGAGCATTGCGCCATAAAAGACATGCACATATCTGAAAGATGATTTCTCGGTGCTCTCGCCCTTGTAATGCAGAATGCGAAGCGGCAGATACCAATTTTGCCAGCCGCCCTTTATAAGCCGATAAGACAAATCGATATCCTCACCATACATAAAGAAGTCTTCATCGAGAAGCCCCACTTCATTCAACGCCTTGCGACGCAACAGGCAAAAAGCACCGCTGAGAATTTCTATTCTGCCAGGCTTTTCCCATGAGAGGTTGCCCATATAGTAATGAGCTAAGCGATTGCTATGAGGAAAACGGCGGCATAAGCCTATCATCTTATAGAAAGCTGTCATGGGCGAAGGTATGCCACGACGCGACTCCATAGCGTCACTGCCATCGGGGTGCATCATTCTCACGCCTACTCCGCCTGCATCGGCATGAGAATCCATAAAAGCCACACAACGTTTCAGCACATCCTCACCTACAAATGTATCAGGATTGAGAAGAAGCACATATTCGCCAATGCTTTTCCTTATGGCATAGTTGTTGGCACGGGCAAAGCCGAGATTACAAGATGAAGCTACAAACTTCACCTGCGGAAAGCGTGGCTCAAGATATTCAAGAGAATGGTCATGAGAATTATTGTCCACCACATAAATTTCGGATTCAATATCCGATGTAGCGGAAAGCACAGAGCGCAGACATTGCTCAAGATAATGCTTTACATTATAATTTACTATTACGACAGAGAGTTTCATTGCTTAGCTTCCTCTTCGCATCTCGCTTTCGATGGTTGAACAAAGAAAATAGCAAGGAATGTGATTATAGCCATATATCCGAAAGCCACTTTCATGAAAAGCCAATAAAGAAGCAGATTAGCAAGAAGCACAATGCCAAGCATAAGCAGGCGAAGCATGCCCCAACGAAGCAAAATTGCTGGCTCATTGCCTTTGTTTTGGGCAAAACTTTTTCTCACCACCGAAGAACGGAAAAACCATATTGAGAAAGGGATAGTGAAAATAGTGATAAGCTCCATCAACGTAAGGCAATAAAACTCGCTTACACTTTCTGTGGCATATTCTCCCTGTGGCAGAATGTCTGCCATAAAAAGAGCCGTAATAATTATTGCCAAACCTAAAACGGAATAGAAAATAGCTTGAAGGATTTTTATAGTCTTATTCATTTATTTGTTTTCAGGATAAAAGTTAAGTTATCAATATATCTTTTATTTGTTTTCAAAAGGTGTTCTGTTGAGGATAGAACGTCCGAGCGTCACTTCATCAGTATATTGCAGCTCATCGCCCACAGAAATACCACTCGCGATGACGCTGATTTTCAAATCGCTGAATCGGGCAAGACGGCGAGAGATATAAAAATTAGTGGTATCTCCCTCCATCGTGCTGCTCAACGCGAAGATTATCTCTTTCACTCCCCCCGCTTCAACTCTCTTTTCCAATGATTCTATCTGCAAATCATTAGGCCCTATGCCGTCCATAGGCGAAATTACACCGCCAAGCACATGATAAAGTCCGTTATACTGCTGAGTGCTTTCAATGGCCATCACGTCCTGCACATTCTCCACCACGCAGATAGTGCCTCCATCCCTACGATGATTTGAGCAGATAGGGCAAATGTCGTCGTCGCTGATGTTATGACACACGGAACAATACTTCACGTCGTGCCTTAACCTTACGAGAGATTCGGCAAGAGCATCAGTATCTTCCAATGGATTACGAAGCATGTAAAGAGCAAGGCGGAGCGCCGTTCTGCGCCCCACACTCGGTAGTTTTGAGAGTTCGCCCACTGCCCTTTCAAGCAGCTGCGAAGGTAGTTGATTATTCATTATTTATATTTAAAATTTCTTCTTACGCCATGCGAAGAACCACACGAGAGCACCCACGAGGACTATGCACGCCCCGATGTTTACAATCATGGAGTTCAATCCAAATGCCTGTTTGCTTGCCAAGAGGAAAGTGAAGCAGATAACAGTCATAAAGAGAGCTGGAATAAGAGTTATGATATAAGGCTTATTATGAGTGGCAAGATACACGGTGAGAGCCCACAGAGTGAACACGCTTAGAGTCTGGTTGCTCCATCCGAAATATTGCCAGATGGCATTGAAGCCGTCGGGATTTGTCATCTGCCAGACGAGCAACGCAATGGCAGCGACAAACATAGGAATACAGATATACAATCGTTTGCTTATTGCCTTCTGATCAAAATGTATTGCCTCGGCAACAATAAGACGCGCGCTGCGGAAAGCTGTATCTCCACTTGTGATAGGAGCAGCCACGACACCGAGAATAGCAAGCACGCCTCCCACAATGCCAAGCCATCCCTCACACACATATTGCACCACAGAAGGAGCTTGGAAGAACTGCACCAATGTTTTTCCGCCATCAGCATTCAGCTGAGCCATAAATCTGTCGTAGACATCAGGAGAAACCACTTCACGCCATCCTCCATAATAGAAGAAATACATTGAAACGGTGGCCCATATAAGTCCGACGATACCCTCTGTTATCATCGCGCCATAAAACACTGGGCGGCCATGATGTTCACTCTTCAGGCAACGTGCCATAAGAGGGCTTTGAGTGGCATGAAATCCGCTGATTGCTCCACAGGCGATAGTGATAAACAGGCAAGGGAAGATAGGATTATTTGCCGTGTACTGCTCTACGCCGAATATAGACTGAGGATTGTTAAGATTAGCATGACGCAAATCGCTCCAAAACTCAGGGATTTCTGGCATTTTTATGTAAAGACACACGAGCAATGCCACTGCCATAAACAGCAATGAGAAGGCAAAGAAAGGATATATTCTGCCGATAATTTTATCAACGGGAAGCAATGTGGCGATGACGTAATACACAAAGATGAGCATTACCCAAAACATTGTAGAGCCAAAGAAGCTATCGGTATTGCCACATATATTATTAAGAATAAGCGCGGGGCTATAGACAAACACCACGCCCACCATCATAAGAAGCAGAACTGAGAACACAAGCATAACCGTTCTTGCCCTCTGCCCAAGGTATTTACCTATAAGCTCTGGCAAGCCTGCGCCATTATTACGCAAAGAAAGCATTCCGCTGAGATAATCGTGAACAGCGCCTCCGAAGATGCAGCCGAGCACTATCCACAGATAAGCTGAAGGGCCATACCACGCTCCCATGATAGCGCCGAAGATAGGGCCTGTGCCTGCGATATTAAGGAATTGAATCATAAAAATCTTCCATGTAGGAAGAACCACAAAGTCTACACCGTCAGCATGTGCCACTGCCGGAGTTTCTCTCTCATCGGGGGCAAAGACATGCTCCACAAATCTTCCATAAAGGAAGTAGCCAACAATAAGTGCCAGTAAGGCGATAGTAAATGATATCATTTCTTTTTCTTTATGTTTATCAATTATTAGTATGGGCAAAGGTAATAAAAAAGAATGAATTCTTTTTATTCTGCCCGTGAATTATTATTTTTGCAGATATAAACTCAAAATAATAAATGAACACAACACATTTCCACATACCAAATAAAGCGCGACACAAGGCAAAATCATTAATCATTTCTTCGGGCTTAATGATTTCAGCTTTACTATATTCACACAACTCACTGGCACAAAGCTATTTCAACGCTTCACCCAAACATGAGGTAAGGGCAATGTGGCTCACCACTATAGGCGGTCTTGACTGGCCTCACACTTATGCCACAAGCCAATATTCAAGAAAGAAGCAGCAGGAAGAGCTTATAGCCATTCTCGACAAGCTGAGCAAGGCTGGAATAAACACCGTTTTGCTACAGACAAGAGTGAGAGCCACCACCATTTATCCATCAAAGTATGAACCATGGGACGGCTGCTTATCGGGCGTGCCTGGCAAAAGCCCTGATTACGACGCTTTGCAGTTTGCCATAGACGAATGCCATAAACGCGGAATGGAGCTTCACGCATGGGTGGTAACATTACCCGTAGGCGTGTGGAACGGCAAAGGATGTGCCGACCTAAGAAAGAGAAAGCCAGGACTGATAAAGCAGATAGACGGCCACGGATATATGAACCCAGAAGACCCTCGCACTGCTTCCTACATAGCCGATATATGCGAGGAAATAACACGCAATTACGACATTGATGGCATTCATCTCGACTACATCCGCTATCCTGAAACATGGAAACTAAAAGTGAGCAAGGAGCGTGGGCGCGAATACATCAACGACATTGTAAAGGCGATACATCATAAAGTGAAATCATTGAAGCCATGGGTAAAAATGAGCTGTTCGCCAATCGGAAAGTTCAATGATTTGAGCAGATATTGGAGTCATGGATGGAATGCTTACGATAAAGTGTGCCAAGATGCGCAAAGCTGGTTGAAAACAGGACTGATGGACGAGTTATATCCTATGATGTATTTCAAGGACAACAACTTCTACCCTTTCGCGCTCGACTGGAAGGAGAATGACTACGGCAAAATCATCGCGCCTGGATTGGGCATATATTTCATGTCGCCAAAAGAAAAAGACTGGAGCCTGACAACGATAACTCAGGAAATGGAAATGCTCAGACGCGATGGCATGGGGCATACTTATTTCAGAAGTAAGTTCTTCACCGACAACACGAAAGGCATTTACGATTTCGCCACACGTTTTGACGCTACTCCTGCCCTCGTTCCTCCTATGACATGGGCAAGCAACAATCGCCCACTCTCTCCTGAAAGCATTTCTATTAACGGAGATCAGCTGACATGGAGCAATGCGCGTGCCACAAACGATTCTCCCACATTATTATATAATATATACGCCAGCCGAGAATGCCCTGTAGACATTGCCGACTCGAGAAATCTTATTAAGACCAGGCATAATGGCACAAGCCTAAAGATTGACCCGCAATACAACTATGCCGTCACCGCAATCGACAGATATGGCAATGAGAGCAACGCTATTCAAAGCAATTCTGGATGCGAGGGACAGGCAGGCACAAAGGAATCCTTGCTTGTGTGCGATGGTAAAAATGTATTCTTTAATCTGAATGACAGGAATATAGACGCAGGCAGCGTAGTGATATGCACTATGCAGGGCAGCATGATAGAAGCGAGAAACATTCAAAAGCCTCGTGAAGGTAAGGATTTTTCTGCATATATAGGCAACATAGAAGACGGCTTTTATCAACTGAGAACTATCGCCCCCAAAGGCATAAGCCATAAATTGGGATACTTCATCATAGATAGAAAAGGAATAATTCGAGCAGAATAAACAACGTTTTTTGAGCTAAATATCTGATTTTAAGCAAAAAAAACAAGATTATTTTTTTGATAATCACCAAAAAAGTGTACCTTTGCAGTCCGAAAGTTCAATGAGATTTTATCAAAATGAGCTATCGGAAAACAAAGAAAAAACAAATATTTTATAATATCAAGAGAAATGACTAAGGCAGATATCATCAACGAAATTTCAGATTCTACTGGTATTCCAAGAAAAGACGTTTCAGTAGTAGTAGAAAGTTTCATGTCTACTATCAAGGACAGTCTTTTGGAGAGAAAAGAGAACGTTTATCTCCGTGGTTTCGGTAGCTTTATCATAAAGCACAGAGCTGCAAAGACAGCGCGCAACATTTTGAAGAACACCACGATGACAATCGCTGCTCACGACCTTCCAAGCTTCAAGCCAGCTAAGAGCTTCGCTGACGCGATGAAGGACTAACAGAAAGAATAATAACATAACATTTACAAATTAAATAATAAAGAATTATGCCAAACGGTAAGAAAAAGAAGGGCCACAAGATGGCTACGCACAAGCGTAAAAAGAGATTAAGAAAGAACAGACATAAGAGCAAATAATTTGTCTCTTTTTGATCTTTTCTTAAGAAGGGGCATGTCGCGTTTCCATCCCACACATTATTCTATTACGAAATAGTGCATCAGCTATTGATGAGGGATTGACTGCATGACATGCCCTTTTATTATTTTATAAGTTTTTTATTTTAAACGAAGAAAGAATGACGAGCGAAGTAGTTATCGACGTCCAACAGAAAAACATTGCTATAGCGTTGCTTGAAGACAAGCGACTTGTAGAATATCAGGTTGAACCGAAATCGGCTTCATTCTCTGTTGGAAACATCTACATCGCCAAGGTCAAGAGAATCATGCCAGGACTTAACGCATGCTTTGTAGACCTTGGTTATGAGCGTGACGCCTTTCTTCATTATCTTGACTTAGGTAGTCAATTCAGCTCTTACGAGAAATACCTGAAACAGGTAGAAAGCGATCAGAAGAAATTATTTCCTTTCAGCAAGGCAATGCGTCTGCCCGACATCAAGAAGGACGACAGCGTGCAGAATGTGTTGAAAGTGGGACAGGAAGTAATGGTTCAGATTGTGAAAGAGCCTATCTCTACCAAGGGACCGCGTCTTACAGGCGAGTTAAGCTTTGCCGGAAGATATTTGGTGTTAATCCCTTTTGGAAACCAAATATCTGTTTCTACAAAAATTAAAAGCGGCGAAGAACGCGCGCGCCTTAAGCAACTCATCCACAGCATTAAGCCTAAAAACTGCGGAATAATAGTAAGAACCGTAGCCGAGGGCAAAAGAGTGGCCGTGCTTGATGCCGAACTGAAACTATTGTATAAGAGATGGACAGACGCTCTTACAAAGATTCAGAAGACACAGACCAGACCACAACTTGTATTCGAAGAAACAGGCAGAGCAATCGCCCTACTGAGGGATTTGTTCAACCCAAGTTTCGAAAGCATCTACGTGAACGATGAAGAAGTGTTCGAACAAGTAAAAAGCTATGTTTCACTAATAGCCCCTGAAAAGGCGGGCATAGTAAAGAAGTACACAGGCAAAGTGCCTATCTTCGACAACTTCAACGTCACGAAACAAATTAAATCAAGCTTCGGAAAGACAGTGAACTATAAGCATGGAGCTTATCTTATCATTGAGCACACCGAAGCTCTGCATGTGGTTGATGTGAACAGCGGAAACAGGGCTCGCTCAGAAAGCGGACAGGAAGCCAACGCACTCGATGTGAATCTCGGTGCAGCAGATGAGTTGGCACGCCAGCTGCGACTGAGAGATATGGGAGGTATCATCGTGGTAGACTTTATCGACATGAATTTGGCTGAGGACAGACAGGCACTTTATGAACGCATGGTAAAGAACATGCAGAGCGACCGTGCCCGCCATAATATTCTTCCTCTAAGCAAATTCGGACTTATGCAGATTACACGTCAGCGAGTGCGTCCAGCGATGGATGTAAGTGTAGCTGAGACGTGTCCGAGCTGCAATGGAACAGGAACGATAAAGGCAAGCATATTGTTTACCGACCAACTGGAAAGCAAAATTGACCGATTAGTCAACAAGATTGGCGTCAAGAAATTCTATTTGTATGTTCATCCTTATGTGGCTGCCTACATCAACAAGGGAGTAATCTCTCTGAAGAGGAAATGGCAGATGAAATATGGATTTGGCGTACACATCATTCCTTCTGAAAAACTTGCTATGCTGCAATACGAATTTTACGACAGCAACAAGCAGTTTATCGACATGAAGGAAGAAATAGAAACAAAGAACTAAAAAAAATAGGTTATGCTCAGATATTGAACATAACCTATTTTTATTTTATCCTTATCTATTCTAATTTTTTGTATTTGCCCCAAAGGCTTTATCTTATTCTGTCGATAGAGCGCACAAGCTTCTCATCGGCAATGATAGCCTTGCGTGCCATAAAATAAAGAATAAATGAAACCAACGGCAGGCAAGCGGCAAATCCCAAATGCAGTGAAGCCTCATCTGGCAAAGCAACCAAAGAAATCGCTGCCAAGCTAAGCATCCACAATGCCATCAGCAACATATTCACGGCACATAATCTTGCCTGAAGCATACGCTTCTTGTATTTGAGCATAGCAACTACGCCCACTGGGCAAGACAACGCAAGCCATGCAAAGAGAACGCAGGGAGAGAAATCCCATTTGCCATTATTTCCGTCTACCAAAGCAAGATTATGAAGCGAAGAATCGGCTCCCATTCCATCTGGTGAAACAAAGCCTAAGGGAAGGCACAGGCAGGCTATAGTAGCCACGAGTGCCAAAAGGATAAAAACAGTCTGTTTGCGCTGAATCATATCCTTGCCTTATTTAAAGCTCTTCCTGATTGTTAGCCGGCTGAACAGAAGGATCACGATAATACACCTCGTGGTCTACAAACTCCTGAGTAGCAAGAAGTGTAGGCTTAGGCAACTTCTCATAATAACGAGAAATCTCTATCTGCTCACGGTTCTCAAAAACCTCCTCAAGAGAATCATTATATGAAGCAAACTCAGCGAGTTTCTTGCTCAAGTCCTGCTTTATCTCTGTAGAGATCTGATTAGCGCGCTTTGCGATAATTGATACACTCTCATAGATATTGCCTGTTTCCGCACCTAAATCAACGATATTACGTGTAACGGTGTTGGTAGGAGCTTTTGACTTTCTGTAATCCATAATTGTAATTTATATATTTTTATTTGTTTTAATCTTTTGTAATTTCCTTACATTTCTTGATATATCTCTCGGCTGTAGACTTCTCTTTAGAGTCAGGATATTCATTGATGAAGCCATAGCATTCATCCTCAGCGTCCTGATATCTCTCAAGCTTCTTCTCCTCCACGCTCTGCTGTGCAAGCTCATATTTGCTTTTCATTATGAGCACTGCGAAGTCTTCGCGCATAGAAGTGTAAGGATAGTCTTTAAGGGCATTCTGCGCTGTTATGATGCAAGCTTCGTAATTATTACCGCCCATGCTGCAATTACCGAAATAAGTGCCGAGGTCGTAATAAAGCTTGGCAGAATGATATTCCTTCTTCACAAGTTTGTCCTGCAAATCAAACAGTCGCTGCTGTGCTGTCTGCTTCAGCTTAGCGTCGGGAAACACATCGAGATATTCCTGAAAAGCTGAAATGGCGTTGATAGTCTGGCTCTGGTCGAGGCGAGGCTCAGGAGTGCTCATATAAAGACTCTGCCCTACATAGAACTCTGCGTTTTCAGCATACACGCCCTTAGGATAGCTTGTGAAATACTTTTTAAAAGTCTGAGCTGCGCTCTCATAGTCGCGACTGCAATACTGTGCCATAGCCAGCATGTAAAGACTTTCCTGAGCGTTTTCAGTGCCTTTCTCCAGCGTCACCACATCCTGCAACAGCGTTATCGCGCGCACATATTTGCCGCTGGCGAAACATTCCTTGGCGTATTCGTATTTATATGTATAGTCTGATGTTTTGAACACCTGATTAAACTCATTGGCACAGCCAGAAAAGAGCATCGTGGCGCAAAACGCAGCAATCAAACTTGTCTTCTTCATTGATATATGATAAAATTGCGAATTACTTTTGACTTGCAAATTTACATAATAATCTACTAACGGCAAATATTTTAAGAATATTTTTAGCTATTTACGCCTAATGTCGTGGCATTTTAAGCGCATTGTTATTAACTTTGCAGTTATGAATTTCAAACTGACGTCAAAATACAGACCTACGGGAGATCAGCCAGAGGCTATAAAGCAGCTCACCGACGGGCTTAATCGTGGTGACGAGGCACAGGTGTTGCTGGGTGTTACTGGTTCGGGAAAGACCTTTACAGTAGCCAACGTGATAGCCAACGCTAATCGCCCTACCCTCATACTAAGCCACAATAAGACTCTCGCTGCGCAGCTTTACGAGGAAATGAAAGGATTTTTCCCCGATAATGCCGTGGAATACTACGTGTCTTATTACGACTATTATCAGCCTGAAGCCTATCTGCCGAGCACTGACACTTACATAGAGAAAGACTTGGCGATAAACGAGGAAATAGACCGTCTGCGCCTATCAGCCATCACTGCTCTGCTTTCGGGCAGAAGGGATGTGATAGTGGTTTCTTCGGTGTCGTGCATTTATGGTATGGGTGAGCCTGTGACGATGGAAAACAGCGTGATTTCACTTCAAGTGGGGCAACGCATCGATCGCAATGATTTTCTGCGCAAGCTTGTAGATATTCTTTACGTAAGAAACGACATCGACTTGCAGCGCGGCTCTTTCCGTGTGAAAGGCGACACTGTGGATATTTTCCTTGCCTATAGCGACTGCGTGTTGAGAGTTTCGTGGTGGGACGACGAGATAGACAGCATTGAAGAAGTAGACAGCGTAACTTATCATCGCCTCTCTTCTTTCAAGGAATATCGCATATACCCTGCCAACCTTTTCATCACAAGTAAAGACCAGACTGATAACGCCATACGCCAAATCCAGGACGACTTGGTATTGCAGATTGATTACTTTAATCAGCTTGGCGACAGCATTAAGGCTCAGCGCATTAAAGAGCGAGTGGAATACGACATCGAGATGATAAAAGAGCTTGGTCATTGCAGCGGAATAGAAAACTACTCACGATATTTTGACGGACGAGAGCCAGGACAGAAGCCTTACTGCCTGTTAGACTTTTTCCCTAAGGATTTCCTTATGGTAATAGACGAGAGCCATGTGAGTGTGCCACAGATAAGCGCGATGTATGGAGGCGACAGAGCGAGAAAGCAAAACCTTGTGGAATATGGATTCCGATTGCCAGCAGCTTTCGACAACCGTCCATTGAAGTTTGAGGAATTCCATGAAATGCTTAATCAGACCATCTATGTATCAGCCACTCCTGCCGACTATGAGCTCAACGAGGCTGAAGGCGTGGTGGTGGAACAGATAATCCGCCCTACGGGATTACTCGACCCTGAGATAGATGTGCGCCCTACTGAAAATCAGATTGACGACCTCATGGACGAAATTCTCACTCGCACCAATCGCGGAGAGAGAGTGCTTATCACCACCCTTACTAAGCGAATGGCTGAGGAAATGACTGAATATCTGCTTAATCACGACGTCAAGGCAAGCTATATCCACAGCGATGTGGCTACCCTCGACCGCGTGAAGATAATGAATGATTTGAGAGCTGGCGTATATGATGTGCTTGTGGGAGTAAACCTTCTGCGTGAGGGTCTCGACTTGCCTGAAGTTTCGCTTGTAGCCATTCTCGATGCCGACAAAGAGGGTTTCCTAAGAAGCCATCGCAGCCTTACTCAGACAGCAGGACGAGCAGCGAGAAATGTGAACGGCAAGGTGATAATGTATGCCGACACCATAACCGAGAGCATGAGGCTCACCATTGATGAAACGGCACGCAGAAGAAGCCTACAGATGAAATATAATGCCGACCATGGTATCACCCCTCAGCAGATAAAGAAAGCCATCAAGGGCTCATTATCAGCGTCGAGCGAAGAAGACATCAAGCATAGCGGAAAGCGATATGCCGACAATGCCTATATCGAGCCAGAAAACAACGCTGCCTTTGCTGCCGACCCTATAGTGAAGCGAATGACAAAGAAGCAGCTTGAAGACAGCATTGCCCACACCACTGAGCTCATGAAGGAAGCTGCCAAGAATCTCGACTTCATTCAGGCAGCTCAATATCGTGATGAAATAATAAGATTGCAGGATGAGCTGAAAGGGAAATAGGATATGTTTTCTCTTTCGCCATCAAGTATATAAATTCCCTTCCAACTTTTCTCCAAATTCATATCCAAAGAATAAGTCGGAAGGGATTTTTAATTTCAGCTTTTAGCTACTGCTTACAGAGCAGGCTTCAGCGGATTAGCATCCTCGCCACCACTTGGAGCTTCCTCCTTTCCGTTAGGCTGTTCGCCCTCCTTTGGCGAAGGATTATCTGAAGGCTGTTGCTTCTCCCCTTCTTTCTGCGAAGGGTCAGACGCTGGCTGCTCGCCCTCTTTTCCAGATGGTTTCAGAGCAGACTCACCACCATCTTTCTGCTTTTCAGGCTCAAGGTCGGTCTTTTCTTTATCTTTCTTATTCTTATTCTTACCCTTGCTATTGCCTTTCTGTTCTTGCGTGGTGTCTGCATTCTCATCTGTCTTGGCAGCATGAGACTTCACATCAGAATGCAACTCCCACTCCACGATGCACGCATTCAGCACACCTATCACCGCGCGAGCCTTCTTGCCGTCCTCTGTCTCCAGTTCTGCCAAGCCATCGAGTATTTTCACTATCTTCTTAAAACAATTATCAGAGTTGGCGCGAGCTATTTTCATAGCGTCCTTGCCCACCTCTGCCTCGCTACGTTCCGTGGCACGTTCGAGGAATAAGTCAGCCTCCCTATCGGCAATTGCCTTCATCTTCTCCAAATCATCACCCATGCCAAGGTCTTCCACGGCTTTAGGGTAAATAGTAGTAAGGTCGCCAACAATTTTAAGGCACTGCCCCAGACCTTTCTTCTTGCCTTTCGACAAGACAACAGCCCTCTTGCAAAGATAATTCCAAATATCATCTGCCTCCTTTGCCAGAGTGCTATCTACATGCCTGCGCATACCCTTTGCCCTCGACTTAATCATGTAGAGATAAGCGCGCCAGTCGGCATCACACTTATCTGTGTCTGTCGTCTGCTGAAAAGTGGTATTCACACGCCAGGTCTTAGCCTCAACGTCATGAGCCAGCTTCATGTTGTTTACTACAGGCACTACCACTTCCGGTAAATCCTTGCCTGCCAATGCTTTGTCCAACATAGAGTTCAATGTTGTATGACTGCTGTTTGAACTCTTAGAGAATGATCGCCTTGCGACCTCCTCTTCCAATGTAATTTTCGTTTCCATATTATATTTATTTTTTAAAATTATGAATATATTATCGCCACCACCTTTCGCCACAATGCGGCATCCGGCAGAGGCGTAGTTAGTCTATTCTCAAAACCCTACAATAAGGGTACAACGACAGCTGCGCCATTTTTGACAAATCTTACTCCCATGCGTACCTTTAACCGCACAGTTTCTTATCGTCCGTACATCCTTCGAGCAGATGCAATTCATGCTTTCCGCCCTCCAGACGATTCCTCACCCTCTCATTGAGAGAACTCAGAATTTCTTTTCGCCCATCCCAGCATACAAACCAGAATAGAGCTATTTTCCCATGTTCATATATGTAAATCCCTTGATACTCACCATCATTATTTCGGCTTTCTCATGCTTTTTAAAAATCTTCAATGTTTCTTCCATCTAAGGTTTTCGCTCGCAAAGATAATAAAAGTTTATATTCCTTGCAAATTTTCATATAAATTTTCTGCTTTTTTCTCTACACTTTTGCAATTGCTTAGGATTTCCTTATATAATAAGGTGGAGAGCGTTAAAACTCTCTCAGAATAATAAAGATAAGAGTCATAAGATTCCTATGATTCATAAATTCTCAATCAAAATCATAGGATTCCTAAGACTCCGACCTACCATCTCCCTACAAACTCTTACCTACTACCATACTTTGCCCTATACGCAACTCTGGCATTATACATCTGCTCCTTCATGCCGCCTTGCTCCAAAAACTCTTGCTTAAGATGCTCTATCAAACCTTTCAGCAATTTATCATCCTGAAAAATCAGTGTAATAGCGATATTGGCAATTGCGGTATCATTGCGCTCTTTGACAGCACGGCGATAATAATCACTATTATTATGAGCCATGCAAGCTCTGCGACACTGCCTACCCTTTTCGCTGTCAAAATACCATAGTTCCAAATCCCTCACCCTAAGATAATCCTTGTAATCAATAAGCAGTTCCTGCAAGCTTGCCCTTGCCACATTCACGAGTTTTATAGCCGTCTCCTTACTTGTCGTGCCAGCCTCTATACCCTCCGCAATATTCTGTTTGCCAGACCTTGCAGCCTGCACCATCTGATCCACCGTGCGATCACCTTTCTCCAAGAAGCGATGAGCGAAATAGAAAGTAACATCATATATACACTCCGCCTTTTGATAACATTTCAGATGGTCGTAATTCTGATTTATTGGTATAAAGTTTTTATTTTCCATAATAATTATATAATCGAGCACTCAAACTAACGATTCATAATATTGTTATTTTGCGCAAAGGTACATATTTTTCTTCGTTCTTGCCTTTATTCTTGTAATGAAAATATGGCACGAATAGAATAAAATTCGTAATTTAGCGGAAAAGAAATTAGATATGCGAGAAACGAGAAAGGCAATCATAATATTTATAGCAATAGCCATGTGTTCATGCAACGCAAGGCGTTCTCAATATGAGTTTTACGGCACAGACATTGATACTGCTACCATAGACACGGCTTCTTATAATGAGAAAGAGGACAGCGTTTCTGCTAACATGGAAGCAAGCACAGATGATGCGGAATATGGTTCTTTTTCTTCTGCCAACGATAATAATGATGAATATGAGCAGATGAAGAAACACCCTGAATATCGCAAGGGCGGGAAATATGACCCGAAATTATATCACACTGATTACAGCCATGACGCTACGGGAGAGCAGCTGCGCCGTGAATATATTGATGAGGATGGCTACGACGCTGATGATGATTATGACGAGAACTATGGCTACGATTGGCGACAATACTAAGAAATTAAGACATTAAGTATTTCCGCAAGGAAATTGCTATGTCAAGTTTGGGATATTGATATTTCCACGAGGAAATTGCTATGTCAAGTTTGAGATATTGATATTTCCGCGAGGAAATTGCTATGGTCAGTTTGAGATATTGGTATTTCCGCGAGGAAATCACGATGTCCAATTTGAGATATTGATATTTCCGCGAGGAAATCACGATGTCCAATTTGAGATATTGATATTTCCACGAGGAAATTGCTATGGTCAATTTGAGATATTGATATTTCCACGAGGAAATTGCTATGGTCAATTTGAGATATCGCTATTTCCGTGAGGAAATTGCCATGTCCAGTTTTGGATATTTAACATTTCCGTGAGGAAATTGCTATGTCCAATTTGGGATATCGAGATTTCCACGAGGAAATCATGATGTCCAATTTTGGATATAGGTATTTCCACGAGGAAATCGCTATGGTCAGTTTGAGATATTGATATTTCCGCAAGGAAATCGTGATGTCAAGTTTGAGATATCGCTTTTTCCGCGAGGAAATTGCATATATCCAAAAATCGCAAAGCAAATTCCATGAAGAAATCGCAATAGAATAAAACTGCTCTTTTATTTCTTAGGCTTCTTTTAAATAGTTTAATAGTGGAGGGAGCTAAGCATACGGAATATTTTCGTAATTTCGCAGGGAGCATTGCCATTTATCTTCTTATAAAGATTGCTATATATCCCCTTATAAGGGACGTAGATGAATTCTTTTTAAAAAGGCAAGCTATACTAAGGATATTCTAAAAAAAAGAAATAACGACACAAGATATGAAAGTTTTACTGATTAACGGAAGCGCCCGCAAGCAGGGCAACACAATGACGGCTCTCGAGGAGGCTGCTAAGCAGCTTGAAAAAGAGGGCATAGAAACGGAAATTCTACAGATAGGCAACAAGCCAATCAGAGGTTGTATTGCCTGCGGAGGATGCAGAAAGAAAGGCAATAACCGCTGTATTTTCAACGATGATGTGTGCAACCAGATTATAGAAAAGGCAGAAGGAGCCGACGGATTTATTTTCGGCACACCTGTTTATTATGGTGCTGCCAATGGCGCATTGCTCGCATTGATTCAGAGAGCGCTCTTCGCTGGTGGCGACGCATTCAAATATAAGCCTTACGCTAATCTCGCCGTATGCCGACGTGGTGGCACAATGACTGCCTACACCATGATGAACATTCCATTCCAGATGATGTGTATGCCACAGGTGAACGGTCGCTATTGGGGAGCTGTATTCGGCATGGCACCTGGAGAAGCTGCCAAAGACACGGAGGGCATGCAGAATGCTCGTGTGGTGGCTCAAAACATGGCATGGATTCTGAAAAATCCGCAGCCTCATCCCGAGTATCCTGCTCAGGTAGAGGCAATGAATTTCATAAGATAACGCACATACAAAAAGCCTTCTTCGGTATCACTACCAAGGAAGGCTTCACTTTTATCTAACTAAAACAATATTAAGAAGTTTCACAAATTATTGATTTCTTCACAAAAAGTGAACGCTTGATTTTTCACAAGCTATCAATACACCCTTAGTCGGTCGCCAGCCTGAATCTGATAGAAACGAGGGTCGAGCCCATTCTTCTTGTAGAGGCTCTTCAGGCGAATGCCATAACGCTGAGCAATGCCATACATGCTCTCGCCGTCTTTCACTACATGAGGCACATTCTTGTATTTCCGTTCTGCTTTTCTGCGCTTCTTTTTCAGATAAAGTATGTCGCCCACATGGAGAACATCACGCTTCGTAAGCTCATTATATTTCGCTATCTTGCGCCACGAAATGCCCACTTCCTTACCTATAGAGCGGAAGGTGTCGCCACTGCGCACATAGAGATAATAATTGTCGTTGTACATATATATCTTGTGCAGAGTCTGACCGCCCACAACATTGCCACTCGACCTCTTTACCATGAAGTGATCGTAGCTTTTGGCCATGTCATATTGATTAAGCCCATATAGCTCTATTATCCCTATAAGGCGGTCGGCATAAGCAGGATTGGTGGCATATCCACAGGCACGAAGTCCGCGAGCCCACCCACGATAATCGGTGCGCGAAAGGCGGAAAAGGCTGGCATAGCGCACATTATTAGCCAAAAACTTGCTGTGGTCTTCATAGCTCTGGCGAGGATTGTCGTAAGCACGGAAGCATTCTCCCGAAGCGTCATCATCATGATACACCTTGCGCCCTGTCCATCCGTGGCACTTTATGCCGAAATGATTGTTGCTGCTCACGGCAAGGGCACTCTGCCCAGCGCCACTTTCAAAAAGTCCCTGAGCCAAGGTAATGCTCGCTGGAATGCCATAACGCATCATCTGCTCCACTGCCAAATCCTTGTATTGCCTTATGTAAGCCTGATAAGCCGAGTTCTGCCTCATCTGCGCATGGGTGGAAGCCGATGCCAGAAAGAGCAGTAAGAGGGGGATAATTCTTTTCAACATATATTACTCTTGTTTTGTCACGATTTTTAGAGTTTATTCAGACGCAAAGTTAATTGAAAATGCACAAATCGGCAAACGAGTGCCAAGATTATTATTAAAAAAAACATAAAATGCAAAGCTGTTTTAATAGTAATTAGTAATTTTGCAGTATGTCAAGAGAAAAAAAAGTTATATTCGCAATAGGCAGCAATGCCAGCGAGAGAGAGAAATTGATAGACAAGGCCAAGCACGAGCTGGAAAATCTGTTTCAGGATACGGTATTCTCAAGATGCGCTGAGACTGAAGCCATAGGGCTTGGCACGGGCGCTCCCGATTTCCTCAACTGCATAGGCACTGCCACTACCACTCTCCCTTCATGTGAGGTGATAAGACAGGCTTTCAAAGACATAGAAAGGAGAATGGGCGACACTCGGCAAAAGCGCGAGGGAGGATGTATCACCATCGACCTCGACCTGCTGAAACTTGACATGGAAAAACAGCACCCGATGGACTGGGAACGACCCTACATCAAAATGCTGATGAAGGAAATGAACGTAAAATAGCACATCTTTTCTTTCGCTAAGACAGGATTACAAGCAACACCAGAGATTAAGGAAAAAAAACATCATGAAAAAACAGATATTGGCATCTTTGTTTCTGCTCATAGCTACAGCCACCGACATGGCTGCACAGGATTTCAACGCCTATTTCAGAGACAGCACTCTCAGAATAGACTACACATTCGCAGGCAATGCCACGCAGCAGGCTATCAGCACCGACGAGATGTGCCTAATGCCAAGATGGTATGGCAAGAGAAAGCATTTGGCAGAGCTGCCTTTGCAGGGCAACGGTCAGATTACGATGAGGGATAAGAAAACCCGAAAAGTGATTTACCGCAACTCTTTCTCTACCCTTTTCCAAGAATGGCTATCTTATGATGAAGCCAAACTTACGAGCAAATCTTTCCAAAACGTTTTCCTCGTGCCAATGCCTAAGGACACGGCAGAGATAACGGTAGACCTTAGAAACAATCGCCGAGAGATAACCACGAGCTTCACTCACACCGTAGTGCCAAGCGACATATTGATAAGACACATAGGATTTCACGACACTACTCCTTACGAAACTCTTTCACAGGCTGCCGACACTGCCCACTGCGTTCACATCGCATTCTTGGCAGAAGGCTACACAGAGCAGGAAATGCCCGTGTTCATAGCCGACGCTCAAACGGCAATGGAAGCATTGTTTGCCCATGAGCCATTCAAGAGCCTGAAAGATAAATTCAACGTCATTGCAGTGAAAGCTCCTTCTAAGGAGAGCGGAACAAGCAGCCCAGGCAAAGGAGTGTGGAAGAATACGGCTCTGCATAGCCATTTCGACACATTCTATAGCGACCGCTATCTCACCACGCTCAACCTCAAGGATATGCACAATCTGCTTGCAGGCACTCCCTATGAGCACATAATAGTATTGGTGAACACCGATGAATATGGCGGAGGCGGCATTTACAATTCATACAACCTCAGCATGACCCACCACCCTGCCTTTCTGCCTGTAGTGGTGCATGAATTCGGTCATAGCTTCGCCGGACTGGCAGATGAATATGCCTACGACTTTGAGCAGATACCGATGTATCCTCACGACATTGAGCCATGGGAGCCTAATATCACCACATTGGCAGACTTTAAGGCAAAATGGCAGGATATGCTGCCCAAGAACGCGAAAATCCCTACTAAGGAATCGAGCAAAGACAAAAAGAATATATACAAAATCGGAGTGTATGAGGGCGCAGGCTACAGCCTTAAAGGAGTCTACCGCCCTTGCGTGGATTGCAGAATGAGAAGCAACAATGTGCAAGAGTTCTGCCCGATATGCAAAAAATCTATAACAAACCTTGTAAATTTCTACACCGAATAAGTTTTGGCACGATTTTTGCATGTATGGTTTATGTAGAGTCACTACGCATTTTGAACAAAAAAAATAGAAACTCAGAATAACAAGAAAGGACATTAATATATGACAAGTCAGTTTTCACAGAAGGTATCTGAGATACTTGCCTTCAGCAGAGAGGAGGCAACACGTCTGTCGAGCAAGGCTGTAGGCCCTGAGCACTTGCTGTTAGGTATCATTCGCGAAAAAAGCAGCCCTATAAAGCAGCTCTTCACTAATTTCAATGTAGACGAGAGAGCTGTGAGAAGCGAACTTGAAAGACGTATTCTTCAGGATAAAGCCCCCGAAACATCAAATGCCGTGGATATTGCCCTCAACGAGAAGGCAAGCAACATTCTGCGTCTGGCAGTGCTTGAAGCTCGCTTGCAGCACACTCAGATTGTGGATGTGCAGCATTTGTTTCTCGCCATGCTCCACGACCAGGTGAACAATGGCGCAAAAGATGTATTGGAATTCAACAACATAAACTACGAGGACGCTCTCAACTTCTTGCAACGTCAGGCTCAGCCTGTGCAGGATGGCATTGGATTGCCTGAAGAAGACGAGGAAGACCCTGTAGAAAACAATAAGCGTGGCAGTGGTGCTCAGCCAAGTGGCACCGGCACTACCACCACTCGCATGAACGGCAACTTGAAAAGTAAGACTCCAGTGCTGGATAATTTCTCTACCGACCTCACGGCAGCAGCCACTGAGGGCAAACTCGACCCTGTGGTTGGACGTGACAAGGAGATACAGCGCATGGTGGAAATCATCTGCCGCAGAAAGAAGAATAATCCTATTCTTATAGGTGAGCCAGGTGTGGGCAAGAGCGCAATCGTAGAAGGATTGGCGCAGCTCATAGCTCAGCGAAAGACTTCTCCTGTGCTATTCAATCGCCGTGTGGTAAGCCTCGATATGACAGGCATAGTAGCAGGCACTAAATACCGCGGACAGTTTGAGGAGCGCATAAAGGCTCTGTTGAAGGAATTAGAGGAAAACCCTGATATTATTGTATTTATCGACGAGATTCACACAATGATAGGCGCTGGTTCTGCTCCTGGCACAATGGATGCAGCCAACATAATGAAGCCTGCTTTGGCTCGTGGCACAATACAGTGCATCGGTGCTACCACTCTCGATGAATATCGCAACAGCATAGAAAAGGACGGCGCATTGGAACGTCGCTTCCAGAAAGTGCTCGTAGAGCCTACCACAAAGGAGGAAACTCTACAGATACTCGAAAACATAAAAGACAGATATGAGCAACATCATCATGTGGCTTATTCCGACGACGCTTTGAAGGCTTGCGTATTCCTCACCGACAGATATATCAGCGACCGTGCATTCCCAGATAAGGCTATCGACGCATTAGACGAAGTAGGCTCACGCATTCATTTGCAGCATGCTTCAGTTCCGCCAGAGATAGCAGCTAAAGAGGAACAGCTGGAAAAGACAAAGAACGACAAGCAGCAGGCTGTTTACGACCAAGACTTTGAGGCTGCCGCAAGACTGCGCGATGAGCAGACTAATCTTGAAAAGGAACTCAAAGAGATGAACGAGGCTTGGCTCAACGGCACCGACAACAACCGCGAGACTATCACCGAAAAGGATGTGGCTGATGTGGTTTCAATGATGGCAGGAGTGCCTGTTCAGCGCATTGCCGAAGACGAGGGCATACGCCTGAAAGGAATGGCAGAAGAGCTGAAGAAGAACGTGATAGCTCAAGACCCAGCCATAGACAAGATGGTGAAGGCTATTCAGCGCAACCGCGTGGGATTGAGAGATCCTAACCACCCTATCGGCGTGTTTATGTTCCTTGGCCCTACAGGTGTGGGTAAGACATATCTGGCAAAGAAGTTGGCTGAATTCATGTTTGGTTCTGCCGACAGCCTTATTAGAATAGACATGAGTGAATACACCGAGAGCTTCAATGTTTCTCGATTGGTAGGCGCTCCTCCAGGATATGTAGGCTATGAGGAAGGCGGACAGCTCACCGAAAAGGTGCGTCGCAAACCTTATTCTATCATCTTGCTCGATGAGATAGAAAAGGCTAATCCTTCTGTATTCAACCTTCTATTGCAGGTGCTCGATGAAGGTAGACTTACTGACGGCATAGGCAGACTTGTAGACTTCCGCAACACCGTAATCATCATGACTTCAAATGCGGGCACACGTCAGCTCAAGGAGTTTGGTCATGGCATAGGTTTCAACGCAGGCAGAAGCAACGGCCTTAGCCTCAACGACAAAGACAAGGAATATGCGCGCAGCATTATTCAGAAGAGCCTGAGCAAGCAGTTTGCGCCTGAATTCCTCAACCGCTTAGACGAGATAATCACATTCGACCAGCTTGACCTCAGCGCGATAACAAAGATTATCGACCTGGAGCTTAACGGACTCTTTAAGCGCATTAACTCTTTAGGCTACAACGTCACCATCACCGACAAGGCTAAGGAGTTTGTGGCAGGCAAGGGCTATGATGTGCAGTTTGGCGCACGCCCATTGAAGCGCGCTATTCAAAACTACATTGAAGATGGTCTGTGCGAGATGATTCTCGGTGATGATGTCACCATCGGCGACACCATAGCCATAGGAATGAATACTAACAACAAAGAATTGACATTCAAGAAAGCATAATAAAACTTATCAAAAAAAACATTATGGCAAAAACACCTGATTTTAAGTATGCGCCAATGTTCCAGCTTGGCAAGGATGATACCGAGTATTATCTCTTGAGCAAGGAGGGCGTTAGCGTTGGTGAATTTGAAGGTAACCCTATTTTAAAAGTATCTAAAGAGGCTCTCACGAAGTTATCACAGCAGGCTTTCCATGATGTGAACTTCCTGTTGCGCCGCAAACACAATGAACAGGTGGCAAGCATCCTGAACGATCCTGAAGCTTCTGACAACGACAAATATGTGGCTCTCACATTCCTGCGCAACGCGGAAACAGCTTGCAAGGGTCAGTTGCCATTGTGCCAAGACACCGGTACGGCAATTATCCATGGCGAGAAAGGTCAGCAGGTGTGGACAGGCTTCGACGATGCTGAGCCATTGAGCCGCGGTGTTTACAACACTTACACTACCGACAACCTGCGCTATTCACAGAATGCTCCTCTCAACATGTATGATGAGGTGAACACTCGCTGCAACCTCCCTGCTCAGATTGATATTGAGGCAGCAGAGGGTATGGAATATAAATTCCTCTGTGTAGTAAAAGGTGGCGGTTCTGCCAACAAGAGCTACTTATATCAGGAGACAAAGGCACGCATTCAGAATCCAGGCACACTGATTCCATTCCTCGTAGAGAAGATGAAGAGCCTTGGCACAGCTGCCTGCCCTCCTTATCACATAGCATTCGTAATCGGTGGCACATCAGCCGAGAAGAACCTTCTTACTGTGAAGCTTGCTTCTACTCACTATTACGACAATCTCCCTACTACAGGCGATGAAACAGGTCGTGCTTTCCGTGATGTAGAATTAGAGAAGCAACTTTTGGAAGAAGCTCACAAGATTGGCTTCGGAGCACAGTTTGGCGGTAAGACATTTGCTCACGACATTCGTGTAATCCGTTTGCCACGTCATGGCGCAAGCTGCCCTATCGGACTTGGCGTAAGCTGTTCTGCCGACAGAAATATTAAGGCTAAAATCAATAAAGACGGTATCTGGATTGAGAAGATGGATGATGATCCTACATCTCTCATTCCTGAGGAACTGCGCAATGCAGGCGAAGCAGGTGGCGTTTCTATCGATTTGAATCAGCCAATGGACGAAATCCGCAAGGAACTGACAAAATATCCTGTAAGCACTCGTTTGAGCCTCAACGGTACTATCATCGTGGCTCGCGATATTGCTCACGCTAAGCTCAAAGCTCGTCTTGACGCAGGTGAGGATTTGCCAGACTATATAAAGAATCACCCTGTGCTTTATGCAGGCCCTGCTAAGACTCCGGAGGGAATGCCTTGCGGAAGCCTTGGCCCTACTACAAGTAACCGTATGGATCCATACGTAGATGAATTCCAGGATCATGGTGGCGCAATGATTATGATTGGTAAGGGTAACAGAACTCAGGTAGTAACCGACTCTTGCAAGAAGCATGGCGGATTCTATCTCGGAAGCATTGGTGGCCCTGCTGCCGTATTGTCAATGAACTCTATCAAGAGCATCGACATCGTGGAATATCCTGAGCTTGGCATGGAAGCTGTATGGAAGATTGAGGTAAAGGATTTCCCTGCATTCATCCTCGTAGATGATAAGGGCAACGACTTCTTCAAGCAGCTGAAGCCATGGGCACCTAAGTGCAAATAATCAAGAGCGTGTTTTTCTTAACATAGAAACACAGGCGATATAAACTAAAAAGGAGCTACCATCTCGGTAACTCCTTTTTCTGTTAAAAAAAATACGCACACATCAATAGTTTATATATTGACCTTTTCTTAAATAAAACCTAATAACCTAATAATTCTATTAGAACTAATAAATTTCTCTTTTATAATAACTTTTATCTTATAACGAATTTCTTTCCATTCCTGATATATACGCCCTTCGGCAGACTGCTTATTGCCGTTGTGCTCATAAGCGCGCCCTGCAATGTATATATTCTGTCGGCATACTTATCGGCAGTGTTGCCATCATTTCTGTTGTCGGCTTTAATGCTGTTGATACCAGAAACATAGTTGGCAGTAACGTCCTCATAATTATATTTATTGGCCGTATTAAGACTGCCAAGAATGAAATATCTGTCGGAATCAAGATTTTTTATGTCGATTGTCTGTGGATGACCATTGCCATTATTAAAGATGAAATTGAATGTATAGCCAGTCTCGATGATGTCGTAGCTGTTGTAATACCATGTCTTGCCTCCCACTTGCTTTGTATCAGTGATAAGAGTGCCAGGCCATGTACCGTCGAGCTGATCATTATATTTATCCCACGTATAGAAATAAAGATTTGGAGCCCATGAATCGCAGTTTACATATATAGTTGCCTTAGGATAGTCTACCACGAAGTTTTGCTCAGCCATTCCGCTCACTCCTTTCACATAATAAGCATATTTATTGCCTACGACCACTCTTGTGTAGCCATGGCTTAAAGGATTGTAAGCATTTTCGCCTGCTTCCACATTGCCGATAATGACAATGAGCGACTTATCGCTGCCTGCGCCCGTAGTTTCAGCTACAAGATATTTTGCCGCCGACGCTTTCACCGTGGTGGTGCTTGTGTTGCTCACTCCTACTGCCTTTCTCGCGTCAATCATCGCCTTGATTTGTTCCTTATATTTATTCCAATGAGGGAGGAATACGCAAGGAGTGCCGGGGTTAGCCAATATCCAGGCGTTAGCCATAGGCACATTGCCAGTGTATCTGTTGTTGTCACGATAAGTATCATGATTGTCTACAAAGGTTACGCTATATTGCTTGTATGCCGCATCATTATTTAGCGTGGCAGTCTGGCTATACCAATTAGCGAGATTGGCAATATTATTGTTCATCAGATATTTCTGAGGGAAATCAAAGGCAGCGCTTGTCTTGCCTGTGTTTGCCACCCACGTCTTAATCTTCGTGACATTGTCCCAATATTCTCCCACGCTAAACGCAGGATTGGCGTCTTCATTATAAAGCTTGGTGTAAGCAGGAGCATAGCCTTTCACCATATCGTAACGAAAACCGGCATAGCCCAAATCCTCAAGAAGCATGTGAAGATAAGCTTTCACGTTTTTCTGCACATTAGCGGAAGTGTGGTCAAGGTCGCGAATGCCATCAAAATCATCACCTGTATCATTAGCTCCAAATACAACATCAGGATTAGCAGTCTTACACTTACCACCATCATCATTCGCGCAAATATCCTTACTTGTAAGATGATATAGAGTGCCTTTATACATTTCTGTAGGGAAATCCACCCAGTTGCTCACATTTGAGCGATGATTGATTACCACATCGGCTATCGTGCCTATACCTTTATTCTTAAAGGTGGTAATCATATTGCGAAGCTCTGCCTCCGTGCCGAAAGAGCTTGTATAGCAGTCGCTCACGGGAAACCAATATTTATCATCATATCCCATGGAAGGAGCCGAGCCAGCCTTTCCACTCTGAGGAATCCACACCAAGCTGAAATATTGGGAAAGCTCATCAGCCTGCGAAGCAAGGTTAGTCCATGCCGTTTCGGAATAAGAGTCCCAATAAAAGGCTTGCAACATTACGCCGCCATAATTGGCACGCCAACCTTCCATGGCACTTGCGCCTGAAGGCATAGCCATCAACAAAGCTAAAAATATAGAGTTTAGTTTCATACGATTTGGGTTGTTTTATGGTTTCTTTTTACAACGCAAATGTACACAAAATGTTTTTCACATAAAATAAGAGCAATGCAAAGAGTAGCACAAATAATGCGCAATCGTTTACATTGCTCCGTATTTTTATCTTTATTAGATTTCTTGCTTTACGATATAAAGCCTACATTAAGCCTTATAGATTGCTGAAAATCTTTCTTCTTTTCAGATAATAAATGGAAAGAATGCTTATCGGCAGTCGTCCTTCCACATCGTGGATGTCCTTGCCCTCACGATAATCGGCATAAAGGCTGCGACGCATCTTTTTAAAGGCATGGCGAGCCTTATACACGGCTGCGAAATTGCCCCAACTTCTGTCGAGCAACAGCATTTTGAATGCCGCTACATAGTCTAAGAACCAACGCACACGCATAACGTGCTTATAATCCTGCTGCGGCAAGTTCTTATGAAGCATAAGCAGACTGTTGCGGAAATTAAGGAATGTCTTGCGAGGATTGCCCTGCGGAAGAGTTCCACCGCCCACATGGTAAACCTTGCTTTCAGGCACGCAATACACTCTATGCCCCATTATATTGAGTCGCCAGCATAAGTCTATTTCCTCCTGATGGGCAAAGAAATTAGCATCAAGCCCTCCAGCAGCAAAATAGTCTTCTGCGCGCACCATAAGACACGCGCCTGTAGCCCACAAAACGGGAACGGCATTATCATACTGTCCTCTGTCCTTCTCCACCGTATCAAAGATTCTGCCACGACAGAAAGGATAGCCGTAGCGGTCTAAGAAGCCACCCGAAGCACCGGCATACTCAAACATCTTTTTATCCTTCTGTGATAAAAGCTTCGGTTGGCACGCCGCCACATTTAGATTGTTTTCCATGAAAGAAACAAGAGGATGAAGCCACCTCTCAGTCACTTCCACATCGCTGTTGAGCAATACAAAATATTTATAGCCATCGCCACGCAAAGCCTCAAAAGCCTTGTTATATCCTTCCGCGAAACCATAATTCTCGGCAAAACGGATAATTCTGCACGATGGAAACGCCTTGCTCACATATTCCAAAGAATCGTCGGTAGAAGCATTATCAGCGATAACGACATCTGTGGATTCATCTTCAGAGAATTTCACGACGCAAGGCAGAAACTCGCGAAGCATCTTAGCTCCATTCCAATTAAGTATTACAACAGCGGTTTTCATGTTTTTAAATTAGTTCTACTTTTAACGCGCTCTTATCATGATTGAATCCAAGCAGCTTTACGCGCTTGATTTCATTGTCATATTCCTCACGCGCCTGAATAGCAGGAAGCTCCACACGCACATAATTACGGGTAAATCCGTGCATTGCCTTTCCGTGGGGTGCTTTCTCAAACAGCACCTCCGCTTCCTTGCCGATATATTGCTCATAGAAAGCATGAGTTTTCTTATCGCTCAGTTCAAGCAGTCGCTTTGAGCGCAGTTTCTTTTCCTTTTCATCTACGACGTATGGAATAGAAAGAGCCGAAGTACCCGGGCGCTCACTATAAGGGAACACATGAAGCTGAGTAACGTCAAGACTGTCGATGAAGTTATAACAGTCCTCAAAGTATTCAGGCTTCTCGCCACGGCATCCCACCATTACGTCTACTCCTATGAAGCAGTCAGGGATAAACTCCTTGATAAGGTTTATCTTATGAGCGAAGAGAGCAGTGTCATAGCGTCGGTGCATAAGTTTGAGCACCTCGTCAGATCCGCTCTGCAAAGGCAGATGGAAATGAGGCATAAACGCACGGCTATGAGCGCAATATTCAATAAGCTCATCGCTAAGCAAATCAGGCTCAAGGCTGCTTATTCTGAATCGCTCAATGCCTTCCACCTGATCAAGAGCCTTCACCAAGTCGATAAACTTCTCATCAGATTTTTCTCCAAACTCACCGATATTAACACCAGTGAGCACAATCTCCTTGCCGCCCTCTTTGGCTGCCTTTTCAGCCTGAGCCACAAGCGAAGCGATAGAAGGATTACGAGAAAAACCTCTGGCATAAGGTATCGTGCAATATGTGCAGAAATAGTTGCAGCCGTCTTGCACTTTAAGGAAATATCTTGTTCTGTTTCCGCGAGAGCAAGAAGGAGCAAACGTATTGATATCCTTTGTTTTAACAGAGTGATATTCATGTTCTGCTTTAGCGGCGAACGCATCAGAAAGATACTGAATGAGATTAGCCTTTTCATTGCTTCCAAGCACCAAGTCCACGCCATCGATTTTGCTCACCGTTTCCGACTCCAACTGAGCATAGCAACCTGTGACTACCACAAATGAATCGGGATTTTCCCTCACCATTCTGTGAATAGCCTGACGACATTTATGGTCAGCCACCTCGGTAACAGAGCAGGTGTTAATCAGGCAGATGTCTGCCTTCTCGCCTTTCTCCGCGGTGACGACGCCCATCTCTTGGAGCATCTGCCCGAAAGTGGAAGTCTCTGAAAAATTGAGTTTACAACCTAACGTGTAATATGCGGCTTTCTTACCTTGAAATGCTGATGAATCTATCATTTCCGTATCCTTTTGTTCGCGCTGAGCATTCTCATGCTCTCACGCAATATGTATATTATAAATAACTTAATATTCTCTTTCTCCGAATATTGCCGTTCCCACTCTTACCATGTTGGAACCATGCTCCACGGCAATATCATAATCGTGGCTCATTCCCCATGAGCGACAGTCGAAATAATCTTCCGCCATGAAATAATCACGCTTCAGCTCCTTAAAGAACTCGTTGGCAACGTCAAATTCCTTTGCTATCTGCGATTTATCATCAATATTGCTTGCCATCATCATCAAGCCTCTCACTCTCACTCCCGTCATCTCTTTCAATGTGCCCGAAGAGAGCAGACTTCTTACATCATCAAGCGAAAAACCATACTTAGTGGCTTCCTCTGCGATATGGAGTTCTAATAATATGTCGATAACGCGATTATTCTTGATAGCCTGCTTGTTTATCTCCTTTATGAGTTTGAGGCTGTCAGCAGACTCTATCATTGAGATATAAGGCGCAATGTATTTCACCTTATTTGTCTGCAAATGACCTATGAAATGCCACTCTATATCATTGGGAAGCACCTCTACCTTGCGCGCTATTTCCTGCTCATGGCTTTCGCCGAAGACTCGCTGCCCCTCGTTGTAGGCGCTTGTTATCTTCTCGGCAGGATGAAACTTGCTTATTGCCACGAGCTTTACTCCTTCGGGCAAATGAGAAAGTACACCATGTAAATTATTTGCTACTTCGTCGGTCATACTGTGATATATAAAAAAATAAGAGTCTGGACTGCATATATTCCATGCACTCCAAACTCTGATTATACTTTTCCTTTTACTGCTCCTCGTATTCTGGCTTGTCGTCCTTCTTAGCAGCACCTGCCTGATGCTCAAACACATCCATAATCTGAGTTTCAGCAAGACTTGCGATAACATAGTCAGAAGAGCTTGAACTCATGAAATCGTCTACATGCTTAACAGCACCCTGCAAAGAAGCAGCCTGAACGAGATAGTTTACGCTTGTGCGCTTCTCTTTCTGTGATTTCTCGTCGAGAGTGATAAACTGGAGCTTAGCCTTATACCAGCGGTCGTCCTTCTCCATATCGCTGAAGAAGATTTCGCCGTAAGGAGCTTTCTTAATGTCTGTTACCTCGAATTCACCGCTTATATATGAGCTCATCTCGTTGATGATAGTCTCCTCAGCCTCGGTAAAGCTAAGAGAATCAACGACATATTGTTCTGTAACTTTCTTCTGCATACCATTTTCCATGGTCTTCTCATAACGTATCTTGGTTTCAAACCAAGTCGCTGTTCTACTTCTCATAAAATTATATGTTTAAAGTGTTATTTTAGAATTTGCAGGCGCAAAGGTAACGCTATTTTTATGGATACTCAAATATTTTAAAACAAATTTTCCGTTTCGTTTACCAATCTTTCAGCCTCAGCCCTTGCAGGCTTGCCGGTAGCGGTGAGGGGCAGTTTCGCGCACGATAAATAATACTTAGGCTGCCAATACTTCGGGAGAACATTCTCGCATGCCATTCTGGCTGCGCTTGTGTCGCCATTTTCGAGCAACATCGCCACCACTTCGCCGAATTTTCTGTCCTTACGGCGAGTGATTACGAAAGCGCCATTGATATGCCCTTTCAGCATTCGCTCCACCTCTTCAATCTGTATCTTTATTCCTCCGCTGTCTATCACGTTGTCCTTTCTTCCTATTATGCGGAAGCGTCTGCCATCAGCCGAAAGCTGCGCGATGTCATTGGTAACCAATTCCTTATCACACACGAGCGGAGCACTGATTACAAGGCAGTTTTCCGCAGAAAGAGAAACCTCCACGCTATCAAAAGGCGTGTACCATTCGTCAGCCTCATCGCCGCTTAGTCTGCGCAGAGCTATATGGGAAAGAGTTTCCGTCATGCCATAAGTGCTCCACACCGCATTTGGGAAACTACGCAGCGCCTTTGCCATGTCATCGTCTATCGCTCCGCCGCCTATTATCAAATGTTTTATCTGCTTCAGCATTGCCAGTTCTTCCGCATTCTGCATTGAATTATACACCTGCATTGGCACCATAGCGGCAAACGTGGGCACCTCGCTAAGTCCTCGCAGTGGATGTCCGCTTGGCTTTACATCTATCAGTCGCAGCCCTCTCACCAATGAGCGCACCACCACCATTTTGCCCGCGATATAATCGAGCGGCATACATAGCAGAGCAGTGTCGCCCTCTTTCAGATCGAGGAAATCACAAGTGATGCGAGCGGAATTCTCCATTCGCCTTTTCTCCACCCACATCGGCTTCGGCTTGCCCGTAGAGCCACTTGTGTGCACAAGCACCTTATCTTCGGCATTGCGCCATTCTTTCAGGAATTCTTCAAGCACCATAGCTTATCTCCTTTTATCTCAATAGGCATATCTATGTTGTCGGTAAAGAGCAACCCTGTGCCCAGTCCCTGCGGCATGGTGATGTTAGGGCCATATTCCTTTGCCGCGAAATGAGCTATTGCGTTAAGCCCCACATTGCTTTCCAGCGCCGACGTTATCCACGAGCCTATGCCACGCTCCTTTGCCATTCTTATCCATTCTTCGCATCCGTGAATTCCTCCGTGAAGCGATGGTTTGAGAATAATATACGCAGGGCGGATTGTGTCGAGCAAATCTGCTTTCATTTCAGGAATATTCACCCCTATAAGTTCTTCATCGAGGGCAATAGGCAATGGCGACTCTCTGCACAGGCGAGCCATCTCTTTCCACTGACGCTGCTTTATAGGCTGCTCTATCGAGTGAATGCCATATTGCGCTAAAATCCGCAATTTATCCAAAGCGTCGGCAGGCGTAAAACCTCCGTTGGCATCCACCCTAAGCTCTATCTGCTCCTTTGAGTATCTGCCACGTATCTTTTCTATAAGGGCAATCTCTCTCGCAAAATCTATCGCGCCTATCTTCAGCTTCACGCAGTGAAAACCTTGCGCCAGCTTCTCGTCTATGCGTGCCGACATTTCCTCAAACGTGCCCATCCAAACGAGTCCGTTAATAGGAATGCCCTCCTCTCCACGCGCAAAAGGAGTATCAAAAAGCCTTTCGCTGCCGTCTGCTTCAAGCATTGCCAAAGCCGACTCCAAGCCAAACAATATCGATGGATAAGGGTGCAAAGCCTCGTAATCTATCTTTCCCGTAATCTCAAAAGCCTTGCATGCTTCGCGGAGTATCTGTTCATATTCCGGCACTGCGTCGCAGCTCAGATCTGGCAATGTGGCGCACTCGCCCACTCCTTCCACACCGTGGCGCGTGTCGTCAGCAATATGCAGATAATAGCTATGCCTTGTGGTATACACCCCTCGTGATGTGCCTGCCGGCTGTTTGAAATGCAAAATCTTATCGGTAATTCTTATTTTATATGCCATTTTGCTTACTTTTCATATTATTCGTCTGCAAAATTACAAATATTATTCAAAAAATTCATATATATCAAAGAGCCTATCAATATCATTAACGGAGCAAGATAAAACAAAATTCCGTATATGCTATATTTTACATTGTCTTTAAATGTAAAATTGTCAAACTCAGCAAAATACATCTTCTTTCCTTTTTCAATAACTTTTTTATGAATTGCGTTTGCAATAACATATCCTATGATTAGATAAATAGACAAAATTAAGAAATTAGTATTCGGCATAATGCTAAGTAAATCAATCCCGACATTATATAGTATTAATAGAACATCAAACTCCATTAAATAATAGTTCATATAGAATAAATTATCCGCATAAAAATCGGTATTAGGATCCGTCCTATTATTCAATTTCATCATTTCGGAACAATGATTTTCCTTTAACACATCACTTTTCCCGAATAAAGCAAAAAACACATAAATTATAGGATATGTTATTTTCAGTGCACAAACAGAACTTTTTCTTAAAAATTCATATAGCATATAGTATGCAAAATTCATTACTTTAATCATATACATCTTCCGAAAATAGCAGTCGTATTATAACACATATTAATCGCCCTTTAAACAGCAATTAAACTTTGTTTAAAGGGCGATTATTATATTCAGTATATTATTTTATTCTTTCTTATCCATCAAGTCCAAATACATGTATCTTGTTTTCAAAGGAAGAGTAAGTTTAGAATTTTCTGCTTCTTGTTCTTCTGTAGAAAACAGGAAATGAAAGCCACATTTATTTTTATAGAAATTAAGCGTGCGAGGATTATTATAAGCATCAACAGCAATGTATCTACAAGCTGTAAAATAATCACCATTAGTGAAGAATAAAGAAAGTAGTTCTACCAATTCTTGTCCTATTCCCTTGTCTGAATAGTATTTATTTACGCCAAGTCTTCCAATAAGAGTGGCAGGATAACGACGCATTTGCTTTTCACGTGGTATAGCCCTATTAAGAGCCTTACGTCTACTGCCAGGCAATAAGTCGGTACGCATACTTTCATTTGAAACCGTAAAGGCACAAACAATTACTTTTGGGTTATCCCTAAGCAGATAACAATATGTGCGTCCTAACATATTTTGAGTAAACAATACCGCATCTTCACGGAAGAAATTATCAAGGTCGTCGTCACCACAAGAAAATGGCTCTGATTGAGAAAGTATTTCGTTTGTAAGAAGTGCTAATCTACAGTTTTCTGTTAAAAATCCCATTTCTATTTTATTCCTTAACACTATCCAAATACTCACGCCACATTCTTCTAACAGTTTCTCGTGCAGGGTTTTCTTTCACTGCATCGGGGTGCAATCTGTTATATTCCATTCTTTTTTGATAACGTCTTTCCGCCTCATCTGCATTTTTTATAAAGCGCGCGGCATCATCACCTGTCAATGTCGGTATAGGTCTAATCTCTAATGCCATAATCTATATCATTTTATTACTTAATGCAAAGATAATCATTTTTCCCGAATAGCTATAATCGCAATGCTATATAATTGAAAATCCACCATTTAAGAACGCTATCAGAACGCCGTTCTAACGCGATTCGAATGGCGTTAGAGCAGCGTTCTGAAATATGTACGATTTATTAAAAATGCTAAATATTTCGTTCATAAAATTTATTTTCCTACCAACTTTTGATACATCTTCATAAGCTCGGCTACGCAGTCGCTCTCGGTGTAGTTGCCTACAGGGGTGAAGCCGTAAGCCTCCATTACGGCGCGGTCGTTAGCTTGATGGGCTTTGCGAAGCTCTATCGGCATTGTCACTTCATCATAAAGGTCGGCAAGGCTGCAATCGGGATATAGCCCACGCGCATCGAGGATTGCCTGCGCCGTACGCTCTATCTTTGCTCGCTGCGCTTCGGTAGGTGAAGGCCATGGAAAGTTGTTGTAAACAATTGTATTTGAATAGCTATAATCACTCTTTAATCGTCCACAAAAAGCACGCGTCCACGCCATGTGGACATTAGAAGTCAATATACCAAAATGATAAATTGTAGCATTCTGCATTACAAATAATTTATCGCCAGGTATAATATCCTTATTCAAATAATCTATTGGAATATACCGTCTTCGTTCTGAGGATACTTTGGGTAATGCGATATAATTCATATCACATTCAAAAGGTGCTCCAAAAATTGCGGGGGTATCAGCTGCTTTAAGTGTACTCGTCCTATTACTTGACAGTCTAAATTTTCTAACATTTTCGATACGTTCTATTACAAGTTTGCAAGTCCTTAATATTGCAGGATTTGCACCTTTTAACCACAAACAATAGCGAGGATTGCGATTTATAAAATCTTGTCCCATCATAAAACGTCTGATAAAACATTCTGCCTGTGGTTCTTTCTTCAACAAATCATCCTTTTCTTCTTGTGTTAAGATTAAATTTCCATCATCAATAGGTTGTCCACCCAAACATATGTCTGGAACTTTTGATATTGGTTTACTCCTTTTTTCTATAAATATATTTTCATTATCATAAAGGTAGGCATTGATATTTTTGGCAACCTTGTAATTATCATTATCAAATATAATCTTCGGGCTGTTATTGGGAGCTACGCTAAAGCCTACTATTACGCAATGTACATGAGCTTTTAGTGATGCTTCGCTATCCCATTGGAATGTGTGATAAGCGAAATCAATATGGACGCCTTGCTCAAAAAGAGGCTTCCAAAGATTAGTAACTTGTTCGCCTTGGCAGATGCTGTTTGTAGAAACGAGAGCAGCACGAACGTATGTATTTTGAATAAAGTCGGTCGCTTTTTTATACCAACAACATACGTAATCAAGGTTTCCAACATTCTTCCACTTTTCGCCAAAGGTATAAATCACATCGTTCTTTTGGTTTTCACTTTTTACACGTGCTCCCACAAATGGCGGATTTCCCATGATATAGTTCACCTTGTCGGCTGGCACTACGTCGTTCCAATCTATGCGGAGAGCGTTGCCCTCGGTGATGTGGGTGTAGGTTTTAAGAGGAAGGAAATCGAGGTCGTGACCCACGATGTCGGCAGTTTCCTGCATCATCTGATGCTCCGCTATCCAAAGGGCGGTTTTGGCAACGGTGGCGGCAAAGTCGTTAATCTCTATGCCGTAAAACTGCTGTATGCTCACCTTTATAGGCGAGAAATCGCCACCGATAGCAAGCTGGCTGTCGCTGCGGAGGGCTTTAAGCACTCGGTTTTCCAGACGACGAAGCGAAAGGAATGTTTCCGTGAGGAAGTTGCCCGAACCGCAGGCTGGGTCGAAGAATGTGAGCGAAGCCAACTTATCTTGATAATCGCGCAGCTGGCGCACTTTCTTTGGAGATAAGCTATTCTTTTTCATCTCTCCTTTCTGCATGGAAACTCCTATTATTCCGTCAAGTTCCTCGGTGAGAGAATTAAGGAAAAGAGGGTCGGTCACTTTGTGAATGTTCTCAATGCTGGTGTAGTGCATTCCGCCCGAACGACGTGTTTCGGGGTTAAGGGTGCTCTCAAACACTGCTCCGAAGATGGTAGGCGAAATGTCTGCCCAGTCGAACTGCGCGGAGCAGTCGTTGAGCAAGAGGGCAAGAATTTCGTCGTTGAAGCGTGGTATCTCTATATTCTCGTCGGCAAAGAGTCCGCCATTCACATAAGGAAACGCCAACAGCTCGCTGCGTTCGTAGGGGTCACGGTCTTCGGGCTTGGTATCAAGAATGCAGAAAAGCTCAATAAGTGCCTTGCGCACATCTTCCTTATCATGATTTTTGAGATAGTCGTGGAATGCCGAGTGGCTCGCAAACAATCCAGCGTCTTCGGCATATAGGCAGAAGACAAGGCGCACGCAGAGAGCGTTAAGACTTTTCAGCGAATGTTCATTCTCATGGTCAATATATTGAGCGAGCAGAGCGTCGTAGAGCTTGCCAACGAGTTCGCCTGCCTGCATGGAAATCTTTTCCTCGCGTCGAAGGTTTTCGTCCTTCTGGTTTACAAGGAATTGCAGTCGGTAATAGTCTTTGGGCAAATCTTTCAGAAGAACGTGTGCCGGCTCGCCGTTGGGCTGTTCCATATCATAAACAAGGAAGTCGCTGAAATTACACGTCACTATCCACCTCGGACGCTGCGAATAAGGCAGCTCGGCAGCATAGCGTTTCGCCTGCTGAAAAGGGTTTAGCTATGAGCCGTCGCTTTGGCGGATGGGCGCGGTAAGGCTTTTGCCGAGGCTTTTCTGCTCAATCAAGACATGAGTGGCAGAAATATATCCGTCGATAAAAGAAGTGTGGTCGAGGTGCACTTGGTCTTCAAAAGATATAAAGCTTTCGGGGTGCTCCACGCCATACACATCTCTTAGGAGCGAAAGCCAAAACGGCTGGCTCTGCCCTTTTTCATATCCTTTGCCCTCCCACGCTGTGGCAAACTCTCGTGCTGCGCGTTTCTGCTCTGCTGCTGTCATAATATCATTAGTTTGTTTTTCCTGTATACGTTTATTTTAAAAACAAAGGTATAACTTTTATTTAAATCGGGCAAAGAAATGGAAAAGTATATTTTGAGGAAAATTCTTTGCGCACCATAATAATAGTGCTTTCGCACGACTGCAATGTTGCCCCACGGAACGAACGGGCAATATCGTACGATTACAATGTTGCCCCACGGAACGAACGGGCAATACCGCATGATTACAATGTTGCCCCACGGAACGAACGGGCAATAATGCACGATTGCAATGTTGCCCCACGGAACGAACGGGCAATATCGCACGATTGCAATGTTGCCCCACGGAACGAACGGGCAATATCGCACGATTGCAATGTTGCCCCACGGAACGAACGGGCAATATCGCACGATTGCAATGTTGCCCCACGGAACGAACGGGCAATAATGCACGATTGCAATGTTGCCCCATCATTATATTTTTAATCACACATATTTAAAATCCCCCCGTTTCGGTGGTTAGGCTGCATCTCGGAAATAAAAATGAATAATTTCTGAAGATACTATTATCAATAGCATCGTGTTCTGCACTCGATTTGCACTACCTTTTCATAAGATACGCTGCATCTCGGCATAAAAAATAAATAATTTATTTTGCCCTCCACTTAAATTGCAGTATCTTTAAATAAGATACGCGGCGTTTCGGAAATGAAAATTAAAGCAAGCTTTATTTTGCATTTCACTCAACTTGCAGTATCTTTTAATAAGGTAGGCTGCATCTCGGCATAAAAAATAAATAATTTATTTTGCCCTCCACTTAAATTGCAGTATCTTTGCAGATAAAAATAGAAAGAAATAGAAAATATGGAATTTGAACTCATTGCCAAGACCTTCATGGGATTGGAACCAGTTTTGGCGCGAGAACTTACACAGCTTGGCGCGAACAATATTCAAATAGGCCGCCGAGTCGTGACGTTCACCGGCGACAAGGAGATGATGTATCGTGCTAACTTTCAGTTACATACAGCAATAAGAATCTTAAAACCGATAAAGCACTTCAAAGCTCGCTCCGCAGAGGATGTTTACGAAGCAGTGAAGGACTTTGAATGGGAAAAATACATTGAGGAAGGTAAAACATTTGCAGTAGACTCTGTGGTTTATTCAGATGATTTCCTCAACTCTCGTTTCGTTACATATAAGGTAAAAGACGCTATCGTAGACTATCTTAGAGAGAAGACGGGCAAGCGTCCTAACATTTCGGTGACTAATCCTGACATTCGTCTGCATATTCATATTTCAGAAAATGATGCTTCGCTGTGCCTCGACTCAAGTGGCGAGAGCTTGCATCGCAGAGGTTATCGCCAGGACACTGTTGAGGCTCCGCTCAACGAGGTGCTCGCTGCCGGCATGATAATGCTCACGGGATGGAAGCACGACACCGATTTCATCGACCCTATGTGCGGCTCAGGTACTATCCTTATTGAGGCTGCGCTTTTGGCAAGAAACATGGGCCCGGGATTGTTCCGCAAGGAATTCGCGTTTGAGAGATGGCCTGACTTTGATCAGGATTTGTTCGATGAGATATATAATGACGACTCTCAGGAAACGGAATACCCTTACCATATCTATGGCTACGACGTAGACATGAAGGCGGTAAACACTGCACGCGAGAACGTGAAAGCTGCCGGACTGAGCGACATCATCACCATAGAGCAGGCAGATTTCAAGGACTTCAAGCAGCCTAAGGATAAGGCAATCATCGTGATGAATCCTCCTTACGGCGAGCGCATTTCCACTCCAAACCTCCTCGGCACTTACAAGATGATAGGCACTACGCTGAAGAATGAGTTCAGCGGCAACGACGCATGGATATTGAGCTATCGCGAGGAGTGCTTCCGCCAGATAGGTTTGAAGCCATCAATCAAGATTCCTCTCTACAACGGTTCATTGGAATGTGAGTTCAGAAAGTATTCTATGTTTAACGGTAAGTTCAACGTGTTCCGCAGCGAAGGCGGCTCAATAAAGAGCGAGGAAGAGAAACGCCAGATGGCTGAGAAGCACAGATTTAAGAAGAACCGCGAGTTTAAGCAAAGACTTGAGGAGGAGGAAGAGAACGAGGAAAACGACATACGCTCATTCAAGTTCAGAGCCTTCGACGCCACCAAGTTTGACTTCGGCAAGAAAGACGGCAAGAGAAACGACGACCGCCATGGCAATCGCCACGCAGGCAAGGGCAACCGCCGAGGCAAGGATTTCGACAACGAGGAACGCGACATCAACTTCGCTTCCAAGAAGAGAAACGAAAGAAGAGCGAAGAGAAAATAAAGATAAACAGGAAAGTCACCTCCCCTATTATATATAATAATGTATATAGGGAGGGACTTTTCTACGTTTTTAGAGCCTTATAAGCTTATAATTTTTTAGAACAAGAGATGAAACTAAACAGACTTTTTGTCGTACTATTGATTACAGCAGGCACAATGCTTCCTACATCAAGACTAATACAACAGGCTTCAGCACAACAAAACAAAGCATTGAAGCAATTCACACTTGAAGACCTCAATTTCGGCGGCAACAACTACCGAAACATGACCCCGAAAAATCGCTATACGGCATGGTGGGGCGACGAGCTGATACACACGGATGTGGAAGAATGCTATATGGTAAACAAAAACACAGCAAAGGAAAACAAGATTTTTACGCTCGAAGATATTAACAAGTGGACACGCGCAAGCCTGCCGGGATTCAACGCGCACCATCTGCTCTATGCGCAATTCCCTTACGCTAAGCAGACTGTTGTGCTGCTCAACGATGGCAAAAACCGTGTGCTTGTAGACTGGAAGAAGCACAAACTCGTGTGGAGTCAGAAAAGCGAAGGCGAAACTCATGAGGAATTTTGCCCAGGCAGCAAGGCTGTGGCTTTCGTGAAGGATTGTAACCTATATGTAACCGATGCGGCAGGCAAGACAAAGCAGCTCACTAAGGATGGCTCACGCGAGATAGTATATGCACAGAGCGTACACCGCGACGAGTTTGGAATATATAAGGGCACATTCTGGAGCAACAAAGGCGAGAAACTCGCTTTCTACCGCATGGATCAGAGCATGGTGAAGGACTACCCTCTCGTAGACATTGACCCACGAGAGGCAGAACTCGCGCCTGAGAAATATCCTATGGCGGGAATGACGAGCCACAAGGTGAAAGTGGGCGTTTACGACATGAAATCGGGCAAGACGATATATCTTGACGCCGGCGACCCTACCGACAGATATTTCACCAACATAACATGGGCGCCCGACGACGACATCATCTATCTAATAGAAATTAACCGCGCCCAGACCGACATGAAGCTCGACGCTTACAATGCCGCTACGGGCAAAAAGATAAAGACCTTATACACAGAGCATTGCGATAAGTATGTTCATCCAATGAATCCGATAAAGTTCTTGCCTTGGGATAAGAGTAAATTCATTCTTCAAAGCGAGAAAGACGGGTATAATCACTTATACTTGTTTGGCACTGACGGAAAGCAGATTAAGCAGATTACGTCGGGCAAATGGGTAGTGCTCGACTTGATGGGCTTTAATGCCGACCACAAGCAGGCTATCATTCTCTCTAACGAATGCAGCCCTATTCAAAACAACATTTTCCTCGTAAGTATCGAAAGTGGCAAACGCGCCTGCGTGGATACAGGC
>JAIKZG010000033.1 GCA_024682415.1 Prevotella sp.
ATCAGGTGGTCTGAGCGGTGGTGTTCCACCTCTTCCCATTCCGAACAGAGAAGTTAAGCCCACTTGCGCCGATGGTACTGCAATGCAATGCGGGAGAGTAGGTAGCCGCCTCCTTTTAAAGAGAAAGAGTTCTGAGCATAATGCCCAGGACTCTTTTTTCATTTTATGATTATTCGAGAAATCTTAATGCTATTTAAAACTTTTTTTGTAATTTTGCAGCGTCAGATGATTTATAGGTTTAGTAAATGCCATTTATAGGGAAATAATATTTTTTCTTTTGGTACACCGTGTGGGGGTAAAGCAGAGGGATAAGGTAAAGGGTATCGCTGCTTTGAAAGTGATGAAAACTCACGCGCTTATAATGATGAAGACAATATGTGAAGCATTTTAAACCAAAATTTTTCATTATAATTAATTCACATGCAAAAAAGATTGTATCTCTTTGTTACCATGCTTCTTTTTGTTGTTAACGCAACATTCGCACAGGTAACAACATCCAGCATTAATGGTAAAGTAGTCGCTGGAGGTGAGGACGTGATTGGCGCAACGGTGGTTGCCATTCACAAACCATCGGGCACTCGTTACAGTGCCGCAACTAATGTTAAAGGCCGCTATTCTATTCAAGGTATGCGTGTCGGCGGTCCTTACACTATTACTATCTCTTATATCGGTTATAAAGACGATGTTAAGCAGAATGTAAGTCTTGAACTTGGTGAGGCATTTGTCTTTAACGCTGATTTGAAGGAAGATGCTCAGGCTCTTGGTGAGGTTGTTGTAACAGGTCAGGCTGGTAACCAAGGTAATGGCGCTTCTTCTAACTTTTCTACTCAACAGATTGAGAACACGCCTACCGTAACCCGTAACATTTATGATGTGGCTAAGATGTCTCCACTTGTTACTAACAACAAGAATGGTGGTATCACAATTGCCGGTTCAAACAACCGTTACAACTCATTCCAAATTGATGGTATGGTAAGTAACGACGTGTTTGGTCTTTCATCATCTGGTACTAATGGCGGTCAGACAGGTGCTAATCCTCTTTCTCTTGACGCAATCGAGCAGATTCAGGTCGTAGCCTCTCCTTTTGATGTCCGTCAGAGCGGTTTTACAGGTGGTGCAATCAATGCGATTACCAAATCTGGTACTAATGAATTTAAAGGTTCTGCTTATACATATTATACAGATGAGAACCTTTATGGACGTCATAGTGTGCTTAAGAATAAATCAGAGAAGTTGACCGATGAGACAGATAAGACTTATGGCTTTACATTAGGTGGTCCTATCTTGAAAGATAAGTTGTTCTTATTTGCTTCTATGGAATATCGTAAGAAATCATATCCTGGTTCTTATTATCCTGGAGTAACTGATAACTATTTCATGACAACTGATATTGCTGATCAGGTTCTTGCTAAATATAAGAATGATACAGGCTATGAGGATTCTTATACTCGTCGTGATGTTGATACACGCGCTTTGTCATTGATGGGCCGTTTGGACTGGAACATCAATACCAACAATAAGTTGAGCTTCCGTTATCAGCTTAATAATTCATTTGATGATAAGTGGAGTGCTGGTGGAAACTCTTATACTTTCAATAATTCTTCTTATCGCCAGAAGAATAAAACTAATTCTTTTGTATTGGAGTTGAATTCTAATATCAGTCCTTCTCTTTATAACGAGTTCCGCGCAGGTGCGACTTTCGTTCGCGACCATCGTGAATCTCCATATCCTGGTCCTACTGTTTATATTACAAGTTCACCTGCATTTAGCATCGGTACTGAATACAGTTCTGGTGTAAACAGCCTTGATCAGGACATCTATACTATTGAGGATAACCTTTCTTGGTATCTTGGCAACCATGCTATCACATTCGGTACTCATAATGAAATCTATAACATGAAGAATGGTTTCATTCAGGCTGCCAATGGTGAGTTTACTTATAAGAGCATTGGTGACTATTTGAACGATAAGGCTCAGAGCTATGTTTGGAAATATTCAGATCCAGATGTAACTGGTACAAGTCGTTGGGAGACACCTTTCAAGGCCGGACAGTTCGGTTTGTATGTACAGGATAAGTGGGATGTTAATACAAAATTGCAGTTTACTTATGGTCTGCGTTTTGATATTCCTGTTTATTTCAATGATCCTACTACAAATAAGGAATTCAACGCTTCTGACTGGAGCAAGAAGTATGGCGCAGTAATTGGTCGTAAGCCAGGTTCTTACGTAATGGTTTCACCACGTTTGGGCTTCCGTTGGTTTGCTAATGATAACCACAGTACATTGGTTCGTGGTGGTGTAGGTATTTTCAACGGCCGTGCTCCTTTCGTATGGATTGAGAATGCTTGGGCAAACACAGGTATCGAAATGAAGGGTACTACAATACATAATGACAATGTCAATTCTATCAGTATGGCAGAACTTGGCAAGAAGAGTCCGGCTGAGGTTGTTGAAATCTTGAAATCAAAAGGTGCAGAGCCAAGTGCTCCTGACATCGTTACTGTTGCCGAGAACTTTAAGTTCCCACAGGTGTTCCGTGCTAATCTTGCTGTTGAGCAGCAGTTGCCTTGGGGTATCAAGGGTACATTGGAGGCTCTCTATTCTAAGAATTTGAACAATGTATGGTTTGAAAACTATGCGTTGGTAGATAATGGCAAGAAGGTATATGCAGTAGGTGGTATAGAAAATTCTACTACTCCTTTCTATTCTTCTGTTCGTGGTGCATACAACACCATCATCAATATGAAGAATACAAACAAGGGCTATTCTTATTCATTTAGCGCAAAGTTGGAGAAGAGTTTCGATTTCGGTCTTGACGTAATGGCAAGCTACACATTCGGTCACTCTTATTCTGTAAACGATGGTACTTCTTCTGTTGCTAACTCTAACTGGAAGTATTACTATTGCGTAGATCCTAATAAGCAGACATTGGCAAAATCAATGTTTGATGTTCCTCATCGTGTTCTCGTAAGTCTTAATTACAATACTCCTAAGTATGGCAACGGTCGTTGGCAGACTCATGTAGGTTTGACTTATAATGGTAACAGCGGTCAGCGTTATAGCTTGACTATGTCTGATGCACAGTCTGCATCATTCAATGGTGACTTTGCTAAGGGTAATACATTGTTGTATATCCCTACTGTTGAGGAACTTGAGCACATGACGTTTGTAGACGTTAAGGACAAGGATGGCAATGTAACCATGACTGCTCAGCAGAGTAAGGATGCGTTTGGAAAGTGGATTGAAAATGATGATTACGCAAAGGATCATCGTGGACAGTACGCTGAGCGTAATTCTAACCTTGCTAACTGGGAGAACAGAATCGATCTTCATGTTGCTCAGGACTTCTTCTATTTGAAGAATCGTGGCAGCAAGGTGGAATTGACATTCGACGTTTACAACTTCGCAAATATGCTTAACAAGAACTGGGGCGTTTCTTATTCAAGTGCATACAACCAGAATATTCTTCAGTGCGAAGGCGTAGATCAGACTGCTGATGGCAATAAGATTGCTAAGTTCTCTTATAAGGGCTATGGTCCACAGAAGAGCGATATTTATAGCCGTTGGCATGCTCAGATTGGTTTGCGCGTTACTTTCTAATATGATTTTAAGTGCTGTTTAAATATTATTTAAATAGCTTTTAAACAATATTTTGACCGTTATCAGAATTATTTCTGGTAACGGTCTTTCTTATTTATGCTAATTGCATTATCTTTGTTCCCGATATTAACAACAAATAAATAGAATATTATGACTTGGATAATTGTATTGGTAGTTGTCGTGCTGATAGTGGCATGGCTCGTTAGTATGTATAACAGTTTGGTGAAAATGCGCAATAATCGCGAGAATGCTTTCGCCAACATTGATGTGCAGTTGAAGCAGCGTTACGATCTCGTGCCGCAGCTTGTGGGAACAGTTAAGGGATATGCCGACCATGAGAAGGAAGTATTCGAGAAAGTAACTATGGCTCGTTCTGCTGCTATGAGCGCGACAACGATAAATGATAAGATCGCTGCCGACAATATGCTTACGAACGCATTAAGCGGATTGAAGGTTTCTCTTGAGGCATATCCTGAACTAAAGGCCAATCAAAACTTCATGCAGTTGCAGAGTGAGGTGGCCGATATAGAGAATAAACTCGCTGCTGTGCGCCGTTATTTCAACTCTGCTACACGAGAATTTAACAACGCTGTGCAAACATTTCCTTCTAACATCATTGCAGGTATGTTTGGTTTCCATAAGGAGCCGATGTATGAGATTGCGCAGGAACAGCGTGCCACAATGGATAAAGCGCCTGAAATCAAATTCTAATTAATTGTAGGTATTAAGAATAATACATATATTACAATGCAATATGTAGGAATCTTAACCCAGATACGTCGCAACAACATGATGAGCATGTTGTTGCTTTTGATGTTTCCCGTTATCATCCTCGCTACGGTTTGGATATTTCTTGCTGCCGTTAACTATTTCGGACATGGATATTACGACCAATATGGCAATTTCGTGAATCAGCTTGATGCTGATGCAGTAAACTATTACTTTTTGCAGGCTCTGCCGTGGGTAGTAGGTGGTGTTGGCATTTGGTTTGCGATAGCTTATTTTGCCAATACGTCGATGATTAATAATGCCGTAGGTTCACGTCCGTTGTCGCGTAAGGAGAATCCGCGAATATATAATATTGTGGAAAATCTCTGTATGACGTGTGGCATGGATATGCCTAAAGTGTGCGTGGTAGATGATCCACAGCTTAATGCTTTCGCGAGTGGTATTAACAAGAGCACGTACACCGTTACGCTTACCACTGGTATTATTGATTTGCTTAGCGATGAAGAATTGGCAGGAGTTATAGGGCATGAACTCACTCATATTCGTAATCATGACACTCGACTGCTTATCACAAGTATTGTTTTCGTGGGTATCATTTCCACCATTATGAGCATTGTCGTGCGTATGATGTATAACTTTATGTGGTTTGGCGGAGGCAGCCGTCGCGATAATGAGGAAAAAGGAAACGGATTGGGTATGCTCGCCGTGCTCGTCATTGGAGCGGTATGTTGTGTTATTGCCTATATCTTTACTTTGCTTACTCGCTTCGCTATTTCACGCAAACGTGAGTATATGGCAGACGCAGGCGGAGCTGAGCTTAGTGGAAATCCCTTGGCTTTGGCAAGCGCTTTAAAGAAAATTTCGAGTAATCCCGGTCTTGATCATGTTAATAGGGAAGATGTGGCTCAATTGTTCATAATGCACCCCGATGAAATGCAAACTGGCATAATGGGATTTATGAATTCTTTGTTCAGTACACATCCTGATGTGGAAAAAAGAATAGCAATACTTGAACAATTTTAAAATCAGTGTTTTGTAACTCTGTGATTGCGTGTGCGATAACAGATTTTTGTACGTTTGATTTATGTCAAAATATTGAGCGAAATCGTAAAAAATGACTCGCAAATGAAACTGATAAATCGTATATAAACATTATCTTTGTAATGTATTCGAGAGAATATTATTAGTTAAGATAAATAATTAAGTTTTCATTAGGTTAGTAGTTTTTTGATAGATTAAGGTAAAATTTTGAGTTTAAGAAGAGCCTTTTATGTGATAAAGGTGAATTTTAAGTTTAAAAGTTAATCGTTTAATTATCTTGGGGAAGGCCGGAGCGAGTGATCGTACCGTCCTTTTTTTATTGAAATAAAACTATTGACCCTAATGGTGATTCATAGGTCAATTATGAAGAGTGGGCACATCGACATTGCATCATCGATATGCCCACTCACTTTTTATTTGCGAATAAAGTTTTTATCTAACTATGGCTTTACCACTACATGCTTTACTCTTAGTCGTCGCCAAGTATAGATAGCGTGGATTAGTCCATCGCTTGTCTGAATAATGCTTGGATAAGAGTATTGGCTTATAGGGCTGTCCTCCAATGTTATCCAATGACGCCATGTGATGCCGTCATCGGAACGAAGAAGCGACAGAGGAGTGCGGTCGCCCTTTGTCTTTGTCTTTTCTATTGGGCGATCATTGCATACCATAACATATCCACCGTCTTTTAGGCTTACAGCGTCAATTCCGCTGTTGTTGTTAGGTACGTCGGTAAGCTCTATCTTGCTCCATGTCAGACCATTGTCGCTGCTGAATGTGCGTGCGATATAGCGGCTGCGGCTACGAGTGAGAGCTTCAAGTCTGCCGTCAGCCAATTTAATGATAGTTGGCTGAATTGTCTTCATGTCCTTATCCTGGTCTACGAATGGAGTCTTCTTCCATGTCTTGCCCATATCGTCGCTATATTCAAAGTAAACTCTCCATCCATCGCTCTCGTCACTTGTAGGAGAGATAATACGACCATTGTTGATGATAGGCTTGTTCTTAATCGCGCCGAGGAAACCATCAGGCAATGGAGTGCGTTTCGACCATGTCTTTCCACCATCTTTTGATGAAATCGTCCATCCGCGCCACTCTGAAGGTTTTGGACCAATCTTGAAGTCAATGCGCATAGTGCCGTCAGCGAGTTTGTAGATAACTGGGTTCCAGCAAGGATAACGCACCATGCCGTTGTCTAAGTTCTTGCGACCCTCGCCTTTCTGAACAGGGCCTTCTATGTTCCAGCCGAATTTCTCATGACACCATTTAGCTTCATCCTTAGTCATCACACCATCGGCAACAAGCATTGGTTTGCCCCATGCATCAGAACCCTTTTTCTTAGTGCTCACATAAATGCACACATCAGGGTCACGTTCGCGTGTTCCGCCGAAATAAGTTGCGAGCAAATCGCCCTTCTTATTTTCAGCCGCTGTGATAGAATGGCATTGTGGGAAAGAGGCATGCTTGTATATAAACTCATTGGTAACGACATTGTCGCTTTGCAATTTCAGCTTAGTCTTTATGTCGTGGCTGCCTGAGCCTAATTCCTTAGTAGAGCCATCTGGCAAGTAAATAGTAGCGGTGGTGTTGGCTGGTATTTCAATATGCCAAATCAATGTGTTGCCATTGATCTTCTTCCAATGTGAAACTATGCAGCCGTAAATGCTCTTGTAAGAAGCGCGGATGTCATCCATTTCGTCAACAGAGAAATCAGGCTTCATTATGATGTGCTTGAATCCTGGCTTATTCTTGTCGCTTGCTATGCCGGCAACATCTTCGTAAAGCCATGAAATCAAATCGCCGAGAAGCATAATATGGTTGCCGCTGTTCATTGCAGGATTAGCCTTATCGCCATTCCATAGTTCCCATATAGTGGTCGCGCCATTTTCTACCATGTAACCCCAGCTTGGATAAGTCTTGTTTACTGCAAGCTGCCATGCCATATCGCTTCTGCCCATATCGGTGAGAGCGTGCATAAGCCAGCCTATTCCAATCACGCCGCAGAGATTGTGGGTGCTATTCTTTTCTATGGCAGTTATAATGTTCTTTTCTACTTCGCCTTTCACATATTCATCGTCAATCATTCCGAATGTGAGAGGCAGAAGGTTGGCCGTTACAGTGTTGTTGCCATAGAAAGTGCTGTCAGGGTGGAGGATATGTCCCGGCAAATTGCTTGACCCTCTGTTGATAGTCAGGTATTTCTTGTTGAAAGCCTCCTTAGTTGCTTTTGCTTCGCTTTCAAATTCTGCTGCATCGGTAGTTCTGCCGGTCTTTTTCGCATAGGCGGCAACTTCTTTGCATAGCTTATAATAATAAGCGGTGGCGATGAGCACGCCATCTGTGTTTCTGTTAGGGTCGGTGCTGTGTATTTGCTCCAATTTTGTTGGAGGTACACACCAGTCGCCATACTTATCTTTTGTGATAAGTCCGTCTTTGCCATAGCTGTCGCGCATGTGGCGAAGCCAACGAGTTACGTTAGGATAATAAGTTTCCAAAGGCTTGTCGTCACCATATTGGCTGCGCAGCATGTCGAGAGCAGCTGGCAATGCGGCTGGCCATGTTATGTCGTCGGTGAAATAATTCCAGAAAGCAGGAGCTACATCAGGAATACATCCATCTTCACGCTGAGCCTCGGTGATGTCGCGTGCCCACTTCGTGTAGAGATTGCCATTGTCGAAAACAAAGGCTTCGCCATAACATCCGCGAGTTCTGTCGCCAAGCCAAGGTTGTCGCTCATCTCGCTGAGGGCAGTCTACAGGCATTCCCTTGTAGTTAGAGCGAATGCCCCAAACGGCGTTGCGATAAACAGCGTTTACTATTGTGTCGTTGCTTTCAAAAGAACCTGTTTCCTCCATGTCGTCATTAATGACTTCACCTATGAAATCATTAACCGTGGCATTTTTCAAACCTGTGATTTCCGCGTATCTGAATCCATGATACACAAAAGTAGGATTCCACCAACGATTTTTCTCATTGCCGTTTGCGATATAGTAATCCGTAGATTGAGCATGGCGGAAATTAGCTCTGTAAAGATTGCCCGTAGAATCAAGCTTTTCAGCGAAACGAATTACCACAGAGTCGCCTGCTTTCACATCGTTAATCTTCAGTTTCAGCCATCCTGCCATGTTCTGTCCCATATCCACGATGAAGCCATTGCCGTGCTTTGTCACGCTTTTAGGCTTAATGGTCATCACCACCTTCATGTTTTCGCTCATAGCTCCGCGAAGAGTGCCGAGAGGAATGGCAGTGCGCTCTGCATATTGCCATTTAGAGTCGTCGTATCCGGCAATTGTCCAGTTGCCGAATTCCTTGCGAGCGTCGTATATCTCGCCGTCATATTCATTTGCCGAGCGAATAGCTCCATCAGCGTTTAGCTTCCATTTCTCGTCGCTTGCTATGCGCTGCGTGGTGCCGTCGGTAAACTCTATTATAAGGTTAAGACGCATCTCAGGATAACCGAAGTTGGTTATCTTGTATGGCTTCTTGTTCTGCTGCATGGTGTAGAATCGGCCGTTGCCGAGAGCTACGCCAATAGCATTCTTCTCCGCCATTAATGAAGTTACGTCAAAAGCGTTGTATAAAATCGTCTTTCTATAATCAGTAGGAGCAGGGGCAAGCACTTGATTGCCCACCTTCTTTCCATTTATATATGCTTCGTAAAGTCCAAGTCCGCTGATATAAAGAGTGGCTCTTGCCACCTGCTTGCTCAGGCTGAACTCTTTGCGCAGATAGCGACTGCTCAGGCGGCTGTGCTCTGTTTCCACATCCCATGAATTAGCTCTTGGCAGTCCTATCCATCTGCCGCTCCAGTCGCTTTCGGCAAGCAGTCCCACATTCCACATCGCAATGTCGCTCCATTCCGTTGTGCCTTTGTTGGTCTCCACCTTTACTCGCCAGTAGCAGCGCGTGTTGCTCTTCAGTCGCTTGCCCTTATAGGTTATCCACTGGCTTTGGTCACTGCTCTCGGCAGCATCCCAAAGGTCGCCTTGCAGGGCTTCTGCCTTTTCCTTTGTAGAAGCCACGATGATGTGATAACCAGTCTGCATCACATCGTTCTTGCTCGACTCAATAATCCAGCCAAGACGAGGCGTTGCGGTAGCGATACTCATAGGCGATACCATGCGTTCCGTGCGCAGATCGTTCACGCTCACGGTGCTGCTCTTCTTTTTAGCCACGGCAATACTCGCCATGGTCGCGAATATCGCAGCCAATACTATAATTTTTAAGTTGTTCATATCGTTTATGTTATATCCTACAAAAAAACGGAAAGAAATACGTGTTGTACTACAATTTATATGTGAGAGTTTTTTCCCTCAATTGTTTTTTAACAAAATCAGCCGTTTTCAGAGCCTTGAAATATCAATATCTAAAATGAGAATTAATAAACTAAACAAACATTAAAAAGCGCAGCTTTAGTTTGGAATTTACATAATAAAACATTAAAACATAGTGACTTTTGCGTTTTTCTCATTACTTTTGCACGAAGTTTGTATAAATTTAACTCGAATGAATAAAAAGCTATTGCCAATTGCAGCGCTGTTATCTGCAGTATTGATGCTTTCATCATGCCTAAACAGCGATGACGACGATGATTACACATATTATGACGATGCCGCGGTCACGGCTTTTTCGTTGGGTACTGTAAACAGGTATCTGACCACCACCTCGTCTAAAGGCGTGGACAGCACATACAAGACTACTTTCACAGGAAGTAATTACCCCTTTTATATAGACCAGAGCAAACGCGCTATCTACAACGTGGATTCTCTACCCGTACATACCGACGCTTCAAAGATTGTATTCTCAATCTCTACTAAGAATGGCGGAAACGTGGCAATTAAGAATGTAGACAGCGATACTCTGAATTGGCATGTCAGCACCGACTCGGTAGATTTTTCTAAACCTCGCGACCTTTATGTGTATAGCAATTCTGGCAGAGTTTACAGAGTTTATACAGTAACGGTAAATGTACACAAGGAAGATAGCTTAGGCTTTAAGTGGAACACGCTTACATCTAACGCTCCGTTTGAAGACCTTTCTTCAATGAGAGCCGTAGCTTTGGGTTCTGATTATTATGTGCTTGGCACTGATGGCACAGCCACAAAGGTGTATAAGAGCACTGACGCAGAGTCATGGACTTTGGCTTCTTCATTGTCTCTGGATGCTTATAAAAGCGTGCAGGCGAAAGGCGGAGCATTATATACCATCAGCGACGGCAATTTGGTTTCAACAACTGATGGAACAGAGTGGGCTACAGTTGCTTCTGCTTCGGGCATGAAACAGCTTATCGCTGCAAGCAGTTCTAAATTGTATGCTATCGGTGAGGATAAAATCTATTCATTCGACGCTCAGAATAAAACGTTCGTGGAAGAAGCTATTGACGATGCTTCAAAATTCCTGCCTGAAAAAAATATTTTTGGTGCATGCTTTTTTTCAAAAACTAACGGGAAAACTGATAATATCGTAGTAGTAGGAAATAGAGCTGAAAGCTATAACGACACTACGGCTGTAGTTTGGGGCAAAGTAGATGAAGCAGCAGATTATAGCGAGAACCAGCCTTGGATGTATTATTCTCACAGCGTGGGCGATAAATATCAGTTGCCTTATAACAGCGATTTGCATGTTGTGGCTTATGGCGACGATTTGCTTGCCTTCGGTGATGGCGCCGACGTTTATAGAAGTCAAGATAAGGGCATAACATGGAAAAAGGATGATGTGATCTATATTCCTCGACTCCTTACAAATAATATAAGGTCGGAAGCTCTCGCAGTGGCAGTAGATAAGGATAATTATCTGTTGTGTGTAGTAGGCTCGTATGTTTATCGCGGACGCGTAAACTATATGGGTTGGGCTAAGAAATAAACAATCGGTTTTACCGGAATTAATATAGAAAATGCTTAAACTCCAATCATTAATACTATCCTTTGTCTTGCTCGGCTTGCAATCCTTGTTCAGCGTAAGCCGTGCTCAGGAAGATATGGAATATAGAATGGAGATAGGCGCAGGCGCGGGGCTTGTGAGCTATGAGGGCGATTTCAACGGAAGCATAGTTAAGAATGCTCAGCCTATGGGCGCTGTCATGGCTCGATATAATTTCAGTCCTTACATGGGATTGAGATTGAGCGCAGGTTTCGGAAAACTTAAAGGCAATTCTACTGACTGCGAAACTTATTATCCTGATTTTGCTGAAAATCCTTATAAGTTTGATAAATCGTTGGTAGACGTAAGCCTTACTTATGAATACAACTTCTGGCCTTATGGCACAGGGCGCGACTACCGAGGAGCTAAAAGATTTACCCCATTCTTATTCGGAGGCGTGGGCGCTACTTCGGTGAGCGGCGACGGAAAAAGCGTGTTCACGGCAAATATTCCTTTGGGCATTGGCGTGAAATATAAAATAGGAGAGCGCATTAATTTAGGCTTCGAGTGGGCAGCTCATTTCTCGCTCAGCGACAGGCTCGACGGAGTGGAAGACCCTTACGGAATAAAGAGCAGCGGACTTTTCAAAAACACCGACTGCTATTCCGCTTTCCAACTCTCGCTTACTTATAGCTTTATGCCTAAATGCCGCACATGCCATAATTACGACGAAGATTAATCATATTGAGAATATTAAAGATTTTATATAGAAAACAATGCAAAACGCAACATTAGATATGACTCGCATTCCTCAGCATATCGCTATCATCATGGATGGTAACGGTCGCTGGGCTACGGAGCAGGGCAAACCTCGCACTTATGGCCATCAGGCAGGTGTGGATACCGTCAGACGTATCACATCGGAGTGCGTTCGTCTGGGCGTGAAGTATCTTACGCTTTACACATTCTCTACCGAGAATTGGAATCGCCCTGCCGATGAGATTTCCGCTCTTATGGGATTGGTGCTTACATCTCTTCAGGATGAAATATTCATGAAGAATAATGTGCGCTTCCGTGTTATCGGTGATGTTGCGCGCTTGCCAAAGGAAGTTCAGGAGAAACTTCGCCAGACCGAGCAGGAGACATCGCATAACACTGCGATGACAATGGTGGTGGCTCTCAGCTATAGTTCTCGTTGGGAGATTACCCATGCCGCTCAGCTGATTGCCGAACAGGTGAAGAAAGGCGAGATGAGCATTTCGGATATTACTGAAGATGTGCTTTCTGAAAATATGACCACTTCTTTCATGCCTGACCCAGAATTGCTTATCCGCACAGGCGGTGAGGAGCGCATTTCCAACTATCTGCTTTGGCAGATAGCTTATTCCGAGCTTTATTTCTGCGACACTTATTGGCCTGCTTTCAATGAGGAAGATTTGCGTGAGGCGATAATCGACTATCAGGGCAGACAGCGCAGATTCGGCAAGACTGAAGAACAAGTAGAAACGAACAAATAGCAGAACGAATGAAAAAGTTCAAATCACATATATTGAGAATAGGAGTGGCTACCGCGATACTCACTCCCCAAATCTCAACATTCCAGGCTCATGCGCAGGATGTGATAAAACATCCTGAGATTTCTTATGCCGGCACTCCACGTCAATGCGTTATCGGTGGACTGGCGGCTTCGGGCGTAGAAGGTTATGAGGACTACATGCTTACAGGCATATCTGGCTTGTCCGTTGGGCAGTCTATTTCTTTGCCGGGCAATGAGCTCACCGACGCCGTGAAGAGATATTGGCGTCATGGCTTGTTTTCTGATGTGTCAATCGTTGCCGATTCTATTGTAGGCGATAAGGTGTATCTTCATGTTTATCTGAAAGCCCGCCCTCGTGTTTCTACCATTAATTATTATGGATTGAAAAAGAGCGAGCGAGAGGATATGGAGACGAAGCTTGGCTTGCTGAAGGGCGCTCAGATTACTCCTAACATGATTGATCGCGCCAAAATCCTCGCGAAGAAATATTTTGATGAGAAAGGCTTCAATAATGCCGAGATAAGCATTACTCAGCACGATGATGTGGCAAACAAAAATCAGGTAATCCTCGATGTAAACATCGACAAGAAAGAAAAGATAAAGGTAAGCCACATATCTATCGACGGAAATAGCGCCCTAAGCGATTCCAAAATCAAGGGTGGACTGTTCCGCAAAGGTTTGCTTAAAAAGATTCATGAGGCAGGCACTATGGCTTCTTTCATGAAGTCGAAGAAATATACTCCTGAGCGCTGGAAAGAGGCTAAGCAGAGTTTGCTTGAAAAATATAATGAACTTGGTTATCGCGACGCTGCCATCCTTGGCGACAGCGTTTGGAAGGCAGACGATAAGCACGTTAATATATCTATTAAGGTAACTGAAGGTCAGAAGTATTACGTTCGTAATATCACATGGGTGGGAAATACAGTGTTTGCTACCGATTATCTTGCTCGTGTGCTTGGCATGAAGAAGGGCGATGTCTACAATCAGAAACTCATGAAGAAGCGTCTTACCGATGACGATGACGCTGTGGGCAACAATTATTGGAACTCCGGCTATCTGTTCTATGAACTTAATCCTACTGAAATCAATGTAGTGGGCGACAGCATAGATCTTGAAATGCGTATTTCGGAAGGACCACAGGCTCACATCTCTCATGTGCGCATCATGGGTAATGACCGTCTGTATGAGAATGTAGTTCGTCGTGAGCTTCACACTAAGCCTGGAGATCTCTTCTCTAAGGAAGCTCTTATGCGTTCTGCCCGTGAGCTTGCTTCAATGGGCCATTTTGATCCTGAAAAGGTAGATCCTGATGTAAAGCCGAAACCAGAAGACGGCACTGTGGATATCAATTGGCGCCTTGAGCAGAAGAGCAACGACCAAGTAGAGCTTTCTCTCGGTTGGGGTCAGACAGGTGTCATCGGCCGTGTGGGATTGAAACTCAACAACTTCTCTATCCGCAACCTTTTTAATAAGAATCGTGAGCATCGCGGAATTATGCCTATCGGCGATGGCGAAACTTTGTCGCTGGGCGTTCAGACCAACGGTTCTTATTATCAGTCGTATAACGCAAGCTATTCTACAAACTGGTTTGGAGGCAAACGCCCTAATCAGTTTAGCGTTTCGTTCTTCTATTCTAAGCAGACCGACGTAAACAGCACATATTATAACAGCGGATACAGAAACAACTATTATAATTATCTCTATGGTTATGGTAACAGCTATTACAATAACTACGAGAATTATTATGATCCTGATAAATATATTCAGCTCTTCGGAGCGTCTATAGGCTTGGGTAAGCGTCTGCGTTGGCCTGACGACTATTTCACTTTGTCGGCTCAGCTCAGCTATACTCGCTATATGCTCAAAAACTGGAGCTACTTCTTGCTGAATACAGGTGATGCCAACAACCTCAACCTTAGCGTTCAGCTATCTCGCGCAAGCACCGACAACCAGCTCTTCCCACGTCGTGGTTCAGAGTTCAACGCATCGGTTACCGTAACTCCGCCATGGAGCAAATTCGATGGTAAAGACTACGCTTCGTTCACTACAAATCCTAACGATGCCAATTATGAGCACGATCAGAAGGAGAAGTACAAATGGATTGAATATCATAAGTGGAAGTTTAAAGCACGCACGTTTACAGCCCTTTCAGGCGGACAGAAATGTTTCGTGCTGATGACTCGTGTGGAATTCGGATTGCTCGGCTCATTCAATAAGAATAAGAAATCTCCGTTTGAGACATTCTATATGGGTGGCGACGGCATGAGCGGTTATTCTTCGTCTTACGCAGAAGAGACTATCGGACTCCGTGGTTATGAAAACGGCGCAATCTCTAACTCTTCTACTTACGAGGAGATGATAAAAGGCAAGACTTTGTCTTCTTACAGCAACTCATACGCTTACGACCGCTTCACTCTTGAGCTTCGCTATCCGCTGCTTCTCGGCAACACCACTATTTATGGTCTTGCCTTCTTGGAGGGTGGTAACTCATGGGCTAACACAAAGGATTTCAATCCGTTCAACATGAAGCGTTCTGCCGGTCTGGGTGTGCGCATCTTCCTGCCTATGGTGGGCTTGATGGGTATCGACTGGGCATACGGTTTCGACAAGGTGTATACCAACCAGTATGGCACACAGTCGAAAGGCGGGTCACAGTTCCACTTCATCCTCGGACAGGAATTCTAATGATTTTAAATGAAAGGATAAATAATTATGAGTATGAGAAAATTATTTATTTTAATGATTATGTGCGTGGCTTCAGTGGCTGCGTCGGCTCAGAAGTTCGCCTTGGTGGATATGGAATATATCCTCGGCAATATCCCTGCTTATGAGCGTGCCAACGAGCAGCTCAATCAGAGCAGCAAGAAGTGGCAGGCTGAAATAGAGGCTGTCAATACCGAGGCGAGCACCCTGTATAAGAATTATCAGAATGAGGTGGTATTCCTTTCTGAGCAGCAGAAGAAAGACCGCCAGAAGGCTATCGTGGAGAAAGAGAAGAAAGCTGCCGACCTGAAAAAGAAATATTTCGGTCCGGAGGGCGAACTCTATAAGAAGCGTCAGAGCCTTCTACAGCCTATTCAGGACGAGATATATAATGCTGTGAAGGAGATAAGCACGCTGCGTGGCTACAGCCTTGTGCTCGACCGCGCCTCTAACAGCGGCATAATCTTTGGCTCGCCACGCATCGACATCAGCAATGAGGTGCTCCAGAAGTTAGGCTACTCAGTAAACGACTAAAAATTAATAAACAAAAATAACACAACAAAAAGATGAAGAAACTATTGTTAGCATTGATGCTTATCGCACCAATGTCGATGTTTGCCCAGAAGTTTGGTCACATCAATTCACAGGAAATCATGCAGGCTATGCCTGAGTTTATCAAGGCAAGCGGTGACATCAAGGCAAAGGCCACTCAGTTTGAGAACGACCTCAAGGCCATGCAGGATGAGCTTCAGCGCAAGAGCGATGAATACGACAAGACAAAGTCTACAATGAACGCTACAAAGCAGAAAGAGACTGAGCAGAGCCTTCAGCAGATGTATCAGAAGATACAGCAGACTTATCAGGACAATCAGCAGACTCTCGCTAAGGAGCAGCAGGACAAGATGCAGCCTATTACAACTAAGCTTGTAAATGCTATCAACAATGTAGGTAAGGCTGGCGGATATGTCTACATCATGGATCTCGGTGCAGGCATTCCTTACATCAGCACAACTCTTTCAGAAGACGTTACCGCTAAGGTAAAGGCTGAACTTAACAAGCTTAAGTAAGGCAGACAGAAAAAAAGAACTTTCCCAAAGTTAATTTTAATAAGGTCTCTCGCAAATTTCGCGGATAAAAGGCAGCGCATGTACAAATGTAGTTTGCGCATAATGGTTATCGGTGAAATTTGTGAGAGATTTTGTATTATTGCGTTAAAATCATTAATTTTGCCGATATGGCAGAAATAAATAATAAACCTATTTTTATAGCAGGCCCTTGCGTAATAGAATCAGAGGAACTGCTTGATGTCGTGGCACAGGAATTGGTGCGTCTTAATAAGAAATATGACATCGACATAATCTTTAAGTCTTCTTTTGATAAGGCCAACCGCACATCTATTAACTCATTTCGCGGTGTGGGCATGGAGCGCGGATTGCAGATGCTCGCCGACATAAAGCAGAAATACGGACTCCGACTGCTCACCGATATTCATGAGTCTTATCAGGCGGAAGCCGCAGGCGAAGTGGTCGATGTGTTGCAGATACCGGCATTCCTTTGCCGACAGACAGATCTGCTCGTCGCAGCCGCAAAGACTGGCAAAATCGTAAACATAAAGAAGGCACAGTTTCTCTCTGGCGAGGATATGCAGTATCCTGTTCAGAAAGTAAGAGAGTCGGGCAATGACAATGTCTGGCTTACGGAGCGTGGCAACATATATGGTTATAACAATCTGGTTGTAGACTTCCGTAATATTCCTGATATGAAGAAATATGCCGACATCGTGATTATGGACTGCACTCATTCCGTGCAGCGTCCGGGGGCGGCAGGTGGAAAGACAGGCGGCAACAGAGAGTTTGTGCCGGCTATGGCTATGGCTGCCAAGGCGTTCGGAGCGAATGGATATTTCTTTGAGGTGCATCCCGACCCCGACAACGCTAAGAGCGATGGCCCTAATATGCTCTATCTGAAAGATTTGGATGGAGTGATAGGCAATCTTTTGAAATAATCTGTATATCTATGATATTAAAGGTATGGACTCTAAACAATACGCTGAAAAATGTTTCAGGGATGAGGCTGAGGCTATTCTGAACCTGATACCGCAGCTTACTGATGGTTTTAATAAGGCGGTAGACTTGATTCTCAACTGCAAGGGCAGGTTTATTGTTACCGGTGTGGGCAAATCGGGGCATATTGGTGAGAAGATAGCTGCTACCTTGGCGAGCACCGGCACTCCATCTTTCTTTGTCAATCCCCTTGATGCCTATCATGGCGACCTTGGCATGTTCACTCCCGACGACGTGGTTATGGCAATATCTTATTCGGGCAATACAGATGAGCTTTTGCGTATCATCCCGTTGTTGCTTGACCGCAAGATACCTATCATCGGCGTTACTGGAGGTAAAGACTCTATTCTTGCCAAATATTCCACTTATGTGCTCAACATCGGGGTAAAGCGCGAGGCGTGTCCGCTCAATCTCGCTCCCACTTCTTCCACCACTGCTACAGCGGCAATGGGCGACGCTTTGGCGTGCGCTCTTGAGATAGCCCGACATTTCAAGCCTTCCGACTTCGCTCTGTTTCATCCAGGCGGCAGTCTTGGCAGAAAACTTCTCACTCGTGTGAAGGATGTGATGAAGAGTGAGAATCTGCCTCTTATTGAAAAGAATAAGTCGGTGCTTGAAACGATGTTTGTAATCAGCCAGGCGAAGATGGGACTTGCCATCGTGCAGTATAAGGGCAAGGTGCTCGGTATTGTCACCGATGGTGATATCCGTCGTGAGATTCAGTCAAAAGGTAAGGACGGCGTGGATACGGTAGTGGCTGACATCATGAATCCTGACCCTGTAGTAGTGCGTGAGACTGATATGGTGGATCGTGCCGACAAGCTTATGCGCAAAAAGAAAATTCACACTCTTATCGTCGTCAATGAGCGCCAGGAGCCTACTGGCATAATCACTTCGTATGAGATAATATAATAGATTTTAGGTAAATCTCTCACAGATTCCACAGATTAACACAGAAAATAAATCTGTGGAATCCGAAATATATTAATAATTATAATGACTGAAAACGAAATAACATATATTATAAGAGGAGCGATATTTAAAGTTTATAATGAACTTGGCCCAGGATTGTTAGAAAGTATTTATGAGTCAGCTCTTTTATATCAGTTAAGGAAAGAAGGTTTAGATGTTAAAAGTCAAGTTCCATTAAAAGTAATTTATGATAATCATGTAATGCCGATTGATTTTAGATTAGATTTGTTGGTTGAGAATCAAATCGTTATTGAATTAAAATCGGTTGAAACATTAAAAGATATTCATCATAAGCAATTGTTGTCATATCTTCGTATTGCGCATAAACATATAGGTCTACTCGTAAATTTTAATTCTGATGATATACAATCGGATATTGTTCGTATCATAAATGGTTATTAATTTTCTTACTTTGCAAGTAATATAAATCTGTGTCATCTGTGTTATCTGTGAGAGAAAAATAATTATCTTTGTGATGATGAAAAAGAAATCTATATATATAATAATGGGATTGGTGGCTGTGCTTATCGCTGCTATGGCATGGCACAACCGCCCGATGAGTGAAGAACGACTGAAAAAAACAGCTGTTACCGTGAAGATGACTACATGGAAAGAAGTAGTGGCAGGCGGAAAGGTTATAGAGAAGCTCGACAGCAGCGAGATCTATGCGGGCGGCCAATGGATAGACCAATACTATCTCGTGCCGTCATGTTTCGGCGTGGCACGCACATTTTTCACAGGCAAGGAAACGCCACGCTGGCGCAATGTGGACGACGCAGCCCTGCTTGGCGCGTATTTTGATGACAGCACGATGACAGCGGAGAGATATAAAAAGAAGATTGCCGAACTCGATTATTATCTGCGTGTGCACGACGCTACTGATGAGGGCTACAACCAGATAGCAGCCTATCAGAAGCATGCCGTGAATATTTTGAAACGTCTTGAGGGCGTTATCGCGCGCAGAAAGACATCGGGCAAACTCTCAGTCCGTGAAAATCGCTCCTACACAATATATTATATAGACGATGACGGCAAAAAGCAGGCCTTGCCCTGTGTGGCAAAAGAGATTGGCGCAGCCGGCATTGCCACAAGAATACAGACCGCAAACAGGAGAATGCCTTTTTTCGCTAAGGCAGTGCCTGCCGTGTGGATGAATAAATTCAATAAGTTTGCTGGTAAACTGCTCGTTAAGGCTATTGGCAACATCCGACAGCAGAGAGACAGCGACGGAATCTATGTGGGCGAACTTGATAAAAAAGGAGTGCGCAACGGCTATGGAGCATATAATGAGTTTAACGGTGACTATTTCGAGGGTTTTTGGAAAGACGGCATACGCACAGGATGGGGCTTTTCTTCCAAAATGGATAGATTCCGCTCTGGAGAATGGAAGGAAGATGTGTATAAAGGTGAGCGTCTGGAATATACCAACACCCGAATCTATGGCATTGACATAAGCAGATTTCAGCATAAAAGCTATTTCGTGAAGGAAAAGAAACGTGTGCGTATTCGTAATCGCTGGCACACACGATGGGTAAAGAAGGAAATGCATTACCCTATCGACTGGGATAATATGCGCATAACGAGCCTCGGCACTATGACTAAGAAACGAATAAGCGGAAAAGTGGGCTACAAGGTTTCGTTTGTTTACATCAAATCCACTGAGGGAACTACCATTCTCAATAAGTTTTACGCGCGGGATTATCGTGATGCCCATGCTCATGGCATACACACGGGCACTTATCATTTCCTCTCTACCCGTACTACAGGTTCTGCTCAGGCAGCGTATTTTATGGCACATTCACATTATCAGAAGGGAGATTTCCCTCCTGTGCTCGATGTAGAGCCATATCCATCGCAGATTAAGGCAATGGGTGGCGAGAAAGTGTTGTTTGCCAATATCCGCGCATGGCTAAAAGCCGTGGAGCGCGCATGGCATGTGAAGCCAGTGCTTTATCTAAGCCAAAGCTTCGTAAACAGATATCTGCCCGAAGCACCCGATTTGCAGCGCGATTATGAAGTGTGGATAGCCCGATATGGAGAGTATAAACCCGATGTCCATCTGATATATTGGCAGTTGTGCCCCGACGGCAGAGTGGCGGGCATTCGCGGAGCTGTGGATATAAACGTATTCAATGGCTATCATGGCGAATTCCAGAAGTTCGTGGCAAGATACAAGTAATTCTTTCGCTTAATACGAATATATTTCGTAATTTTGTCTCGCTTTATTCAGAGCGTATTTATTATAGAAAACAATATTTATCGATAAATAATGGAAAAATCAAACATTGCATTAATAACAGGCGTTACAGGACAGGATGGCTCTTATCTCGCAGAGTTTCTGCTTGGCAAAGGATATGAAGTGCATGGGGTGATTCGCCGTAGCTCGGTAGACTTCCGTGAGCGCATAGCTCATTTGGAGGGTATGCCACATTTTCATCTTCATTATGCCGACCTTGGAGACTCAATGTCTGTGGTGCAAGTTGTAAATAAAGTGCGCCCTACGGAAATCTACAATCTTGCTGCGCAGAGCCATGTGCAGGTGAGCTTCGATTCTCCTGAGTTTACTGCCGATGTAGACGCTGTAGGCGTATTAAGAATATTGGAAGCAGTGCGCCAATGCGGTCTTGCCGATAGTTGCCGCATTTACCAGGCTTCTACATCAGAATTGTATGGCAAAGTAGAGGAAGTGCCGCAAAATGAGAACACACCATTCCACCCTTACAGCCCTTACGCAGTGGCAAAGCAGTATGGCTTCTGGATTGTGAAGGAATATCGTGAGGCATACAATATGTTCTGCTGCTCAGGTATCTTGTTCAACCATGAGAGCGAGCGTCGTGGTGAGACTTTCGTTACACGTAAGATTACTCTTGCTGCAGCGCGCATAGCTCAGGGTAAGCAGGATAAACTCTATCTCGGCAATCTTTCTTCTCTCCGCGATTGGGGTTATGCCAAAGATTATGTGGAGTGTATGTGGCTCATTCTTCAGCATAAGACACCACAGGACTTTGTTATCGCTACAGGCGTGCAGCACAGCGTGCGTGAATTCGCGCAGCTGGCATTCCGCTATGTAGGTATCGAGCTTGAATTCAAGGGTGAGGGTGCCGACGAGAAAGGTATCGTGAAGTCAGTAGACCCTGCTTCTGCCGCATCCGATAATGTGAAAGTCGGCGATGTGCTTGTAGAGGTGAGTGCAGATTTCTATCGTCCTACTGATGTCGTTAATCTCTGGGGTGATCCTACTAAGGCTCGTGCCGAACTGGGATGGAATCCTCAGGCTACATCCTTCGAGCAGCTTGTTAAGATTATGGTAGACAGCGATATGGCAAAAGTTGCCGTGGAGCGTGCCAGCGAAAAGGTGAAGACCAATCTCGCCGAATATCTTGAAAAGGGTATCGTGAAGTAAATTTTTGCCCTGCTCTTTGGGCAAAGATTATATGAGATTAAAATGTCGTTAAGTTCCGTAATTTGCGGTGCTTAACGACATTTTTTTGATGACTTTCATCGTTAGTTTGCCGTGAGCATACCTATTGATAAAGCTCTTCATCGTTAGTTTGCCGTGAGCATACCTATTGATAAAGCTCTTCATCGTTAGTTTGCCGTGAGCATATGTATTGGTAAAGAGCTTTATCGTTAGTTTGCCGTGAGCATATGTATTGGTAAAGAGCTTTATCGTTAGTTTGCCGTGAGCATATGTATTGATAAAGGTCTTCATCGTTAGTTTGCCGTGAGCATATGTATTGATAAAGGTCTTCATCGTTAGTTTGCCGTGAGCATACCTATTGATAAAGCTCTTTGTCGTTAGTTTGCCGTGAGCATACCTATTGATAAAGCTCTTTGTCGTTAGTTTGCCGTGAGCATACCTATTGATAAAGCTCTTTATCGTTAGTTTGCCGTGAGCATATGTATTGATGAAGAGTTTAATCTTTTTTATTTCCTCAAATCTTCTCAAAATACAAATATAATTAGTACTTTTGCTTCCGCTTTACGCAACACACACATATTTTGTCTCGCCTGAACTATTCTGCGAGTCCTAAAGATACATATATTATGATTAATTCCGAGCTTATCATTTAAGCCATATCCTGATATCTACATATATGCGGGCTCTAAAGCGGACATGGGCAGCAGCGAAGTTTCCCGTCACCTCGTCGATAT
>JAIKZG010000014.1 GCA_024682415.1 Prevotella sp.
TAATTGTAACGCCTACAAACTGATTTTCAGGCTTGATTGAGACTTTGTAACAACTACAAACTGAAAATCGGACTGAAAACGAGTTTGTAACACCTACAAACCGAATTTCACACCGAAAACGAGTTTGTAACACCTACAAACTGAGTTTCACACCGAAAACGAGTTTGTAACAACTACAAACTGAATTTCAGACCGAAAACGACTTTGTAACAACTACAAACCGAATTCCACACCGAAAATGACTTTGTAACACATACAAACTGAATTTCACTCGAAAATCACTTTGTAATTGTCAAAAAGATTAAATCATTTAAGGCTAAGATAATAGCCTAATTTATAAAAACGGAAAAGGAGAAGCGATGGAGAATCTCCACACAGATTTTTACGCAAATGTGGCTTGAAAATGCGGTAGAAACACTTCATTATGGAAGAAATAAAAGGCAGGTCGGCATAATGAAGCAGTAAGGAATAGCCATGGATGTCGTCGTGAATGTCGCGAAGAGTAATCAAGGAAGCATCAACCTTGGAAAGATAGTCGGCATTGGTGTCGAAAGAGCGGAGGGTGACAGGATTATCAATGTGAAGGACACGCGCATGGGAATGCGCAAGCGACTTGCCAAGCAATACATCTTCATAGCCATATCGACGGATAACTTCATTGAAAGGATGGGCAAGCATTACGCTGCGACGAATGAGGAAGTTGGCTGTGCTGAGCGACTGAAAGGGGTGAAGATTTCGCACGGATGCGGAATGACAGTTGATATAGCTGCTCTCATAGCGATAACGCAAATTGCGGAGCAGAGATTCTGATGTGGCAGGCAAATCGTAGCGTCCGCACACTAAATCGTAATCGGCGCACGCATTAAGATATTGCGAAATAAAGTCATGACGGCGGATTTCTACATCGGAATCGAGAAACAAGAGCCACTCATATTTAGCTTCGGAAGCAAGAAAATTGCGGATTGCCGCACGCCCTACATTCTCCTCGCGAATAATATAACGACAGCAAGGCAAGGTATTTATAGCTTCATTCGTAGCTACAGACGCTGCGTCAGTAGAGCCGTCGTCGGCAACGACTATCTCCCACTCCAGCGACCTTATGGAAGCACACTGCCCTTGCAAGGACTTTACCAAATCCAAGCAAGGGCAGTTGTATGTAGGTATCAATATTGACAGCATGGTTATCATATTTTTTCCTGCAGGAATCTGCCTGTAATGCTTTCCTTGCAGGCTGCGATATCACGAGGTGTGCCCGTGCAGACAATGTTGCCGCCCTTATCACCGCCATCTGGACCGAGGTCGATGATGTAGTCGGCACATTTGATAACATCCATGTTGTGCTCTATGACAATGATGGTGTGGCCATGCTCAATGAGGGTGTTGAATGTGGCAAGCAGTCGCTTTATGTCGTGGAAATGAAGACCTGTGGTAGGCTCATCGAAAATGAAGAGCGTAGGCTCTTGCTTCTCCTGACCGATAAAATAGGCCAACTTGACACGCTGATTTTCACCACCCGAAAGAGTAGATGAACTCTGACCGAGCTTTATGTAGCCCAAGCCGACATCTTCCAACGGCTTCAAACGCGAAACAATGGTCTTCTGCTTATACTGAGCGAAGAATTCTATTGCCTCTGACACCGTCATATTGAGCACGTCGTTGATGTTCTTTTCGTGGAAACGCACTTCAAGGACATCATGCTTGAATCTCTCGCCATGGCAGGCGTCGCACTCAAGCACCAAATCTGCCATAAACTGCATCTCAACGGTGATAACGCCCGCGCCCTTACATTCCTCGCAGCGTCCGCCCTCTGCATTGAAAGAGAAATACTGCGCCGTGAAGCCAAGCTGCTTAGCCAAAGGCTGGTCGGCATAAAGTTGGCGGATTGCATCGTAGGCTTTAAGATAGGTGGCAGGATTAGAGCGAGTGCTCTTGCCGATAGGATTTTGATCTACAAACTCCACATGCTTTATCTGCTGCCAGTCGCCCTCAAGTGAAGAGTATTCGCCAGGAAGCTCCGCAACCTCACTGAGATGACGCTTCAGAGCAGGAAACAAAGTGCCCTTTATAAGCGATGATTTTCCCGAACCGCTCACACCCGTCACCACGGTGAAAGCATTGAGAGGGAACTTCACGTTTACGCCACGAAGATTATTCATGCGCGCGCCCTTCAGCTCTATAAACTGATTCCATGAACGATATGCAGTAGGAGCGTCAATGGTTTCGGTGTGGGTGAGATATTTTATAGTGTGAGAATCAGGATATTTCTTTATCAATGCGTCATTGCCCTCGGTAAGCTGCGCTGTGTCGCCCTGGAATACCACTTGTCCGCCCAGACGACCTGCATCAGGACCGATATCAATGATATAGTCGGCAGCACGCATGATTTCCTCATCATGTTCCACCACAACAACGGTGTTGCCTAAATCGCGCAGTTCCTTCAAAACTTTGATAAGACGCTCAGTGTCACGACTGTGAAGACCGATACTTGGCTCATCGAGAATATAAAGCGAACCTATCAATGAAGAGCCGAGAGAAGTGGTAAGGTTGATACGCTGACTCTCACCGCCTGAAAGCGTATTTGACTGGCGATTCAATGTGAGATAACCCAATCCTACATCAAGCAGGAATTGCAGACGGCTTGTTATTTCATGAAGCAGACGCTTGGCAATAGCTGCGTCGTGGTCATTAAACTGCAAATCGTCGAACCATTTTTTAAGGTTTACGATAGGCATTTCCACGAGTTCGGAAATACTCATGCCGTTGATCTTTACATAGCCAGCCTCTTTCTTTAATCTCGTGCCATGGCAGTCGGGGCAGATAGTTTTGCCACGATAGCGGCTCATAAGCACGCGATACTGTATCTTGTATTGATTTTCCTTCACCATCTGGAAGAAATCATCAATGCTTACTCGCTCATTTTTCGCACGGTGCTTATCAGAAGGAAGCCCATGCCAAAGTTGTGCTTTCTGTTCGGGCGTAAGTTTGTAATATGGCTCGAAGATAGGGAAATTATCAATGGCTGCGCGACGGCAGAACTCATTTTTCCATGCTCCCAACTTCTCGCCATGCCAACACTGCACGCAGCCGTCGTAGACGCTTAACGAGGTATTAGGAATGACAAGTTTCTCGTCAATACCAATCACACTTCCGAAGCCCTCACAGGTGGGACATGCGCCAAGCGGAGAATTGAAAGAAAACATATTGTCGTTAGGTTCCTCAAATGTAATTCCGTCGGCCTCGAAACGTGTGGAGAACGTGTATGTGATATTGCTTGGCAGAAACACTACTTTGCATTCTCCGTCGCCCTCATAAAGAGCTGTTTCGCATGAATCGTAAATACGCGAAACGAAATCATTGCTGTCGTCTACGCTCAGATGGTCGATGATAAGCACTACTTCATCAACGCTCATAGCTGCCATGGCAGATTCGTCTTCAAGCAAATCGGAAATGCGGCACGCCTTATCTTTATACCACACTCTGTTGTAACCCTGACGGGTAGCTGACTCAAGCATGGCTGCCGCGTCCTGCCCCTCATGAGGTTTCATCTTGGCAAGGATAAGGAATTTAGTCCCTACGGAATAGCCTTTCACGCACGCCACGATGTCTTCTACGGAATGTTTCTTCACCTCCTCACCGCTTACAGGCGAATAGGTTTTACCCAATCGGGCAAAGAGCACGCGCATATATTCATAAATCTCGGTAGACGTGCCGACAGTAGAGCGAGGATTGCGGGCAATAACTTTCTGCTCTATGGCTATTGCAGGCGGCAAACCTTTGATGAAATCACACTCCGGCTTGCTCATTCGTCCTAAGAACTGGCGGGCATAAGAAGACAACGACTCCACATATCGACGCTGACCTTCGGCATAAAGTGTGTCGAAAGCCAATGACGATTTGCCTGAGCCGCTCACGCCTGTTACAACTATGAATTTACCTCTGGGAATATTAAGGCTCACGTCTTTTAGATTATTGACGCGAGCCCCTTTAACTTCAATGAAATCTTCCATTAAAATTTAGAAAATGTGATATAGAAAGAAATTCGCTCCCCCAGAAAACTATGAGTTCATAGAGAGGAGGAATTCTGTGTTATTGCGAGTGTGTATCATTCGGTTGTGAATGGTATTCATCGCCTCGATAGGATTCATATCAGAAATGTACTTACGAAGAATCCACATCTTATTAATTGTATTTTCATCCTGCAACAAGTCGTCGCGGCGAGTGCTTGAAGCCACAAGATTGATAGCAGGGAATATACGCTTGTTGCTGAGAGAGCGGTCGAGCTGAAGCTCCATGTTACCTGTACCCTTGAATTCCTCAAAGATTACTTCGTCCATCTTGCTACCGGTATCAATCAACGCTGTAGCGATGATAGTCAATGAGCCGCCGCCCTCAATATTACGGGCTGCACCGAAGAAACGCTTAGGCTTCTGCAACGCATTGGCATCAACACCACCGGTGAGCACCTTACCTGAAGCTGGAGCAACGGTGTTGTAGGCACGGGCAAGACGAGTGATAGAGTCGAGGAAGATAACTACATCATGACCGCATTCTACCATGCGCTTTGCCTTTTCCAAAACGATACCGGCAATCTTCACATGACGCTCTGCAGGCTCATCGAATGTAGAAGCGATAACCTCGGCATTGACAGTGCGAGCCATATCGGTAACCTCCTCAGGACGCTCATCAATAAGTAGCATCATAAGATAAGCCTCAGGATGGTTGGCTGCGATGGCATTGGCAATATCCTTCATAAGAATTGTCTTACCTGTCTTAGGCTGAGCCACGATAAGCGCGCGCTGACCTTTACCGATAGGTGAGAACAAGTCTACCACACGAGTGCTGAGATTGGTTGTAGCTCTGTCGCCACAAAGAGTAAATTTCTCATCTGGGAACAGAGGAGTGAGGTGCTCGAATGGCACGCGATCTCTCACCTGTTCAGGTGCGCGACCGTTGATTTTGTCTACACTCGTCAATGGGAAATACTTCTCGCCATCGTGAGGAGGACGCACATGGCATTCCACAACATCACCCGTCTTCAATCCATATCTCTTTACAAACTGATTAGCTACATATACATCATCAGGAGATGACAGATAGTTGTAATCACTTGAGCGCAAGAAGCCATAGCCGTCGCTCATAACTTCAAGCACACCATTTGCTGAAATCAAATCGGTGAAATCATATTTAGGAGCTTCCGGTTCTGCCGCCTGCTTAGCGTTGTTTGCCGGAGCATTGTTTGTATGCGCCATAGCGCCTGCCGTAGGACGGCCAAGCATATCATAAGAAGGCACTGCGCCCTGATCCTCAATAGGGATATCCACTACCGTGATAAAGTCTGTGCCATCTCCTGGATCATCAGGCCACAAACCATTGACTGTAGCCTCACGATTTTCTTCCGCTGCCTCATTATGAGCGTTTATCTTAGCCTGCAATTTAGCAAGCATATCACCACTGAGAGCGTCGGAATCGTCGCCTTCGGCAAACTGCTCCTCAGGAATAAACGCGTTATCTTCGCCATTATTCTGAGTAGCCTCAGCATTCTCACTGGCAGCCACTTCTGTCTGTGCGCCGTCAATATCTTCTGCATTAACGTCGGTCGCTTCTGGTGCTGCCTGCTCTGGCTCAACTACTGAAACTGGTTCTTCCTCTACAGCCGTTGCTTCTGTCTTTGAAGCTTTTGCTGCTTTGGCAGCCTCTTTCTCTTGCTTAGCTTTCAGCTTCTCCGCAATTTTAGCGGCCTTAGCCTCAGCTTCTGCCTTGCGCGCAGCTTCCATTTCCGCTTTTGTGCGACGATGACGTTTGGGTTTAACTGGTTCTTCAGCTGGTTCAGATTCTTCCTTAAATAATTGTGTGTCGGCAGATGTAGTCAATTTTTTATTCTTTAAGTCAAAATTCTCACCTTCTTTTCCGCTAACAGAATAAACCTTGTCTGTGTCTTTCTTCACAATGCGGGTGCGCTTGCGTGTGCCCAGAGGATTCTTATTGCCCTCAACCTCTGCCTGATGGTCAAGAATAGCGTAAACAAGTTCTTCCTGAGTACTTTCAGCATTATAATCGGCACCAATATTTGTGGCAATATCCTGCAATTCAGAGATAGCCTTTGATGATAATTCGTCTTTGCTATACATGTATTAGTATATAAAAATGTTATTGAAAATAATAATAGTGTTTCAAGGAATTAGAAACACTTAGATGTGAATGAATTGTATTAATTCGGTGCAAAGATAAGTTTTTTTTATGAAAATACAAAAAAAAACGAGAAAGAAAATGAATTCTTCCTCGTTTTATAGTATATGTATAATTGTATAGAAATTATATATTCCTTGATTAGAAGTTTTCAGCCTTTACTTCGAAATAGCTCTTAGGATGATTGCAGCAAGGGCATATTTCAGGAGCATTCTTGCCTACTACGATGTGACCGCAATTACGGCAAATCCAAATTGCGTCGCCATCCTTAGAAAATACCTTGGCATCCTCTATATTCTTCAGAAGCTTACGGTAACGCTCCTCGTGATGCTTCTCGATAGCGCCTACCAAACGAAACTTAGCGGCAATCTCGCTGAAGCCTTCTTCCTCTGCTTCCTTTGCCATGCGATCATACATATCGGTCCACTCAAAGTTTTCGCCTTCAGCGGCAGCCTTCAAATTCTCCTCGGTAGACTTAACAGCTCCACCCTCAAGATATTTAAACCACAGCTTAGCGTGTTCCTTCTCGTTGTTAGCAGTTTCTTCAAACAATGCAGCAATCTGCTCATAGCCATCTTTCTTTGCCTTTGACGCAAAGTAAGTATACTTATTACGAGCCTGTGACTCACCTGCGAAAGCTTCCTGCAAATTCTTCTCTGTCTTTGTGCCTTTGAGTTCTTTCATAATGTTTCGTATATTTAAAATTAATAATCCGCAACTCTTTCAAGAGTTACTCTGCAAATATAAGCTGATTATATCAAAGTAGCAAATATAATTTTATTTTTTTATGAAATAATGCTCAGATATTTTTTCATCAGCCGATTTATCATCGGTATATGAAACAGAACACGATCCAATAATAGTATTCCTGCCAATGCCGTAAATATGCCAAGCAGCACATCTATAATGTAATGATGACCGGAATAAACTGCCGTAAACCATATTCCACAACATATAACGGCAAATATTGATACGCATAATTTGCTCTGCTTATATTTCAAGGCATACAGCACGGTAACAAGCATATAAGCGGCATGAAGCGATGGTATCGCTGCAAACACGTTAGCATTTTTATCGTATAATGAATGGAAAACAGGCAAACCAGTCATTACATCAAAGCGAATTAATCCCGCTGAATTCCCAGGCGTGCCTAAAATTGGCTCAAAGCCATAATTCATGGCATACCATGGCGGAGCGGCAGGATAAATGTAATATCCACAAAAGCCTATCAAATTGACAATCAGAAACGCGAGAGAGAAATGAAGATATTCTCTGCGTCTGCCTTTCAGATAAAGATAAAGCGAATAAGATAAAGGGACAGGCACCCAACAAAGATAAAACACGCCTGCAAAAAAATCCATTAACGCGCAATTATGACGAGCGAAATATTCACACGAAGTGAGCAAAACTCCACCGGACATTATACCGAATAATTTTTTCTCCGCCTCATACACACCTCTTACATCTATTGAATTGACCTCGTAATTAGGCAAGAGGCGCATACAGTCATAAGAAAACGCGAAAATCATCCATGGCAACAATGCTATAGAAATTTTGCGCGTAGGTTTTAGAATAAGCAGTAATATATATATGAATATAAGGTAGACGCTGAACATATTTTTATTTCAAAGAGTCTGCCATTGCCGAATCCTGTGCAGCTTTTATAGCCGCAAGCTTCGCTTCCCTCTTCGCGATTGCCACAGAATCCAAAGAGTCGGGATCATAGATAAACTGCTTATCCACATTATCACCTACTATCTTACGATTCTGATATTTACATGCGGAAAGGGCACACAAAACGACCAGAAGAACAAATACTTTCTTCATATTATTACAAAAATCTGGGAATATCGATTTAATAAGCAGGACGATATTTGTCTTCATCCTTATCCTGCATCATGCTAAGATAACTTTCGTAACGGCTTGCTGCGATATAATGATTTTCCAAAGCTTTAAGCACAGCACAACCTGGCTCGTGGGTATGAGTGCAGTTGTTAAACTTGCAATCTTTAGAAAAATGGAAAATCTCACGGAAATAGCTCGTCAATTCTTCTGGCTCCATATCAAATGTGCCAAAGCCTTTAATACCCGGAGTATCGATAAGGTAGCCTCCATTAGGCAATTCGAGCATTTCGCTGAATGTGGTGGTGTGCATACCTGTATCATGAGCATTGCTTATCTCAGATGTGCGAAGATTAGCTTCAGGCAGGATTTTATTAATAAGAGTGGATTTTCCTACTCCACTATTTCCACTAAGCAGCGTAACCTTATCTTTCATCAATGGCAGCAGTTGGTCTACTCCATCGCCGCTTACGGCAGAAATAGCGATACATTTATATCCGATGGTATCATAAAGATTCATCATCATTTCAAGATAATGAGTCTCTTCTTCATCAAGAATATCCTTCTTATTAAAAACAAGAACGACAGGCACACTATATGCTTCGGCTGAAGCCAAAAAACGATCAATAAACTGAGTGCTTGTCTGCGGATGGTTTATCGTAACGACAAGAAATGCCTGATCAAGATTAGCCGCGATAATATGACTCTGCTTGCTCAGGTTCTGCGAACGACGAATAATGTAATTACGGCGATCTTCTATCTCCGTAATAAACGCTGTGCCCTCCTGATTTTTGTTGATTACCACACGGTCGCCAACAGCTACAGGATTTGTGCTGCGTATACCACGGAGACGGAAGTTGCCTTTTATTTTGCTTTCAATGATTTCACCTTCGTCGGTCTTAACAGAATACCAACTACCGGTGTTTTTTATAACAAGACCTTTCATCAAGAAATTAAATGGTCATTATTTCTTCCTGCTTCTTATCAAGCAATGTATCAACCTTCTTAATGAACTTATCGTGAAGCTTCTGCAAGCTGTCTTCAGCGTCTTTCTCGTTATCCTCGCTAAGTCCGTCCTTTATGGCTTTCTTCAATTTTTCCTTGATTTCGCCACGCACGTTACGAATCTCAACCTTTGCCTTCTCGCCGATCTGCTTGCACTGCTTAACAAGTTCCTTACGACGTTCCTCTGTAGGCTGTGGCAGACAAAGACGAATAATCTCGCCGTTATTCTCCGGTGTGATACCTACATCTGAATCCATAATACCCTTTTCGATATCACGGATTTGCTTCTTATCCCAAGGACGGATAGCAATTGTGCGTGCATCAGAAATAGTGATATTAGCTACCTGATTCAAAGGAACTCTTGAACCATAAGATTCGACTCTTACATTATCGAGGATTGCCGCGTTAGCTCTACCTGCACGGATTCTGCCCAACTGCTCATCCAAAAACATAGCAGCCATTTCCATGCGCTCTTCGGCAGCATTTAATGTTTCTTTTACGTCTAACATAGTTTGGGTTTATTTATGTTCGATTTGTTAATTTCTTGATTTAAATTAATGTTTCATTGGCAAATTTAGCAAATATCTCATATATTCACAATTTTTTCAGAAACTTTATTAGTTAATTCCACGAATTGCGCAACCGATAATTGCTCAGGTCGCTTGGTCATTATTTCCTGAGCATAGAACGGATCATCATTAGCGACACCTGAAAGAATCTGTCGCAAACTTACGCGTAGCATTTTTCTACGTTGTCCGAACACAGATTTTACGACACGGCGGAACAATTTTTCATCACATCCCAAGTCGGTCACTCCATTGCGCTGCATTCTTATTACCGCGCTTTTTACTTTTGGTGGTGGATTGAAAACATTCTCATTAACGGTGAAGAGATATTCCACATCATACCATGCCTGTGTCATCACAGAAAGAATACCATAAGTCTTATTGCCTGGCTCAGCAGCCATACGCAATGCCACTTCACGCTGAATCATTCCTGTGCAGCAAGGAATCAAATCCTTGTTATCAAGCATTTTGAAAAAAATCTGCGATGAAATATCATACGGATAATTTCCCGTAAGAACAAACTGTCTGCCATCAAACACTTTATTCAAATCCATTTGCAGAAAATCCTCTCCCAACACTTTGTCACGAAGTTGAGGATATGTAGCATAAAGATAGTTCACAGACTCTTTATCTATCTCCACAGCCTTCACTTCACGATCTTTCTGCACCAGATATTGCGTCAACACGCCCATTCCCGGTCCTATCTCCAATACTGGTATATCAGGACAAGCATCTACCGTGTCGGCAATTCTGCGAGCAATTTCAAGGTCAATCAAAAAATGCTGACCAAGATTTTTCTTTGGTTTTACGGCTTTCATCGTTAATTTCTATTTATAGTTTGTTCTATCACCAATGGATAATATTTCATCTCCAAGATATGCACTTTATCGGCAATGTCCTCAGGAGAATCAGTTGGAAGAATCTGAGTTTTATATTGAGCGATTATCTCGCCTCCGTCACATTCCCTGATCACCCAATGCACAGTCATTCCTGTTTCCACTTCACCTGCCGCTTTCACTGCTTCATGAACATAGCGGCCATACATTCCTTTTCCACCAAATTTAGGAAGCAATGCCGGGTGAATATTTATAATGCGGTGCTCATAGGCATTTATCAGAAAATCGGGTATCATCAATAAGAATCCTGCAAGAACTATGAAATCGATCTCATGTTCTTTCATTAATTCCATTAATTTAGCCTCATTATTGAAGTCAGCTTTAGGCATTACAGCTGTAGCCACGCCATATTTTTCGGCGCGCGTCAAAGCATAAGCATCGGCCTTATTGCTGAGCACTAATGAAATTACCGCTCCACGATTCCCATCCGCAAAATAATTGATAATATTTTCGCAGTTTGAACCATTACCGGAAACAAAGATAGCTATTTTTTTCATTTACTCATCCTCTTCATCAAAATCATCATCATCAAATCCAAACATTACAGGATCGACAAAAGCATCAATGGCACGACGATCTTTTTTTGTAGGACGACCGGTACCACGCGCTCTATCAACAAATCCGCTTATACGGCTCATTTCCAACAACTCATATTGCTTGGCATCGGTAACATTCTCGTATATCTCCGGCAACAGCTTTGCTCCTACTCTCTGATTTATAAGTTTCAGAACTTTATATGAATAGGTAATAGGGGGCTTCTTCACATTAATAGTTTCACCCACCTTTATAGTATGACTTGGCTTCACGCTCACTCCATTTATCGTCACACGACTATTCTTACATGCATCGGCAGCAATAGAGCGTGTCTTAAAGACGCGAGCCGCCCACAGCCATCTATCTATTCTTTCTTCCACTTTCTAAAATGAGTTTATTTATGATTAAACTGATTCATAGTAATATTAACACCGGCCAAAACGAAACTCTTAATGATGTCTACCGATGTTTCTATCTTAGGCTGTAATATCTGCATATCAGCATCACTATAATGTCCCAAAACCCAATCTACCTGTCCGCCTCTTGGAAAATCATTACCTATTCCCACACGAAGACGCGCATACTGAGTTCCTATCAACTGCTGTATATGCCCAAGTCCGTTATGACTACCTGCGCTGCCACTACCCTTCAATCGAAGCGCGCCGAGAGGCAATGCCAAATCATCAACTACTACAAGTAATCTCTGCTGATCGATATTTTCTTTCTGTAGCCAATATCTGACAGCATTACCCGAAAGATTCATAAACGTAGTAGGCTTCAGCAAAAACACTTTTCTTCCCTTTAAGGATGTTTCTGCGACATAGCCATAACGCTTATCCTCAAAAACAATATTGGACGCCTTAGCAAAAGCGTCCAATACCATATATCCAGTGTTGTGGCGGGTACCGGCGTATTCATCACCCGGATTTCCCAAACCGACAATTAAGTACTTATCCATTTATTCTATTTAAAGAATTGCGATATTACTCAGCAGACTCCTCTGTAGCAGCAGCTGCAGTAGCTGACTGACGAGTAGCCTTGATTGAGCAAACAACAACCTCCTTAGGAGTAGCGATCTCAAGACCTTCGAAGCTGAGTTCACCAACCTTGATGCTCTTACCGAGCTGCAAAGCAGTTACATCGATATCGAGGTGCTCAGGGATATTCTTATAAGGAGCTGTAACGTTAATCTTACGGATAGAAAGGTTCATACGACCACCATCACGTACACCGGCAGCAAGACCATTCAACTTAACTGGGATACCGATTGTGATTGGCTTCTGATCATTAACCTCATAGAAATCAACGTGAAGCAAAGCGTCTGTTACTGGGTGGAACTGCAATTCCTTCAAGATAGCAGTGTGCTCTTCGCCCTCAATGTTCAACTTTACAACGTAGATGTGAGGAGTGTAAACAATCTTGCGAAGCTCGCTCATTGTAGCCTGGAATGACATTGCAACTGGCTTACCATCCTGCTTAGCCTCACCATAAAGGTTACAAGGAACAAATCCTTCTTTTCTCAACATCTTAGAAGCTTTCTTTCCAAGGTCTGTACGCTTCTGACCTGCAACTGAAATCTCTTTCATTGTCTTAATGAATTTAAATTGTGTTACTCTAAAATTAAGTTTGATTTTTATGCCTTAATTCACCATCACACGAAGGGATGCGTAAAAAAGCGGTGCAAAGGTAGTAATTTATTCGATAACTACCAAAACATCTTTAAATAACTTACATTTTTACGGATTAGCTCTTCTTTAAAAGATCATTAACCGTCTTAACAGGATTAAAAGTAGAAATCGGCACTTCCACAAAGACTGTATTCCAATCGCTCATCGCGCCATTCCACAAGCCTGGAAGTTCCAATGCCTTTAAGTCGCGACCATTTTTGCTCTTATAAGAAATAAAGCCAGTCTGCTTATCCACAAATTCTGGCAAGTTGAAAGCATTGCCTTTATAATCCTTCAAAGCACAAACGAGATCTACAGGATTAAAATGCGTGCCCTGAGTAAACATGCGCATATATTCAGCATTATCCTTATCGATTTGACTTGATTCCAATATCTGCAGACTGACAGTGCCATCCTGATTGTAAGCAAGGAACGGACCACCGCCTGGCTCACCTGTATTCTTAACCACTCCGCACACACGCGTAGGGCGATTGAGTTTAGATTTCAGATAAAGCACAAGATCAGCATCTTCCAATTCTTTAATATCCTGCTTGCGACAACACAAAGTCTGCTGAAGGAATTGGATAATCTCCACGAGCTTATCATGATTATAGATACCACTTTCAAGCACCTTTATATAATCAAAGATTCTTCGTTGCACATCAACAAGCACGCCTGCCAGCACCTGTTTGTATTCAACAGTATCGTCCTTATACTTATCAGGCACTACATTATCGATATTCTTTATAAATACGACATCTGCGTCTATATCATTAAGGTTCTTAATGAGCGCACCATGACCACCAGGGCGGAAAAGCAAAGTGCCGTCATCCTGTCGGAATGGAGTATTATCCATATTGGCAGCGATTGTGTCTGTGCTCGGACTCTGTTCAGAGAAAGATATATTATATGTAACGCCAAAACGTTTAGCATATCGCTCAACATTATCAGCTACTTTCTTCTTGAAATATTCCAAATGCTCATGAGAAACGGTGAAATGAACATTTGCCTCACCATTAGCATTAGCATAAAGAGCAGCCTCAACAAGATGTTCCTCCATCGGCGTACGAGCCCCGTCCTCATAATTATAGAAGAGGAGCATACCCTTTGGAAGCTGACCATAATTCAAGCCTTTCTCAAGAAGCATTTCCGCTGCCACCTCTTTATAATTTCCTTCATTCATAAGCTCAACGACAGTCTTACCTGTGTTTTTCTTGCACTTATCAGAAAGTTCCTCATAAAAAGCGAAGCGGTTTATATTCTCAAAGAAATTCTTCTCGAAATCTGTTGTAGGTACGTCATAATCCGCATTTACAAATGCGAACATATTCTTAAACATGCGGCTGGCAGCCCCACTGGCAGGAACAAACTTATAAATGGTTTTACCGGAATTCTTCTTATAATCATTCCACACATCTATATAATGTTTGCGTGAATCTTCATTCAAGCTCAATATACCATTACCGATGGTAGCCGCAGCTTCTATTTTCAGAAAAGGGAAACCATTCTCTATATCTTTCAGCTGCTGATACACCTGCTCCTCGGTAATACCCTTGGAAGCAATCTGCTCTTTGTCTTGTTGTGTCAACATAATTTATTTATATTTTAGTTATTATATTCTGTTTATCTGCTTAACGCCTTTCACCATACGCAATTTCTTCATCAAATTTTTAAGCTGTGAAACATCATCAAGCAGAATCATGATATTACCGCTGAAAAGTCCGTCATGAGAATCTATATTAATAGAGCGCATCACAACCTTATCCTCCTTAGCTATAATACTTGTGATATTATTTACGACGCCGATATCATCATTGCCGACGATACGGAGCGTTACGCCATATTGAGATGAATCTTTACCGCTCCATTTCGCCCTTACGATACGATATCCAAAACGACGACGCATTTCCGGTGCGTTAGGACAATCACAACGATGGATTTTCACGCCACCATTAACGGTAACGAAGCCAAACACATCATCACCATATATAGGATGGCAGCACTTGGCGAGTGAGAAATCTATTCCTTTGAGATTTCTATCGATTACCAATACGTCGGAATTTTCCTGAGCTAATTGCTCATCAGGATTTTCATAATTAAATTCCTGAGCAGAGACTACAGGCTGTGCATTTTGATAAGTTTCATCATGCTCCTGCACCTCCACATATTTATCTACAACGTCATTTACGTCTATCTTTCCTGTCGACAAATCCTTATAGAAATCAGAAGTCTCTTTATATCCCATACGTTTAATAGTATGCGACATATTTGCCTCCGTCATTTCTATCTTACGATTTTTGAATCTACGCTCAAGCATTTCACGGGCAAGCAATCCCTCCTTTTGCTGAGTTTCTTTCAGAGCAAGACGCACCTTTGACTTCGCTCTGGAAGTCTGCACAATATTAATCCAGTCGCGCTTCGGTGTCTGATTATTCTGCGTAAGAATTTCAACGGTATCACCAGAGCGGAGAGCCTGACGGAAAGAAACTGCTTTACCATTTATCTTACCGCCTGTGCAATGATTGCCTACGTCCGAATGTATATAATAAGCGAAATCAAGAACTGTCGCGCCCTTAGGGAATTTAAAAATCTGACCTTTTGGAGAGAAAATATAAACTTCGTCCTCATAAAGATCCATTTTAAACTGATCCATGAGCTGCATATCGTCACCGGTTTCAAGAGCAGAGCGAATATTATTGAGCCATTCATCAAGTCCGCTCTCCCCTTTCAATCCCTTATAACGCCAATGGGCAGCAAGACCTTTCTCTGCCACTTCATCCATGCGTTCAGTACGAATCTGCACCTCCACCCATTTATTCTCCGGACCAAGCACCGTGATATGCAAGCTTTCATATCCATTCGATTTCGGCACCGACAGCCAATCGCGCAGTCTTTTCGGATTTGGCATATACATATCAGTCACGATAGAATAAGCCTGCCAGCATTGCATTTTCTCTTTTTGTATAGGAGAATCAAGAATGACACGTATGGCAAAGAGGTCATAAATACCCTCAAATCCGCATTTCTGCTTCTTCATTTTCTGCCAAATGGAATGAATGCTCTTGGTGCGTCCCTTTATATGAAATTTCAGACCTGCCTTTTCAAGCTGTTCACTTACCGGCTTTATAAACCTGTCAATATAGGCATCACGTGAGCGTTTGGTAGCATTCAGCTTATCCTTTATCATATAATAAGCATCATGTTCCAAATATTTCAGGCTCAAGTCTTCCAATTCACTTTTCAGCCTATAAAGACCAAGCTTATGCGCAAGAGGGGCATAAAGATAGCTTGCTTCCTCGCTCACCTCATGCTTAGCCTCTACATTTTCGGTATCTCTTATCTGACGCATCAGGTTTACACGATCAACAATCATAATAAGGATTACACGAATATCTTCAGCAAAAGAAAGAAGCAAGTTACGGAAATTCTCGCTCTCTATAACAGGTTTCTTTTTATATAAGCCATGAATCTTAACCAATCCACTAATTATACGCCCTACGCTCTCTCCAAATTTAGCAGTGACATTCTCAACAGTAATAAAGCCATTTAGAACACTTGTATAAAGCAAAATTGAAATAATCGACTCTCGTTTCAATCCAATCTCATCAACTGCGATTTTAACAGTCTGCATAGAAAAAAGAATTGCGTTAAGCCCAAACACATCTCTATGGATTTGTCCATTTTCCATAGCATTATCAAGATGGGCACGCAGCTTCTTTACGTCATCATACGTTAGCGCTTCGCTAATCGCATGACGCAAAGAAAACGCCAGAGCAACGAGCTCTCTGCGTTCTTCAGGAGTAAATTCCAATTTATCGTTGAATGAGTTCTCCTTCATTTTTTGTTTTCAAACATTATTATGTATATAGGTATCTTATATATATTATGTGTGTATTCCCTTTTTATAGGGGCTCACAAAGTTACGTTTTTTGTATTAAAGCACCAATTATTTTAAGAAAAATGCTTTTTTTTGAAAAAAAGTTCGCAAAAATTTTGCAGATATCGAAAAAAGCTATACCTTTGCACTCGCAATCAGGAAATGCAGCGTAAACCTCACGCAAATAAGCGTCCTTAGCTCAGTTGGTAGAGCAACTGACTCTTAATCAGTGGGTCTAGGGTTCGAATCCCTAAGGACGCACCACTTGTAAAGGAATTACGCAATGCAAGAATGATTAAGCAAGCGTCCTTAGCTCAGTTGGTAGAGCAACTGACTCTTAATCAGTGGGTCTAGGGTTCGAATCCCTAAGGACGCACCACTTCAAAGAAAAGAAGTATAAAAAACTCTCGGGCGTTTAGCTCAGCTGGTTTAGAGCATCTGCCTTACAAGCAGAGGGTCGGCGGTTCGAATCCGTCAACGCCCACTAAAATTTTGAAAGTCTTGAGATTATTAATCTCGAGACTTTTTTTGTTTTTACAAACATCCTCTCATAGAATTAAAAAACTCCCATTTAAACATAAAGACGACATGAGCACAACGATTACTACTAAAGATCTCAGTATAGGCTATAGAAAAGAAACTATTATGAGCAGCATCAACTGCGAGCTACATTCAAGCGAAATGACTTGTCTGATAGGTTCTAATGGTGTCGGCAAATCTACTTTATTGCGCACTTTGGCAGGTTTTCAGCCTCCCATCGATGGCGAGATTAGCATATTAGACAGAAAAATAAACGATTTTTCATCAGAAGAACTATCAAAAACTATAGGTATCGTATTAACCGACAAACCAGACATCAAAGAAATGACCGTAGAAGAAATCGTAAGCATGGGGCGAACTCCATACACTAACTTCTGGGGCACGATTTCTCATGAAGACGCACAGATAATAGAGAATTCTATGGCAGAAATCGGCATAACCGATTTAAGAAAAAAACATTTCAGCAAACTAAGCGATGGTGAGAAGCAAAAAACAATGATTGCGAAAACTATCGCTCAGCAAACTCCTATAATTCTTCTCGACGAGCCAACAGCTTTCCTTGACTATCCGAGCAAGATAGAAACTATGAAGCTACTAAAGACACTTGCGCATAACGACAACAAAACAATTTTGCTGTCTACTCACGACCTTGAGCTTGCATTGCAAATAGCAGACAAGCTATGGCTAATGATAGACGACAAGATATATACAGGCACTCCACAAGAACTCATGCGCAATGGCTTACTTCCCAAATATCTGCAAACAAATCCTAAAATGAAGATTTCGCCACACAACTCTACTGACAAATCTTAAAATGAAGATTTTGCCACACAACTCT
>JAIKZG010000034.1 GCA_024682415.1 Prevotella sp.
AATGATACCGGAAGGCGGTGGAAATGGCTCTAAATAGGGGCGCATTTCTGCTGCTTTTTTGTTGATGGGATAAGGGGATTAAGGTTATTAGAGTGATTAGGGGTGTTAATGGCTCTAAAATGCGATAAATAAAGGGGTTGTGGGCGGTGGCTGGTAATGCTGCCATGGGCGAAATTGGGGGCGATTTTTAGGGATTATCGGGGCTTTTGAGGATAGGAATCTTAGGATGGATGGGAGGCTTAGGAGGAATGGAGATAATTGGGGGAATTTGGGGCGAAATCGGGAGATTTAGAAGGGATAAATAGGAGGTTTGGGAAACCGTGGATGCCTACTGGGAGAATGGCGGAAAATGAGCCGATTTTGGGGGCGAAAATGAGGGGGAAATGGCATGAAAAGGGGGCGGTTTTGTGGGTGTGGTCAAAAGGGCGCAAAAGTGGGCAAAATGGGCGAAAATAATTATTGGCGTGACAATTGGCGTGACATATTGCCGTGACATATTGCCGTGACAAATTAAAATTATTGGCGTGACAAATCTTGGTGAAATTGGGGGGGGTATAGGGGGGCGTAGTGCCTGTTTGGGGTGGTTTGAGCGTTAATTTTTAGTTAATAGGCAAAGTGTTCTTGCAAATTTATGTTAATTGAGGGCGGCAAAAATGCGGTAAAATCAGGGGTTTAGCTGGTGGGCGGTGGATAAAGGGGGTGACACGCTTTTTAGGGGACACTACCATTGGGATTGGGACACCATTACAAGGACACAATAGGAGGCTTAGGAGACCGAGGATGCCTGAAAGAGGACTAATGCAATTAAAGTTTTTTTAAGATGAATAATGAAAAATCGCTAATCTTTTTGGAGGTTAGCGATTTTTGTGTATATTTGCAATAGCTTCGTAAGAAGTTAGCATGTGCTACGGCACGTTGCATCGAGCAGGGAAGTTTTTTACTTCCCTGCTGTCTTTTTAATAGAACTCACCATCTTTATAGAAAAGCCTTACATCTCCTTTCTCGTAAAGCCATACTTCATTTATCACTTGCCCCGGCAATTTCTTTCTTGCCATTATGGCTTTTCGGATAAATCTATTAGATGCACCTTTCGTATTGTCAATGACGACATAAGAAGATTGATTAAGTCCATGGCTTAGCATTCTTCCGACTTTCTTTTTCGTCCATGGTCTTTCATATCCTTCATATTCATAGAAGATTCCGTCTACCTGAAAATCTGGACATTTCTTCTCATATTTCGTTCCTAACAACGAACCATAAATCCGTTTATACTCTTCAGATTTAAATTGCTCTCTTGGAGTAACCCTAACGACATGCCCATCTTGTGCAAAAGAATTGGCAATGCGCATGATGGCTTTAAAATCATCTTTCTTGTCTTTATATACATCGGAATGCACATAAATAGCACCACCATTTGGATAACCTTTCTTTAACTCGAATCCTGGATTATTCGTTCTTTCGATGCACTTATTTGCATAAGGGCAGTTATAGCAATCCTTTTTGCGGTCGGTAAACAGCCCTTTTAAGCGGTCTTTTATCGTCGGCTTATAGAATGGGCACTTACTGCACGACTGTGGCATATAAGGATGATTCTGTGAGAATACAGCCTTAGTCTTTGCAGGGTTGTCGTCAAGTCCTGGCTGAGGGCGTGAAGCCTTGGAAAGCTTGTCGGGGACGGTGGGAATACTCGTCACCGGCTCATCGGTAGACGATAGATAGCATTTGCAGTTCCATCGGTCGCCCGGGCGGTGGTCATTCCAGAAAGCGTGCTGCCGTGATAGGGTTCAGATGCGGAGTGATATTTCAGCTACTGGAAAATGAGGGGGATTTTTCTCAGGAAAATTCTGAAAATGCTTCTCAAAAGAATGCTTCTTCTTCAAAAGAAAAGAATTCTGAAAATTCTTCTTCTCAGGAAAATAATAATGAAAATGAAATCCCTTTGGTGGAGTCGGCTGCTTCATGTAAGTTTGCCTGCATGATAGCGGAATACGCCCTGAGGGAGCAGTGCATGATATTCGGCAAGGAGGCTATGGAGATACGCGACGACGGAAGCAACCGCTATACGGCAAATAAATCCGTGTTCGACTCTCTGCCTCATAAGTTCACTCGTGGCGACCTCGCCTTTGCCAAGGGTATGCCCCTCCATTCCTCTTCGCTCCGCTCTATTCTCCACCGTTGGCGAAAAGACCGATGGATAAAGCAGGTGGGCGAAAATGCGTTTGAAAAGAAATGAGCGTTGCACGCCGTTGCAGCGTTGCACGTTGCAATAAGCATATTATAATAAGGTGTGTCCCTCTATATGCCTCTCTCATTTTTGGGGAGGCTTTTATGTATTTTTTCCTTAAAATAATTTATTAGAAAATAAAGCTATCAAAAGGTATGGCATTTCTGCTTTTTTTCGTATTTTTGTCACGCTTATGAGAGAAATATTAAACAAACGAATACTTATTCTTGACGGAGCGATGGGCACGCTCATTCAGCAATATAAACTCGGCGAAGAAGATTTTCGCGGAGCGAGATTCTCGGCCCATGAGCTTCCGCTAAAGGGAAACAACGATATTCTGAATATCACTCGCCCTGATGTGATAGCTTCTATCCATCTGAAATATATTGAGGCGGGAGCCGACATAATTTCTACCAACACTTTCAGCAGTCAGCGCATTTCGCAGAAGGATTATGAATGCGCCTCCCTCGCCCGGGAGATGGCATATAAAGGCGCGCTGATAGCCCGCAGCGTGGCTGATGCTCAGAGGGATAGAAAAATATGGGTGGCAGGCAGCATGGGCCCTACCAATAAGACGCTTTCCCTCGCATCGGATATAGCAAAGCCTGAATCGCGAAGCATTGATTTTGATGAACTGAGCGAGGCTTATTATGAGCAGGCAGAAGCTCTGGTGGAGGGCGGAGTAGACGTACTGCTGCTCGAAACGTGCTTCGATGCTCTTAACGTGAAGGCAGCATTATGCGCCATCGAGAGGATTAACGAGAAAAGAGAGCAGCCCATTGAGGTGATGGTATCTGCCACGCTCAACGACCGCAGCGGGCGCACCCTCACGGGTCAGACGCTTGAAGCATTCTATGTGGCGATAAGCCATTATCCCATTCTCTCGTTTGGCATCAACTGCTCATTCGGCATCGAGGCGTTGAAGCCATTCGTAAGGCATTTAGCAGATGTGGTGCCAGCATTTATCAGCGTGCACCCCAATGCGGGAATGCCGAATGAGATGGGCGAATATGATGAAAACCCCGACTTCACGGCACGCCACCTCAAGGCTCTCGCCGAGGAGGGCTGCATCAATATCGTGGGAGGATGTTGCGGCACCACTCCGCGCCACATCCAAAGCATCGCCGAGGCTATGCGTGGGGTGAAGCCTCATGTGCCGAAAGAAAAAGACAGCCGCCTCCATCTATCAGGATTGGAGCCGATAGTGGTAGACCGAGAGCTGAATAATTTCACAAATATAGGAGAGCGCACCAATGTGGCTGGCTCCCGAAAGTTTGCGCGCCTCATAGCAGCCCACGATTTCGAGGCTGCTGCCGACATCGCCCGCCATCAGGTGGAGAACGGAGCGAGCGTGATAGACATCAATATGGACGACGCCATGCTCGACAGCGCTGAGGAGATGAAAAATTTCGTGCGCTTCATCTCTAATGATCCAGCCATCGCCGAGGTGCCATTCATGATAGATTCCTCTAACTGGCCCACGATATTGCAAGGCCTGAAGAATGCTCAGGGCAAATGTATCGTCAATTCTATAAGCCTAAAGGCGGGCGAGGAGGAGTTCATAGAGAAAGCACGCCAGATAAGGCAGCTCGGAGCAGCCGTGGTGGTGATGGCTTTCGACGAGATAGGTCAGGCCACTACTTACGAGCGCAAGATAGAGATTTGCCGTAGAGCTTACTCGCTGCTCGTAGATAAAGTGAAATTCCCCCCTCAGGATATCATCTTCGATGTGAACGTGCTCTCCGTGGGCACGGGCATTGAGGAGCATGCCAACTATGGAGTAGACTTCATAAAGGCCGTGGCGTGGATAAAAAGTAATCTGCCCGAAGCTAAAACGAGTGGCGGCCTTTCTAATCTCTCGTTTGCTTTTCGTGGAAACAATGCGGTGCGCGAAGCCATGCACAGCGTGTTCCTCTATCATGCCATAAAAGCGGGGCTCGATATGGCGATAATGAATCCATCGATGATTCAGGTGTACGACGAGATAGAGCCTCATTTGCTGAAATGTTGCGAAGACGTTATCCTAAATAAAAATGCAGAGGCTACCGAGAGGCTCATAGAGCTTGCCTCAGAGATAAAAGCTAAGGCCGACGCCCAGAAAGCAGGCTCATCTGGAGGAAGCCCTGCCACGAAGAAAGCTGCCGACTGGCGAAAAGGCAACGCATCGGAGCGCTTGGCTTACGCTTTGAGTAAAGGCGTGGCCGACTATTTGGAGGAAGACATCCGCGAGGCATTCTCAGAGCAAGGCTCTGCCGTGGGAGTGATAGAAGGCCCATTGATGCAAGGCATGGAGCGAGTGGGCAAGATGTTTGGCGAGGGCAAGATGTTTCTGCCTCAGGTGGTGAAAGCCGCCAAGGTGATGAAGCAAGCCGTAGCCTTTCTGCAGCCTATGATGGAAGCTGCCGAGAATGAGGGCGAGAGAAATGTGGAGAAACCAAAGATTGTGATGGCTACAGCTAAGGGCGATGTTCACGACATCGGAAAAAATATCGTAGACATCGTTTTGGCGTGCAACAACTTCGATGTAATCGACCTCGGAGTGATGGTAGACGGCGAGAAAATCCTTCAGGCCGCCGAGCGAGAGAAGCCCGTAATGGTGGGCATAAGCGGACTTATTACCCCCTCGCTGAAGGAGATGGAAAACGTTTGCCGCCTCTTCGAGCAGAATGGCATGAATATGCCTATATTCGTGGGTGGAGCTACCACGTCTGCCGTCCACACCGCCGTGAAACTCGCCCCTTTATATTCGGGCGGAGTGTTCTATGGCAGCGATGCCTCGATGACTTCCGTGCTTGCCAAAAAGCTGATGGCATACCCACGAAAAACCATGGCAGACAACATCGAGAGCCAGCAACACGTAAGAGAAATTTACGAAAACCGAAAGATAGAAATTTCATCTTACGAAGAAGCAAATGCCCACGCCCCGAAACTCGACATGAACTCTCTCCCCACGATGGAGGAGATGAAGCCCGCAGAAAACCTCCTCCCCACGCTGAGCGACATCGAGCCGCTTATAAATTGGAAGATGCTGCTCGCCTTTTGGGGATTCAGAGGTAAGGATTTGAATGCCGTGAATGGCAAAGACCCTCATGCCATGCCTATGGGTGAGGATAAATGGCGTTTTGAGCCTAACGAAGAGGCAATAAAGACGCTGAGAGATGCGCGCGAACTTTTCCGAAAAGTGAAAGAAGACGGCTCTTTGCAGCTTAAGTCGATGTTGAGATTCTTCCCAGCTCATCGCGAGGGCAATGATATCGTAACAGCCGATGGCGTGCGCCTTCCGATGCTCCGCAGCCAGAGGGATAGATTCCTTTCGCTTGCCGATTATCTGCCTGCCGATAAAGACGCTCCTTTGGGTATGCTATGCGTAACCGTTCACGACGTGCTTAAAGATGAAGTCGCCGACCAATATCAGCAGCTCATGCGTTACGCTCTTCGCGCACGCATCGCTGAGGCTGCCGCCGAGTGGATGCAAACTCATGCCGCGGCGGGGAGGAATGCCATTCGCCCCGCATTCGGATATGCCTCATGCCCCGATCATAGCCTGAAACGAGTGGTGATAGATAAGCTCGATGCCGAAGAGAAGCTTGGCATATCATTGACTTATAATTATTCCATCACTCCTTCCACCACTATATGCGGCCTGCTGATAGTCCACCCCGAGACGCATTATTTCTCTGTGGGAAAGATAGACGATGAGCAGTTCTTCGATTATATTAAGAGAAACAACATGACCGAGGAGGAGGGACATCAATTCCTCGGCGAAAACCTATAATAATTTATAAACAGATTTTCTATAAAGAGAGTATATTATGAAGAAAGTAATTGATATATTGAGAGAGAGCAAAGAGCCTTTTGCGTCGTTCGAGCTCGTGCCTCCCGTTAAGGGGGTGGATGCTTCGGGCCTATATGATAGCATCGAAAAGCTGATGGAATATAATCCGCCCTTCATCAACGTGACGTGCCATAGAGATGAAGAGGAATATGTGCCAAATGATGACGGCACATTCTCAAAGCTCACCCTCGCCAAGCGGCCGAGCACATTGGCAATCGTCGCGGCTATCATGCAGAAGTTTGATGTAGATATTGTTCCTCACGTGATATGCGGAGGTTCAAGCAAGACCAAGATTGAGAGCGAGCTTCTCGACCTCAACTTTCTCGGCATTCATAATGTGGTGGCTCTGCGTGGCGATGCTATGCCCGGCCAGCAGAAGTTCATGCCTGAAAAGAACGGCTTCGCACATTCATGCGAACTCGTGAAGATGATAACTAACCTTAATAATGCGAAATATCTCGACCCGAGCGTGAAGAATGGCATGGCTACAGATTTCTGTATAGGTGTGGCGGGTTACCCCGAGAAGCATTTCGAAGCCGCCAATTTAAAGCATGATGTGGTCAACCTTAAACGTAAGGTGGATGCCGGTGCCGACTATGTTGTAACGCAGATGTTTTTCGATAATGAAAAATATTATCGCTTCGTAGATTTATGCCGAGCTGAGGGCATAAATGTGCCCATCATTCCGGGCATTAAGCCGTTGTCTACCCCTAAGCAGCTCGAGGCTCTTCCGCGCGCCTTCCATCTCGATTTGCCAGAAGACCTCACCGCTGCCCTTGATGGAGTGAGCGATAGAGCAAAGGTGTTTGAAATAGGCGTAGAGTGGTGCATCGCCCAATGTAAAGACTTGATAGCTCATGGCGTGCCTGCCATTCATTTCTACACCATGGGCAAGGCGGAGAATGTAAAGCGAGTGGTGGAAGCCGTATTTTGATTCTGCCGTTGCATGGCGTTGCAGCGTTGCACGTTGCAATAAGCATATCCTAAGGTGATGTAGCTTTTTCTGATGTGATGTAGCTTTTAGAACGGATATCCTATAGCGAGGTTGAGGCTCTGCGATTTGCGGAAGTTAGGCATGTTATACCATCCTCTCTTCTCCCCATCGTAAGGCGCATGAAGGCCTATTCCCCAATCGAGGCGAAGCACGAAGAAGTCGAGGTCGTATCTCAAGCCTACGCCCGTGCCTACAGCCAGCTGCTTAAAGAGATTGCCCGCCTTTAGCTTGGCGTTCTCCCGATAGTCGTCTTTCAATGCCCACACGTTGCCCGCATCTATAAATGTAGCTCCATATAGATTTCCGAAGAGGCGCGCGCGATACTCCAGATTGCATACAAACTTCAGGTCGCCCGTCTGGTCTACATACGAATATTTCGGCTTATCAGTGTGATATCCGCCGGGGCCTATACTCCTCACGGCGAATGCTCTTATGCTATTGGCTCCTCCCACATAAAATTGCTCGCTGTAGGGAGCGCGCTCGCTATTGCCATAAGCATAGATTATGCCCGCTGCTATGTGGCCTACAAGCTGTGTGTGGCCGCCGAATGTACACGTCTTTCTATAGTCGGTCTCTATCTTTATGAATTGCGCGAAGGGGTTTTCAAACATTTCTTTATTCCCCTCACTCCATTTCTTGCCTGTCGCCATATAGCCCAACGCAAGCACATTTCCGCTCTCGCTGATGGTGGTGCGCCAATATATAGGGCTTAGATAATTGCGAGGGCTCGTGTATGTATATGTGTAGCTCATCTTTGGGATAAGCTCATCCTGCATCGACATCTTCAGATAAGGGTTCTCCTCAAGAATGGTCTTAAAGGAGTCGGTGGCATTCTTCATGTAGTCATATTCCAATATCAATGGGCTGAAGCTATGATGAGAGTTTGGCGTGGGCTGAAAGTTATATGTAAGCTCGCCCGAAACGATGTGGCGTTTAAAGAAATCAGCTCTATTGATGATATCTGACGAAGCCTTCAACACCGTCGTGGGCGTGGCGAAATATCTTCTTCTCTTTTTCACGAAAGGCAATAGCAATCGAGGTATCGACAATGATATGTCGCCACCATATTCATAAGAATTGAGATTACCTTTCGAGCCTGAAGTCTTATGCCCCGTCTGCCATTCATAAGAGCCATGCAGATTGATGTCTATCTTCTCACCGCCATGAAAAGCATTCATCTTGCTTAAGCCCACGATGAGCTGAGGGCCCCATCTGCCGGTGGTCTTGCCCTTGGCATTCGTTTCCACATAGAGTTGGTATGGCTTATCAAGCACGCAGCTTAGATTCAGGTCTAAGGTGTCATTCTCCGCCGTGGTGTCGCGAGGGGTGAAGTTGAAGTTCACATAAGAATATATGCCTTGAGCCGAAAGCTGGCTTGCGCTCTGCTGATATTTCTCATAGCTGAAAAGTTGGCGTGGGCGTAGCTCTAAATCGCGAAGTATCACTCCCGCGCGGATAGGAGGTCGCCTGCCATTAAAGCGTAGATGCAGATGACGGAAGTGCATAGCATTGTCGAGAGAGTCCATAAACTGCTTTCTAAACTCCACATTTATGTTGCCAATATACCATTTACGCCTTGCGCGCGCATCCACATCGCTCGCCATCTGAAATTTCATCGTAGCCTTATGAGGGGTGGTGATGGTGTCGGCAAGATATGAGGCGTAAGATGGCTGATAATAGTAATATCCATTATTGCGCAAAAGGGTGGAAATGCGATTTCGCTCCGCCTCGAGATTGCTCACGTCGAATGGCGCTCCGCTCTTTATCCTCGCCTCGTTGAGGGTGGCTGCTATTAGGCTGTCGCATTCTTTAGGGAAACGTTCGTAAGTGAGCGTGTCGATGGTGGTGAGCGCCCCCATGTTCACGCTATATTTTATCTTGGCCTTCTTCTCGCTTATGGTGATATTGTCAAAATCCACCTTTCCGCTGAAATATCCATGATTATGAAGCACATTTTCAGCTACCGAAGCGCGCAGCCGAGGGTTTACATTGCTCATCAATATTGGCTCTCTGCCGAAAGTCTTACACATCCATCTGCTGAATGCCGAAGAATCGCGCGAGAAAGCATTCCATATCCATAATCCAGTCTGAATGGGGGAGCGATAATATGGGCTGCCGAGAAGCGCGCCGTTTGGAGTCATCGCGAGGGCTGCTTCCACCTCTGTCTGCGTGTTGGTAGCTTGAGATGAAGGCTCATAGTTATTATATTCTATCTTCTTCATTCCGACATATAGCTGGTCGCCTTCAGGCACATTCCTCGTCTGAGAGCAGGCTGCCAAAAGCATTGCTGCCATAATGCCGTAAAATAGTTTTCCCATATTATTATTTATAATGTAGTAAATGTATATATCTGCAAAGTTAGTTTAACTTATGAGAAATGCAAAATCTTTTTGGGTTTTCGGGAAAAAAGAACTATTTTTGCACATCATTATTCAAAAAGCAAATTGAAATTATATGGCAATCGCTTATTTAATTACGCCAATAAATAGGCCTTTGAAATAAAAATATACATAAAACAAAAGAAACTATAAAATCTCTAATGGAACAAGCTGCATTTTTGAGAATAAACCCTAAAGATTCAGTCGTAGTTTGCTTACGCGACTTGAAGAAGGGCGAAAACATAAAGGTTGCCGACTATGATGTGACAGCCTTGCAAGACACTCCTGCAGGTCATAAAATTCTGCTGAAGGATACTGCCGAGGGTGAAGACATCATCAAGTATGGTTATCCTATAGGTCATGCCAAGGAAAATCTTAAGGCAGGCGTATGGGTAAACGAAAATAATCTCAAGACCAATCTTGCAGGTACCCTCACTTACTCTTACAACCCCGTAGAAGACGAGGTAGACATCCCTATGGAAAATCGTACCTTCGAGGGCTATGTGAGAGAGAATGGCGAAGTGGGCGTGAGAAACGAGATATGGATCGTTCCTACCGTAGGATGCGTAAATGGCATTGCCGAGAAGTTGGTAAATAAGTTCATTAGCGAGGTAGGACTTGAAGGCATCGACGGAATCCATTCATGGCATCACAACTATGGTTGCTCTCAGCTCAGCGGCGACCATGAGAACACTCGCAAAGTGCTTCGCGACATCGTGATGCACCCTAATGCAGGTGGCGTTTTGGTGTTGAGCCTCGGATGTGAAAACAATCAGCCAGATAAATTCATGGAGATGCTTGGCGACTATGATAAGAGCCGCGTAAAGCTGATGGTTTCTCAGCGTGTAGAAGGCGACGAAGTGGAGGAAGGCATGAAGCTTCTTCGCGAAATCTACGCCGTAGCTAAGAACGATAAGCGCCAGACTTGCCCTGCAAGCAAACTTCGCATTGGTATGAAGTGTGGTGGCAGCGATGGATTCAGCGGAATTACCGCCAACCCATTGGTAGGTGAGTTCTCCGATTATCTCGTAGCTCAAGGCGGAACTACTATATTGACAGAGGTGCCTGAAATGTTTGGCGCGGAAACAATATTGATGAATCGCTGCAAGAATGAAGACTTGTTCAACCAGACGGTAAGCCTTATCAACAACTTCAAGGAATACTTCCTGAGCCATGGCGAGCCTGTAGGCGAAAACCCATCACCGGGCAATAAGGCAGGCGGTATCTCTACATTGGAAGACAAAGCTTTGGGATGCACTCAGAAGTGTGGTCGTGCCCTCGTGAGCGGAGTTTTGGAATATGGCGACCGCTTGAAGGTGAATGGTCTTAACCTCCTTTCAGCGCCAGGCAATGACCTCGTGGCTTCAACGGCATTGGCAGCAGCCGGCTGTCAGCTCGTGCTCTTCACTACAGGTCGTGGAACGCCTTTCGGCACATTCGTTCCTACAATGAAGATTTCTACCAACAATGTGCTTGCCAAGAACAAGCCTAATTGGATAGACTTCAATGCGGGCGAGCTGCTCAATGGCGTGGATATGACCGAATTGCGCAATAAATTTATCGATAAGATTTTGGCTGTGGCAAGTGGCGAACTCACTCGCAATGAGCAGAATGGCTATCAGGAAATATCGATTTTCAAAAATGGCGTAACACTATAATCATGACTATAATGAAAACTCATCGCTTAGACACAACACTTCACAAAACAAAAATTGGGAAGAAAATGTTATGCTCAGCGGTGAGTTTTTCTTTTTATCAATATAACCTATAAATATTTAAGAAGTATGGAACTACCTGATTTTATGAAGTATAAAGACATGTTCAATGTCGGCGACTTTGCGGAGAAAGTGCAGAGAGTGGCTAAGCGTGCGGGCGCGAAGCTCATTTATGCTGCCCTCATCTTGTATTACACCATGCAGAGCGACAAAGTGTCTGTAAAGGATAAAGCTATCATCATTGGGGCTTTGGGCTATCTTATAAGTCCGCTTGATGTGGTGCCCGATGCTATTCCTCTCGCCGGTCTTGGCGACGATTTGGCGGTGCTTATCTATGTGCTTCATAAAGTTTGGGGAGAAGTTTCCGACGACATCAAGGCAAAGGCTAAGGAGAAGCTTGCCACATGGTTTGACGATGATGAGATAGAGAAAGTAGACGATATCTTCTCTGAACGACCAGAGGACACACCAGTATGACATACAAGGAGAATGATATGCAGGCTATGATATTCGCCGCCGGTTTGGGCACACGCCTCAAGCCATTGACCGACAGAATGCCAAAAGCTCTCGTGGAGGTGGGCGGAAAGCCATTGCTGTGGCATGTGATAGAGAAGTTGAAAGGAGCTGGGGCTAAGCGCATTGTGGTGAATGTGCACCACTTTGCAAGTCAGATAGAAGACTATCTCGCGCAGCATTACTTCGGAATCGACATCAAAACAAGCGATGAAACGCAAATGCTTCTCGAAACAGGCGGCGGAATAAAGAAAGCCATCCATCTGTTTGATAGCGACAGCCCTGTGCTTATCCATAATGTAGACATTTTGAGCAATGTAGATTTGGCTTCGTTTTATTCCCATAGCATGGGGCATGATGCCACATTGCTGGTGAGCGAGCGAAAGACTAAGCGATATCTGCTCTTCGATGACGACATGAAGCTTATGGGGTGGACTAATATCGAAACAGGCGAAGTGCGCACTCCTTACAATAATCTTGATTTGAGCAAATGCCATCGCTATGCTTTTTCCGGCATTCATGTGTTCTCTCCTAAGCTTGCGGAGAGAATGAGCGCATATCCCGATAAGTTTGGCATTATCGACTTCTATCTTAAAGAGTGCGCCACTGCTGATATCCGCGGCATGCTAAAGAGCGATTTGCGACTTATGGATGTGGGCAAACTCGACACATTGCAGCAGGCCGACGACTTCTTAAATTCACTATAGAGAAGCCACAAAAAACTAACGAATAAAAATTATTTTCATCATAACACAACAATAACAACGTAATGCAACAGAAGATTGTCATTTTGAATTTCGGTTCGCAGACTACGCAGCTTATAGGCCGTCGTGTGCGCGAACTTGACACGTTCTGCGAGATTCTGCCATACAACAAGTTCCCAAAGAACGACCCCTCGGTCATTGGCGTAATCTTGAGCGGCTCTCCTTATTCAGTGCATGATAAGGACGCCTTCAAGTGCGATTTGAGCGAAATCGTGGGCAAATATCCTGTCTTGGGAATATGCTATGGCGCGCAGTTTATCTCTTATAGCAATGGAGGATCGGTGGAGCAGACAGGCACACGCGAGTATGGTCGTGCCAATTTGGAAACCATCGACTTGGATAATCCATTGTTTAAAGGCTTCGACAAAGGCTCGCAGGTGTGGATGAGCCATGGCGACACCATCACAGCCATCCCTTCCGACTGTCATGTCATTGCCTCTACTGCCGATGTGAAGTATGCAGCTTATGCTTCTACCAAAAATCCATTGTGGGCTGTGCAGTTCCATCCAGAGGTGTTCCATTCTACTCAAGGCAAGCAGCTCCTTAAAAACTTCGTTGTCGATATCTGTGGCAGCAAGCAGGAGTGGAGTCCTGCCTCATTCGTAGATTCTACTGTAGAGGAACTGAAGAAGCAGATTGGCAACGACCGAGTAATCCTTGGACTTAGCGGCGGCGTGGATTCAAGCGTGTGCGCTACATTGCTCAATAAGGCTATCGGCAAGAATCTCACTTGCATCTTCGTTGATCATGGAATGCTTCGCAAGAACGAGTTCCAAAAGGTGATGGACGCTTACAAAGGCTTAGGTCTTAATGTTATAGGTGTAGATGCGAGCGAAAAATTCTTCAAGGATTTGGAAGGCGTTACCGACCCTGAGCAGAAGCGCAAGATTATAGGTCGTGATTTCGTTGAGGTGTTCAATGAGGAAGCCAAGAAGATAACAGATGCCAAATGGCTTGCTCAAGGCACTATCTATCCCGACCGCATAGAGAGCCTTAGCATTACGGGCATGACAATCAAGAGCCATCACAATGTGGGCGGACTGCCTAAGGAGATGAAGCTCAAGCTGTGTGAGCCATTGCAGTGGCTGTTTAAGGATGAAGTGCGTCGCGTGGGCTATGAACTCAAAGTTCCTGATAGCCTCGTTAAGCGTCATCCATTCCCAGGCCCTGGTTTGGCAGTGCGCATCCTTGGCGACATCACTCGCGAGAAAGTGCGCATTTTGCAGGAGGCCGACGACATCTATATCGAGTCTATGCACAACTATCAGTGTGAGGACGGTACATCGCTCTACGACCATGTTTGGCAGGCTGGAGCAGTGCTTCTCTCTACCATCCGCAGCGTAGGAGTTATGGGCGATGAGCGCACCTATGAGCATCCTGTTGCTCTTCGTGCCGTCACAAGTATGGACGCCATGACCGCCGATTGGGCACGCTTGCCTTACGACTTCCTCGCCAAGGTTTCCAACGAGATTATCAACAAGGTGAAGGGTGTAAACCGCGTTTGCTATGATGTCTCTTCAAAACCACCTTCGACAATAGAGTGGGAGTAATCCTCTCCACATAGTATCAATAAATTAAGAATAGCTTTCCTCTTGAGAATAACTCTTGAAGAAAGCTATTTTTATTTTTTTCTTCTTTTTTGCTTGCTGATTTAAAAACAATGTTTATATTTGCAAATAGAAAAAGTGCGTAGCACCTTATGTATCGGTGTAGCGTGCCTTATGGGTTTAGAAAAATAGCATTAGCTATTATCTTGTTCGTTATGATATGAATCCGGAAAATTCAAAACAACTAACAGAACAAATGATAATAGATTAATGCCTACGTATAGCGTGGGCATTGTTTCTGTATCTATATGTTAGTTGGGGTCTTTCCGGAACCTATATCATAGATAGACGCAGATAATAATGCTCACGCATCGTATATGTATCTATCTGAAACACCAAGTTTATAGCAAATACTATGATTCTTAATCCCATAAGAAACTTGTTTGTCGAGCGAGCCAAACGAAATGAATGAACAAACAAAGGCTATAAACATAAAAAGATGAAGTTATGAAACAGATTAGATTAATTCCAATAGGAATGGTATGCGCTGTGGTTGCGTGCCTCTTTGTGTCGTGCGCCTCTGATGATGTGGGTGTGGTGGAAAAGAGCGACAAGGCTCTTGTTCTCAATGGTGGCATTCTCTCTGTGAAACCAATTGAAATGAAAACTCGTGGCATTAGTTTTACAACTGCTCCGATGAATCCCGACAGCATTATTGAGGGTGAATATACAATTACCGCAGAAGACGCGACTCGCACCCCAGTTAATGACAACAACTGGGCTGGTATTGATGGTAACCGTGATATTGCCGTGCAGATAGGTGACGGCACCGCGCCTTATAAATATAGTGTAGACGCAGTAGGCAAACTCACGAGCGCCAATCCATATTACATCACTACCGCTAATAATTTCACAGTGAAATCATGGTATCCTTACACATCAACGGCATTGAGCGCAAGCGGATTTACCGTGCAGAGCAATCAGTCGAGTATCGCAAATTTGCAAAAGAGTGATTTGTTGTTTAGTACAAATACTGCTGTTAATGTTTCTAATTCAGCCAATAATATGACTTATACTCATGCTACTGCTCGTCTGATAGTAAAAGTTGTCAGTACTAAAGCAAATTATATGCTCAATCAGGGTATTCCAACTTCTATTACGTTTACAGGCGCAAAACTTTCAAGTTCAGTTTCCACGTCGGGCGTATTGACGGCAACAGGCAGTGCATCAGAGGTATCAATGTATAAGTTGAATTCTTCGGTTTCAAATAATGTAGCAACCACTTATTATGTGGCGTGTATTCCTCCGCAAAGCGCAAAGCTAAGTCTTAATATCTTCATAAACAATATGAAATATACGGCAGCGATGAGTAGTAACGGTACATTTGTTGCAGGTAAAGGCAATGAACTAACGGTTAATATCAATTCAGCGAAAGTCTATATTTCTTCGGGCAATACAATAGAAGTTGGTGATTATTATTGTAGCACTCCGAGTGGACAGGCATGGATAATAAAGGTTGATGACTTGCTGACAGCAAGAGCTACTCATAGTGCAACTCCTGTTGCTGTCGTATTCTCAACTTCTACAAGCACAACAGACCAAGAACATGGTTGGCGTTTAGGATATGCTATGGCATTAAAAGATGCTAATGATGGTGCTACATGTGCATGGAGTACTGATAATACTAAAATGGTAATGTCAAAACAATTTCCATATAAGAAAGAAAAAGACTTAACGTATTTTGAGGATTTAGATGGTTATACTTATTCTCATGTCGTTATTGATAATCCTAACTATAATTCAACTACATATCCTGCATTTTTTGCGGCTTATAATTATCAAAATACAGTGCCTGTTAGTAGTCTTACATCGAAATGGTATTTACCATCTGTGGGACAATGGTATTATGTTTGCTTTAAATTAGGAACAGCAAATACAAGAGAGCTTTATTCATGGACTGGTCCTAATGATATATCGGGAGTTCTTACTGGTGAATGGTGTTATGCTAGGCAAGCTCCGCAGATTGCGACGGCACTGAACGCTAAAATGTCAGAAGTCGGAGAAGCATATTATACTCCATTCCAGGTGGCACCAGATTGTGAACTTGGAACAGGAGAGCATTTTTGGTGTAGTAATGAAAGTAGTTCTTCGAATGGTGTGTATTCTGGTTTTTATAATAATCTTGATATGCATATATTTGGAACGAATCGTGATAAAACATTTACCAATAACTATGTTAGGGCATTTTTGGCATTCTAAATGGTATTTCTATTATGGTCGCCTACGATAGCAGATTATTCATTAGTGAATGGATAATATATGGCGACTAACTTCACAAATATATAAAATGAAAGGAGCGGCATTCTCGTGATGAGAGTGCTGCTCCATTGCTTTCAATATCTACTAAAACTACATTTTTCAATGAAATTTGGTACTGCAAAACTACACTTTTCAATGGAATTTGGTGCCACAGAACTACACTTTTCAATGAAATTTGGTACCACAAAACTACACTTTTCAATGGAATTTAGTGCCGCGAAACTACACTCTTAATGACATTTAGTACCATAAAACTATAATTTTCAATGAATTAAGGTGAGTTTTTTAAGTTTTCTATAAAGATTTGTCTGCAGAGTTGTGTGGCGAAATCTTCGTTTTAGGATTTCTCTGCAGAGTTGTGCAGCGAAATCTTCATTTTAAGATTTGTCTGTAGAGTTGTGTGGCGAAATCTTCATTTTAGGATTTGTCTGTAGAGTTGTGCAGCGAAATCTCACTTTTAAGATTTCTCTGCAGAGTTGTGTGGCGAAATCTTCATTTTAGGATTTCTCTGCAGAGTTGTGCAGCGAAATCTCATTTTTAGGATTTGTGTGTAGAGTTGTGTGGCGAAATCTTCGTTTTAGGATTTCTCAGTAGAGTTGTGCCGCGAAATCTTCGTTTTTAGGATTTGTCTGTAGAGTTGTGCAGCGAAATCTTCGTTTTAGGATTTGTCTTGTAGAGTTATAATTGCCAACTCTTTTTAGCTTGCTTGTGCCATGCGGTCTTTTATGATTTCTGCCATGTGGTCGTAAGCCCAGTTGATGATATTTTCCAAATGAGGCCAGAGGGAGAGGGCACGTGAGGTGAGGGCGTATTCTACGCGTGGGGGCACTTCGGCATAAACCGTGCGGCTCACGAAGCCATCTTCCTCAAGCATTTTAAGGGTAGTGGAAAGCATCTTCTGCGAAATGTCGCCGATGGATTTCTTTAACTCGTTGAAACGCATTGTGCCATGATTCTTCAATGTGAAGATGATGAGCACCGACCATTTGTCACCGATGCGTGAGAGCACATTGCGAATAGGGCATTTCGGCTCAAAGCTATCTATAATGAAGTCTCTTTTCATATTAATTCCTGTTTCGGTGTGCAAAAGTAACCATTATTATTCTATGGGCGATTGCGATGATTGTTAAGTTATCATAAAACTAAAATGCGCAATCTGTAGCAGCAGTCGCAATAGTTACCTCAAAGTAACTATCTAACCTCTTGGTGCTCTCTTGACGGCTGACGTTTTTTAGCTTATCTTTGCATCGTAATTAAGAAACATAAATAACAGAAGATATGAAAGAAATAAAGACAATCAAGAGTGGAAAGAACTATAGTGCGATAACAGTTGGTAAGATGGACGAGCTTAATGAGCACGTTTTGCAGATGGGAGAGGGTATGGTAACTCACGGCAAGGTGTTTGTGGGTGATGCTCTCGGCGCGACAGGCTCGCAGATGTCGTTCCAAAGTATGCCGGTGGGTGCCGACAGTCCTTTCCTCCATGCTCATAAGACTCATGAGGAGCTTTACATTATCGTAAAGGGCGAAGGAGAATATCAGGTGGATGGAGAAATCTTCCCTATAGCAGAGGGCAGCGTGGTGAGAGTAGCTCCCGATGGTAAGCGCGCTCTTCGCAACACAGGCAAAGAGCCTTTGGTTATGATTTGCGTGCAGTATAAGGCTAACTCCTTCGGCAAGGACGACGATGCAATGACCGACGGCATAATTCTGCAAGAGTCATTGAAGTGGTAACCCACATTTTTAATAAATGAATAATCGCTCTTTAATCAGCATTTAAACACTGATTAAAGAGCGATTTTGTTGTTTGTTTTTGTAGCTTATTTACATTCTTTCGTGTTTTAATTTTGATTTAAATGTTATTCTTAGTACTTTTGCAGCAGAAATAAGAAAAATCAAAAAAAGTTATGACAGCATTAGAAGGATTTATCCTGTTTGTTGCCGTAAGTCTGATAGGCTGGGCAATAGTAGAACTCAAATACCGCGCAGTGGGTTTTGAGCATAGTGAGGAGGAAAATGTGGCAAACGAAAAGGCTGTTGCCCTCTTGAAAAAAGATGGTTATAAGGAATCAAATATTCGCGATATCCTTTCAAATAGCTCTTTCACAGGCTTCGACGCTGTGTAAAAAAGAGTATAGGAATATAGCGACAATATATTCGCAACGCATAAAAAGAAATGTGCGCCTGACAAAATGAAAGTCGGGCGCACATTTTTTATTTATATAGCTGCTTCATCATCTCGTTGCCTACTACGGCGCGATAATGACCGGGGTCATAATAATAATGATAGTCGCGATATTTTGCGTGGGCTTCGTCAGAGAAGTTGAGCACATTTTTCGGGCCGAACACATCTTTTATTATCTTCAAATCAGCCTTGCTTATACATTCACATTTGAATGTAGGGCCGATGGCAATCTTGATGTCGCTTCCTAAAGAGTCGCATAATGCTTTAATCTTGCTAAGGCATTCTCTCTGCTTGGTCTTTATTACGGCAGCATGCACCGATGGCTGGCATTTCTGGTTATGCCAATCTCTTTCCTGCCAATATTTCTCACCATATTTCTTTATGTAATCGTCTTGCCACATTACAGCATCGTTTGTGAGACGGTCGCGGATTTTGCCGTTTATGTTGATTACATCCCTCATTGAGTTGTCATATTTGTGGGTGAACTGGTATTTCAGAAAAGGAGAGAGGAAACTTGGCATATAGAAAGCCTGCAGGAACTCTATCTGAAAACTCATTCTGCTCATTCCGCTTACATCGGGTGGCATAATGTGAACTACGCCAGCCTGTGGCAAGTCGTGCTCAAAAATATATGGCTCGGCTACGATGAGCATATGCTTTATTTCCTGATCGGGCTGCTTTGCCAACGCCTGAAGTTTAAGGAGAATATCGCCTATTCCCTCGTCGTTGCAAAACATGCGGTAAGGACGGCCCTTAATGTATCTGTTCCAGTCGTAGGTGCGGAAAGCCTTGCTGCATGATGTTCCGAATATGAAGGAATCGTAGCGCATCTGCTTTCTGTGGTCTTTGTATTTTGTCCATGCTATCATGCCCTCGCTTTGCTGTATCGAGGGGCTGTCGTAGTCATCGTAATGGCGCAGCACCATGAAAGGGTCTAACACAAAATAACTTATCAGCAGAGCCAGAAAAGGAGAGGCTGCCAGCACGCATTTTATGATGAATGTAAATAGATTACGCTTCATGTGTGTAGGTTAAAATTGAATGTAGATAAAATTGTCCACACCGAAAGCTCCGTAGAGGAATATCAATGTGATGAATACAAAGTAAATGGGCCAGCGCAGATAAGTCTTCTGGCAGGCAGTCCATTTAATGATGTCGCAGCGAGAATTCACGTATTCCCACGCAAACATCAGCACCGTGGCAATGCCAAAGGCTATCCATTCACTGTCTTTCAGGCATAGGCGCAAATCCTTTACATAGAATGACGACCAGTCAAGTATGTGGGTATATGTGTAGACCACATCGTCGAGATTTGCTATGCGGAAGAATAGTAGCGAGATGGCAAACAGCAGATATGTGCGCACCATCATTATAGGCTTATACGCCTTGTCGCCCATAAACGCGCGCAGACTGTCGTGCCATTTCTTTGTGGCTGTCTCGTAAATGATTACTACGCCTTGAAACAATCCGTATAGAGCGAATGTCCAGCCTGCTCCGTGCCACACTCCGATTGTCACGAATGTGGTGATTATGGCAATGTAAATTCCCCATTTCTTCATGTGGCGCAGCTCGGCGGAAAGCGGTGTGTAGATGTAGTCACGGCACCAGAAAGAAAGGGATTGATGCCAACGACGCCATAGCTCGCCCGTAGTAAGCGAGATGAAAGGGCGGTCGAAGTTTGGCGTGAGGGTAAACCCGAACATCGCGCCGAGTCCGAGAGCCATATTGGTGTATCCCGCGAAATCAGCATACAGCTGAATAGGATAGAGCATAGTGGCAATAAACAGTTGAGGCCCAGTGGCGCTTTGCACGTCATTGAACACGGAATCCAATGACGGAGCTATCCTGTCGGCAATTACTAGTTTCATAAATGCTCCCCACGCCATCAGCTTCAGTCCTGCCACCACCTTTTCATAATTGAAGGGGTGAGCTTTTTTGAGTTGAGGCAACAAGTCGTAGCATCGCTCGATAGGGCCTGAGAGAAACTTCATGAACAGAAGCATGTAGACGGAAAACTTTATCGGGTCTTCCTCCGGCTCTTCTTCCCAATAGATTTCTATCAGATAAGATATTGCTTGAAAAGTGTAGAATGATATGCCTAAGGGGAAGAACGGAGAAGCATAACGTGCGGTGAGCCAAATGCCCACCAACACCGCTATGCTTACTGATAGCATCCATAATCCGATTTTCTTCTCTAAGTTCTTATGCAGCAGCTTGCCTGCGACAAAGGTGAAAGTCGTTATTCCCAATGCGTAGATTAGGAATGCCCAGTTATAGTAGCCTATAAAGACAATGCTTGCTGTAAGAAGCAGAATATGTTGCAAGCGGCGATTGCTTTTTATGTAGTATAAAAGAAACGTTACTATGATAAAAGCAACAAATGGCAATGAAAGAAATTCCATATCTTCTTATAAGGTCGCCGTTATTTGTCTTCGTATTTGCTGAGGATAGTGTCGCAGAGCGCGCCTATATTCTTCATCTTGATAATCTCGCGAAGTTTCAGCTTGATGCAGAATGTATCTTCCACTTCGCTTATGATTGTCATGTTGGTCACCGAGTCCCATGCCTCAATATCGTTGGTGGTCATGTCGTCGTTGATAACGATCATTGGTTCGTTAAGCACTTTCGCGAATATGCCGCGCAAAGTGTCTTTTACTTCTTCTCTTGTCATCCTATTAATTGTTTAATTTGTTTTCTGTCTATTTTGTTGTTGGCGTTCTGAGGAAATTTGCCTATGAAATGTATCTCCTGTGGCATCATGTAGGCAGGGAGTTTCGATTTCATGTAGTCGTGAAGCTCCTTCTCCTGCTTGTCGTCCTTTCCTTCCAAGGCAAGCTGTATAAAGTTGTTGCCCTTGTCGTCGCTGTTTACCACTGCCACGGTTGCAATTTCTCCGTTGAAGAATTCTCGTGCCACGCATTCTATCTCGCTCAGCTCTATGCGATAGCCTTGTATCTTCACCTGTGAGTCTTTTCTGCCATAATATGCAATGTCGCCATCGGCATCGGCTTTGCATATATCGCCCGTGCGGTAATATCGTGTGCCGTTCTTTCCTATGAAGAAAGCCTCCTTGTTCTTCTCCTCATTCTTCCAATAGCCAGGGGTGAGCTGTCCGCCGGCAAGACATAATTCGCCAGTTTCGCCCACAGCGCATGGAGTGCCATCATCATTCATTACGATAGCTTCCACGCCGCGCATAGCCTTGCCTATTCCCACATTGCCGTTCACATGCTTTATCTCGCCAGAGGTGTTGAGCTTATATGTGGTGCAGTAGATGGTGCATTCCGTAGGGCCATACACATTCCACAGCATGGCGTTGGGCACGCACTGCTCCCATGCTTTCAGATCGTCGAGGTTGAGTGCTTCGCCGCAGAACAGAGAATAGCGCATATCCTTAGCCTCTATCTCGTCCATGTAAGGGCGCAGACAATGTATCACCGAAGGCACCATCAGCGCGGCTGTGAGATTGTATTCATCAAGCAATCGGAACACGCCTTGATATTTTATCAGGTTGTATGGCACAGTATATACGCATGCGCCTGCCATCAGCGGCAGCAGATATGACTGCACGGAGAGGTCGAAAGTGAGGTCAAACATCTGCAAGCAGCGGTCTGTGTTAGTGAGCTTTATGCCCATGTCAGCCACTGCTGCCGTGAATGAAGCCACATTTCCGCGAGTGATAGGCACACCCTTTGGTCTGCCTGTGCTGCCCGATGTGAATAATATGTAGGCGAGCGACTCGTCAGATGTTTTTACGGGCTGAGTCATTTCCGCTTCGTCAGTCAGAGTGGCGGTGCTTATAATGTCGTGATTTGTGTATCGTGTGTTTTCGCTTGAGTCGAGGATTGTTGTTATTCCCACCTGCTCAATGATGTCAAGACATCTGTCGAGAGGCTGTCCGGGGTGGAGTGGCACATAGCATTTTCCCTCCATCCATAGAGCCAAAATAGAAGCATAGGTATTTATATCGTCGTTGGCTACCAGTCCGATATTTTTGCTTTCCACTTTGCTTAACGCTTTTCTGATGGCGGCAACACGTTTTTTCAGATAAGCATAATTATAAAATTGGTCGTCAATGCAAAAGGCGTTCTTTTCTTTGTCTGCTTCGAGAGTATTCACTATCGGAGCAATCACTTTTTCGTCAAACATGATATATGTATATGTGTTTCGTTTTTATTTCGTGATTAATATTATAAGTTTTCGCAAAAGTATTGATTTTCAATATTATATGTAATATAGTATGTCGCGAAACGGTAAAAATCAAGCCTGAACTGTTGTTTTTCGTGGCTGAAAAATGACATCTCTCATCTATTTTTCTCACAGATGCCACAGATTAACACAGATTTTTATTTCCTTTTCGCAGTTCACATTAGACCAATGTTAATCCATTAGCTCCTTTCCACCTTTCCTTTTGGCAAATGCTCGTTCAGAGAAAAAGTTGTGCAGAAAATCGTGGACAACGATAATCCCGTGTTTTCGTTTAGCAAGACTTCATAGAAAATGAAAATGCCATTGTCTATTTCCAAAATATGGTAATAAACAATGGCATTCTATAATTCTTCGTAGACTTTTCCTACGAAATGCAGTAATGTGCTTTAGTCGAAGCGAGGGCCACCGAAGCCACCACGTCCTCCGCGGTTGCCGCCGAATCCTCCTCTCGTTGGTCTTCCGCCACGGTTGAAGCCACCCTCAGGGCCACCCATGTTAGCACCCTTGCCGCCGAAGATGTTGAGGCGATAAGTGGCATGGAGCATAACGTAGCTGTTGATGGCGTTATATTCCGTGTCGCTGCGCTGCATGGCAGTGATAGAGCGAGAGATGTTGCTCTGCTTCTTCAATATGTCGTAGAACTGCAAGCTTACAGACAATGCTTTGCCTTTGAGGAAGCTCTGCGCTATCTGAGCGTTCCATACGAGTTCGTTGGTGTTCATCGCGTTGTCTGAATATCCACGGCGGCTGTTCTCATGCAAATCGGTAGAAAGGCTTGTGCCCCAAGGAGCGGTCAGTCCTAATGTCGCGCCATAGGCAAACTGCCATGTGTTGAGGTTGCCGTAGCTTTGAAGCTCGTTCTTCGCGTGGTTGTAGTTGAAAGAACCATCGATGGCAAACTCTATCCAGCTGTTGCGATAGCTTCCCTCAATGCGCTCACCAATGGTCCACTGCTTGGTGGTGTTCTTTTGTGAAGCAGAGGTGTTGTCGAGAGCAAGATAGCCCACGGCATTTGAGTATCTCACGTTGGTCATCGTGTTCACATTCCACACTCCGAGAGTGTCGAGCGATGTGTTAAACATGAATGCGCCCATCGCGTTCCAGTTACCGTTGATGTTTTCAGGTCTTGTGGTGCGTCCACCGGTAGTTTCGTCGTATGTCACCTTGTTGCTTATAGAGTTTTGCGTTGTAGAGAAATTCACAAATGTCATTATCGCGCGGTTGTAGCCCTGAATGTAATTGTTGTAGAACAATCGCAGATTCTGAGTAAACGCAGGCTTCAATCCAGGATTACCTTTAGAGATGTTGAGCGGGTCGCTGTCGTCGGTAATGTCGAGGAGCTGCGAAATGGTAGGCTGAGTCGTTGTGCCACGATAGTTGATGCGCAGATTGCTCACCTTAGAGAATCTGTAGCGGAAGTCGAGGGTAGGGGTGAAGTTGGTCACATTTCGTGTCGTGTCTACGCTTACGCCCTTGTAGTTCTGAATGTAGTGCGACTTCTGTGGCTGAACCATGAAACCTACGTTGAGGTTGTATTTGTTTCTTATCATTCTAAACATAAGCTCTATCTGATGAGTGTAGTTCTTATATTCAGAGAAGCGGCTCAGGTCGGTGTCTAAATAGTCGGTGTAAGGGTTGATGAGCTGGTTAAGATAATCGTTCCAGCCGCGGTAGCGAGGAGTGATTTCGCTGAAAAAGCCCTCATTGCTGAAGTCGTAAGTAGAGCGGTCGCTCTTGCTGTAGCTGTAGGTGTATTTATAGCGCAGCTGCAAGAAAGTAGCTTTCCACAATGGCTCGCTGTAAGTGGCCTGAGCAGAATAGCTCCAGTTCTTGGTAGGAGCGAGGTTAAATCTGTTGGTCTGATATGTAGAGTCGCCTGTTTCTAAATAGTTTTTCAGCAGATACAGGTGTACGCTGTTGGCAGATAGGCTCTTGCTGTCGGTGTTGCCATAGTTGCCGTCTATGCGCAGAGTGAAGTTTCGTCCCATGTTGTTCAGCTTGCGGTTGAACTGCAACATTCCGCTATACGACTTTGAGTCGCTGTAGCTTATGCTGTTGTCATTGCGTGAGTTCACCATTAGGCTGTCGGCAGCCATTTTCTCAATCGACTCTGCGTCCAATGGGTCGATAACATATTTATATGGGTCTTCATTGTATGAAGCAGAGTTGCTCCATCCTCGGCTGTCGCTCTTGCTGAGCGAGATTGTAGGGCGAAACATGATGTCGGTAAGCGTGTCAGGCTTCCATTCCAGTCGTCCGCGTATGTCAAACTGATCAGAACGAGTGTAGCTCTGGCGGAGGCTGTTAGAGAAAGATCCCACGGTGCTCACGAAGTTTTCCGAAGCAGTTTTGGTGAAAGTATCGCCATCTTTATGGTTCCAGCGGAAGCTCGCGTCAATCGTAAGCTTGTCTTTCTTCTCCCAGTTGAAGTTAGTGCCAAGCATCTTTGAGGCGTTCAGTCCGTTGTTTCCTCTGCCGAAGTTTCCTCGTCCGCCACCGCCGGGGAATCCCATGTCGTTCACGTTGTTGGCGTTGCCGAAGAACATCAGTCGGGTGTTGTTGTTGAAATAAGCAGCCATCAGTCTTTCGGCATATCTGTTTTTGTTGCCCACAGAGAGGTCGGCATTAGCGAATGTGCCTTTGTTCATGCCTTTTTTCACGCCGAAGTCGAGCACCGTCTCCTCTTCTCCGTCGTCAATGCCCGTCACTCTTGAGAGGTCGCTCCTCTGGTCGTAGGCTTTCACCTTTTCTATAATAGAGATAGGGATATTCTTCATGGCGGTCTTGGTGTCGCCCGTCATGAATTCCTTGCCATCGAGCATGATTTTCTTCACCTCCTTGCCGTTGATGGTAATCTTGCCGTCGTCGTCGATCTGCGCGCCAGGCAGTCTTTTCACAAGCTCTTCGAGCACAGAGCCTTCCGGAGTGCGATAAGCATTTGCGTTATATACGAATGTATCCTCTTTCAGTGTCACCTTCAGTGCCTTTCCCGTTACGGTCGCTTCCTGCAGCATGATGGCGTCTTCCTTCATGCTTGTAGTGCCGAGGTTGAGGTTCTTGCCGTTGATGGTCACGTTTTTTGTGATGTCGGCAAAACCGATATTTGTATATTTCGCTGTGTAAGTGCCGTTCTTTACGTTGCTGAGAGTGAATTTGCCGTCAATGTCGGTCACTGTGCCCGCAACGAATTTTCCGCTTTTGTCGAGTAGTTGTATCGTGGTCTGCACCATTGGCTCGCCTTTCTTGTCTACAACTTTTCCTGTAATCTTCACGCCTTGCGCCACAGTCAATGTAGGCGTAGCGGTGATTTGCGGAACAGACTTGTCGCCATTAGTCTGTGCCGCAATGGTGATTGTCGTCATCAGTGAGATGAGTAGAAAGAGTATTCGTTTCATATTTTTATAAATTTCATTCATTTCTGATTGATATGACGCATTTTTTCACCATCGGTTTAATTACGCCTGTAAAAAACGCAAATAAATGTTTGCGTGTATCGTTATTTTCCTTAATTTTGCACATAGACACATTAACGTGCAATAATATCTTTTTTTTACCACTAATATATTTACATTAAGTAATATGGAACAGAGAATTATCATATCTAAGAATTTTGCCGAAGATTTGGCAATAGCGATTTCAGAGTGTGAACACGACAAGATTTTTGTGCTTACCGATACTACAACGTGTGATAAATGCTGGCCAGTACTTAATAAGATGTATCGCATGCGTGGCGCGAAAATGATAACCATTGAGCCTACCGATGAAAGCAAAAATCTCGAATCCCTTTCTCATGTGTGGACAGAGCTTGGCAATGGAGGAGCTACGCGCCATTCATTGCTTATAAATCTCGGTGGCGGCATGGTAACTGATTTGGGAGGTTTTGCCGCTTCCACATTCAAGCGTGGCATGAACTTCATCAATATTCCTACCACGCTTCTTGCCATGGTGGATGCTTCTGTAGGTGGTAAAACAGGTATCAATTTCAACGGATTGAAAAACGAGATAGGAGTATTCAACGACAGCAAATTTGTTATTCTTGATACAGTCTTCCTGAAATCTCTTGATAGCCAAAATATTATTTCGGGATATGCCGAGATGTTGAAACACGGCCTTATCAGCAACGAGAAGATGTGGGCAGATCTCGTAAGCTTCAATCTTGCCGAGCCTGATTTAGATAAACTGAAAAAGATGGTAGGCAAGAGCGTAAAGGTGAAAGAAGACGTGGTAAAGAAAGACCCTCATGAGCGTGGTTTGCGCAAGGCTCTCAACTTCGGCCATACAATAGGTCATGCCTTTGAGTCTTTCGCTTTGGCTAACAATCGCCCGATACTTCATGGCTATGCCGTGGCTTTTGGAATGATTTGCGAGCTATACCTCAGCGCGATAAAGACAGGTTTCCCACAGGATAAGCTTCGCCAGACAGTGTCGTTCATTAAGGAAAACTACGGCTCTTTTGTTTTCACTTGCGATGATTATGATGCTCTTATCGAGCTGATGACTCATGATAAGAAGAATGTAGCCGGCAAGATAAATTTCACTCTTCTTGGCGGTATCGGCGACATCCGTATAGACCAGGTGGTGAAGAAAGAGCTTATCAAGGAATCATTAGATTTCTTCCGTGAGGGATAAAGGCACACATCGGGTGCTTTATCTCTTTCATTGGCAATATCTTTGATTTTTCCTATAAAGATATAAAAACAAAAAAAGACTCCTGCAATCTCATGAATGCAGGAGTCTTTTTGTATGTAAAAGTGTTGATTTTGCTTGTCAAAATCGTTGGTCTTTATTTAAGACCACGATTGATGAATGTAGTGTTCAAAACTGAACGATACTTGTTGAACTGGTTGTCGCTGAGCACGTAGTGCATGTTGCGAAGGTCGCGTGTTACGGCTTTCTCTACGAGAGCCTTACGCTCTGCGGCGTTGGTAGCCTTTGCAGCCTTGCTCATGTCGTAGCAGAAACGATCGTGAATGTTCTCGATTTCGTCAGCCTGCTCAATGTTGAGGTCGAGCAAACGCGCGAGACTATTATAGTTGAGGCTCATGTCGTAAGCCTTTGCGTCAGCTACCGGAGTTATGTTCAACTCATTCTCGTTACCTGCAAATGCGCTTGTCATGCTAAGCATTACCATTGCCATCAATACAATCTTTTTCATCTTTTTACCTTTCTTTTTGAATGAGAGGCAGGGGATTTTGGCGATGCAACTTTTCTATTGTTTCTCTCTCTTTCCTAAGTGAATTGCCAACCCTTCTCTCAATATTAATTATTTGTTATCCTTTTGAAACTGAAACTTTTGATTTCGTCTCTTTTAAATTCTCTATTTTTAAATTGTTATATCTCTAAGAACAAGTCTTGTCGATATTATAATTTAATCTCTTCTCTATTTTTGTAATTCAAAAATAATTTCTATGTAATCTCTCGTGATCATCGAGTTCCCTCTTCTTAATCACGATGCAAAGGTAGGGCAATTATTTGAAGTGAACAACAAAATAACAGATTGTTTGCGCAAACAGCCACTTTTCTTAATTTAAATCAACCCGATTGATTTAAATCTGTAAGTTGGGTTATCTTAGAGGGCGTATTGCTTACACCTATTATATATAGTGGCTTATAGCGCGTTAAGGTTCATAAAAATAGCTCTCTTCCCAAATGGAGTAGGGAGGAGAGCTATTATATATAATAATGTATATGCGCGTATTGCTTAGAACTTGAAGTCGAGCTGCACGTCAATCATGTTTGAATTCTTGTCTGCCTTGTTGCGGTCATTAACAAAAGCATATTCAAAGTTCACCTGAATGTTCTTGTTGAATTCATAGTTCATGCCCACTTCATAAAGCGAACGCGCTGAATTCCATTCCGCTGTAGAGCGATAAAGGTCGTAACGTGCTTTGGCGTAGAGCTTTTTCTTAATTACAGGAGCTATCACTGCTGCATAGTAAGCGTCTGCCTTATCGCCGAGAGCGGCGTTGATGTTGGCATTGCTCTCGTTTTCTTTGTCGTTAGCCGATTTAGCAAAAGCATAACCTGTGCTGTGAATGTATTCCGTGCGGAAAGTCCAGTCGTTGGTTAAGTATTCCGCAGAGAAAGCATAGCGACGCTTTTGCAGCTTGCGAGTGCCTTCGTGAGCTTCTTCATCGCCTGTAGTGGCGTTGATTTCAGTCCATTTGCCTTTGCGTGCATACGAGCCAGTCCATCCGAATGCTCCGATGCGCATGCCCTTTATTGGCATAACCCACAGTCCACCGATGATGTCTTTCTGCTGGTCTACATCTTTCTTGTTTATGCCCTGACCATTATATACACCAATCTGATAGTGAAGCAAGTTGCGTCCGTTGCTGTTTTTCAGGAAATCACCCTGCAACTGCACACCGATGTCGCGTCCGTTGCTTGAATGCTCGTTTGTGCGGTCGCTCATGCCGGCAAGTTTGTTGATGGCTTGAGCATAAGTGTAGAAGCCCTCTGTGATAGGGTGCATTGGGTTTTCAAATGTGAATGCGCGCTTAAACTGTCCCACCTTAATGCGTGCGAAGTCATACTTCTGCCACTCCGCGAAAGCGTCTACGATGCGTGGCGAGCCGCCTTGGTTGGCAGTGTTGCCATTTGCCTGAAACTGCAACTTCCAATAGAAATCATTCGCAACGCGTCCGTCGAGCGACAATCGTATCAAACGTAGGTTGAATGAATTAGCCTTCGCGCCTTCCTCGTCGGTGTATGAATACTGAGTCATGGCATAGCCAGATAGCTTCACGTCGTTCACCCATGATGGCAGCGTGACTGTTTTCTTTTCTTGAGCGCCTGCTCCAAGCCCATAAGCGAGGATGAGCGCAGAAATAAGGAGTTTTTTCATGTTACCTTTATTTAATAGATAATGTATATATGTAAATGTGTATTCGCTTAATGCTCTTTCGGCTTCGTTATTCCTCTACGGAATTCATGCCTGCCTCCACGGCTTTCATGTTGAGCGGTATCATGTCGTGGTGGCGCTGGGGCAATGTCTTGTAGAGTGCTTTGTTAAGTCCGTCGATGCTTACCACAGGGCACACTTTCAGCAATGCGCCAAGCACCACCATGTTAAACACCTTGATGTTGTTCAGCTCGGCTGCGATCTTCATCGCGTCAAGACAATACACCTTGATGTCACTTCGCTTCGGAGGAGTGAGCACGCCATATTTATCGTAGATTAATATGCCGCCTGGCTTCACTTTCGGCTCAAACTTGTCGAGTGATGGCTGATTGAATACCACAGCCACATCATATTTGCTAAGTATAGGCGATGAAATTCTGTCATCGCTCACTATTACGGTGACGTTGGCAGTACCTCCTCGCTGTTCAGGGCCATAAGCAGGCATCCATGTCACCTCCTTATTGTCCATAAGTCCGGAGTAGGCTAATATCTTGCCCATCGACAATACGCCCTGACCGCCAAAACCTGATATTATTATTTCTGATTTCATTATATAAATGTCTTCTTCCTTTTATTCTAATATTCCTTTCGGTAATGAGAGGAAAGGCTTACTTATCAGTGTCGTCTTTCAAATCTCCGATAGGATATTGCTTAAACATGTTTTCCTCCATCCATTTATTGGCTTTCACCGGCGATAGCTTCCATCCGCTGTTGCAGGTGCTCACAATCTCAATGAGCGCTGAGCCTTTGCCTGCCATGTTAGCCTCAAATGCCTTGCGAATTGCTGCCTTTGCCTTGCGTATCGCTCCTACGCTGTGTACGCTCTGTCGAGTCACGTAGCATGTGCCTTGCAAGTGGGCAGCGAGTTCCGTCATGTTGAGAGGATAGCCATGAAGCTGAGGCTCACGACCATAAGGACAGGTAGCCGTCTTCTGACCAATGAGTGTGGTAGGTGCCATCTGTCCGCCTGTCATGCCATATATAGCGTTGTTGATAAATATCATTGTGATGTTTTCGCCACGGTTAAGCGCGTGAATGCTTTCTGCCGTTCCTATGCAGGCTAAGTCGCCATCACCTTGATAGGTAAATACAAGGCGGTCGTTCCATAGTCTTTTAATGGCAGTGGCACAGGCTGGAGCACGTCCGTGGGCAGCTTCCTGCCAGTCGATGTCGAGATAGCGATAAGCAAACACGGCGCATCCCACAGGGCATACGCCTACAGCCTTATCTGCCATGCCCATTTCTTCTATTACTTCTGCCACGAGCTTGTGCACCACGCCATGAGAACAGCCAGGACAATAGTGCATAGGCACATCGTTCATCAGCGATGGCTTCTTATATACAATATTTTCTTCTGATATTATATTCTCCATTTCTGTAATCAATAGGATTAAAATTGATAGTGTGGGGTTAGAAATTTGTTTTCAGAGCCTTGACAATCTCTTCAGGCTCTGGCACAATACCGCCAAGTCTGCCGAAATGAGCCACGCTCACAGCGCCGTTCACTGCTAAGCGCACGTCTTCCACCATCTGTCCGGCGTTGATTTCCACGGTGAGCACGCCCTTCTTGCCCTTTGCTGCTTCAGCGATAGCCTTTTCTGGGAAAGGCCATAGAGTAATAGGGCGCAGAAGTCCCACTTTCATTCCCTCGCCACGTGCCAGCTCCATTGCTTTCTCCGAAATTCTCGCTGCTGAGCCGAAAGCTACTATCAAGTAGTCGGCATCTTCGGTATTTGCAGTTTCGTAGCGCACTTCCTTAGCTTTTATCTCAGCGTATTTCTCCTGCAATGCTATGTTGCGTTGTTCCATCACTTCCGGTTTCAGCTCAAGTGATGTTATGATGTTAGGCTCACGATTCGGAGTGCGTCCGAATGTAGCCCAAGGGCATTCTTTCTTAATCTCTTCTTCCGTGCGGCGTGGCTTGTAGGGTGGCAATACCACCTTTTCCATCATCTGCCCGATTACGCCGTCACTCAATATCATGGCAGGGTTTCTATATTTGAATGCGAGCGTGAATGCAAGGTCTACAAAGTCTGCCATCTCCTGCACCGAGTTAGGGGCAAGCACAATTACGTTGTAGTCGCCATTGCCACCGCCGCGAGTAGACTGAAAATAGTCTGCCTGTGATGGCTGAATAGTGCCAAGACCTGGGCCGCCACGTTGCACATTTACAAACACGCCGGGCACTTCCGCTCCTGCCATATATGCTATGCCCTCCTGCATGAGTGCCACGCCAGGTGATGATGATGTGGTGAGCACCTTTTTGCCTGCTCCCGCTCCGCCATACACCATGTTGATGGCAGCTACCTCGCTTTCAGCCTGCAACACCACCATTCCTGTGGTTTCCCATGGCTTAAGCAATGAGAGGGTTTCTATAATTTCGCTTTGTGGAGTTATAGGATAACCGAAGAATCCATCAGCGCCACATCTGATGGCAGCGTGGGCAAGAGCCTCGTTGCCTTTCATTAATACTACTTCGTTGTCTTCCATTTTATTCCTCCATTTTCTTGCGATACACAGTAATACTTCCGTCGGGGCACACAATTCCGCATGAGGCACAGCCTACGCATTCTTCAGCACGCGCTGCCACAACGTATGGGTAGCCATGCTTATTCACTTTCTTCTGTGCCAGTTCAATCACGCCCTTAGGGCATGCTTCCACACATAGTTGGCAGCCCTTGCATCGATCAGTGTCGATTACTATCGCGCCTATAAGTTTACTCATATAAGTGTTTTGTTTTTAAGTAGAAAATTTAGTAGTAATATTTATTGTTAAGGATTATATATGTCCTTACAGTAGTAGTTTATTATATTCTCCATCATCTCAGCCATTTCTTTGGCAGGAGATGATGGAGAGAGATTCGCGGCAGCCAAATAATTATTAAGGGCCTCGGCAAGCTTTCCTTCTTGCCTGCATTTATTGCCTAATTCATAATAGTCGTCTGCCGTCATAATGTTAGTCATTATTATTTATAGTATTCTTTCTTGCCTGCTGCCAATGTATTCTTCATCAGCGAGCAGATTGTCATAGGGCCTACACCGCCAGGTACAGGCGTGATGAAAGAGCATTTCGGCGCTACTTCGTCAAACTTCACGTCGCCGTTAAGTCTGTAGCCACGCTTTTTTGTAGCGTCAGGCACGCGTGTGGTGCCCACGTCGATGATTACAGCGCCGTCTTTCACCATGTCGGCAGTTACAAAGTCAGGCTTACCTATGGCAGCGATGATGATGTCTGCCTTTAGGCATTCCTCCTTGATGTTGGCTGTGTGAGAGTGGCAAACGGTAACAGTAGCGTCGCCATATTGCTTCTGCATCATGAGCTGAGCCATAGGCTTGCCCACGATATTGCTTCTGCCTATCACCACGCATTTCTTGCCCGATGTCTCAATGTTATAATGGCGAAGAAGAGTGATAATGCCGAGCGGAGTGGCAGAGATGAAGCATGGAAGTCCGATAGCCATACGTCCCACGTTGATAGGGTGGAATCCGTCTACATCCTTGCGATAGTCGATAGCTTCTATTATGCGCTGCTCATCAATGTGTTTTGGCAATGGCAACTGCACAATGAATCCGTCTACATCGTCGTCGTGGTTGAGCTTGTCTACGCATTTCAGAAGTTCCTCCTCCGTAATATCGTCTTCAAAGCGTATTAATGTAGATTTGAATCCGCATTGCTCGCAGGCAATAACTTTGTTCTTCACATAGGTCTCGCTTCCTCCGTCGTGTCCCACCAACACTGCGGCAAGGTGTGGTTGTTTGCCGCCGGCGGCTACAATCTTTTTTACTTCTTCTGCTATCTCCTGCTTTATTGCGGCAGCAGTAGCTTTTCCATCTATTAGAGTCATGTATGTGTATATATTAAAATGTGGGGGCGCAGATTATTCCGCGCCCACTTCTTTTATATCGTCTTAGAATTTAGGCATCTTCATGCCCTTCAATGCTCCAAGTCCGCCCATGCCTTTCATCATGTTTGCCATGCCCATACCAGATACCATTTTCATCATCTTGCGTGTTTGGTCAAACTGCTTGATAAGGCGGTTCACCTCATTGATGTCAGTGCCCGAGCCGTTGGCAATGCGGCGCTTGCGTGAGCTGTTGATAATCTCAGGGTGTGAACGCTCCTTTGGAGTCATGCTGTGGATTATTGCTTCTATGCTCTTGAAAGCATTGTCGTCGATGTCTACATCTTTGATAGCCTTGCCAACGCCAGGAATCATCGCAGCCAGATCCTTGATGTTACCCATCTTCTTTATCTGGTCTATCTGCTTTAGGAAGTCGTTGAAGTCGAACTGATTCTTTCTAATCTTCTTCTCCAGGCGGCGTGCCTCTTCCTCGTCAAACTGCTCCTGCGCGCGCTCCACGAGTGAAACCACGTCACCCATACCCAAGATACGGTCTGCCATACGCTCTGGGTGGAACACATCAAGTGCTTCCATCTTCTCGCCCGTACCGATAAATTTGATAGGCTTTGTTACAACGGTGCGGATAGAGAGAGCAGCACCACCGCGAGTATCGCCATCAAGCTTTGTGAGCACTACGCCGTCGAAATCCAAACGGTCGTTAAACTCCTTAGCGGTGTTTACAGCGTCCTGACCTGTCATTGAGTCTACCACGAAGAGCGTCTCGTCTGGGTTTACAGCTTCTTTCAGAGCTGCAATCTCGTTCATCATCTCCTCGTCTACAGCCAGTCGTCCCGCGGTATCGATGATTACCACATCGTTGCCGTTTGCCTTAGCCTGGTGAATAGCGTTGTTGGCTATCTCTATTACGTTCTTGTTGCCTTCCTCTGTGTAAACAGGCACTTCTATCTGCTCTGCCACAACCTTCAGCTGGTCGATAGCGGCAGGACGATAAACGTCGCACGCAACAAGCAATGGATTTTTCTTCTGTTTGTTTTTCAGCAGGTTGGCAAGTTTTCCAGAGAATGTAGTCTTACCCGAACCTTGCAGACCGCTCATCAATATTATTGCAGGCTTGCCTTGCAGGTTAAGTCCTACGGCTTCGCCACCCATGAGTTTTGCCAGCTCGTCGTGTACGATTTTCACCATCAGCTGACCCGGCTTTACTGCCGTGAGCACATTCATGCCAAGTGCTTTTTCCTTTACCGTGTCGGTGAAAGACTTTGCCACTTTGTAGTTTACGTCGGCATCGAGCAAAGCTCTGCGCACGTCTTTCAGTGTTTCGGCTACGTTAATCTCAGTGATTTTGCCTTCACCTTTCAGTATTTTGAAAGAGCGTTCAAGTCTGTCGCTTAATTTCTCAAACATATTTTATATCTAATTTTCTTTTTATTTTCTTGTTTTGTTAGTATGCCTTCGTGGCACCGCGTGCAAAACTAATAATAAAATAGGTAATTTTGGGATTGTTCACACCTATTTAAGGTATTTTATAATTGTTTCCTCCTTTTCTGCTCAGTCGTTATTGATGTGTGCATTTCGTATGGTACGCTGCGAGTTTGTAATTCTTGCGAACTCATTTCTGCATTGCATCTGCGGTTCTCACTTTTTACAAAGCCATTTCGTATGGTACGCTGCGTGTTTGTAATTTTTGCGAACTCATTTCTGCATTGCAGTTATGTGTTCTCACTTTTTACAATGTCATTTCGTAGAGTACGCTGCGAGTTTGTAATCTTTGCGAACCCATTTCTGCACTGCATCTGCGGTTCGCAGTTTTTACAATGTCATTTCGTAGGGTACGCTGCGAGTTTGTAATTCTTGCGAACCCATTTCTGCATCGCATCTGCGGTTCTCACTTTTTACAATGTCATTTTGTAGGGTACGCTGCGAGTTTGTAATCTTTGCAAACTCATTTCTGCACTGCATCTGCGGTTCCCACTTTTTACAATGTCATTTCGTAGGGTACGCTGCGCCTTTGTAATTCTTGCGAAGTCATTTATTTTTCTGCTACAACCTACAGTACTGGTCTTTTCTATGGTTTTAATGTAAGCGAAAATAGCATTAACGTTTTCAATGACGTTGCTAAAGCAGGTTACGCACGCTCAATACGTGCCGTTTTTAATTAAATCTGTGTTCATCTGTGCCATCTGTGAGAGATAAAGAAACATTTATTATAGCTTCATAAAGCTAAGTTTATAGCCAGTGGTGCGTAGCTCGCGAGAGTCAAAGCACCACTTTTAAAAAGAAAGTTTAAAAGAATGCTTCTTAAAGGACTTTTAAAAAGCTTTTAAAGAGGATAGTTTCAAAATAAAAATAGGGAAGTTATTCTTCCCATTGAGGGCGATCAGCATTTTCGTTTTCAGCTGATTGCCCCCTCCTTGAGTTGCGGTGCACTGCTCGTGAGAGTGAGTGCACCGCTTTTGGTATTCTTCACATGGCTTGATATATTTGCGGAGAGTTCCGTTGTGAAGCAGCAAATTGCGGACGCAAATAGGTGGATATATTTTTTTATTATTAATCTTTCAAGCAGTTAATAGGTACTACATATATACCATCTTTGCGACGATAAGCAGAGCCTGTGGCTGTAAGTATCATCATGAAAGATGGTTCTTGCTTGATATTTATATCCGCTTTAAGCTTGATGAGATTTTTTACACCTTCTTCAATAAGTTTTTCTCCGCCTAATTTTATTTCAATAAGTGCCCATCGGCCATCTTCTAAATGAACTACAGCGTCGCATTCCAATCCTCTGCTATCACGATAATGTCTTACTTCACCGCCTTTCTGCATGGAATATATCTTCAAATCTCTTACGGCCATGTCTTCAAAGAATAATCCAAAAGTATTCAAATCATTCATTAAGTCGGCTGGCTTAATTCCAAGTGCGCAGCAAGCAATGCTTGTATCTACAAAATGACGTGTCGCCGTTGAGCGAATAACTGTTTTAGAACGCAAATTCGGATTCCATGCGTCAATATCATCCAATATATATAAATCTTTTAATGCGTCGCGATATTCATCGAATGTTTTTGAGTCCATTGTTCTGTTGTTGGATGCAATAAGATCCTTAATGATTGTTTGATAAGAAGCTTCTGTCGATATATTTCTCGCGTAGCTGCGCAATATCATACGCATTATTTCCGGGCTTTTATTGCGGAATTTCTTGTTTTCGCTATTCTCAAAGTTGAAAAGTCCTTGATAATAGTTTTGTGTAACATCTAATGCTACTTGTTTGTCTTCTTGTAGTGATAATGGCCATCCGCCTCTGCAAAGAAGAAAGGCTGTATCAGATAGCTGCCAGTCTTCATTCATATCGAAAATTGGCATGTTTGGATTGTCGAATAGTGCATTCAATGATACTGTTCCTCGTGAGTTTTGCGATTCATACAAACTCATAGGACGCATCATAATTGTTGTGATTCTTCCAGCTCCGCTATGATAGATTTGTGTTTTGTCGGCAGGTGTGCTGCTTCCAGTTAGGATAAATTGTCCAAATTGTGGATTTTCATCAATCCATGCTTTGATTTCATTCCAAATGTCAGGCACAGTTTGCCACTCATCAATGAGATGTGGCGTTTCGCCAATAAGCATATTGCGCGGTTCCATCTTTGCCAACTGGATAGTTTTGTATGTATTTAATTTTACCGTGCTGTTGGCAAAAAGTTCCGCAGTCGTAGTCTTTCCGCAAAATTTAGGACCACTTATTACGACTGCTCCTGATGATTTGAGCTTTCTTTCAATAATCCCTTCAATATATCGTTTTAGATATTTTGCCATAAATGTCTGATATTAAATGAATTTCATGTTGCAAATGTACTCTTTTTTATCGAAAATCCCAAACTTATGAGGCTTTAATTCCCTAATTTGTGATATTTTGACTCCCAAACTTGTGAGGTTCTCATTCCGTAATTTGTGAGTTTTATTTTGTTTCTATGATTTGTGTTTTTGTGCTATATTATATAAAGGTGGAAATTCGTCACCAAATTGGTTTCTGTGAACTTCTTATTTTTTTTATATCTATTGCAAAATTTAATCTGTGAAATCAACAAAATCTGTGTCCATCTGTGCCATCTGTGAGAGATTATTATCATCATCTGTAATTTGTTCACCAGCTCGGTAAATAATTGTGTCAAAACAACAAAACGATGCATAAAATACGCTTGAAAAATAAAAAATGGCGAAAAATGATATTTTTTTATTCTGTTTCTTGCATATTTTAAAACGAAGTGTTATCTTTGCAAGCGTTATGAGGAGAAATGGTGTCGTGAAGACATTAATCACTCGAAATGCACACAAAATGTTGTT
>JAIKZG010000037.1 GCA_024682415.1 Prevotella sp.
GCGGTCGGTTTCTATCGTTGAGAGCATGGCATACGCCCAGCACGTTGTGCCGTTCTCCTGATTTTTCACAGGCGTTGTTTTCAGCACGATGTCGTTTCTGAATTCCTTTTTCTTTGCCTTTGTGGTGTTGGTGGTGCAGGCACAGCACAACGCCATGGCGATGACAGCTATTATTTTCTTCATATCTGCAAGAAATTGCTATTTCTACAATCTAATTAGTTCTTTTCTTTTTTCCTTTCTATTTTCCAAATATTGTTTTCGACGCAATTTTGTGGAAAATAGAAATTCAAAATATCAATTCATATTTAATCCACTTTCTTAAAATAATAAGAAGGAAATCCGCAAGGATGATTCTACTTATCATTAAAATGTAGACGGATTAGATTTCTTATATCTTTTCAGAGACTCTTCTGCCTCTGGTGTGTAATCAATAGAATAATGCATAAATAAAATTATAGCGATTCAAGGAAATCATCTATTTCTTGTTTTGAGCTTAATGTCTTGTATTCTCCATGCGCATATTGTTCTTCAGAACGCTTTATCGACTTCATCGTTTCTGCGCTCAGGGCAACACCTTTCTTCTCTACAATAGAAGCCATAGATGCCATAAACTCCTTTGCAAGGCGTTTAATGTATTTTTTAGCTCGCAACAAGTATTCCTCGCTTTGGGCTATTGTATCTATATCATGATACAAAGAAGCTTTCAATTCTATTGCTGTCATACCAGTACTTGTTTTCTGCAAAGATAATTATTTTGTTTTTAATTAGTTCATAATGCCATATAAAAAGAATGGTTTTGCCCTCGCAATTCCACTACAATAGAAATTTCTTGGCGAAGCAAAATCAAACCTGATTGAAGCTGGAAATTCCTTGGCGGCACAAAATCAAAACTGATTGGAGCTGGAAATTTCTTGGCGACACGAAATCAGACTTGATTGGAACTGGAAATTCCTTGACGGCACAAAATCAGACGTGATTGAAGTTAGAAATTCCTTGGCGACACAAAATCAAACTTGATTGGAGCTGGAAATTCCCTGGCGACACGAAATCAGACGTGATTGGAGCTGGAAATTTCTTGGCGACACGAAATCAAACTTGATTGAGTTTAGAGATTCCCTGGCGACACGAAATCAAACTTGATTGGGCTTGGAAATTCCTTGGCGACACAAAATCAAACTTGATTGAAGCTGGAAATTACTCTCATGCTTTATAAAAGCTTATGCCCTCTTTGTCTATCTGCTCTATGAAGCGTTTGTCGCGAAGCGAAGAATAATGATTTAGGTCTATGAATACAGGCAAGGCCAATTCTTCCAGCTCAAAATCGATAAGCGCCAGTTGCTGATGGGTAATATCGCATCCGATGATTGTCATGTCAATATCCGATGCAGGCTTATAGTCGCCACGAGCGCGAGAACCAAATATCTTTGCTTCTCTCACTTCGGGATATTTGCTCAATATCTGCTTTATGCCGTTAAGTTCTTCTTCTGTAAGTCCAAACATATCTTTATTCGCTGAAAATGTCGTTAGAATGGCTATGAGATAATCCTTGCATCTTATTATAGAATTTCAGCATTTCAGGATAAAACACATCGCAGACTTTTGAAATAGCACTGTCGGCAATGCTGCCGTCGTAATTATGCGCTGTCTCGTTTCTGCTTTTCAGCATATCAATCCACACTTTTCCGTCAGAAATCAATCCAAGCTCAAAGGCTCTGCGAAAGCTGTCGCGCAAACCTGTTATGTCGTCAATACCTTGATATTCGGCATACGATTTCATTACGCGCCAAGCCACTTCGTAAGTAAACTCAAAACGCTTGATTATGCTGTCAAGCTCATATTCATTAAGTTCTCGTCTTCCATACTCGTTTACGATACTTGCAAGACGGCTTAATGCTTTATGATAATTATCCAACTTTAATTCCCAACGTATTGCCTCTGTCATATTCTGTTTTGATTTTAAAGATACTGCAAACTTAATCAATCCGTTTGATAACTCCAAATATTGATATTATTGGCTTCATCGCATTTTCTGTAATCAAGAACTGCCATATTAAAAAGAAATTGTATCTTTGTATAAGATAGGCTTCGGCTCAGCATTTTTAAAATAGAATTTTAATTGCGTTCGCCTTGCGCTATCTTTACATTAAGTTTGCACGAAAATACAATCATATTATTTTGATTACTCTTACAAACTAATATATAATTCTTACAAAAATGAAAAGATTTATTTTTATCATTACAATGTTGCTTTTCATGATTACAGGCATTCATGCCCAATATGAAAAGGGAGATTTCACGATTCAGCCGAAAATAGGTATAAACTATACCTGATGGGATGATGATGACAAGGAGATGACTGAACTCACACGATTTGCACTCGGCGTGGAGGGCGAATACCACTTCGGAAGGATTTTTGGACTTTCTGCCGGGCTGATTTACTCACAACAAGGAACAAAGGAACCAAATTTCCCGATGGGCGGAAATTTAACCACTTATAATAAAGAAAAGATGGATTATCTGAATGTGCCTATCCTTGCCAATGTTTACATTGTGAAAGGCTTTGCCGTGAAAGCAGGCATTCAACCAGGCTTCCTTATTCACGACAACATAGATTACTATTTTGACGCTAAGAAGGTGGACGTATCTATACCAATAGGATTGGCTTATGAATGTATGAATATCTGCCTTGACGCGAGATATAATCTTGGTCTGACTAATGTGTATAAAAGCACTCTGAACAACGACTCTAAAAACAGCGTATTCCAAATCACACTGGGATATAAGTTTAAACTATAAAACTTTGGCTGCTCATTCATGGGAAAGCGACAAGCCCATAGTGAGCAGCCATTTATTTCATTAGCAGAACGCTGAAAAACACGACGAATATCGAATTTTTTGATTAAATTTGCAATCAGTAATTAATTGCAATTAAAAGAATATGTCTTCGATAACAATCAAGAAGGTAAACGACGAGAAAGATCTCAAGACGTTTATCGAATTTCATTACGACTTGTACAAAGACAACCCCTACGATGTTCCAAATCTATACTCAGACGAAAAGAATACGCTAAGCCACGATAAAAACGCGGCTTTCGACTTCTGCACCGCTGAGTATTACTTGGCTTATAAAGACGGAAAGGTGGCAGGCAGAGTAGCCGCCATAATCAACAATAGAGCAAACGAGAAGTGGGCAAGAAGAACCGTGCGCTTCGGATGGATAGATTATATCAACGATGTGGAGGTGCTCAAAGCGCTGCTCGACGCCGTGGAGAAATACGGCAAATCAAAAGGCATGACAGAGATGGCAGGCCCGCTCGGATTTACTGATATGGACCCCGAAGGCATGCTTACATGGGGATTTGACCAGCTTGGCACCATGCCTACGATATACAACTATGATTACTACCCACAACTGATAGAGCAACTGCCTGGAATGGAGGTAGACAACAAGTATGTGGAGTATAAAATCAATGTGCCCGATGAAATGCCGGCGAGATTCAAGAAGCTCGGTGAAATGGTGCAAAGCAGATATAATCTGAAGATTAAGAAGCTGAAAAGAAGCGAGATATATGGCGAGGATGGCTACGGCAAGAAAATCTTCAACCTTATAAACCTCACTTACAAAGATTTGTATGGCTACTCGGAGATGACAGAAAGGCAGGTGAACGACTACATCGACATGTATCTGAAATTCATCGACCTGAGCCTAATCACGCTCGTGGAGGACGCCTCTGCCGACAACAAGCTCGTGGGCGTGGGCATTACGATACCTTCGCTCAGCCGCGCATTGCAGAAATGCAAGCGAGGAAGATTGCTGCCTATGGGCTGGTGGCATGTGCTGAGAGCCATAAAATACCACAAGACAAAGATTGTAGACTTGCTGCTGATGGGCGTATTGCCTGAATACAGAGCGAAAGGCGTAAACGCGCTGATGTTCTACGACCTTATTCCACGCTACCAGGAGTATGGCTTCGAATGGGGCGAGACTCAGGTGGAGATGGAAAGCAACGAGAATGTGCAGAGCCAATGGGGAGTGCTTGAACCGGTGATGCACAAACGCAGAAAATGTTACAAGAAGAAAATATAATATAACCAAATAAACTATGGCAGAAGAGACTATTAACCAGGTGGCGTATACCGACGACAACATACGCCACTTATCCGGACTTGAACACATCCGCACACGCCCTGGTATGTATATCGGCCGTCTTGGCGACGGACGCAATGCCGAGGATGGTATCTATGTGCTTCTGAAAGAGGTAATCGACAACTCTATCGACGAGTTTAAGATGAATGCCGGAAAGCGCATAGAAGTGGATATAGACGAGCAGAAGACGGTGAGAGTGAGAGACTACGGACGTGGTATCCCTCAGGGAAAGCTCATTGATGCCGTGAGCGAGCTCAACACCAGCGGAAAATTCGACAGTAAAGCATTCAAAAAGAGTATCGGTCTGAACGGTGTAGGTATAAAGGCGGTGAACGCGCTGAGCACCAACTTCACCTGCGCGAGCTATCGTGACGGAAAAGTGCGCAAAGTGGTTTTCCAAAAAGGCAAGCTGATAAGCGACACAACGGAGAAATCAGACGATGAAAACGGCACTTTGGTAATCTTCGAGCCTGACGACACTCTTTTCAAGAACTTCACTTTTCATGACGACATTGTGGAGACTATGCTCAGAAACTACACGTATCTGAACACAGGTCTTACGATAATGTGCAACGGAAGGAGAATCATCAGCCGTAATGGTCTGGAAGATTTGCTTACCGACAACATGACTGTGGATGGTCTTTACCCAATAATACATATCGTGGGCGAGGATATTGAGATAGCTTTCACACATACCAATCAGTATGGCGAGGAGTATTACTCATTCGTAAACGCTCAGCACACCACACAGGGCGGAACGCACCAAAGCGCGTTTAAGGAGCACATTGCGCGCACGATAAAGGAGTTTGCAGGCAAAAACTTCGATTATCCCGACATTCGCAATGGTCTTGTTGCGGCGATAGCCATAAATGTGGAGGAACCAGTATTTGAGAGTCAGACTAAAATCAAGCTCGGCTCACTCACTATGAGCCCTGGCGGAACAAGCATAAACAAATATGTGGGCGACTTCATAAAGACGGAAGTAGACAACTATCTGCACAAGAACAGCGATGTGGCGGAGATAATGCTCAACAAGATACAGCTTAGCGAGAAAGAGCGCAAGGCGATGGCTGGCGTGACTAAGCTGGCACGCGAACGCGCTAAGAAAGCTAATCTGCACAACCGCAAGCTGAGAGACTGCCGCATACACTTCTCCGATGTGAAGAACAACAAGAAGGAGGAAAGCAGCATATTTATCACCGAGGGTGACTCTGCGAGCGGAAGCATTACAAAGAGCAGAGATGTGAACACACAGGCCGTGTTCTCGCTCCGCGGTAAACCGCTCAACTCTTTCGGGCTTACAAAGAAAGTGGTCTACGAGAATGAGGAATTCAACTTGCTACAGGCTGCTCTCGACATTGAGGACGGACTTGACACGCTGAGATACAACAAGGTGATAGTGGCTACCGATGCCGATGTGGACGGTATGCACATCCGACTGCTGATTATCACTTTCTTACTGCAATTCTTCCCCGACTTGATAAAGAAAGGTCATGTGTATGTGTTGCAGACGCCGCTTTTCCGTGTGCGCAACAAGCGAACGAAGATAAAGGATAAGAAGATAATAGCGGAAGCCGACGAGCACAGGCTGAAAGGCGATAAAAAGAGCGATTTCATCACTCGCTACTGCTACACCGACGAGGAACGAGTAAAGGCTATAGCTGAGCTTGGACCAGAGCCTGAGATTACGCGATTTAAAGGATTGGGTGAGATTTCGCCTGAAGAATTCTCCCATTTTATCGGTCCGGAAATGCGCTTGGAACAGGTGACGCTGCATAAGACAGACCAGGTGCAGAAGCTGTTGGCTTACTACATGGGAAAGAACACGATGGAGCGTCAAAACTTCATCATCGACAACCTTGTAGTAGAAGACGACAGACCAGAAGACATTGAGCAATAATATCCTATTTATAATATATAGGGCGCACATGACTGCGCCCTTTTTTTAAAACTTAATAAAAAAAGGTTGGCAACAACCGATGATTCGTAGAAATATGAAGAAACTTATTCTACTGTTTTTCCTCACCACTTTCTCTGTATGTGGATTTGGCCAGATAAACACGAAGAGCCAGATGCAGAAACTGCAATTCGCAGAGATGGCTATCCGTGAACTATATGTAGACACAGTGAATGAACAGCAATTGGTGGAGGACGCGATAAGGGGCATGATAGAGAAACTCGACCCACACTCAGCATACACTTCGCCCAAACAGACGCAATCGCTCAACGAGCCTCTTGAAGGCTCATTTGAGGGTATCGGCATACAGTTTAACATGGCAGAAGACACTCTGCTTATCATTCAGCCTGTAAACAACGGCCCGTCTGAAAAGGTAGGAATAATGGCTGGCGACAGAATTGTAAGCGTAGATGGCAAGAACATAGCAGGAGTAAAAATGCCGCGCGAGAACATCATGAAAATGCTTAGAGGAAAGAAAGGCACAAAAGTGAAGCTCGGTATCGTGCGCCGTGGTATCAAGGATATGCTTACGTTTACCGTCACTCGCGACAAGATTCCTCTCAAAACGCTTGAGGCAGCTTATATGATTAAGCCGGGAGTGGGCTACATACGCATCGGCAGCTTTGGCGCGAAAACGTATGATGAGTTTATGACTGCCGCTGATTCTCTGAAAAAGCATGGCATGAAAGACATCATCATCGACTTACAGGAAAATGGCGGAGGATATTTGCAGTCGGCAGTGGAAATAGCCGATGAATTCCTGCAAAACCACGATTTAATCGTATATACACAGGGACGACGTCAAGACCGCCACGAATATCGCGCTCACAGCAAAGGATTGATGAAAAGCGGCAAAGTAGTTGTGCTTGTTAATGAGTATTCAGCGTCGGCAGCGGAAATCCTCACTGGAGCTATACAAGACCAGGACAGGGGCGAAGTAGTGGGCAGACGCACATTTGGCAAAGGCTTGGTGCAAAGACCTATTTCATTTAACGACGGCTCAATGATGCGTCTTACTGTGGCACATTATTACACGCCTTCGGGACGCTGCATTCAGAAACCTTATAAGAAAGGCGACAGCAGTTCTTACGCTGAGGATATAGAGAAGCGTTTCAAGCACGGCGAGCTATACAGCGCTGACAGCATTCATTTTGATAACTCGCTGAAATACTACACCATAAGAAAACATCGCACGGTATATGGTGGTGGTGGCATTATGCCAGATTATTTTGTTCCGCTCGACACTACACAATACACCCGATTCCATCGAATGCTTGTGGCTCGCGGCGTAATCATAAACGCTAATCTGAAATACACCGACAATCATCGCAAAGAGCTAAAGCAGAGATATAACACCTTTGCAGACTTCAAAAAGAATTATGTTGTTCCACAGTCATTGATAGATGATGTGGTGAAAGATGCGGAAAAGCTTAAAATTAAGCCGAAAGACAAGGCGGAGCTACAGAGTTCCATACCTATGATAAAATTGCAGATAAAGGCGCTTATTGCCCGTGATTTGTGGGATATGAGCGAATACTTCGAGATAATAAATGAGCAGAGCGACATAGTGAAGAAGGCTCTCACATTATTCTAAGCTTTATATAAACCTTACTATAAACGAAAAAAGGATTTCGCCCACAATGAGCGAAATCCTTTTTATTTTGAGTTTTGATTATTCTATTAATCAGCCAATTTAGCCTTGATAAACTCGCGGTTAAGACGAGCGATGTTGGCGATTGACTCATTCTTAGGACATTCAGCCTCACAAGCACGAGTGTTTGTACAGTTACCGAAGCCGAGCTCTTCCATCTTCATGATCATTGCCTTGGCACGCTTTGCAGCCTCTGGACGACCTTGTGGAAGGAGAGCGAACTGGCTAACCTTAGAACTTACGAACAACATAGCAGAACCATTCTTGCAAGCTGCAACACAAGCACCGCAACCGATACATGTAGCGCAGTCCATAGCTTCATCGGCATTCTGCTTAGGGATAAGGATTGAGTTAGCATCCTGTGCCTGACCTGTGCGAACGCTGATGTAACCACCAGCCTGCATAATCTTGTCGAATGCGCC